>NZ_AUGF01000108.1 GCF_000426885.1 Moraxella caprae DSM 19149 | reverse complement strand
CACCCAAGAACAAAAAGATACGGTTACCAGTGTCATTACCCTAGCCAGTACAGCGACTACTTATGGCACAACAGGTGATGTCAGCAGTGCGGTGAATGCTGGGGAGGTGGGGAAAGTGGGGGTGGAGTGGAACTCCTTGCTTGGTGATGATACACGTAAACTTACAAAAGAATTTTTTGAAAACGCTGCAAATTCAGCTCAGGAAATGTATCCAGAATCCCCAGCGTTATCGGGCTTCTTTAAGGGATTGTCAGATGCTGTTGATGGGGGGTTGAGTTTAACTGATGCATCCTTAGAAACACTTGCTACCGCCATTCATTGTGCTAGTGGTGGGGACTATTGTCAAGACGGCTTTGAAAATAACGAAGAAAGAGCCCAAGTATTAACAGAAGCTATCGCCTATATTGGAGATGGTAAAGCTAGTGAACAGTTGGCTGACTGGGCATGGCGTTTAACACAGGGCAACATAGAGGAGCAACACGAAGCAACAGAGCAACTGGCAAGGGTTTCAACTTCTTTAGGTTTGGGCGGCATTGGTGCAAAGAGTAAAGGGATAGAAAATAGTAAAAATATCCTACATGGTGTTGAGGGAGAATTTCATGTTAAGCTTCCAGATGAGGTGATTAACATTAGTAGACTACCCAAAACACCAAATTTATGGGAAAAAATAAAAGACTGGTTTAAAAAATCGGATAAAAAAGATGAGAATTCAGAGGGTGTTTATGATGGTCAGGGACAACAGCTTGATACTGAAAAATCAATATTCAATCAAGATCCAAAAAAAGCAGAACCAAAAGAGGATCTCCAAACCAACACCTGTGCTACTCCCCCTTATTGCTTTACCGCAGGTACACTCATTGAAACCAAAGAGGGCTTAAAAGCCATTGAAACCTTCACAGGTGGTGAACTGATTTGGACACGAAATGACATTACCCTAGAATATGGCTATCGTCCTGTCATTGCCACCAAAGCAACACCAGACCAACCCATTTTCCAAGTCACGGTCAAAAACCATCAAGGAGACATAGAAACCCTAGAAACCACAGCCGAACACCCATTTTGGATTAAAGACACAGGCTGGCTAAAAGCGTCCTTGCTAGAACAAGGCATGATACTGCTTGATAGAAACAATCAAGAAGTAGAAGTTA
>NZ_AUGF01000107.1 GCF_000426885.1 Moraxella caprae DSM 19149 | reverse complement strand
TCTAAATGTCAGCATATGATAGAATGTTCTCTTAACCTACTCTTTGCTAAGTGGAATGGGTGTTTGAAGTTTGTATTTTGAGTTTACAATGCCAAAAATAAATAGCCACACAAGTTAAAATCCCCTTGCCAAACAAGGGGATTTTGATTAACTATCACAATATCACAAAAAATCAAATTACCAAGTATAGGACAATTTGACCCCTGCTTTGGTATGGTCAGCATCTTTGCCGTCAGTACGCATAAGCGACAACTGTGCCATAACTTGCCCTGTGCGTGCTGTCAGCCCAAGCTCATTTGTCCACACAACAGGCGTATCTTGATCAAAAGCGTATCCATTGACAGACATAGGTTTGTTGCCACCGCCTTGGCGTAAACTGCTGTTTAAGCTCGGCTCAATGGTAACCGCCCCTACTTGCATGGCTTTACCAAGGCGTACGCCAACAAAACGGTCGTAACGATTAGTCGTGGGGTGAGAGATTTTGGCATTGTCAAGCGTATAGCTAAGACTTGGCGTATGATACACTCTTGCCCCAATATAAGGCTTAACAAAAACATCACTTAACGCCAAATCCGCCCCCACAGTCGCCCCAAGTTGGGTGCTAGTGCGTTTTAGTGCTTGGCTTTGCCCATTAAAATCAAGTTCGCTATTGCTATGAGCAATCGCCGTATCCACCGCCACAAAGCCTTGTGGTAAATGATATTTGGCATAGGCGGACAAGGCGTTTAGATCGGCTTTGTTTGTGCCACGCTCAAAATCAGCTTGTGCATTGGCGTGCGACAACGCCACACCAAAAATCGCATTTGGGCTAATCGGTGTATCTATACCCACTTGCACAAGCGTGCTTTTGGCATCATAACCACGATGTAAATCACTGTGGTGCTTACCAAGCTCATGCTCACTGGTCGCCCATACACGGCGGATGGATGTATCAGTCAAATGACGAGTCAAGGCATCAGCATTTTGCGATAATAGCGTTTGGTGTAAAGTATTTTCAATCAAACCAGCATTGCTATGACGGCTGATAATATCCGCTTGTCTATATTTTTGGCGTTCAGCTTCAATTCTTGCTTGTTCTGCTTTTTCAGCTTCTGCTTTTAAACGCTCAGCTTCGGCTTTTTGCTTAGCAATTTCAGCTTGTTTTTGTTTTTCAGCTTCGGCTTTTTGGCGTTCGGCTTCTAATCTAGCCTGTTCTGCTTT
>NZ_AUGF01000106.1 GCF_000426885.1 Moraxella caprae DSM 19149 | reverse complement strand
AATGCTGTATGCCTTGATAACCACTGTCTGCTAGGATAGCTTCATAGTTCATTGAGGTATTTTAGCATAGGAAGGGTTTTGCAGGAGGTCTATTGTTTTGAGTCGGCAATCTTGTCTAAAAATAGTTTTGCTTGGTTGTATAATCCATAACACTTACAGATAAGCAGAGATTTTGGCAAGTTTAATGTCTGCCATAAAATCATCTGGATTTATCCATTTTAAGTCGTTATCTGATTTATCGTTGCTACAAACAAAAATGATAAAATGATAACCGACATCCATTAATTGATAAAATTCTATATCTGTCATATCTGATATTTGATTATAATCAATATTATCAGGATTATCAAAATACCCATCAATAATAAAGATGCGATAGCTTTATTGAATAGGAGATTCAGCAGTTTTATCGTGATTGATATTCTGATGGGGTAGGGATTGCTTGATGTATCTTATTTTTTGTTCCAGCATTGCCAGCTTTTCTAAATCCAAATCAATGCCATTACGCACATTGTGCAAAAAATATAGCTTTTTTGGATCAATATTGCGTTTATCTAGTATTTTTTGACGAAATAAGTTTGTTTTGTGTTCTGGTTTGAGAATAACGCCTTGGTTAATCATAAATTTTCCTCAAAATCATCAGGCTCATCAATACCAATCTCTTCATCTGGTTCTAGTAATTCCATTGAATTTTGTTGGTGCATTTTTGTGTACAAACTTAACTCATCGCTATCTAAATTGTTATATTCGTAATCTTCATCATATTCCTCATCTTGATAAAATTTCTCACGCTCGATATCTGTATCGTCAGGTATGGCCTTGTTGTATGAAACCAGATTGTGCTCGGTTGAGACACCAAAACCACCTTGTTTGCCTAAGTCTGTCATATTTATTGGTTTTTTGGTTCTGTGGCAGGTTTTTTGGAGTGCAATAGTGTATTTGCTAGGCGTTCTTGGATAATTTGATTGATATACTCACCAAACCCCAAAATAACACTTCAAACTCTCTTCGATTGTATCAAACTCTGACAAATGACTTCTAAGCCATCTTTTAATCGTTGCCCAAGTTTGCTCTATTGGGTTTAGCTTGAGTGAGTAAGGTGGTAATGGTAAGATGATGTGTTTGTATGTTGTGTTATTGATAAGCTCTTGCAAGCGTTTCATTCTGTGAAATCTTGCATTGTCT
>NZ_AUGF01000105.1 GCF_000426885.1 Moraxella caprae DSM 19149 | reverse complement strand
TGCCTGCCCAAAATTTACCTTTGAGGATGTGAAGCCTTATAACAAAAATGTACCCGTACCTAAGTCTCATTCTGAGATTTCCAAACAGTTTATGCAAGCTGTAACAGAAGATGGAGCTTGTTTCCCAGCAGGTACTCAAATTACCACCGATAAAGGGTTGAAGCGTATTGAAGACATCCAAGTCGGTGATATGGTGTTATCTAAACACGAAAGTGGGATAGGTGAGCAAGAGTTTAAGCCTGTAATTCGTACAGTAGTTCATCATAATAAAGAAATATGGGGATTGACATATTGTATCGTCAAAAAATCTGTTAAGGCAAACAGCTTGTCTGATTTTGACATTCTAAATATGAGTCGTAAAGGTAAAGTATCAGGTATCAATGCTACTCCTAATCATCCTTTTTGGGTTAAAGGAGTGGGTTGGACACGCTTGGATGCGTTAGAGCCTGGTCAATTAATTGAAATGAAAGATGAAAAGTATTCTGCGTATGTTATTTTCGCTAAACCCGACTATCAAACCAGTCAAAAAAATGTTTTTGCAACTTTATCTTTTGATACTTTTCTTGATGTCGGAGAGTATCTAGATGATGAGAATTACACACACTCACAAGAAAATCCTGAATATATCTTTATTGAATATGACGAAAAGGGTGATCCTAGAATTTTAGAAGATAGATATTCAACAAACCCTTTAAAATCAAGTGAATACGGTGAAATTTATGTTTCAGATAAAACAAGATTAGGCACTGTTTATAATTTTGAAGTTGCAGATAATCATACTTATTATATCTATGATGAAATATGGGTACACAATGATAATTGCCCGACACCTACAGATGCAGATGTAAAAAGAAGACAAGATAATGGAACTCCGCCAATCCAAAACGTGCGAATTTTTCATTCAAAAGAATCAGCCAATGAGTATTTTAGACAAAATCCAACAACAACTGAAATTTGCGATTGTTAAAGTAGGTACGGCAAGAATAAGCAAGACAACCAATCGTAAGGTGCGTAGCACCATTTTAAGCCCAATTTCCTAAACGGTGCGTAATACGCACCTTACGCAGATTTGACTGGTGGTGGTTTTTGAAGTTAAATCACCATAAAATCAGCCACGCACCCCACTCCAAAACCAACCATCTTTACCCACAAAAAAATCCGCCCAACCTATGAACCGACCCCCAAATCTTAGACACAAGATTAAAGGTTAGGTTAATAAAGCTAAGTGGTTTGACCAAGGACTAAGTTTCTGTACTTCACAGGA
>NZ_AUGF01000104.1 GCF_000426885.1 Moraxella caprae DSM 19149 | reverse complement strand
TTAATGCTTTATTTTGTGTGGTAACTTAATGATACATTAAATTGATGAACACTTCTTTATTTTATTTGGTGTTGCGGTTGGGTTGTAAATTCAAGCCACAAAAAATACCGCCTGCTTGTGACAGGCGGTATTTTTATGATTATTGTTTGGTTTCGGTGTCGGCAGGAGCGGTTTCTTCTGCTGTTGCTGTTTCAGCGGGGGTGGAGGCTTCGGCAACAGCCATGGTCTCTGCCATCTCTGTGCTTGCTGGCTTCGCTGTTTCTGTTGTCTCAGGAGTGGCTGTGGTGGTTTCTGCTACATCAGTAGCGGGGGCGACCGATGCACCTGATGCTCCACCAACACCGCCCATTGTTGGCTGTCCGTGGTCATCAAATTTCACTTCTTCTGCTTTTGGGGCATTGGCTTTGGCATTTGCCTCGGCTTCTTCTAGTTTGTCCACGGCTTTTGGGTTGTTATGACCCCCGCAGGCACTAAGTAGTAGGCTTGTGCTGATGATGGCGGTAAATAATTTGGCTTTCATGAGAACTCCTAACGGATGACTATTTAAATAATGCTATTATGCCACAAATGGTAGGGAATTGACAATTTATAATCTTGCGCTCTACCATTTGTGGTTTGGCTTTATTATTCCAAGCTTTCTAGGCGGATACGCACCACAGGCTCGGTGACCGCCCCAAGGGCTTCTATCTCTTTGATGGCTTTGTTCATCTGTGATTCAAGTACAGGCAAGGTCAAGATGATGACAGGTACAAGCCCTGATTTGTGAGCGTCACGTTGCATGATGGCATCAATATTAATGCCGTTTTCACTCAGAATGCGAGTGGTGTCAGCCAGTACGCCCAGCTCATCTTTGACCGTCAGGCGCAGATAGTAGCCACAGGTCATCTCATCGCTAGATAGGATGCGAGTGTCGGACAGCTCTTCGGGGACGAACGCCAAATGTGGTACGTCGCTTGGGGTGTTGGCATTGATGACATAAATCAAATCCATGACATCCGCCATGACTGCCGATGCCGTCGCCCCCGCTCCTGCCCCATCGCCATAATACAGCGACTGCCCCAGCGGGTGAGCGTCTACCATGACGGCATTTTTTACGCCATTGACATTGGCAAGTAGGGTGCTGTTGGGGATGAGCGTGGGATGGACACGTAGCTCAAAGCCGTGTTCACGACGAAACGCAAAGCCGAGATGCTTGATGGTGTAGCCAAGCTCTTTGGCGTAGACCACGTCTTGCAAGTTAATTTTGGTAATGCCTTCACAGTACACTTTGTTAAACTGCAAAGGAATGCCAAAGGCAATCGATGCCAACAAGGACAGCTTGTGGGCGGCATCAATACCTTCAACATCAAAGGTGGGGTCAGCTTCGGCATAGCCTAGGGCTTGAGCTTCTTTTAGTACGTCGCCAAAACGACGGTTTTTT
>NZ_AUGF01000103.1 GCF_000426885.1 Moraxella caprae DSM 19149 | reverse complement strand
ACTCTAAATCCGAGAAAATGATAGAAAACACTTTGAACTTACTGTTTGCTAAGTGGAATGGAACTTTGAATTATGTATTTTAGTTTAACAATGCCTTATTTTCTATACCGACATTATTGGTTGTGTTAATAATGCGAGTGGCAATGGAGGGTGCTGTATCATCAATGGATAGTTACAGTGGTGCTGACTTGTTTTTAATGACAATCATTGAGTTGTTGCCATTATATTTTTTGATGTTTCTTGGTATTAAAAGATTGCACGATTGCGATTATAAAGGTTGGTGGATTTTAGTACCGTTTGTGGTTGCCGTTATTTGGTTTGTTCGTCCGACACAAGGGGTAAATCGCTTTGGTGCTGACCCAAGAGATGATTATTTTGATGATGAGATAGAAATAGAAAGCGATTATTCTTTTTGGGGCGTGGTTGCCATTTCAATGCTTATCAATATTTCACTAATTAACAATGCCTTAGAGATACAAAAATCACAAATACAATCATCGGTAGAACAAAACCATACACCAGCTTATCAAGACAATCAGCCGAGCAATATGCAAACACCCAATATCTCCCCTAATGATATTGTCACACCCAATACCAATAACGAGCCACCATTAAATCCACAGCTTGTTTTGGCAAAAGCTCAAAATAATTATAACAATGCGGTTGCCAATATAAATTCTGTTTGGAATAGCCTACACCCTAGCACGCAAGACTTTTTGCGAGCAGAGCAACGAGCCATTAACAAAAAACGAGAGGCTGATTGCACCGCTTATGGCAATGCCCAAAGCACGGACAAGGATTTGGCAAAGGCGTATCGTTATGCGTGCGAAGTACCACAATTAAATGAGAGAGCAGAATATCTAAAAACGCAATTAAATACAGTAGTAACACCACCTGCACCTAAAAATGTTGGACCTGCTTATTATCAAAATCAGCAAAGCAGTCAAAATGGCTATCATTTAAATGATTTGATCAATGATACGGTTAAAAAATCTTTATTATTTTTAGATAGAGACAGTGCCAGTTATGATGGGTATAGTCATAAATTAGAAATTCAGGATATTACTTATGCTGATGTTAATAATGATGGTATCAAAGATGCAGTGGTGGCACTGCGTTATTGTGAAGTGATAAATTGTCATACCACAACCAAATCATCAGAGTTGGCGGTTTATTTGGGTTTGGGTGATAATCAATATCTATATGGCGATATTAAAACTTTGGGGATTGACTTGACGGTTTATGTGGATACGCTTGGCAATATTTACACCCAATCAAAATATTATAGTGAACACGAAGATCCTGATTGTTGTCCTTCTATGGTCGTTGATAATGGTTTTGCTTTTAAAAATGGTAAATTAAGAGAGATGAATTGATTTTAATAGACTTCCTGCAAAACCCAAAAATAAGGAAAACCGTTCGTGGTGAGCTTGTCGAACCATAACGGTTTTCCGCCACCCCTCAACAAGCTCGG
>NZ_AUGF01000102.1 GCF_000426885.1 Moraxella caprae DSM 19149 | reverse complement strand
CAATAGGTGAATATTTGGCTCATTGGGTGTTTGCTTTGCTTATGATAGACTGTGTGGGTATTTTAGCTTATGTATTGTTGTTTGACAATGCCAAAAAATTGAGTCCATGTCCGAAAAAGTCCAATTGGGGGCAGGGCTAGATGAGCAAGGTCATCTAAGTGCCGACGCCCAAGAGCGTGGGCTGACCTGCTTGTCTCGCTTTATGGGTCGCTTAGATAACGTGGCAGGCGAGCGTTTGCGTGTGGTTGCGACCAATACCCTAAGACAGGCGACCAACAGCGATGAGTTTATTGCCAAGGCAAATCAGATTTTGCCTTGCCCGATTGAAGTCATCTCAGGGCGTGAAGAAGCTCGCCTTATCTATCTGGGCGTGGCGAACACAAACCCTAGTGATGAGCTTCGGTTTGTCATTGACATCGGCGGTGGCTCAACCGAGCTTATCATCGGGCAGGGCGGGCGGTTGCTCCTGACTGAGTCGGCACAGATGGGGGTGGTGAGTTTTACGCAGAAGTTTTTTAAAAATGGCGTGATGAATGATGAAGCCTTTGGGTATGCCATGCGTTCTGCCAAAAAAGAGATGGCTCAGCACATCAAGCGTTATCAGAAAATGGGCTTTGAGCGAGTGATTGGCTCATCAGGGACGATTAAGGCGATGCTAGGGGCATTGACGAGGCTTGGACTTATCAAGCATGGACTGATTACCAAAGGGGCGGTATTGGCTCTAAAACAGCATTTGATAGATGCTCGGCATATTGAGCATATTGATTTACAAGGGGTTAAGGCTCACCGTAAGGCGATTTTCCCTGCTGGTGTGGCGATACTGCTGGCGGTGATGGAAGCCTTTGGGGTCAAGGCGATGAGCTACTCTGATGGGGCTCTTCGGGAAGGGGTTATGTATGACATGCTCTCACGTTTTGACAGTAATGACGCCTGTGATGGTGGGGTGATGAAGCTCATTGATAAGTTTAATGTGGACAAAAAACAAGCCAAACGGGTCGCCAAGACCGCCCGTCTGCTTTTTGATGTCGCCCAAGAGCCACTGGGGTTAAACCAAAACGACCATGACCTGCTCAGACCTCGGCACTGCTTCATGAGATTGGCATGAGTATCGGGCATAGTAGTTATCATCGCCACAGTGCGTATATCTTGGAGTTTGGTGAGATAGCAGGCTTTTTGCAGATGGAGCAGACCAGACTGGCAGGCATGGTGCGTTACCATCGCCGAAAAATCACCGCAAACGACCATAAGGCGTTGATGAGTATCAGTACCGACAGAATGACCAAGCTGGCACTGCTACTGCGTTTGGCGGTGGCGATTAACCACACTCGCACTGACATCCAAAAATCCGACATCAAATTCACCCTGCACAGTCCGACTCACTGGGTGCTGGACATGAAAAAAGAGAAGCTATTCACGGGGCTTGTCGATGAGATTGATAACTTTCTGTCGTGGGGCGTGACTTTGGATGTGCTAAGTCGTTGATTTGTTTTTAAAAATTTATAACGGCTAAAATTTTTTGAATTTTTTTAAAAATTTTTAAAAAAGTGCTTGACGTCTGCCAAAAATCCTATATAATACGCACCCATACAGCAAACGCTGACACGCGGGAATAGCTCAGTTGGTAGAGCACAACCTTGCCAAGGTTGGGGTCGCGAG
>NZ_AUGF01000101.1 GCF_000426885.1 Moraxella caprae DSM 19149 | reverse complement strand
TTAATGCTTTATTTTGTGTGGTAACTTAATGATACATTAAATTGATGAACACTTCTTTATTTTATTTGGTGTTGCGGTTGGGTTGTAAATTCAAGTGTAAAAAATCACGGTGGTTTATGACCCAGCCTCCTCCATTTCATCATTAAAAATTGAGGCCTATACTGCCGAAGATGCTCAACAAATCAATGAAGAGTTGTTAAAAATGAGTGAGGCGGTCATTAACCGCATCAACAACAATGCCAAAAATGACATTTTGCTTGCTTCTGAAAAGGAAGTTAAAGAGGTTCAGGAATTATCACAAAAGACAGCCTCTGCTTTGGCAGAGTATCGTGTCAAACACGAGGTCTTTAATCCGGAGGGTCAATCCACATTGGCACTGCAAGAGATTTCAAAGTTACAAGATGCTTTAATCCAAACTGAAACACAATTGGTACAAGCCAAAGAATTAACCCTACAAAACCCACAAATCAAAGCAATGGAAACTCGCATTAAGAGCTTAAAGAAAAGCATTGCTGAAAAGTCGAAGTTGGTTGCAGGGGCAAATGACGCATCGCTCAGTAAGCGTTCGGTGGAATTTCAAAGATTGCAACTAGAAAAAGAGTTGGCAGACAAACAACTTGCCTCAGCGATGGCAGGCTATGAGCAAGCTAAAACCGATTTTAATCAAAAACAGTTATACTTAGAAAGACTTGCCATGCCGTCCTTGCCTGATGAGGCAACCAAATCCAAACGCCTTAAAAATGTGTTGTCTGGTTTTGTGTTTGGACTACTGTTGTGGGGGTGTTAAAGTTGTTTGTGGCGGGTGTGAGAGCATAATGACTGAGATGGGTGGCTTTCGCTCGTTTATGTATTCATTTCGTATCCAGCTACGAGTGATTTATGCTTTGCTGATGCGTGAGATTATTACCCGTTATGGTAGGCACAATATTGGTTTTCTTTGGTTGTTTGTTGAGCCGATGATTTTTATAGGATTGGTTGCTTTGTTTTGGCAGATGGTAAGGGCGAGCAATCTTGGGCAGAATATGCTGATTATCCCCTATTCGGTGGTGTTGTGCTGGCGAAATAGTGTTAGTCGCACCACAAAAACCATTGAGTCAAATTCTGGACTGCTCTACCATCGCAATGTTACCATCATTGATGTGTTTTTGGCTCGGATATTTTTAGAAGTGTTTGGGGCAACGGTTTCACTTCTTGTGTTGTCGGTATTGTTTTTTGTGGCAGGACTGATGCCGATGCCTGACGATTTTTTGTATATGGTGTTTGGTTGGGTGTTGATGGTTTGGTTTGCCATAGGGCTCTCTTTTGTGATGGGTGCGTTGACAGAGATGTCTGAAGTTATCAATCGTCTGTGGAGTGCCTTTTCCATCATCATGTTTCCACTATCGGGTGTGGCTTTTTTGTGCATTGGCTACCAGAAATGGCAAGGGAGTTTGTGTTATATATTCCGATGGTGCATTTGACAGAAATGATGCGACACGGCTATTATGGTAATATTATTCCCACCTATGAAAGTGTTTCTTATGTTGTTTTATGGAATACCATATTATCTTTTGTAGGATTAACATTGGTTAGGCAAATTACTCGTACAACCTAATAAAGATAAACCATGATAAAATTAGAGAATGTCAGCAAGCGATACCCATTTGGTAAAGGCGAGCGAGCCGTTTTGAAGGATATCAATTTACACTCAACAAACCACAAAATCACCACACACCCCCATGTTCCAAAACAGCTCATCTAGATCATCAGTCATCCAGCCCTGTCTTAAAGACTTAGC
>NZ_AUGF01000100.1 GCF_000426885.1 Moraxella caprae DSM 19149 | reverse complement strand
CGAGCTTGTTGAGGGGTGGCGGAAAACCGTTATGGTTCGACAAGCTCACCACGAACGGTTTTCCTTATTTTGGGTTTTGCAGGAAGTCTAATATACAATTGATAAAGCTAATATTAAACCTATGATTAATGCTCCCATTATTGGTACTAATGGACCTAATGTAGTAAATGCTAGTAAAAATATTGAAGCTCCAAAGCTTGCTCCCAGTCCCAATCCTGCTATAAAAGCCCCATTCGCCCCACCGTCAATAAGATAAGCCCCTGAACCAGTGTGTGGGTCAATAATTATATAACCAGAGCCTTTCCAACCCTTATAGTTAATCGTCTTTTCATGTACCGTAACCGTACGACCTACCGCCACATTATCACGGATATCCGTCATCACACCGCTAGATAGGCTTAGTTTTGGTATAATCTGACTATAGTTTTCTTGAGTAATGGTATAAACCGTTTGCCCCTGCTCTTGGGCGATTTGAATAGCTTTGACCGCAGACACCCCTTCAGCTTCTTTTTCAGTGGTATTAGGGTCATCAAACAACTGTTCAGGGACAAGATGCTCATTGGCAGATTGTCTAGCCCCCTGACTTTGGATAAAGCCTTTTAACTCATTGCTATCATTATCACGACTAACCGCTTGATACATCAACTGGTCAATATCCATCATCATGCCCTTAAAACTTCCCCCAAAGATAATACCATAGCGTTGATTGGGGTGGATATAGGTCGCAAAACTACCATACGCCATAAAGGGCGATTTTAGTACATTACCATGTTGTTTGGCGGCAATCACATCTTGGGCTTGGTTGATTGCAAAGTAGCTTTGCACCCCTGCATTTGCCATTAGGCAAAGGTGTGTGGAGTTTACCCTACTAAATAAAATGAAATTTATCACTGTTTATTCTTATGAATTTTTAATAAAGTGGATATAAAATTCATTATTAATAGCAATAGAACGATAGTAATCGTAATATTTGTTATTATTTTATAATTAAAATAAGTAAATATATATATTAGTGAAAAAATTAAAATAATTAAATATTTGTTCTTTTTCACAATTTTATTTCCATAAATATTTATACCTAAAAGTATTGTATAACCTAAAATAAGGCTTTCTAATAAAGCATAAATTATAGGCATTTTGAGAAATAAATTTATTAAATATATTGATACACACAACCATACAAGTTTCCTGTTCAACATAGGCAATACCATAAATTTGAAAATGTTTTAAATTATAATCCCATACCCCAACAGCCTTGTACTGTGTTGTTTGGAACGAATCTCCCTAATATAATTCCTGTCAAAAACCCTATACCAGCCCCAATATTTTGAGCTCTAGTCACTAAAGCTGCTTCTTGAGCTGTATATAGTGCGTTAGATACTATTTTTACAAGACTAGAAGCACCTGCACCACCCAAAATTGCACCTGTATCAAATCCTTGCCAAAAACACTGTCTTTGGTCATCTGTATAATTACTCCATAGATAGATAATAAGCTGTGATAGCCAAAACTATGGCAGCTAGAGCTAATAATATTAAAGATCCTAACCCTGCTGTAACCGCAGCTCCAAAACTTGCAAGAATAATTGAAAACAGAATACCAACCCCAAGCCCACCAATCATAGGTAAAATTCCCCCATCAGCCCCACCCCCAATCATATAAGCCCCTCTCCCAGTCTGTGGGTCAATAATAATAGGCATTGTTAAATCAAAATACACACCTCAAACTACCATTCCACTTAGCAAACAGTAAGCTCAGTGTATTTTCTATCATCTTTTGGCATTTAGA
>NZ_AUGF01000099.1 GCF_000426885.1 Moraxella caprae DSM 19149 | reverse complement strand
TTTCACAACGTTAATAAGGAAAACATATGAAAAAACTCTCAATCCTAGCACTAAGTGCTACCGTAGCCATCGCTCCTGCATTTGCAGAGACGACTTCTCATTATACCACACCGAGTGTGGATACACAAACAATTGTATTACCCCAAACAACTGTTTCCACCACAACCCCACAAGTTGACCTATCTTTTGCTTTTGGTGATGCGGAAAATCTGCAAACAAAAGAGATGGCCACCACCGAAATGCAAGAGACGGAGGGGGCGGTTGCTCCTGCGGTTGCTTATGGTATTCGCATGGGGGTCATGGGAACGATTGGTGCTGGTGCAAACGCATGGAATCATTATAGCAATACTGGCAAATGGTCATGGGGAGCTGCTGGTCGTGGCTTTGTTGCTGGTGCTGTTGGAGGCGGTGTTGCTAAATATCTAGGAGGCAAAGGTTGGTAGCATGATAAAAAGTTTTTGTATGTACTTTTTTGTCATGTTAGCTTTCAATTTTGTAATATTTGGCTTGCTAAATGGATTTATTCTAAGAACATTTTTAATGTCATTGGGTATGTCATTTATTGGTAGTTTTTTGTACATCATATTTGATTATTTTGAAGTTTAGCAAGTCATCAACAAACAAACCCAATTGGTTTGTTGGTTTGTTGTTTTTATAAAGTTGTGCACTCCATATATAAAGCCATTGGGTAGTGACTCAAAAAGTATGCTGATACGATTTTCCGTTCGCCCTGAGCTATGCCTACGGGTAGGAAAACCGTTAGGTTTCCCAAGCTCACCACGAACGGTTTTTTAATAGCATACTTTTTAAACTAGAACCTAATAATTTATTGCCAATTTTATTTATAAAAAATTCAAATCGCTCCCTATGTGAGTGGTTTGAATTTTATAAAAACAAAGTGTTATGGTTAAACAAACTATGAAAAAATGCCCTAGCTGTCATAAAAAATGTATCGATGTCTTAGAATATTCTAGCAAGTGCCCTTGTTGTCAAAAAACCGTGCAAACACCAATATTCTTTTCCGCAAGCCTAATGATAGCCTTGATAGCTATGATGTCTGTTGGTGTGTACATAAATAGCTATTTTTTAACGATAATTGGCTTTTTAATGATTGTGGCGTACAAGCTATTTTCCTATCAAATAGATTTGCTATTATTTCCATTGGTGGCTAAAACCAAGCAATAAAAGGGATTTTTATACAAAATATTTTCTATTTGCTTTGTTGGCTCTACCCCTTCTCGCCCACGCCTACCCCTAACGGTCGATGACTTATTGGCGGATAAAATAATAGGTTAAACAGTTTATGAAAAATGCATACTTATTTAAAAAACCCTTTGACAACATAAAAAAACGTACCATAATACCACGCAAGTCAGCACAATCATACTTTATCAAGTCTTGCTGACGGTTTGGACTTGTATTCTTAAGGAATTATGATGAAAAAATTATCAATTTTAGCATTATCAGCTGTTGTGTCTATCGCTCCTGCATTTGCAAAAGTTAATTCTACTGCCACGCCAGCAAAAACAACCACCCAAGAGGTAGACTTGTCTTTTGCTTTTGATGATGTAGAAAATCTGCAAGCAAAAGACATGACGCTTGTAGAAATGCAAGAGACGGAGGGGGCGGTTGCTCCTTTGGTTGCGGTGGGTGTTATGACAGGCACTCGATTTATTGCTCAACGTTGGGTTACTCAAAAAGTTGCTCAAAATATGGTTAAACGTGGAGCAACCAACATCATGGCTCCCAACCGTTCTGTTGCTAAAAAAATTGCAGGAAACAATCCTATCAGAGAATATCACGCTGGCTCTGGTTAGATATACCCATTATCATCTGAACCAAGATAATTAAGA
>NZ_AUGF01000098.1 GCF_000426885.1 Moraxella caprae DSM 19149 | reverse complement strand
TCTTAATTATCTTGGTTCAGATGATAATGGGTATATCTAACCAGAGCCAGCGTGATATTCTCTGATAGGATTGTTTCCTGCAATTTTTTTAGCAAAAGAACGGTTTTCTTTGTAGCATACTTTTTGAACCAGAGCCTTATTTTTTATGCATTCTAAATTGGTGATATATAGCATACCCAACCACATTTACAACCAAAATACATAAGATATGCATTTTTAAGCTTAACCCAAGATGTATGGGTATTACCAAAAACATAACTCCTACTAACGACATAACAATTGGCGACAAGAAATTAGACTCTGATTTACTCGATAAATAGTCATTGAGAAATAGTAGACCGCTATAAAAAATGAAACAACCAACGATACCAACAGATATAAAAACATTGAACACTTCTTTATCTAAAATTAACATTCAACTAACAACCAAAAACCTATACTGAAAAATCCAGTATGGGTTTTAAGACCATTATTTAACATTTAATGTTTTAAATCTGTTGCCTAAAACAACACCTGCTGTTGGACCGCCCAAGCTGATGGCAGTATTGGTAGCAACTTTAGTTCCTGCACTCATTGCAATTGCTCTTCCTGCTGCACTAACTGGACTAACAAAACCTAATCCTGCCCCAGTTCCAACTGCAGCCACATGATGTCCAAAATTATATTGACCGCTAGCGGCAACACTACCCATATAAGCAAAATGCCCTGTCAAACCACCAAAGCCTGCACCAACAGCATTGGCAACCCAAGCCCCTTCCGTCTCCTGCATCTCACTATCAGTCATTGCGACTGCTTGCAGGTTTTGGGTATCATCAAAAGCAAACGATAAATCGGTTGCTTGGGTTGGTTGAGTAGGTAATTCTACACTTGGTGTAGTGCTTAGTATGGTTTGATAAACCGTTGTTTCTGCAAATGCAGGGGCGGTGGCGATGGAATTTTTTCTTTTATCAACATTATGAAAACTTAACACTATAAAAACCGTACCAATTTATGTCGTCTTGGTGTTGGTTATTGTCTTACGATAGTAACAAATGCAATTTTAGGTTTCAAGTGTTTTGTTTTAATTTTACTGATTTTTTATTTGGTTTATTTGTTAACATTCGGTGGCTTGGAGTAGGTTGGATTGGGCGATATTTGTGAACAAAAAAGATACGAGTAGCTAAATTTATTTTAAATGATTACAAAATTATTTATCATTTCCTTGTTTATGCTTATGCCAATCGTTATATCCATTGTTTAGAAAATAGTTTATAACTTTCAAAATAAAAAGTATCAATGATATTGCAATAAATAATATCAAAGATATTAAAAAACTAATCTTAATAAATTCTTTTTGCCCAAAAAGCAATTCATAACATGAATACACCAAGAAAAAAATGGCTGAGACCAAAAAAGATATTAAGAATATTTTTTTACAGGTATATTTTCTATTTTTAAAAAATCTACCTCCAATATATCCACTCACGGCTTCTAACAGCGATGTTATTATTTCAAGCATTTTTGAGTAAACTTAAATTATTAATAGAGTATGAGTGTTAAAAAGTTACCATTTAACACTCTTAAGCAATATCTTTGCTTTTTAACGCCTCCAAGCTTTATTTACCCCAGAGTTCAAAGCAAAACTATTGAAACGCCATGCATTAGCTCCTACCGTCAAACCGCCACCAGCTGCAGCACCTGCAGCTCCAAATGTACCACCGATTACAGCCCCTGTGGTCACATTCCCTGCAAATTTCGCATTACTCCACTTATAATTACCTCTTGCCCAACCATAAGTGTATCCGATACCGCCAACTGCAGCACCTAATCCAGCCCCCGCAACCCACGGAGCAACCGCCCCCTCTGTCTCCTGCATTTCTGCAAGTGTCATGTCTGTTGTTTGCAGATTTTCCACATCATCAAAAGCGAAGGATAGGTCGATATTTTGA
>NZ_AUGF01000097.1 GCF_000426885.1 Moraxella caprae DSM 19149 | reverse complement strand
TGATTTCTAGTGAATAAGCCATTTGAAGTAGTGATTAGTGAATGGTGATGAAGATATGGGGATGATTGGTGTTGTTTCAAGGTTTGTTGGTTATATAACAAAAAAGACAATACCAAAGAAATTTTGTTGTACTATCTGGCTGAGATAAATGCTGGAAATGTGGCGTATATTCAAAAATCAAAAGATTTATTAGATAAAATACCAGACCCAAAAAAGAAATATGAGTTGTATCAAATTTTTAATAGCCAAATAGATATTGAAAATTAACATTTTTATTATTTGGTTTGATGTATTAAAATCACCCATAAATAATGACGTAAAGCTGTTAATATTACTAAACAATAAACCATTACACCCCCAACACATTTATCAATAGTCCTACCGCCCAACCGACCACTATCGCCAACAGCCATATCATCTCACTTCTTTGAGTGCGTTTGGTTTTGTAAAACCGCCAAGACAAAGGCGTGGCGATAAATGCAACGGCAAATCCTACCAACATATGAGCTGTTGGCATAACACAGCGTTGTATCCCAGTGTTATCGATAAAGCAGTTAGAGCCAAACAAAAAGGCAAACAAAGTACCACCAAACCAAAACACCCAAAACCCCACCACAAAAAAACAGCACGGCAAAAATACCGTTAGCGACTTTTTTGGCTTCTTTGGCAAAGATAACATAAGCAGTCATCACAAACATCATCATACCCAGCACCATTAATCCGCCAAATGTCATCACATCATTTGCCAACAATGCACTGCCACCCACCAATAATAAGGCGATGATATGGGTAATGATTTGTTTATACATGGGTTTTGTCATGATTTATTTACAAGTGACAGCAAAACTCTCGGTACTATCGCCAAGCTCTGCTTTAAAATATATCTTATCATTCGTATTATCATCGGCATAGGTTTTCTCAAAATCCACGCCAACATAATCATAGTTAGGTGCTATCAGCACTTCGGCTTGCTCATTGATTAAGCCATATTTGCCCTGTTGCCGTACAACATAAGTATCGCCATAATGCGTTGGCATTATCATCTCATACTGATAATCGGACAAAAATTTGCCGTCAGGACTTATCAGGGCATACTGCTCATCTTTGGCAACGGCAAATAATCGCCCTGACAAAACTTCTGCATCGTCATAAGCAAAAGCGATGACGGGGCGGTTTTGTTTGTCGATAATGCCGTATTTACCTTGCCTTTTTACACTCGCAAAGCCGTCTGTAAAATACAACCCAACATAATCATAGACAATAGGAATGACAACGCTTGCACGGCTATCTATATAACCGTATTTATCGCCCTTTACCACCCTTGACAAACTGTCAGAAAAACCGCCAATGTCATCATAAAATCCCATTGTCACGACAAACTCGCCTTTTTCATTGACAAGCCCAAAAGTGTCATCTACACCGAGCTTACCAAACATTGACTCTCCACTGTCTCTTTGCGCAACCACAATCAGTGCATCACTTGGCTCTGTATAACTGTCATACGCCCAATCATCAGGAAAATCAATCTCATGATAAATTGCAGGCAAAATGAGCTTGCCTGTCTTGTCAATCAGCCCAAACGGATAAGGAAAATCGCCAAATGGCGTTTGCACCACATTACCCACTCGTGCCACGCCTTTTTGATTTAGGCATTCTTGATAAGTAAAGGGAATTTGTGTGGTTGGTTTGACACATAGCACATCAAACCCATCGGCATTTGCTACATTTCCCATATTTAAAGCCAAACCGATACCGCCCAACCAAAATAGATGTTTCATTGATATTCTCTTTTATTTATTAACCAAAGAACCTAAATTTAATAATTTTACAAGGACAAATTAGACTTCCTGCAAAACTAGGCTTTCCGTTCGCCCCGAGCTTGTTGAGGGGTGGCGGAAAACCGTTATGGTTCGACAAGCTCACCACGAA
>NZ_AUGF01000096.1 GCF_000426885.1 Moraxella caprae DSM 19149 | reverse complement strand
AATGGTAGTTTGAGGTATGTATTTTGATTTAACAATGCCAATTGATGAACACTTCTTTATTTTATTTGGTGTTGCGGTTGGGTTGTAAATTCAAGATTAATAAAATCATTAGACAAAATGGTAAAGTTTGGTATAATAACCCATTTTTCTTTTATCATTTATCATCATGACCATCAAACCCACCCTATCATACACCGCTTTGACCGTCGCCATGACCGCCCTACTGCTGGTCGGGTGCAACCAAGACAACAAAACGGACAGCACGGCAACTGCCACCGACCAAACCCAAGAAATAAACACCGAGCCGACGAACAACACCCCTGCCCAAAATGACGATCCCAACCATCAGCCCGATGTCGCCCTTGCCCTACAAAACAACCTAAACAAATCAGGTCTTAACGCTCAGGTTCAGTCCGTCATCCCAACCGACATGCCCGAGATGTACTGGGCGACTTTGGATGGTGTTTCGCCATTTTTTGTTGATAAAACTGGCACGTACGTCATTCAAGGTGCGGTCATGAAGCTGGGCGATGGCAGACCTGTGGACATCAGTAGTGCCATGATGTCAAAAGCGGTCGTCTCCGAGCTGCAAGCCGTGGACAAATCCGAGATGATTATCTTCCCTGCCAAAGGCGAGACCAAAGCGTCCATCTATGTTTTCTCAGACCCTACTTGTCATTATTGCCAACTTCTGCACAAAGAGATTGACCAAACCAATGCCGCTGGCATCGAAGTTCGCTATCTGGCATGGCCCCGTGGCGAGTCTATGATAGGTCTGACCGAGAGCGTGTGGTGTAGCAGTGACCGCAAAACTGCCCTAACCAATGCCAAACAAGGCAAAGACATCACCGCCCCAAGCTGTGACAACCCCGTGAGAAAACACATGGCACTCGGTCACAAGCTGGGTGTGTCGGGCACGCCTGCCATCTTTGCCGAAAACGGACAACAGCTTGGGGGCTACCTACCATCGGCTGAGCTCGTCAAAGAGGCTATCGCCAATCGTTGATGGTTAATTTATAAATAACAAACAAAAGGGCTCGGTTTTTAGCCCTTTTTTAATCCTTGAATTTACAACCCAACCGCAACACCAAATAAAATAAAGGATGGTAGTCCAAAAAGTATGCTGAACTAGGTTTTCCGTTCTCCCTGAGCCTGCCTGCGGGTAGGAAAACCGTTAGGTTTCCCAAGCTCACCACGAACGGTTTTCTTTATAGCATATTTTTTGAACCAGAGCCAAATAAAGAAGCGTTCATCAATTTAATGTATCTTGAATCATCAAATCCCATCACCTGTTACAATTTTTACAAAAAATTTTGACAAAACCCATAAAAATTTTTACAAACCCCTAGCATAAGCCATGAACTTATGATAAGTTAAGCAATTCGGTTTTACCGTCAATTTTTGTTATAGATAACCAGTTGGGGCATTCATGAAAGATAAAATTAACATTGCGGTTTTGGGTCTGGGAACAGTTGGTACGGGCGTGGTCAATCTACTAAAAGACAACGCCGTTGAGCTGTCTCGCCGTAGCGGTCATGACGTCTGTATCACTCACGTTGGCACAAGGAGGCAGCGAGATGACATTGACCCTACCATCAAACAAAGCGATGATTTGATGGCAATCGCCGCCGATGATGATGTGGACATCGTCATCGAAGTGATTGGCGGTAAGAGCGTCGCCAAAGACGTCATCATCCACGCCATCAAACACAAAAAACACGTCGTCACCGCCAACAAAGCCTTACTTGCCGAACATGGCAATGAGATTTTTGGGCTTGCCGAAGAGCATGGCGTACAGGTGCGTTATGAAGCGGCGGTGGCAGGTGGCATTCCCATCATCAAAATCATCCGTGAAGCCCTAGCCGCCAACAAAGTGGACTGGGTGGCAGGCATCATCAATGGTACGGGCAACTTTATCCTAACTGAAATGCAACAAAAAA
>NZ_AUGF01000095.1 GCF_000426885.1 Moraxella caprae DSM 19149 | reverse complement strand
TAACCAATATCGTTGATGATGATTTGTCATTTTGTACAATAGAAGCCACCAAGTACCAACTAAAAGACATATTTGGATTAGGTTATAGTCTTTCTGTTACAGAAAATTATAAGAAATCCAAAGGTGAACTAGACTGGTAATATACCCATAATCTAAATCTATATAACCCAGCATTTTAAGCCAAGCCTTGAATCTGTTGGGTATCGCTATCGCTCCACCCAACCTACGGGCTACAAACAACTATTGAAAACAGTATATGTGGAAAACCACAGTATCAAAATTTAAGCCAAGCAGAGATCAAAAAATATGCCAAAGATCGTACAGAAGAAATTGCCAGCAAACTGGCAGCACTTCACGATCCAGATCAAGTTGTTGGTGGTAGTTTCTCACAAATCAAGCATATGGGCAGTCGCTCAGCCAATGGTGCGATTGGTGGGGGATGGGCAGATGGAAAACGCGTTTCTCAACTTAAAGAAGCGGCAGAGAAATTAAAAAAATCTGGTGCTACCAAAATGAATATTTCATTCACAATCAAATAGGTATAGATATGTCATTCCAATCAAAAAGATTGCAAGGATGGTATGAGTTTTTCCTTGAACAAAGAGGAAAACCAACCTTTTCCCAAAAAGTGGATAGTCAAGTCATCTTGAATTGGGAAAATAAACTACCAAGTTCTTTACTGCGTATTTGGCAAGAATTGGGGTGGTGCAGTTTTCATAATGGCTTATTATGGATTGTCAATCCTGATGATTATCAATATCTTGTAGATACTTGGCTGGACAATACCAAATATCTACAACTTGATAATTTTTATTGTATAGCCAGAACCGCATTTGGTGAATGTTTGTTATATGGTGAAAGAACAAAGCGAATTATTCAAATTCAACCACAATACAACACTATCTGGGCTGATGATAAACAATTGCAAGAACCCGATGATGACTTTGGAGCAAGCATATCCACATTACTTTACTTAAAATCTGACATAGCAGATTTTGACATCACAGACATTCAAGACGAACCCCTTTTTGAAAGAGCAGTTAAAAAACTAGGGGTATTATCACCTGATGAAATGTATGCTTTTGAGCCATTTTATATGTTATTACCTGATGAGCAGATTATCATTGAACGCCTAATTAAAGTGCGTATGGATGTTTATACGGATATGTTGTATCAATTTCAACCTCCAGTCAGTCGTGGCACTTCATTTAGTGATATTTTTAAATAAAACAGTAGTAGTTCTAAATAAATACTATTTAGAACTATTTTATACCTTATTTAAGCTATATTTAGTTTGTTTTCTACCTATCTACACCTTGACCTAACCCTTGCTCAGTCTCTCTAACTGCAAGATTGGACAATGTAGCTGGCATAAGCCGTAAAATAGTCTTTTACGGCTTTATTTCCTATGATTTCGTCCGTTCTAGAAGCGAGAAAGAATACCAAATGATTACCCCAATTTATGATTTATCTACGCCAAGTAAACTTATAAGTTTACTCTCAAGCCTAAAAGGTCGAAAAATCGTAAACATGATTCGTTTTAATACTGAATCTATTGATGATTTGATTAATTATTTTGAGATAGATCCAAAAGATTTTTTTCTTTAAGCAATGGCTCTATTTTGGTATATTTTGAAGACGGCTTGGTGATTGGTTTTAGTGATGATCCTAGTGGAAATACACTTGTATTATGGGTTGAAAAGAATGAGATGGGTCAGACAGCGGAATGGTTACTAGAGAATTCGGATGAATCCATACCTTTTTATGCTAAAGATTTTGAACAATGGAGTGTTTTTTTGGGAAAGGAAGTTCGTTCGGTTTCTATAATAAAGGAAATTGATGTTAATAATGAAAATCCAAGGATAGATAGTTTACCCAGTGAAAGAGGTATTTTATTTGGTTTTGATAATAGACTTCCTGCAAAACTAGGTTTTCCGTTCGTCCTGAGCTTGTTGATGGGTGGCGGAAAACCGTTATGGTTCGACAAGCTCACCACGAACGGTT
>NZ_AUGF01000094.1 GCF_000426885.1 Moraxella caprae DSM 19149 | reverse complement strand
CCGAGCTTGTTGAGGGGTGGCGGAAAACCGTTATGGTTCGACAAGCTCACCACGAACGGTTTTCCTTATTTTTGGGTTTTGCAGGAAGTCTAATGTATTTTTAGAATATCACAAAATCTAATACCCACTTATCACAATTATCAATTAGCCAAAATATCTATAACGCCTTATAATATTTGCCATTTTCGCAATCAGGTATCCACAATGAATACAATCAAATCCCGTGCGGCAGTAGCATTTGCCCCTAATAAACCCTTAAAAATCGTAGAAATTGATGTGCAGCGCCCCAAAAAAGGCGAAGTGTTGGTCAAAATTACCCACACAGGCGTGTGCCACACCGACGCCTTTACCCTATCAGGAGCAGACCTAGAAGGCTTGTTCCCTGTCGTGCTGGGACACGAAGAGGCAGGCGTGGTAGTGGAAGTGGGCGAAGGCGTAGAGAGCGTGGCGGTGGGAGACCACGTCATTCCGCTTTACACCGCAGAATGTGGCGAGTGCGAATTTTGTCAATCTAACAAAAGCAATCTGTGCGTATCGGTGCGAGCCACGCAAGGGCAAGGCGTAATGCCAGACGGCACGAGCCGTTTTTCTTATAATGGCGAGCCGATTTATCACTATATGGGCTGTTCCACTTTTAGCGAATACACGGTGGTGGCGGAGGTGTCGCTTGCCAAAATCAACCCCAAAGCCAATCCCCAAGAAGTGTGCTTGCTTGGCTGTGGTGTAACCACAGGCATTGGGGCGGTGCATAATACCGCCAAAGTGCAGGCAGGCGACTCGGTGGCGGTGTTTGGCTTAGGTGGCATTGGTTTGGCGGTGATTCAAGGGGCAAAACAGGCGAACGCTGGGCGTATTTTTGCCATTGATACCAATCCTGACAAATTTGCCCTTGCCAAAGAATTTGGGGCGACTGACTGCCTAAACCCCAATGATTTTGACAAGCCAATCCAACAAGCACTGATTGAAATGACCAAATGGGGCGTGGACCACACCTTTGAATGTATTGGCAATGTGGAAGTAATGCGACAGGCTCTCGAGTCGGCTCATCGTGGTTGGGGGCAGTCGGTGATTATTGGTGTGGCAGGGGTAGGACAAGAGATTGGCACTCGCCCATTTCAGCTCGTTACAGGGCGTACTTGGATGGGCACGGCATTTGGCGGTGTCAAAGGTCGCTCACAATTACCGCAAATGGTGGAAGATGCAATGGCAGGCAAAATTCGCCTATCGCCTTTTGTAACGCACACAATGCCCCTTGATAAAATCAATGACGCTTTTGATTTAATGCACGAGGGCAAGTCCATTCGTAGCGTGATTCATTATTGATTTGAAAATAAAAATGCCGTCTGAAATTGGAGTTTTGGGCGGTGTTTTTAATATTGAATTATGACCATTTGACCCAATAAATTGATTTGGTTTTAGCTACCATCTGTGGAGATATTGATGACAAAAAAGTATGGATAGAAAATTTGATGAGTTTTTTAATCAAATCAATCAACAAATTGAACCGATAGACTACCTGATTGAACATTCAAAACAATATGGCAATGTAGATGGCTTAAAAGAGCATATCTTTTGTCCAGAATGTCAATTGGCAAAATTAACTTTTGTACATACAGGCAAAGGCTTTCATTTAAGAACCCATCTAAATACAAAACATTTAGAAGGGTGTTATTATGATTTTGAGCATATAGATACAAAATCAGCCACAGAATTTTTTAAAAGCCTCAATAAAGAACAAATTCAAAGTAAATTGGCATCTATGATGCGTTATTTACTTAGCAATAAAAATAATATATCTGTCAGTAACAAAATAGATGCATTACAAAACAATCCGCTTTTGATTGAACAAAAAGAAAAGACTAACACACAGATAAAAGTCAGAAAGTCTCTAAGAAGGCAAAAACTGACTGGTTATATTGATGAGTCTATTGCAGGAGATTTGTATATTTTTTATGGTAATGTCAAATTGTCTGTGGAGTTATATACTTCAAAAAATAATTTTCAATATTACAAACTGATTATTAAAACAAAAAACAAGCAAGGGGAATGGCGTTATAGAACCTCTCTTTATCGTGGAAAAACCAAAGATGATATTGATGTAGATGCCATATACAAAATAGTATTTATTGGTGTTGCTAATTTTAAGGAAAATAATGAAAAAACAGGAAAATATATGAATTGTAAGAAACTCACCCGTTATTTACACTTTGTTTAAAATAAAACTCCAACCACTCATAAGGAGTAAAAGTTAAAGTTTTTCCTGTAATCTCA
>NZ_AUGF01000093.1 GCF_000426885.1 Moraxella caprae DSM 19149 | reverse complement strand
TCCTGTGAAGTACAGAAACTTAGTCCTTGGTCAAACCACTTAGCTTTATTAACCTAACCTTTAATCTTGTGTCTAAGATTTGGGGGTCGGTTCATTCACTCACGGGTTTGCTGTTTTAAAAATGGATTAAAATCACGTTTGGCTTAACGTATTTCTCTTTCTGTACCTCGCCCTTGTTCAGAGCTAATCGTGGCATTACTAAGCTCAATAAAATCATCAGGTAAGGCAGGTGTACTTGCTGACGGGGCAGGGGGTGGGGTGGCGCCAATATAACCTGATAGGGCAGGAGCAGGATACACTTCGGGCAGGGGCTGTACATTTTGTACAGGTTGGGGCAGGTAGTTGCCATCAGGCATGCCTTGTACGGGCATGTTTTGCACAGGCATGGGCTCTGGCATCGTCTGCATGGGTACATTTTGCACAGGCATGGGCATTTGTTGTACGGGGGCAGGCATGGGCATGCTTTGGGCGGACATGGCGGTGTTTGGTGCTGGCACAAGCTGGGTCATGTCCACGTTGAGTGCGGTCATGGTTGCTTCATCAAACACCAAAAATTCTGTTCGTCCATTTTTAAAGCGACCCAGTTCGGTCACGTTGTCCGAGATTGGAAAGCTGTCGCCCACGCCTTTGGGGGTCAGCTGGATGTCACTCACGCCCTGCTCTACCAAAAAGGCTTTAACCGCTTCGGCTTGGGTTTGCGATAGGCTAAGATTTGCCATGCGGTCAGTGCCATCTCCGCCACTGGTGTGGGTTGCAATGATGAGCTTGATGCTCGGATTGGCTTTGATTTTCTCTGCCAGTAGCGACAGCACGCCATGGGTGTTGGCAGGCAACTCGCTTGTGCCATTAAAGTCAATCACCGCAAGGCTTGCCGAACGTGACAAGTCATAGCTGTTGGGAGGATTATCCAGAGCATTTAGGGCGGTCGTGGCACGTTCAAGGCTCTGATTGATGACATTGGCTTTATCCAATGCAGGGGCGGGCGAGACGGTAAACTGTGGGGCGAGTAGGGCGATGTCATTGACGATTCTGGGTAGGATGTCCGTCTTTGGTGTATTGACATAGATGTGGTCGCCGATAATCTCAATGCTGGTAAACGGCTCAGACTTGACCATCGCCATGATGCTCTCCAAACGTTCTAGTCCTGTCAGTGATGTGCCAAAATTATCATCGATGTCCATGATACAGCCGATTTGCCCGAAGTTCTTTTGTAGTACCCCGAGCAGTTGTTCTTGGAGCTGGCTGTTGCCCACTTCGGCTTGACAGGCGTATAGCGTGCCGTTCTCGCCTGATGTTAGGGACAGACGGGGTGGATTTAGCGATTTGACGGTCGGTGTGGCGACATTGGGGTCGTGGACGGGGGCGGTCTCTGATGAGTCTGATTTGTCTTTTAGTAAATACCATGCTCCGCCCCCGACAGCCAAGGCGATAAGCCCTGCCCCGAGTCCTATTAATAAAGGGTTGGGGCGTGCCACCTTAGGTTTTATGGACGGTTTAATGGGTTGATGACCACCGAGATGATTATCGTCATTGATGTCATCTTGGGCGGTTGTATCGGTATTGATATCATCATTTATATTATTAATACCGTCATTAGTACCGCCATTAATGCCGTCTTGATAAATGCCATTGGTATTAATATTTTCCCCTTGTTTTTCATTGTCAAAGGGTGTGTTGGTATTATCATTAATATCGGCAGTTTTGGTGACACTAATAATTGGTGAGTCATCTGTGGCGATAGGAGTATTATCAATATCATCATCTGCTTGATTGGGCTGATTATCAGAATTGATAAATACCAAATCAGCAGTTGGCGTTTGCTCATTTAATTGTTCAATCTTTTGAGCCAGCGAGCTTTGGATAAACTGGGGCGACCACGCAGGCAAATGCGTGCGACTTGATGCAAAATTCTGTGCCAAAAAAGCAATCAGCCCCTGACCGCCTGCCAAATTCGCCACTTCCACCATCATCGGCGGAGTAATGGCTTTTAGGAGTGTCATTGTGGACTGCTCATCCATGTGAAAACTGCGTGCCAAACGCTTTGCCAAAGGCTCTGCCTGCATGCCCCACAAGGCGGTCAGGCTGTGATTTTTGGCATTGGTGCTGTCAAAGCCATCATTAAGCTCAATCAAGCGTGCCGTGCTTAGGGCATAATACTGCTTTAATAAATCCGCACTCGTATCTTCGTTTGAGATGCCCATAGAGCTTGATACCAACCCATGCAAATACTGTACGATGTCCATCGCTCACCTTATCAACTGTTTTTATGCTAACCCTTTATTATACCGCAAATTCTTGCAAAAATCTGTGCCATTATCGTCATCGCCTTGCCTTTTGTCTTGTTTTTGTGTTGTTTTATCATCTGATGTGGCAAGGGCTTGACATGGTGTTGGGCGGTGCGATAATCAATTGAAAAATTGAAAAATTGAAAAATTGAAAAATTGAAAAATTG
>NZ_AUGF01000092.1 GCF_000426885.1 Moraxella caprae DSM 19149 | reverse complement strand
GGTATATATACGAAATTACACGCCAACCCCGAAAATAAAGGCTTTGCGGGGGTTAAGGAAATTTCATCAAGGGTGAAAAATTTTGCTTTGCAAGATAAGGCAAGGCAGATTTTAACCCAAAAGGTTGTTAGGGGTAAAAAATGGGCTTATGTGCATAGGGTAAATTACTGCTTACGCTTGCGTATAAGCAAAGATAAGGGCGTTGAGCTGTTTTATAGCAAAGAGCGTGATAAAGCCCAATACGGCAATTTACAGCGTTGCTGTAGCGTCTGGAATTGCCCTGTATGTGCTTCGGTCATCACTGAAGCAAGGCGATTGGAATTACAAGCAGGTTTATCCGCTTGGGCTGAAAATGGCGGTTATTGTTATTTGGTTACTTTCACCAATCGCCATTACAGCGGTATGAATTTATCGCATTTGCTTGGTGGTCAAAAGAAAGCATTCGTTAAGTTTTGGCAGAAAAGAAAAGTTAATGAGATGCTTAAAAATTTGGGCTATGTTGGTCGTATTGTTGCCACTGAAGTAACCTATGGTGATAGCGGTTGGCATCCGCATTATCACATGATTTTTTTCTTTAGCCGTGAAATTAATATGCAGGCTTTGCAGTCGTTTTTGGCTGTTGAGTGGCAAGATGTAAGCGTTAAGGTTGGGTTACCGCCACCAACTATCAAAAACGGTGTTGATGTTCGTGATGGTACTTATGCCGCCAAGTACGTTAGTAAATGGGGATTAGAGCATGAGCTTACTAAGGGGCATTTGAAAAAAGGTTTAAATGGTTCTCTTACCCCTTTTGATTTGCTTAGATTGTCCAATGGTTCTGATGTTTACGCTGATTTATTTAGGGATTTTGCTGATGCTTTTAAGGGTAAACAGCAACTCCATTGGTCTAATGGTCTTAAGGATTTATTGCGTGTCTGTGAGAAAACAGATGCTGAAATCGTTGCCGATACTGATAAAAAATCGGATTATATTTGTGATTTAAGTGTAGAAATTTGGCATTTGATTTTGATGTATGATGCTAGAGCTGAAGTTTTGGATTTGGTTGAGCAAGATTATTTGGATAATGGTGATAGATTGGATAATTTTGTACTAGGTTTGGCTAAGCGTTATGTAAGTCAAATGTAATTACAATGTATTTCACATTTATCCATTTTTTGCGGATTTTTGCGTGTAGCAAAAAACGGAAAAAATGGGTAAATGCTGATGTCGTGTGTTAAGCGTGGTATGGCTTTCTTGAACATGGCTAACCAACCCACATAAAACCCCCATGTCAAGGCTGGAGACTTTTGTACTACCTTGACATGGGGGTTTTATGTGGTATCTTGCCATAATGTTCAAGAAAGGCATTAACGTGTTGGTTTCCAGTTGCGTTTTTTAAAAAAAGGTATTAAAATGGCTAGACCTAAAGGCAAAGGGCATCGTGTCGCTCTTACACTTAATCAAGAAACGAATGACGTTTTTGATAGATTTTCGGAATTGACTGGTACACCAAAGGCTACGTTAATTCGTGATTATCTTGAAGAAATTTTACCCATTGTTAAGGATACTATTGACGCTTTAGAAATGGTTAAATCTAAAGAGCTGACTTTTTCGCAAGCTCAAAGTATGTTTTTGAATGCCGTTGCTGATTATAACGATACTGTGTCTCATGCAATTAGGGAAATTTCAAAACCCTTAGATGGAGATAGCCATGCTACAACTAGCAGGAAAAGTGATTAATCTGTTCACCGTTGAAGGTGGTACAGATAAAGACGGTAAAGACTATGCCGAACGCCATAAGGTGCAACTTATGGGTTCGGTGTTGTTGCAAAACGGTGATACTAAGTTTGATTTGTTAGATTTGACAGTGCCTAATATTTCTGACTGGTCTGGCTTACAAAATAAAGATATTACTGTGCAGATTGGTGCTTTTGCACCTGAGAAAAATACGATTGTGTATTTTGTGCCAAAAGGTGTTAAACCGCAACTTATGGGGGCATCATGAATTTAACTGGTTATGAGGCTTTGTTTTTTAGTCGTATTGTTGATAATCCTAATGAACTGGGTGTTTATTCTTTGTTTTCCGATATTGTCTTAGAAAAACAACCAGATATTACATTAAGTGAATATCGTGAGTTAGTTCTTAATACTTTTGAGAATATTTCTTTTCTATTAGACAAAGAAAAAGGCGACACCGCTACCAACGAAACCGCCTTATCTTATGTTTAGTAAATAAACCTAATAAAAAACCCTGCTACGGTCGGCAAACCTACAGGGTTTTTAGGTATTCAAAACAACAAGGATATTCTACCATGTTTGACAGTTATGTCAATTCTAAATTTTCCCCTGTTTACCACAAAAACCCCCACCAGCGACACGAGGACAACGGAGGCGGACGAGTGGAGCGAGGGGGGTCTCTTGGTATATATACGAAATTACACGCCAACCCCGAAAATAAAGGCTTTGCGGGGGTTAAGGAAATTTCATCAAGGGTGAAAAATTTTGCTTTGCAAGA
>NZ_AUGF01000091.1 GCF_000426885.1 Moraxella caprae DSM 19149 | reverse complement strand
ACTAAAACAAACTAAGAAATATCCACTTGTACAAGAAGCCAAAGACTACAATACACTTTTATCCAAAACACGAGTTAAGATAGAACACATTTTTGTCAAGTTTAAGGCCTTTAAAATGTTTTCTACCACTTACCGAAAGTCATTAATAAGGTTTGAACTTAGAGTGAAATTGGTGTTTGGGTGGATTGGGTAGTTTTGCAGGATGTCTATTGCTAATTTCTTTTACTTTTTATTAAATTTGGTAGAGAATTACCTTCTGTCTTTTTGGTGTCTTTATCCGCCTATCTGCTACGATTTGCCAAAGTTATCAAATCATCATTGCCTACTACCTAGACCGACTGGTAAAATGAATAAATTTTCAAAAATCTATTGAAAATCATCAGTATATCGGTTAGTATACGATCAGTACTTTGGTAAGTGGATTGAATTGTAATTTTGGACACCTTACTTAGTTTAAGGTCACTCCCAACTCCATAGATGAGTTTAAGCAAGCCCAGCCCTTTCAATCGCCCAAAAGCAACACCCTATTGTACGCTTACTGTTGACAGACACCGCATTTTGACCTAAACCATCAGATGCGGTGTTTTTATTTTTAAACACCAAGCATTCCATTAACCACCCCTACCAACCGCTCCCACAGCTCATCATCGCCCAAAAGTTCGTATTCTTTGACCAATTTATTACTTCTAATGCCTTTATTATCAATGATACTTCTGATGATACGGTCGGCATCTTGGTTGCTCATATCGATGACTTCTTTAATCGCTTGGCGTGTCTTATCATAGGCTCTAAGATAAGCGGATTCTTCTGCCATATCTACACTAATGACCTGCCTTATAAGCTCTGATAAATACAATGCGTGGGCAGTCAAGTCCATATACCGCCACAGACTTTGTGTGTTTTTGTCCGCCTGTACCACAAGATTGCTTTTAATCCCGTCTGAATAAGTAGTAGGCTTACTGGCAAAGTGGTAATTATCCTGCACGCTTTGCATTAAGGGCTTGGAGATGGTATCCAAGATGGCGTCATAGGCACGCTCGGCGGTAGGACTGTCAATGATGGCTTTGGAGATGGGTAAAATCACAGGGTCATCAGTCTGCCCATCTCGCCTTAATACATCATTCATCAAAAAACGATGAATGCGTCCGTTGCCGTCTGCTAAGGGGTGTATATAGACAAAACCAAAGGCGATCACCGCACTTCTCATCAAGGCAGATTGCCCCTTTGTACTTTCAAAAAATGCGTTAAGCCCTTCTAGCTTTGATGGCACTTCTTGGCAGGGTGGAGCGATATAATGCACAATCTCTTTGGCGTGGCGATAATTGCTCTCGCCCACAAATACAGGCGACTGTCTTAGCCCAAAATGTTTAATACTAAGGCTTTTGCCAATAATTTCCTGTTGAAGTGCAGCCAGCCTCTCACCTGACAAAACAATTTCGCCTTGTCCGATTTGTTCTGCCATCACTCTGGCAAATCGCTCAATGCGACTTTCTTGACCGCCCTCTCCCTCAATGGTAAAGCTGGCACGACTTTCACGCAAAGTAATCCATGCCGAAGCACGCACCAACAAATCCTCGCCAAACTCCTGCCTAAGCTGTGCCAAATGCTGCTTAACATCAAAGGCGGTGGCGGATAATAGCATTGGTGTTTTGACCACCATCGGAGCAAAGTCCTTAGTACCTGCGATATTATTATTCACTCGCCAGCGACTGTCTTTAATGGGGGTATTTGCCACCACCACTTTATCGCCATCTAAGACATCGACATAGCCACCGCCAATGTCAGACGGCAACTCCAAACGCTCATCTGTCAGCCATTCATATAAAAAAGCTGCTCTTCTGGCATAGCGACCTGTTGGCTCGTCATTGACCCATTCTTGGATTAGTCTGCCATCCATCTTATCAAACAGTCTTGTCAAAAATTCTAGGCTGGGTATTTCATTTTTTAGATAAAAGGTAAGATGAGCTACCACATCATCACCCAAACGGGTGCGAGCAGGATAGAATTCTTGGGTATAATGCCCCTCTGTAAGCGTGCGACGGCTGGTGCCAATTTGACTTATCACATAAGGCTTTATCCATAAGGGTATGCCAAAATGATAAGATAGCCACAGCACACCCAGCATATCCTGTGGGTCTGTGGTTTGGATGATGATTTGTGGGTGTATTGAAGTCATTAATAATTACTCAGCTATCATTTTGACGATTTGTGGCAAATTTTAGCACAAAATGTTTTTGTATGATACAGAATGATAATATTTGGGGATATTTTGTGCATTTTGATAATATGGGCTGATAAGTCGCTTGAATTTTGGGCACTCGTCCAAAAAGTATGCTGTAACAAAAACTAAATAAACAACTTGAACAAAAATTGGTAATTTACGGTTATGAAGATACAAATTACCATGACTTGCCCAAGTTGCCTGTCGGTTAGTATAAAGAAAAATGGCATAAAAAGCCATGGCAAACAAAACTATTTTTGTAAACACTGCCACAGACATTTGTTCATCATTTACAGCTT
>NZ_AUGF01000090.1 GCF_000426885.1 Moraxella caprae DSM 19149 | reverse complement strand
CACCGATACCGTTTATAATATTGAAGTCGATGACTTTCACACCTATCATGTGGGTAGATTGGGTGTGTGGGTGCATAATGCGGATTGTTGTGGGGCTAGGGTTGTATCAGGAAATATTATAAATAAAGCTGGGGACTTTTATCCGAACATTCCAGATCCTAGAACGGGTCGTCCTATTCCGTTTCCGAACGAAACTTTACAAATCGTACCCAAGGAGAGTCGTGTTATATGGGATAATCAAGAAAGATACAAATTTATTAAAACATGGCATGACAAGGGCTATCCAGAACCAAGAGGTGGGTGGGCAGAATATGATATACATCACATTAAACCCAGAGAATATGGTGGAACAAATGATTTTTGGAATCTAGTTCCAGTACAAAGAAAGACTCATCAAAAAGAATTTAATAACTTTTGGAGGGGTGTAAAATGAAAGAATTAATTCTAACATTAAAGAAAGATTGGTCACTTTCGAAAAAGCCTCAATATTGTAATGATTCTTTTGAATTATTGTGCGTGTTTGGTAACGAAGGCTTGGAAATTGATTTAATGAAATCTGTTTCTAAATTGGGTATTGTAAATATACCACCGAATTTTTTGGATTTTATTAAAGAGACCAATGGTGCAAAATTGTTCTATGATAAGGCTTATGGTCAGGCTGGAATGGATTTGTATGGAACGGATGTTGTTTATGAAAAAAATTTGGAATGGAGAAACAGCTATTTAAGCCAAGATTTATTGCCGACAGATTTAATTATTGGTGAGTTTTTGGGGGATAGTGATTTAGTGGTGTTGAGATGTGATAAAAACTCTGATGATTACGGAGATATTATAATATTACTACCACTTGATGAGAGAAAAGACTGGTATTTTTTAGATGAGAATTTTGAATCTTTTTTGAGGAATTTTTGCAATAACGAGGGAGTGAAGTATTGGGAAATAAGCTAATTTATAATATATCATCTAATAGTCAATTCCAAACCACACCGATACCGTCTACAACATTGAAGTAGATGACTTTCACACCTATCATGTGGGTAGATTGGGTGTGTGGGTGCATAATGCGGATTGTTGTGAAGTTAATCAAGTTATTGAAAAAACAAAAACTTTATCACCTGCAAGTGCAACCCCATCAGGTAGAATTAGTGGAAAACTCATGGATACTCATGGTGGTTTAGTAGAAAAAAGTAAACTTTCTCCACAGCAACAAAAAATGGTTGATGAAATCATGAAAGGTGATAAAGGTGGCGAAAAAACAGAGAAACTGACTAGTTCAATTCTAAAAGATAGTGGTTATAAAGAGTTAGCAGGTGCAAAATATCATGGTGGTAGTAATAAAGGTTTTGACCATGTTATTCAAGACGCAGATGGTACAGTTATTATCATAGATTCCAAGCAACTTGCTAATAGCGGAGCAACTAAATTAGGGACAAGCAATGCGGGTGTTCAATTAAGTGAAAATGCTATTAGAGCTACCCTGCCAAATTTACCTATAAATTCAGCAGCTAGAAAAGCTATCGAAAAAGCCCTTGATAGTGGTAAATTAAAAACAGCTGTTATTGGTGTGGATAAAAAAACTGGTAATGTTTTATTTACACCTTTTACAGTTAAGCCTAAAAAGTAATTTGGAGTTAATATGAAAATGAAAAATCTCGATAAGAAGAAATTTCAATTAAGATTGGCTTATGTGTCAGATTATTGGAATTCAAGTTGGATTGATAATCCTGAAAGGAAAAAAAACTTAACTCAAGGAATTATTGATGTAAAAGACAATTTTTCATGGTGTTTTTTAGCATTCCAAGATTTAATATTAATGAAACTTATTATAAATTGGTTCCATAAACACGATATTAATGAAACTAAAAATTATGCTTATAACTATGCAAAACTACAATATGTGATGTCTCAATCACCTTATGATTATTTGGGTCAAGAATATGCCTATGAAAAAAGAGCTTTTGAAGGGTTGTGGTTTCTATTATCCAATCATAAACCACTGATTAAATGGTACTCAAATCTAGATCATATTTTTAGTCAATCTGCGGACAACCCTAAATCAGAGCAATTTTTTACCAAACAATTTTTTATTGCATTGCGTGGAGACTGGAAACTTTTACAAGAGCGTTGTGAGAAAGTGTTAGCAGATCCACCGACATCGGGTCGTGGCAAGAACTACTTAATTGACCACACTTTTTACTTGTCTCTTTCTCAAGGGGATATTGATGGTATGATAAATGCTATTTCCCAACTTTTAGAAACCAAAACTTTTAATCGCAGACAACGCATGGATTTAGAAAGCGGTTATACAAAAGATTTATTGGATACACCTGCAACACTTTATACTAAACTAGCATGGTATCATGGTTATCAAATTCAAATTGAAAGTGATTACATTCCCAAAGAATGGTTAGAGATGACACCTTTAGAAAACTATCAAGATGAATTTGAGTTTATGAAAAAGTATAGTATATAATTAATCAAGATTACTGTCCCCATTTTGGATTAAAGACACAGGCTGGCTAAAAGCGTCCTTGCTAGAACAAGGCATGATACTGCTTGATAGAAACAATCAAGAAGTAGAAGTTA
>NZ_AUGF01000089.1 GCF_000426885.1 Moraxella caprae DSM 19149 | reverse complement strand
TTGGAAATCTCAGAATGAGACTTAGGTACGGGTACATTTTTGTTATAAGGCTTCACATCCTCAAAGGTAAATTTTGGGCAGGCATTGTGCACCCAAATGCCATCATGACCAACAAAATAAGTATGATTTCCATCAACTTCAAGATTATAGACAAAATCCTCATAAGGGTTTGGTGCAGGCATATCAAAACTTATCATGGCTTCATGTAAGCTCATCTCTGTTAAACCTGTTGCATCTCCATAGGTTTCAATATTTTTTAATGCTTTTCTATATAGTTCTTCATCTCCGATACTATTTTCTTTTACAATTTTACCCTCAAATATCAATGGCTTATTCATTGCTTCAATGAATTTTTGAGCAGTATGCGTATTTACGTTTATATCCTGACCCAGCCTTACGTTTAGGGTTTTGTATAGTTCTTTATCCACTAGAAAATTGGCTTTGGGCGTCAACCGTAACTTCGCATCTAAAGTTTTGCGATTTAAGGTTTTAATTTCTTCATCAAAGGCTTCTTCATTATCGGCTAAACTGATAAATTGGTAACCATTTGAATCAAATTTTACAAACTCAATAAGTCCACCACCATTTTTCCAAAAATCTGGGTCTTCAACAAACTGCACATATGCACAGCCTTCAGGATAATTTGGTAATGTACGGACGGGCATAAATGGCACATTATCTAGCCCAAAAGTTTCACCTGATAAATTAACTAAGAATGTCCCAGACAAGTCCTCTGCGGCTTCCCACTTTCCTGTTTTTCCACTAGGATCATAGGCAGACCAAAATGGGTGAAGTGCGTTACAGAAAATATATTCCATGCCATCATTAGTTGGATATTCGACCTTATAAATTCTTTCTTTCTGCTGAGATTTAAAGGTACTTAATACTGGTTTATATTGTAAATCACCTTGTGGATTAAACTCATCTCGTGATAACACCATATCTCCGACTTTAATGTCTTGAATAGGCACTAAACCTTTATCCGTATGAACAAGTGTACCCGCTACAAAACAAGCGTTATGTTTAGTTTCTAGCTTTAATTCATTAACATCAAAAGCCTCATCATAAAGTTTTTGATTTAATGCTTTACCTGATAGTGGTTTATCTTTGTCTGTGGCTAACACTCTTTCTCACTCCTTATATGTCCGTAAGGGACTATCATTTTTTAGTTTTAAGATAACATTCACATCGTGAACCCATAAGCCGTCTTCGCCTACAAAGTAAGTATGAAAACTTTCAACTTCCAAATTATATACTGGTACTTTAATAGGTTTACGATTTCCTGCCCATGATTTATTCTCATAGTTCTTGAAAACTTCCTTTGAGTATTCTAAATTAAGCTTAATATTTTGAGCATCTGATATATAAGACTTCCTGCAAAACCCAAAAATAAGGAAAACCGTTCGTGGTGAGCTTGTCGAATCATAACGGTTTTCCGCTACCCCTCAACAAGCTCGGGGCGAACGGAAAACCTAGTTTTGCAGGAAGTCTATAATAGTCTGATATGAATTTATCAGAGTGAACTTTATACCCTTGATTATTAAAAGCTACCATAAAATCGACTTCGCTTTCGTCACTATAGATGGGATAAGTAATTCCTATACCTTTGGTATAACTATCCCAAACCATATCAACTTCTAAAACTCTTGGATTATCTTCGTTTTCTATGCTAGATAACAATGTACCTATTTCAATATTAGAAGCAGGAATCCAATCATTTAATGTCTCATCCCAAATAGGGTGGTTAGGAGTTATGAATTCAAAATAACGTAGAGCATCTGGGTCTCCATATTCACTATTTTTTTGACAGCTTACTCTTACAATTTCTTCCTCGCCTGAACAAAAAGCTCTTACAACACGTTTATACTCAGTTGGAGCATCTCTACCACCCCATTCAGGACGAGATAACACCATATCACCAACCTTAATGTCCTGAATTGGAACTAACCCTTTATCAGTATGCACTAAAGTACCTGCTGGGAAACAAGCTCCATTTTCAGTTACTGCTCGCATAAAAATTCGCACGTTTTGGATTGGCAGAGTTCCATTATCTTGTCTTCTTTTTACGTCTGCATTCGTAGGTGTCGGGCAATTATCATTGTATACCCATAGCTCATCAAAGATATAATAAGTGTGGTTATCTGCTACTTCAAAATTATACACCGTATCCCGTCGTGGATTGTCTGTAACATAAATTTCACCTTTACCTTCAATATGAACTGGACTGTAGCTACTTCGTCCATCTAACAATTCAGTACAATCACCATTTTCACTATAGACTTGAAATGTATATTGTGATTTTTTATTTTTATCAGCAAACTGGTCTAAATGAGTAACACTGGTAAATCCCAATGATGCTTTTACATCAGCATGGTTGGTTTGGTATTCAGGACACGATAAGATGACATAGGCTTGATATCCTTCCTCCTTCATTTCCAATAATTGCCCTTTCTTCAAGTCTTCAAGGTTAGTCCACCCTTGTCCTTTTACCCAGAATGGATGGTTCGGTGTTGCTTTTACTCCAAAGACCTTGCCTTTCCTACTAAGATTTAGGATAGATGTATCACTTAAGCCATAAGCTTTAGTAGAGTTTTTGACAATTGCATATGTCAGTTCAAATATTGGTTTATTATGATGTACGATAGTTTTTACAACGGGTTTAAACTCTTGTTTGCCTATACCACTTTCATGTTTAGATAATACCATATCACCGACTTGGATATCTTCGATACGCTTTAATCCTTTATCTGTAGT
>NZ_AUGF01000088.1 GCF_000426885.1 Moraxella caprae DSM 19149 | reverse complement strand
TTAAAAACCCTGCGTTCAATGCCAACTAAGCGTTTGAATTTGGTGTCGGATAGGTGTGTGGAGGCTTCATAGTTCATTGAGGTATTTTAGCATAGGAAGGGTTTTGCAGGAGGTCTAGTAATTTTTTTACAACATAAGTAGAGCCATCTAGTTCAGACTCAGATCTTTCCAACATCCTCCAAAACCATTCGAAAGCTCTTATTGCCGTAACCAATTCAGAAATGGTTTGACTTGGATATTTTTCAAGGTAAAAAATAAAACTTAAACCATATAGGGCTTGTATACAATCGATATTATAAGCATCATGCTGATACTCACCTCCTTTATCATAATAAGGGAAAGTTTCAATCCTAAAAAAGCCATCTTTCTTAATTTGTTTTAAAAAGAAATCATAACTATAAATTGAATTTAGTCTATCTTGCTCATCAACATTTAGACTGTCATTTTTATACAGAGCGAAAACTTTGAATACCTGCAACAAATCTGCTCCTAACATTGCAAATCTTCGATGAGACCTCAATCCATTTGATTTCATCCGTTGGTGTATGAATGCGGGCAAAATATCACAATCAGCATCAAAATCAAAAATTTCATAAAAATAGGGGTTGATATGTTTTTTCTTAAGTCCTCTGTCATTACTTATGAAGTCAAAACTTATTTTTGATAATGAAATATATGCCTTTCTATTGCTTAAATTTAGCCTTTCACATGCTTTACTGGCAGCATCTTTTTGTGATTTCTTTTTACTACTACCCATTCCTACCACTTTGATATTCATATCACTAATATTTAAATATGTGGTATATTTATAGGTTGTGCCATCGACTTTTTGACCATCATCTGTTAAATATGTGGGCGGTAGCATTTTTCTTTTCTGCAAAAATTCCTGTAAAGTTGTCTTGGGATCCTCTCCACTCCCTAAGGATATTTGCTGAGGAAAAAGCGAGCAAATATCCTTAAGAACTTCCTGAAAGCTATTTGAAACAGCTATATTGCCAATATATAAATTGAAAGCCTCCAATACAAATCTATCGGTGCTGATTTCGTCTTTTGTTAGCCCATTGCCGACTTTTATTCTTAAGAAGCTTTCATTTAAAGGAAAGTTTTGATAAATTAATTCGTAAAGGTAATTTCTTAGTGATTTACATGCGTTTGTCAAATCCTTATCATCTATTAAATTATTTTTAGCACAAACATGGTATATTGCTGAAAACTCAATTACAGCCTTACCCAAAGAACTAATTCTTCTGCTTTGCAAAAAGGTTGATTCTGAATACGATCTATGAATCAGCTCTACAAAACCATATTTATTGAAAAATTGTGAAAACTTATTGTCCATACCATGCCCTACAGCTATACATAATTTTTTAAATCACACACTAAGTATCGAGAAGTAACACACCTACTACCCAAATAAGTATATCAGATTATTGTGTTCTTGAAAATAAAAATCATGTATTGCATTTGGGTATACTGAGCTTTATGAGTGAAATGGAGTTATAAAAAAATAAAAAACCGTTGTCCAAAGTCAATTTGACAACGGCTCGATGATTAAAAATGGCTCATTGATTAAGCAAACCCCCTCACATACTGTCTCGGCACAAACTGCACCTCACTGCTGTCCGCCCCATTTTGCTGATATTGGGCGTTCAGCACCCAATAGGGGTCTCGCAAAAGCCCACGCCCCACCGCCACCAAATCGGCATCGCCCACGCCCAAAATATGGTCAGCCACCGCCACATTGTCCAGCATACCCACCGCAATCACAGGCTTGCCTGTCGCTTGTTTGACTTTCCTAGCCAAATCCACCTGATAGCCTGCATAAAATTCAGGGTGATTGCCCTTAACGAGTACGCCATCGCCACCACCGCTCACATCAAACATATCCGCCCCTACGTCAGAAAATCGTTTGGCAATCTCTACGCCATAATCGCTGTCAAAACCATCTTTGCCATATTCTTGGGCGGAAATTCGCACGATTAAGGGCATATCGGCAGGCATTACCGCTTTGGCGGCAGCAATCACTTCCACGCCAAACAAGGCTTTATCTTGACCGTATTCATCGGTGCGAGTATTGGATTTTGGCGAATAAAATTGATGAATCAAATAACCGTGAGCCGCGTGCAATTCAATCGCATCAAAACCAGCCTCCACCGCTCTTTTGACCGAATTGGCAAACGCCCCAACCAACTCTTTGACTTCATCGGTGGTCAGCTCTTTTGGCGTGATGAGATTTTGCCCAGCATAATCGAGCTCGCCATAATGAATGGCGGACGGGGCAACGGCATTCGGCTCATCTTGGGCTTTACGACCTGCGTGGGCGATTTGCACGGCAATTTTCGCCCCGTGTGCGTGTACGCTGTCCACGATTTTTTTGAATACGTCTTTTTGCGTATCATTCCACAGCCCCAAGCAGTTTGGGCTAATGCGACCGTTGGGGGCGACATTGGTCATCTCCACGATAATGAGGCCCACGCCACCAATGGCTCGGCTGGTGTAATGCACCAAATGCCAGTCGTTTGGCACACCGTCTGTGGCAGAATATTGGCACATTGGGGGCATTACAATGCGATTTTTGAGTTCAAGGTTTTTAAGGGAAAAGGGGGTAAAAAGGTTGCGGATTTTTGCCATTTGAGTAGTCCTAAGTGATGAAAGTGGGGGTATTATAGCGTGTTTGGGATATTAGGGAAAATTGATTATTTTAATGGGTAGGTATCATTTGAAATAATAGACTTCCTGCAAAACCCAAAATAAGGAAAACCGTTCGTGGTGAGCTTGTCGAACCATAACGGTTTTCCGCCACCCCTCAACAAGCTCGGGG
>NZ_AUGF01000087.1 GCF_000426885.1 Moraxella caprae DSM 19149 | reverse complement strand
CACCCAAGAACAAAAAGATACGGTTACCAGTGTCATTACCCTAGCCAGTACAGCGACTACTTATGGCACAACAGGTGATGTCAGCAGTGCGGTGAGTGCTTCTGAGGTGGGGAAAGCGGGGGTGGAGAATAATAACTGGGGCGGAGAGAATTGGGCTTATGCAGTAGGTGGTGGTAAAGAATATGCACAAAGTCAAGCATCATTAGCGGATTATTGTGCAAATCAAAGCGGAAATATACAAAACTGTATAAATAACCTGCAATACACCCAAGGTAGATTTAATGCATTTCAAAGTCTTGCGACAACAATTTCGGATGTACACAACTATTACAATGACATGACTATTGTTAGCTTATCTGGAGGAATGGCTGGCTATACTGCTATTGTAAATAACAAAAGTGGTGAAGTTTGGGTAAGTAATTATTCTGATATAGGAATTACCCTGAGCCCAAAAAGTATACAAGAATTAGAAAATGCTATTAAAGTAAATCCATCTGGAAAAATATCAAAATCAGTTGGGTTTGGCATGTCTATTAATTTTGGTAGTATCAAAGGTGGTAAAATGACCGCTAGAGATGTAAACGATGCTATACAAGGCACTTCACTTGGAATACAGGCTTGCAAGGGAGTGTGTGTCGGAGGTATTAGAACCGCAGGTAAAGATGCAAAAACAATTTATACCTACGGGGTTGGAACGCCACAGTTCGGTTTAACTGGAGGTAAAATGGTTAAAACAAATATTGTATTAACAAAAGAAAACATTGACGAGCTATTGAAAATAAAATGAAAAATTTATTTAAAAATATATTTATATTGATAGTAATTGCAATGATTGTTGTGTTGAATATAAAAACATATACATATAAAAAAGACAATCCTAAACTTTTTGATGTTAAGTATGTGGAAAGACCATCTGATGAATATTTGCATCAATTATTTGATTTAATTACAGAGAAAAAACAGAGCTATAAAAATGATTGGTTTATCAATAAAGGGGGGTGGTTTGGTGTTATTTCTATAAGAAAGAAGTATGATAATTTGGATTATATGCCTGTTTTTATTCATAATATGAAGGCATTAAATTTTATAGAAATAGAACATAATAAAATTTATTGTTTGGATCAGGTGAAGGCTGAATTGGGGGTGGATAGTGAAAATAATAGTAAGAAATATTTTTATTTTTCACTATCTTGGGAGCAAGACAGTATTTGTAGGAGATTGCATGTTGATAAAAATTAGGCATAACTATGGATTCTCTGTTGGTAATATGCTCCAGCCTTAATGATTTTAACAAAGAGCAAACACTTAAAGAGTTAAATGCTCAAACAGTCATTACCACAGAGTTTGGGAGGGAAGCTCCAAAGGCAGCGGCGGAGTTCAGTAAAGATCAAATCAAACGCATTGCAAGCGATCCAAATCTAACCCCTGAAGAGAAAATAACGGAGCAACAAAAGTGGGCAGAGGGTGGTGTTTATCGTGTTGCTCTGCACACGGCTGTGGGTGCAATCGGTACTGGAACGATTGAAGGAGCTGTTACTACAGGCGGTATTGCTGCCTCAGCACCAATAATCGATAAGCTGTCAGAACAAGTAACTGAACAACTGGTAAAAGCTGGCATTTCAGAAGATACTGCACAAAATGCCACAAGTCTAATCACAAGCCTTGCCATTGCAACTGCTACCCAATCAGCAGGTGTAGATACTTCAAGCACTGTAATGGCGGTGAATACGGATGTGAATAATCGGCAGTTGCATAAGCAGGAAATTGATATATTAAAAGCAGAGGCTAAAAAGCTAGCTCAAAAACAAGGTATAACCGATAATGAAGCTTATAGCATACTTTATGCTTGGGTTTATAGTCAATTAGATACCAAGGCAAATAATGAATTGTCATCTTATTTGGCTTATATGAAGGAATTGCAAAGCCCATTGACACCATATTCTACAGAAAGTTACCATAAATTAATTGGTAACTTACAAGAGGCTGATAGGATATATCAATCTCTTGTTAGTAAACATGGAGGTCAAAAAATTGAGACCGCCAAAAAAGATTCTCAAGGTAATGACATTTATCTTTTTAAAGCCAATGCACATCAGCAGAATCAGGCAAATTTATTTGGTAAGTCTACAAATTATCAGGGTGGCATTGTTGGTGGCATCGATTTGGACGGTTCTGGTGCCTTAAATAATCAAGCGCAAGCAAATTATAAAGCCTATTTTGATGGAAAGATAAAATCTTATCAAGCATCCAAAACAAGCGTTTCAGGAGAAGTTTACCCAGTTTATCCCGAAGATTGGATTGGGGGAGCTACTCTTGTTGGTAAGGGTGCTGTTAAATTGACTGGTGCTAGCTTGAAAAATCTTGGGGGTAAAGGGGTTTCTGGGGCTAATACCAAAAAAGTCGACCAACCCACAATCACCCAAGCCAAAGCCACCTGCACCAATGGTATTTCTTGCTTTACCGCAGGTACACTCATTGAAACATCAAGGGGCTTAAAAGCCATTGAAACCTTCACAGGTGGTGAACTGATTTGGACACGAAATGATATTACCCTAGAATATGGCTATCGCCCTGTCATTGCCACCAAAGCAACGCCTGACCAACCTATTTTTCAAGTAACGGTAAAAAACCATCAAGGAGACATAGAGACCCTAGAAACCACAGCCGAACACCCATTTTGGATTAAAGACACAGGCTGGCTAAAAGCCTCTTTACTAGAACAAGGCATGATACTGCTTGATAGAAACAATCAAGAAGTAGAAGTTATAAGCCAATACCTACTACCCAACCACACCGATACCGTTTATAATATTGAAGTCGATGACTTTCACACCTATCATGTGGGTAGATTGGGTGTGTGGGTGCATAATGCGGATTGTTG
>NZ_AUGF01000086.1 GCF_000426885.1 Moraxella caprae DSM 19149 | reverse complement strand
AGCGTTTGAATTTGGTGTCGGATAGGTGTGTGGAGGCTTCGTAGTTCATTGGGGTATTTTAGCATAGGAAGGGTTTTGCAGGAGGTCTATTATAAGAAAACATCGCAAAGGACAATTCACAAAAAGTCTCTGTGGTTAATTTTTTATTTGCCATCGGATGCGTTTTACTCATCGCACAAATATAGCGTTCGTCATAGAGTTTTTGTTGGTACATATCGGGCGTTAAATTATTTTGACTGACAAATGCCAAATCAATTTTATTTTGTTCAAATAAAGTTTTAACATTTTGCCCTTGCACAGGTAATAATGCCACTTGCACATTGGGAGCAAGCCGTCTTAATTTTAAAATTAAGGGAGCAACAATAATCGCTTGCACATAATCGGTCGCTCCAATCCGCAGGGTCATGGACAAATTGGCAGGTTCTAGCTTGGGTGGGGCGAGCATGGAATTCACGTCCTGCAAGACACGCTGAGCAATATGCCCAAGTTCAATCGCCCTGTCGGTGGGTTGCATACCATGCTGAACACGGACAAATAAGGGGTCATTAAAACTTATCCGCAAGCGATTTAAAATCCCGCTCATCGCAGGTTGGGTAACAGATAAGCGTTGTGCTGAACGACTGACATTGCATTCGTCTAATAATACGACAAAGGCTTTTAATAAGTTTAAGTCGAGTTTACGAAGGTCGGTCATTGTAGTAGGGGATAAGTAAACTTTTACTGAACATGATAACATAAATTTCTAATTTTAAAAATAATTTAATAAAATCAATAATTTAAAATACTTGTGTTATTGATATAGAAAGAATATTGACTATTCGTTGGAAATAGACTATGATAATCATCAGTCAAAAAATGAAAAATGTATTTATGAGTCCTATTGATCGTTTGCAGCATGTAAAAAAAATTTTAGGGGAGCCTGCCATTGAAAAAGATGGGGCTTTGATTTACCAAATGGATTGCTTAAAGGCAATGAGCATGCTATCAAGCAACTTAATTGACTTGACTATAACCTCACCTCCTTACAATATTGGTAAATCATATGAAGATCCTTTGGATTTAGATTCTTACCTAAAATGGTGTGAACAATGGATTGGAGAGATACATCGCTTAACAACTAATAGTGGTGCATTTTGGCTGAATCTTGGTTACTTAGCTGTTGATGATGTTGGATTGGCTGTTCCAATACCCTATTTGCTATGGAATCGTACTAATTTTTATTTTATACAGGAAATTGTTTGGAATTATTCTGCTGGTGTTGCTTGCAAAAAAAGGTTTTCTCCTCGCAATGAAAAGTTTTTATGGTATGTCAAAAATCCACATGATTACTTATTTAATCTAGATGAGGTTAGAGATCCAAATGTTAAATACCCTAACCAGAAGAAAAATGGAATATTAAAGTGCAATCCTTTGGGGAAAAACCCTTCTGATGTTTGGCAAATTAAAAAAGTTACTTCTGGAGCTAATCGTTCTTCAAAGGAGAGAACTAAGCACCCAGCTCAGTTTCCACTAGAATTAATAGAAAGAGTGATGAAAGCCAGTAGTAATATGGGAGATATTATTTTAGATCCATTTATGGGATCAGGTACTACTGCGGAAGTTGCCTTGAAAAACAATCGTTATGTTATTGGATTCGAGATACAGAGTGAGTACATAGATATTATAAGAGATAGACTAAATAAGGTATAACAAAAATAACTTAATAAAGCGGTATATATTATATTACCGCTTTTTTTATTAAATATTGATTTAACCTAGGTTTTCATAATTATTGTCTCTTAGCTTAATAATTTTCTTATTATCACCATTGTATGATTTTAAATCATAAAAAGTAAATATTTTATTTTCTTCTAGTAGAGATAATGTTGTACTTCCAACACCTTTTAACATAGCAACTGGAGTTTCTTTTATGTAACTCCCTCCAATAACCTGCATTTTGTATTGATACACTTCTGGTTTTAATGTTGCCGCCTGACCTGTTTGAGAGCTTTGAGGAATCCAGTCATCTTGATCGATCCATCCTATTCTTAGGCAAGTCATTCGTTTATGATAAAAATTAAGGGTAATATAAAAACCTGATTTGTCTTTAGTGTCTAAACTTCTGTCAACCCTCTGGTTGTAACTTCTATTTCCATATAGGCAATACCCCATCTGTCCAGATGTTTTCATTTCTGTTGAAAAATGAGAGTTTTCAATATAAACCAAGTCTTTATCATTTTTATTCAATTCCCCTCTCCATTGTTTTGGGTATTTTCTTTCAAGCTCATTGGCAAAAAGTTTCTGGAAGAAGTACCCAACAATTGTTGCAGGCAAATCAAATTCTTGCAAAGATATTTGGTTGCCAATAACAGTATCCCATACCTGTTGCCAAGCAATGATTGCAATTTCTAATATTTCAGATTGTTTCAAAGGATAAGAGTCTATGAGATTTTGAGTGATATTAGGCCAATTACTCATTGGTTGGTTTGCATAGGGAGACATAAGAATACTCCAATTCTAAATTTTCCATTAAAACGGATGGGGACACCTCTAGGGCTTTAGCAATCTGGACAATATTAATCAAACTCACATTCCTTTCCCCTCTTTCTACTGAGCCAATGTAGGTTCTATGCAACCCCGCTTTTTCAGCTAAACCTTCTTGAGAAAGTTGTTTTGAGTGACGAATATTTTTGATATTTTTGCCAAAAATTTTCAATGTGTTCATTTTTACATTATCTTTTTTTGATTACTATAAGTCTACACTCTATAAGTGGCATTTGATGATAATTTTGCATTTATATAGTTATCTTGCACTTTATTTTAATCATATTATTTAAATTATACTTATTAGACTTCCTGCAAAACTAGGCTTTCCGTTCGCCCCGAGCTTGTTGAGGGGTGGCGGAAAACCGTTATGGTTCGACAAGCTCACCACGAAC
>NZ_AUGF01000085.1 GCF_000426885.1 Moraxella caprae DSM 19149 | reverse complement strand
TAATGGTAATTGTCGTCTTCATAACCGTAAATTACCACTGTTTGGTTAAGTTGTCTTTTTAGTTTTTGTTACAGCATACTTTTTGAACCACTGCCAAATTTAATTCATCATAACACGACATTCATCAGTTAAAATAATTTTATGTAGTTGAATTATTAATAAGTTTTATAAATAAGAAATTTATGTAAGTGATGTAAACAAAAAGACACAAAAAGACCGTCATCAAACGGTCTTTTGGTCTTAATGGCCTATTTACTCATCATCGCCATAATATTTCACACCGATTTTAATGGGTTCACGCCCTTGGCTACGGCGAAAATTATTGGTATCACGGAGCGAATAAGCACAGCCACAGTATTCTTGTTGATAAAAATGCTCACGCTTGCTAATCTCAATCATACGGCTACTGCCACCGCCTTTACGCCAGTTAAAATCCCAATAATCCAAGCCATCATAAGGGGCAACGGCACGATGTCCGCAGTCGTTGATTTGAGCCATGTTTTTCCAGCGACTAATGCCAAGCGAGCTTGTCATCACAGGAAAGCCATGCTCATGGGCGTATAGGGCGGTGCGTTCAAATCGCATGTCAAAACACATGGTGCAACGGCGACCTCGCTCGGGGTCTTGCTCCATGCCTTTGGCACGAGCGAACCAATTATCCATGTCATAATCAGCATCAATGAACGGTATGCCGTGCTTTTGGGCAAAAGCGATGTTCTCGTTTTTGCGAATCTCGTATTCTTTTTTGGGGTGAATGTTGGGATTATAAAAATAAATGGTAAATTCAATGCCACTGGCAAGCATCGCCTCCATGACCTCGCCTGAGCAAGGGGCGCAGCATGAGTGTAGTAGCACTTTTTTGTGTCCGTTTGGCGGGGTCAAAATCTCACGGTCAATCGGCGTTAGGTGCGGATTGGTGGGGTCGGCTTTGGCGATTTGTGGTTTGCCTTTGCGTTGATTTTGGCTTTGATTTTGGTTGGGATTGGGGGTGTGGGTCTGTACGCTCATAATTTAACAATGATAAATAAAAATGGCGATTATTATAGCATTGATTTAAATTTTTTGCTAAAATTTGCGTGAATTTGTATTTAAAAAGGTTTTTTATGAAACTCAACTGGCACGACAGCTTAGACATCGCCATTGCCCTTGCCGAAAAGCACCCCGATGTAGACGTACAATATATTCGCTTTACCGACTTGCACCGCTATGTGTGCGAGCTTGACGACTTTGTGGGCGAACCTGACAAATCCAACGAAGCGATATTAGAAGCCATTCAAATGGCGTGGCTTGATGAGCTTGATTGATAATTTAGATAATTTAAAGATAATTTATGGGTGTATCATACGCCTTTTATCTGGTTTTTATCCACCTTTCAAAACTTTATCTGTAAAAAAGCGATCATTATCACCGCTTTTTATTTTGGTAGTATGGTAAGGTGCATACCACGCACCTTTTAAATTGGTGCGTTTTGAAGTTAAATGGTTATAAAATCAACCCTTTAACTTATCGCCCACCAATCCTTTGACCGTGTTTAGAATATCGGCAGGCAAGATAACGGTTTTGGCATTGTCGGACTGTGCCATGTCGTTCATCGCTTTGATGTACTGCTCGCCAAGCAAGTACACAACAGGCATTTCTTTGCCGTCCATCGCCGATGAGATAAGACGAATGGATTCTTCGGAACCTTTGGCAAGCACTACTTGAGCTTCGGCATCACGGCGAGACGCTTCCAATCGTCCGTCCGCCTCCAAAATGGCCGCCTGTTTTTGCCCGTCCGCTCGTGTTACCATGGCTCGGCGTTGGCGTTCGGCGGCCGCTTGCTCTTCCATCGCCAGTTGCATGGTGTGGGACGGTTTGATGTCTTGGATTTCCACCGTTTTTAGGGTAATGCCCCAGTCGGCGATGTCGTCTGAAATGGCGTGTTTGAGCTGGGTTTTGATTTGGTCTCGGCTTGATAACGCACTGTCCAAATCCATCTCGCCCACGATAGAACGCAAAGACGTTTGCACCAGATTGCGAATGCCGTATTCATAGTCTTCAATACCGTACACCGCATATTCTGGCTGAATGATGTTAATGTACGCCACCGCATTGGCGATGATGACCACGTTGTCTCGGGTGATGACTTCTTGACTGGGAATGTCAAGCACGATGTCTTTGGTCGTGATTTTATAGGCGACCGTATCGATAAAGGGAATGATAAAATTCAAGCCCGGTTCTAAGGTCTGGTGATATTTTCCCAGTCGCTGAACCACCCATTTATAGCCTTGTGGTACGAGTCTGACACCCTTAAAAACGGTAAAGACGACAAACGCCACCAAGACAAATAAAACTTCCATAATAAGCCCCCATCTAACAGTTATCTAAAATTATCTAAATTTGAAATACAGGGCAAAAGTGATTACCCTCTACCAATCTATCTAATATGATGAATTGGCAATAAATAGCAATCCAATGGCATTATTTACGCCGAACCACCAACTCATTACCCAGTATCTGCACCACCACGACCCTATCGCCTGCCTGCAACACTTCGCCATCTGCCCCACGGCACAGCCATTCATCAGAGCCGACTTTTGGCACGCTAAACCGCACTTTGCCGAGCTTGTCGGCACTTGGATCGTGGGTCAGCATGCCTATCTCGCCGATGATGACACTGCCCCCAAGCCCTGCGGTCGTGCGAGTTTTGATGTTGGGCTGGATAAGTTTAAACCATGCCACGCACGAGATGACCGACAGCACAAGCCACAAGATGACCCCCGCCCCAAAGCCCAAGCCAAACGCCCACGCAAGCACTGCCGTAACAACAGCAGACGCCCCGAACCATAGCAGAAAAAAGGTCGGCACAAACATCTCTAATATCATCAAAATCAGACCAAAAACCAACCAATGCCAAGGCTGTACGTTCATCAGGTGTCCTTATGTGGATTTTTGGTTAATATAAATCATTTATCAAAAATAGTCAATGAGTTAATCCCAAACCCTAACCCATTGATAATCATAAAAATACTTGACAAAATATAAAATCGGCTGACAATCTTTTGGAAAATGGAAAATGGAAAATGGAAAATGGAAAATGGAAAATGGAAAATGGAAAATGGAAAATGGAAAATGGAAAATGGAAAATGGAAAATGGA
>NZ_AUGF01000084.1 GCF_000426885.1 Moraxella caprae DSM 19149 | reverse complement strand
CTATGGTGGGGAAGCAGTCTTGTGTTTTTGTGTATGTTCATTTGCAGTATTTTACCTTAATACTGTAAATAACGCGACTGTTTCTAACAGATAAAGGGTTAAAGCGTATTGAAGACATCCAAGTCGGTGATATGGTCTTATCTAAACACGAAAGTGGGATAGGTGAGCAAGAGTTTAAGCCTGTTGTGCGTACAGTAGTTCATCATAATAAAGAGATTTGGAATTTAAAATACTGTCTTGTCAAAAAATCTGTTAAGGCAAACAGCTTGTCTGATTTTGACATTCTAAATATGAGTCGTAAAGGGAAAGTATCAGGTATTAATGCTACTCCTAATCATCCTTTTTGGGTGAAAGGAGTGGGTTGGACGCGCCTTGATGCTTTAAAGCAAGGTCAGTTACTTGAAATGAAGGATAAAGAGTATTCTGCGTATGTTATTTTAGCCAACCCTATCTATCAAACTAATGTTCCTAAGATATTCGCTAAACTGTCTTTTGATACCTATTTAGATGTCAGGGAATATTTAGACGATATAAACTATACACATTCTCAGGATAATCCAGATTATAGCTTCTTTAAATATGCAGAAAATATCGGAGATAGAGAATCTTTAAATAATGGTCTTATGACTAAAAGTCCATTTACTGACAGCGAATATGGTGAGATTATTCCATCAACAGATACTTTACTTTCTACAGTATACAATTTTGAAGTTGCAGATAATCATGCTCTATGGCTAAAGCGTAACGCCAGTGAACAAGTTACCCAAACAGGCGTACAAGTGCTACAAGCCAAAGCATAGACACCGCCAACCACAAGAGCAACCTTGACAACTGGCTCACCACAGGCGACATCCGTTTCAACAGCCGCACGAAGAGTGCCACCCTCTCCGAAACGGCAAACACCCAAACCAGCCTACGTCAAGCGTTTAGCCTAACAGCGGATAACCCTCTACTCAGCTTCACCATTGCTGACAAAGGCATCAAAATTTTCTAATTAGGGCTAACCGCCTAACTCTAGCAAGTTCGCCAGTTTCGACAATACCAAAATTGTGTCATTGACTTGGCATTATGCCTAAAATTGCATATAATGGCAAAAATTAACAACCGTATACCATTATGACTCAGACCATTCTTTCATCAAACGGCATTCACCGCCTGCACCACTCGTTTTTTGAACCCACAGGCGAGATTGTGGCAACTTTGCTTATCGTACACGGAATGAGTGAGCATAGTGGGCGTTATGCTAAGTTTGCACAGTTTCTAGCGGATAATGGCGTGCTGGTGGCGACTTACGACCAGCTTGGGCATGGGCAGACAGTTAAGGACAAATACGAGCTTGGTTTTATTGACGAAAAACACCCCATCCAAGCCCTGTGCAAAGACGTGGTTATTATGGCGGATAAACTAAAAGACAAGGCACGCACGCTGACCGACCGACCCATCCCCCACTATATCATGGGGCATTCTATGGGGTCATTTATCGTGCGGACGGTGCTGACCCACCACGCCACGAGCTTTGACGGGGCGATTATCATGGGGACGGGCAACAGCTTTGGGGTCATCAACCGCTTTGCCCTAACCGCCCTTGGAGCGATGAATTACATAAACCCAAAACGCCCCAACACCCGCTTTGCCACACTCCTAAACCACTATCTGCTCTCGCAAATCCGCTCACCCATCTCGGCATCGCCTTTTGCATGGCTGACCGAAAACACCGACAGCATCAAAACCTTTGAAGCTGACCCTTTGTGTGGATTTGCGTTTAGTAATAATGGCTTTGTCGCCTTGCAAGGTCTTATCAAAAAAGCAATCAATCCTGCATGGTACGCCCACACGCCCACAGATTTTCGCATTTTGCTCGTCAGTGGCAAAGACGACCCAGTCGGACGCATGGGGCAGGACATTGATGAACTTCAAAGCGAGCTTATCCGTGCAGGACAAAACGTCTGCACGCACCTATATCCCAACATGAGACACGAGCCACTACACGAGACGGATAAAGATAGGGTGTATGGGGATGTTTTGGCGTGGCTAAAAAATCACACCATTGATAAAACCAATCAAAAATCTCAATAAAATCAGTTTAAATTGTGCTAGAATAAAGTGTTTTTTACTTTTATTAGGAAATTGTTATGTCTTTACAAAATATCATCGAAACCGCCTTTGACAACCGTGCTAACTTCGGCGCAAGCGACTGCCCTGCTGACGTGCGTTCTGCCGTTGAAGAAGTGCTTGCAGGTTTAGATAATGGCTCACTTCGTGTTGCCGAAAAAATTGACGGCGAATGGGTGGTTCATCAATGGGTCAAAAAAGCCGTACTATTGTCATTCAAAATCAATGACAACAAACCCATGAACACAGGCGAGCTTGGTTTTTATGATAAAGTAGATACTAAATTCAACGGCTGGACAGAAGAAGACTACAAAAATGCAGGCGTGCGTGTCGTTCCCCCTGCGGTGGCTCGTAAAGGCTCATTCATCGCCAAAAATGTGATTTTGATGCCAAGCTATGTCAATATCGGGGCGTTTGTGGACGAAGGCACGATGGTGGACACGTGGGCAACGGTGGGTAGCTGTGCCCAAATCGGCAAAAACGTCCACCTATCAGGCGGTGTGGGTATCGGTGGTGTGCTAGAACCCCTACAAGCCAACTCTACCATCATTGAGGACAACTGCTTTATCGGTGCTAGAAGTGAAATCGTGGAAGGCGTGATTGTTGAAGAAGGCTCGGTCATCTCAATGGGTGTGTATATCGGTCAATCCACCAAAATCTACGACCGTGAAACAGGCGAGATTCACTACGGACGTGTGCCAGCAGGCTCTGTGGTGGTATCGGGCAGTCTGCCGAGCAAAGACGGCACGCATTCACTCTACTGTGCGGTCATTGTCAAAAAAGTGGACGCACAAACCAGAGCGAAAACTTCGATTAATGATTTGCTAAGAGCGGACTGACGAATACCAAAAACTATTGTATCATTTAATGGGTGATTGTTTACAGTCTAATACAATCACCTTTTTCGTGTGTTGCAAATGGTCTTTTCTTGAAAAGATTGCAAATTGGGAACAAATATTTTTTATTTGAATGTACTATGAAAGCTGATCAATCTCTCTTTAGCGGTGTGATGATGGATACCGTTAATGCGTCGGTGGGGCGTACTATGGCACTTGAAAAGACGATTAACTATAAAGGCTGGAAAGGCTCTGGTTATATTATTAGGCATTGTCAAACAACAATACATAAGCTAAAATACCCACACAGTCTATCATAAGCAAAGCAAACACCCAATGAGCCAAATATTCACCTATTGCCC
>NZ_AUGF01000083.1 GCF_000426885.1 Moraxella caprae DSM 19149 | reverse complement strand
TTAAAAACCCTGCGTTCAATGCCAACTAAGCGTTTGAATTTGGTGTCGGATAGGTGTGTGGAGGCTTCGTAGTTCATTGGGGTATTTTAGCATAGAATGGGTTTTGCAGGAGGTCTAATAAAGAATTTTTAAAAATTTATACCATTTATACCAAAAGATGATACTAAAAAATAATCACAAGTATAGTGATTTATTGGTTTTTTTGTATTATACTAGCGGATTTTTAATCAATTGTAAAACTAATTATGTCAAATCGTCCATCCATAGATTGCTTATCTACCAAAACTTTTTATCCGTTGCCTGCGATATTGTCGCCTATTAAAAGCGTGCTGTCGCCCATGAAAACTTTGGCGTGGCTCACAGCGTGGCTTATGTATGCTTCTACTGCCTATGCGTCAAGCGTGCGTAACGATGTGGATTACCAGTACTTTCGTGATTTTGCCGAAAACAAAGGACAATTTGTTATCGGTGCGACTAATGTAGATATTTATAATAAGCAAGGCGAAAAAGTTGGCAAGATGCTTGAAGATATCCCAATGCCTGATTTGGCGGTTGTGGGTGCTAATGGCGTGGCGACTTTGGTTGATGAGCAGTATTTGTTAAGCGTGGCACATAATGGCGGTTATGCTTCAATGCGTTTTGGGGCAAGTGGTACTGATAATCACACCGATAACCCCTATTATGATTATAAGTTGGTGGATAATAATAACTATCCAAAGCCTAGCGATGATATCAAAAATGACAAACAAAAACTTGTTGAATTTCAAAAACAGTATCCAGGTAATTGGGATTATCATTTACCACGCCTGAATAAAATGGTTACCGAAGTTGCACCAATACCTACGCTAGAAGGTGTGAGTACTAGCGAGTTGGTCAAAAATCCTGACCGCTATACTTTTGCTAGGGCAGGGTCAGGTACACAGCGTGCTGAGGGTGTTAAAGGCAGTGATGTACAGTCTATTTCAAGTGCATATGCGTATTTGACAGGGGGTGTGCCAGTTGAAATCACAGGCGACCGCAAAGATTGGCTTGATGCAGGCGGACATCTGTTTGGTAATCGTCATGGTGCTTTGGTAACGCTTGGACTACCGGGGGATAGCGGTTCAGGTATTTTGGTTTATGATAAAGAGCAAAAAGTTTGGAAAATAGCTGGGACTTTAAATTTTTTAGCCGATCGTGGCAAAGGCATCTATTCTAACACTTGGTCAATAGCTCGTTCTGACTATAACAAACAAATGATGAATGATGATATTGGTGTAACACTTGATGTAAACAACCAAGCCATTGTTATTAGTCCAAAACAAGCAGGTAAAGCACAGCTTAGCTATCAAGAAAATGGCAAAACAGTAAATCAAGAGCTTGATGTATTCAACAGTGAATCGCCAGCACGCATAAAACAAATTGACGCTCAATTAAATCATGGTAAGACCTTAGTTATTAACGGTAATAACAATACTTTGCGTTTGACGGATAATTTAAATCAAGGTGCAGGAGCGTTGCGTTTTGCTCAAAATGCGACCGTTACCGCTGATAATCCTGACCATACTTGGGTGGGAGCAGGTGTGGTTGTTGCCAAAGATAAAAGCGTAGATTGGCAGATTAAAAATCCCAAAAATGACCGTTTATCCAAATTGGGTAAAGGCACGCTTGTTGTTGGTGGTACAGGCATAAACCAAGGCGATATTAGTGTTGGCGATGGTACGGTTGTGTTAAACCAAAAAGCCGACAACAAAAACCAAAAACAAGCCTTTAATAGTGTTGGTATTGTTTCAGGGCGTGGCACAGTTGTTGTGGGCGATAATGCTCAAATGGACTGGGATAAGTTGTATTTTGGTTTTAGGGGCGGTAGATTAGATGTCAATGGGCAAGATATTGCCTTTAACCGTATTGCCAATATGGATGAAGGTGCTCAAATTGTCAATCATCATGACAACAAAGCGACCGTATCTATTGCAGGCAATCGGGCGATGACCCCAGATGAGATTAAATGGGGTCAATGGAGGCAAGCAGGTGGCGACATTTATGAGTATGTCAATAACTGGCGTGATAATCGCAAAGATTATTTTTTGTTAAAGGGTCGAGCAGGGGCATTTTATCCAGTAGATCAAAATTCAAATGATCACTGGGAATTTATTGGTTCAGGCGAAGAAGGCAAACAAAAAGCGATAGCACGAGTGCTTGCCAAGAAAAACGCTCAAAACCAACATACCGCTTTTAATGGCTTTTTGGGTGAAAATGACCAAACGCACGGCAAAAATAGCAAGTTAGATGTGGCATTTAATCCGCATATTGATAATGCGTATTTGTTGTTGTCAGGTGGTAGCGATTTAGATGGTACGCTATCAGCACACAAAAACGGCACGCTTGTTTTGTCAGGTCGCCCCACACCGCACGCTTATGACCATCAAAATCGCCAAGAAGTCATCAAAGACAACGATTGGCAAAACCGCCAATTTAACGTAAAAACCTTTAAGGCACAAGATAACAGTAAACTTATCGTCAGTCGCAATGTGTCTGGCGTAACAGGTGATTTTGAACTGTCTAACCAAGCGACCGCAAAATTAGGATTTAGCCAAAATGACAGCGAGTGCGTGCGTTCTGACCGCACAGGATTGACCACTTGTGCTATCAAAAATCTTGATAATTCAATATTTGATACATTGCCTACCACTTCAATTACAGGCAATGTCGCCATGACCGACAACGCCCATTTACAGCTTGGCAGTAAAGCTCATTTGACGGGTAGTGTTAAGGCTAGTGACCAAAGCCATATGACTATGGATACGGGTAGTTTTTGGACTTTGATAGAAGATAGCCAAATACCCAGTTTGAATCTGGATAATGCCAACATCGTGCTAAATGACGGCTATGATGCAGGCAAAAATGACAATTATCATGAATTGACTGTCAGTAATTTATTAGGGCGTGGAACTTTTTATTATTTGACTGATATTGCAGGCAAAAAAGCAGACCATGTTAGTGCTGATAATGCCACAGGCGATTTTTTGTTAAATGTTAAAGATACAGGTGCAGAACCAACACACGCCGACCGCTTGTCGCTTTTGACAGTAAAAAAAGCAGATAATTTGCAAGTTCGCTTAGCCAATGACGGACAAGTGGTGGACAAAGGAGCATATCAGTATAGATTGATTGATGATGACGGCGATTATCGTTTGTACAATCCCAAAATGGAAGAAAAAATTAAAGCCGAAGCTGAAAAAGCAGAACAAGCAAGAATTGAAGCCGAACGCCAAAAAGCAGAAGCTGAAAAACAAAAACAAGCTGAAATTGC
>NZ_AUGF01000082.1 GCF_000426885.1 Moraxella caprae DSM 19149 | reverse complement strand
TTTTACGAAAGTCTAAGGAGTAGGTCATGGTATTTAAAGTTCTATTTAATGGATGTTAGGGTATTGTAGCATATTTGGGGTTTTTGGGGTGTATCTTCTTTTATATCAAGAATATTTTTATTAATTTCATATATCTCAGATGCGTCATTAGTTGCTTGCAACTTAACATTTTCTTTTCCAAGATTAACCATACCAATGCCCAATGACATGGTATTATTCCCAATACCTATCATAGACATAAATACTTCATTGGTTGATATATCATCTTTGATATATTTGTTGTTTGTGATTCTACGGTTGTTCATCTCTAAATTCCTCAAATTCATCAGTCAAGCTGATGTGATTGTCATAAACGGTTGAGTTTGGTTTTGTAATATACAATATCTCTCTATCACTTGGCAAGTGAAGGTGGATATGCTGAAATTGAATAAAATATTTAATACATATTTTATCTCCTATTTGGTATTTATCAAAATTTTCAGAGCTGTAAAAATGATTTACTGAGTAGCTAAATAAATCACCTTGTTCATTTCTTACATCAATAAAACTAGGTTTCCTACGAGTGCTCGATCTATTTTCGGTAAAAGAAAAGCCCTCTACAACCCCACAAATTTCATGATAAGACTTATTTTTTAAATGGTACTTAATTAACCTATTTGGTTCACTAAATGCAAAATACATCGCCAAGAGAAAAGACATTAGTGCAGCAAATACAAAAGCTAGTGTTTTTTTACCGCTCCACATGCCTTCTTTTTTATTTTCAATACAAATAAAAGTTATTATACCATAAAAAGCAATAAAAAACACATAAAATAAAATTCTAAATACAATAATTAAAAACATAAATATTTCTCAGGTGCAGACCATAATATTAGCAGCAAGAATCATGGCTTATAAGCTGGCAATGTTAGTGCTAAATAAGTATTGCTTTCTTTTCGTTTGGTACTTGAATTTTAGACATAATCGTCTCCTAGGGTTGGTTAAGATAATCGTATAAATAAAACTTTTTAAAGCCAAATATGTTATAGACTTCGACATATTGGACTTTTTTGCAGATATTGGGTTCAACTTTGAGAAAATCTTTAAAGTTTTGACCTAATGGAAATTTGAGCCATTCCTCTTGCTTGATACTTGCCCTGTGCTGTAATGGTAATATATCTCGGTCTATGTAATCCTCTCCGTTAATGACAATAATAGTATCATCAGAGTGTTTGGCTTTTTTTGTGCCAACCACATAAGCACAAGCCTCTTTAAACTTACCTCTCTGCTTTTATGACGGCAATATAAGGAAAAAATACCCATTGACAAAGTGCATATAAAATTAATATCACTCCGCCTGTTATTTCTATCATTCTTATTTGTTTTTTGTCTTTTTCTGTCATTTCACTCATAAATTTTCACCAAAATTATTATCAGTTTCTTTCTCGGTAGGTACTTGAATTCTAGATATCGTCGTCTCCTAAGTTAAGGTTGGTTAAGATAATCGTATAAATAAAACTTTTTAAAGCCAAAGATATTGTAAACTTCAACATATTGGACTTTTTTGCAGATGTTGGGTTCTATTTTTGATAAATGACTACGTTTTTTTAATAGGGAAATTATCCCAAACTATCTGTTTATTTGTTGGTAAAGTAGCAGAAATTGCAAATATATCAATATCATCATAATACTTGTCATTAATCATAATGATATTTTTGTGGGAAGCTTTTGTTTTTTCCCTACCAACCACATAAGCACAAGCTTTTTTAAACTCTCCTTTCTCTGCTTTTACTACCGCAATATAAGGAAAGAAAACCCATTGACACAGTGCATATAAAATTAATATCACACCGCCTGCTATTTCTATCATTCTTATTTGTTTTTTGTCTTTTTCTGTCATTTCACTCATAATCTTTTACCAAAATTATTATTGGTTTCTTTCTCGGTAGGTACTTGAATTTTAGACATAATCGTCTCCTAGGGTTGGTTAAGGTAATCGTATAAATAAAACTTTTTAAAGCCAAAGATGTTATAGACTTCAACATATTGGACTTTTTTGCAGATGGTGGGTTCCACAATCATGAAAGAATGATATTTTTTTCGAATTGGCAAATCACCTTTTTTGTCTTCATTAAAAAAACAGCACCTATTTTTGGCAGTATATCAAATTCTTTAAAATTATTATTTTCCAATTTAATAACAAACTGCTCAGCACTCCGTGTTGTTTTTTTCTTGTATCATAGGAATGAGGCATTTTTTGAGTACGGTTGTTATTTTTTAGCCATCATACGTCCGCTTATTGTGGAAGTCAAGATATTTTTTAAAATCAATAAAATCACCCCCTAAACCACACCGTCTTTGACCTTTGATGAAAACGAATATGTCCATCACCCAATATCACATCATCACCGACACCGCCATAAATCACATCACTGTCAGCTCGTAGGTTGGGTTGAACGATAGTGAAACCAAACGGTTTAAATCTTGAAATTGTTGGGTTTCGTGCCTCAATCCAACCTACGGTCTTCTTTTCAAACCCACATTTTTGTCGATTTTTAAAAACTTTAACCCTAGTATTTATAAGGGCTTATGCTTAGCTTGGAAAGAGGTTTGTTATACAAAATCCATAAAATAATCACCACGCCAATAGCAAAAGTTAAAAATGCAAAAAGCAAGTGAAACAAACCAAATGCCCAACCAATCAATCTTCCAACCAACCATTAGATTGTCGCCACGCACAACCTGCTTAAAATAGCCGTAGCAGTAATACTAGAAAAGCAAAAAGCAACCAAATGATAAACCAAATAATATCCCAACTACCATCTAGGTCGCCAAGTTGCAATGTGCCAAAACGTCAAAAAAAGGCAATAATATTTTGATTTTACCATGCTTTTCATCATGCTTCTTAGCATGTCTTGTTCTTATGGTGTGGCTTACGATAAACCAATTTGACATCTCCAATTTTTTGACTGTTCTCTTGGCATTGTTGAACAAGAACATCCTAAGATGCTTGCGATTTTGCTCGGTTTTATGCCTTGTGCAAGCATTAACATTATCTTTTCTCGTTCATTTATGCTAAGATGTTTGTAGGTGTTCATGGTTGCTTTTTTATTTGTGTGATAACAATATTATGAGTAATGATGAATATTTTTTCATTAGTTGTGATTGGACTGTATGTTTAAGGCTCAAAAACTGCAAAAGAAGATCTCAGATTACCTTTGTTCAAAAGAATTAGGTAGGGTTTAGGGGCGTATCAACAACCTTCACCATAGTGTAAACTTGCATAATTTGTCACGCAAGATTACAAAAAGAGAAAATCATATACCAACTATTTGAAAACCATCATACCCAAGCCAATATTAAATGCAGTTTTGGTAAATTTATTGATTGATAAATCATCATTAGACTTCCTGCAAAACTAGGCTTTCCGTTCGCCCCGAGCTTGTTGAGGGGTGGCGGAAAACCGTTATGGTTCGACAAGCTCACCACGAACGG
>NZ_AUGF01000081.1 GCF_000426885.1 Moraxella caprae DSM 19149 | reverse complement strand
TTTTACGAAAGTCTAAGGAGTAGGTCATGGTATTTAAAGTTCTATTTAATGGATGTTAGGGTATTGTAGCATATTTGGGGTTTTTGGGGTGTATCGTATCGGCAGGCGATAATGCAGGAATGGGCGATAGGGCGTTAATTCCTGTGAATAATGCGATTGGTAACAATCCACTTGCGACAAAATCCATTACGCTGTCGTGTGGCAAGCTGATGACGGGTGTGTCTGTGCCTGCGTGGACGGGGATTTTTATGCTAAGAAATTGTGCCAGCCCTGAGACTTATTTTCAGGCGGGATTTCGGGTGCAGACCCCGTGGACGGTGCGGGGCGATGACGGGGTAAATATTATTAAAAATCAATGCTATATCTTTGATTTTGCTCCCAATCGTGCCTTACGCCAAATCGCCGATTATGCCCACAAACTAAACCCAAAGGAAGGCAATCCAGAGAGTAAAGTATCTGAATTTATCGCCTTTTTGCCTGTGCTTGCCTATGATGGTAGTGCAATGCAACAAGTGGACGCAAAACTACTCCTTGATATGGCGATGAGTGGCACAACGGCAACGCTACTGGCTCGCCGTTGGCAGTCGGCACTTTTGGTCAATGTTGATGATTTTACCTTGCAAAATCTGATGAAAAATCAAGATGCCATGGACGCTTTGATGAAAATTGAAGAGTTTAGAAGTTTGAATGATGATATTGAAGTCGTCATTAACCGCTCTGAAAAAATCAAAGGTTTAAAAGAAAAAGCCAAAGACAATGATGGCGAATTATCAAAAAAAGACAAAAAGACATTAACCGATGAAGAAAAAGAACAAAAATCCCTGCGAAAACAAATTCAAGATAAACTCATCAAATTTGCCACTCGCATTCCGATTTTTATGTATTTGTCCGATTTTCGAGAACACAGTTTAAAAGATGTGATACAAGAGCTTGAACCTGAATTGTTTACCAAAGTAACGGGTCTAACACAAAAGGATTTTCAATTATTGGTGTCTTTAAATGTCTTTGATGAAAGCGTGATGAATGATGCGGTGTATAAATTCAAACGCTATGAAGACGCAAGCCTTGAATATACAGGGATTGATAAGAAAACGGCGTATTTGGGGCTTTATAATACCGTCATCAAACACCCAATCAACGCTACCCCCTAGGATGATGCTCTTCGTGCAAGGCTTGCAGACGTGCCGTGGCAACGTGGGTATAAATCTGCGTGGTGGATAGGTCGCTATGCCCGAGTAAAAGCTGAACGCTACGCAAATCCGCCCCGTGGTTGAGCAGGTGCGTGGCAAAAGCATGGCGAAGCGTGTGCGGTGAGATGTCGGTTTTGATACCCGCCAGTAGAGCGTATTTTTTAATCAAATGCCAAAAGTTATGGCGGGTCATATAGCCCCCCTGCTCGGTCAAAAACACCGCTTGGCAGTCACCGCCCTTTGTGCCGACCTTACCGCTTTTGCCAGCAGTCAGTTCATGACGGCGGACAAGATAGCTTTGTAGAGCGTTGTGGGCGTATTCACCAAGCGGAATCAGGCGAGTCTTTCCGCCCTTGCCTGTCACTTGGAGCCAGCCTGCGTTTAGATTTAGCTCATCGAGCGACAGATTGACCAGCTCCGAGACACGCAGACCACAGGCATACATGACTTCGAGCATGGCTTTATCACGCAATCCTAATATCGTCGCTAAGTCAGGCGTGCCAAGCAGTCTGGTGATGTCGTCTTCGGATAGGGTCTTGGGCAGAGGCTTGTCGGCTTTAGGGTTTTTGATGTTCTCACAGGGGTTGTCATCACGCACCCCATCGCCCACCTGCCATAAGAAAAACTGGCGTAAACTTGCGAGCATTCTCGCCTGCGTGCGTGGCGATTTGCCTTGGTTTTGTAGATACACCAAGCACCCTGCCACGTCCGTCTCTTGCCAATCGGTCAATGCTCGCTCACTGATTGCCATACAAGTACGCAAATCACGAATGTAAGCGTTACGGGTGCGTGTGGCAAGTCCCCGAGCCAGCATGTTAATACGAAATTCGGTCAGATATTCTGGGTCGGTGTCGGTGGTCGTCAAGGACGGCAAGCGGGGCTTGGTGGCTCGGGTTTTGCTCATGGTCGGATACGGTGCTGATATTGAGGGTATTGTAACAAACTTTGGGGAATGATTAAATGGTTTTTGGGCGTGCCTGCCTGTCTTTTATCATGCAATGTGCCTTTTAAAAAAATTTTAAAGACAAATAAGGCTTGACTGTTTTTAAAATTTCACATCATCTGCCTTTAATCCCCCAAATCCGCCCCCATGTAGCCTATTAAATTTTTAACACAAATAGGCACCCTTATGGCAAGCACCCTAAACACCGCAGAAGAAATCATTGCCGACATCAAAGCAGGCAAAATGGTCATCTTAATGGACGATGAAGACCGTGAAAATGAAGGCGACATCGTCATGGCGGCGGTTCATGTCAAGCCGTCCGACATCAACTTTATGATTACTCACGCTCGTGGACTGGTGTGTTTGACTCTATCCGAAGCCCGTTGCCGTCAGCTTGAACTGCCCCTAATGAGCGACAAAAACGGGGCGAAGTTTAGCACCAACTTTACCCTATCCATCGAAGCTAGTGAGGGCGTAACCACAGGCATATCCGCCGCCGACCGTGCCAGAACCGTGCAGGCAGCCGTCGCCCCCTTTGCCAAACCCACCGACATCGTCCAACCTGGACATATCTTCCCCATCATGGCAAAACAAGGCGGGGTGCTACATCGGGCAGGTCATACCGAAGCAGGCTGTGATTTAGCACGCCTTGCAGGGCTTGAACCTGCGGCGGTGATTTGTGAGATTATCAAGCCTGATGGCGAGATGGCACGTCGTGATGATTTAGAAATCTTTGCCAAAGAACACGGACTTAAAATCGGCACCATCGCCGACCTTATCCACTATCGCATGACCAACGAGCAGACCGTGGAAGTCATCGATGAGCGGGACTTTGCCAGTGAATTTGGGGCGTTTAAACTCTATCGTTTTAGAGAATATGGGGCGGATGAGATCCACATCGCCCTAGTCAAAGGCGACCCAAGCCGTGGCGTGGCGACCGTGCGAGTCCATGCCCTAAACCCCCTAAAAGACCTGTTTGGGCATACTGACAGCAAGCACAGTTGGGATATTCGCTCAGCACTGGCTCAAATCGGGCAAAGCGAGCAAGGCGTGTTCGTGTGGATTGACTCAGGGCGTACTGTCGATGTCAGCGGTGCGTTGGATAAATACCAAGCCAATGTCAGCGTACACGAAAGTAGCGAGCCTTATCGAAGTATCGGTGTTGGAGCCCAAATCCTAAAACAGCTTGGCGTCAAAGACATGCGACTTCTATCAAGCTCCGCCAAATTTAACGTCTCGGGCTTTGATTTGAACATTGTGGAAGTTGTGGCACGTTGATTAGGGCATGCCTGCCCTTTATAACACTATTTACAATATAGAAATATTTTGGAAATAAAATAATGTTTTTGCATGAAAAATGGCTAAATCTTGTGGCTCGAAGGCAAAAGCTGGTTTGATAAAAGACTCACAAACTTCACTTTTTCCTTGAAAAACGAGCGATTTTCCACATTTTTCATTGCAAATACAAAAGGCAGGCACGCCCTATTGGTTTAAAATAAAATAAAAAATCGGATAAGTCACTATCCGATTTTTTATTTTATTTGGTGCCAAATCGGAAACCACCCCATCAAAACTGTTTTATATTTTTCCATTTTCCATTTTCCATTTTCCATTTTCCATTTTCCATTTTCCATTTTCCATTTTCCATTTTCCATTTTCCATTTTCCATTTTCCATTTT
>NZ_AUGF01000080.1 GCF_000426885.1 Moraxella caprae DSM 19149 | reverse complement strand
TAGACTTCCTGCAAAACTAGGCTTTCCGTTCGCCCCGAGCTTGTTGAGGGGTGGCGGAAAACCGTTATGGTTCGACAAGCTCACCACGAACGGTTTTCCTTATTTTTGGGTTTTGCAGGAAGTCTATTATATCAAATCAATGTTTTCTATGTTTTAACATATCCACACTAAATATAATAAGCCCAAGCCAAATTAGCCCAAATATCATTAGGCGTTTTAAATCAATCGGCTCATGATAATAAAACACCGCAATCATAAAGACAATGCTTGGCGTTAAATAACCCAAAAAAGATAAAGTATTAAAACTGACCAGTTTGGTTGATTGGTTATATAATAAAAGTGGCAATAAAGTAATTGGACCTGCCAAAGCCAGTAGCCAAATATCATAAGATACCCAAAATGCCAAATTTGAACTTGCCACATCAGCACCGACCAACCACATCAAGCACAAAGGCAACAGTAAAGCCGTCTCAATAAACAAACCGTCAATGGCATTAAAGGGCGTTTGGCGTTGCAATACCCCATAAAAGGCAAAGGACAACGCTAAAATCAAACTCACCCACGGCACACCGCCAAACAGCACCACCTGAATGCCGACAGCAAGCACGGCAAGGGCGACAGCGATTTTTTGCAAAAGTCGCAAGCGTTCTTTAAAGATGACAAGCGACAGCCCCACGCCCATTAAAGGATTGATAAAATAGCCAAGGCTTGCTTCAAGCACCCTATCATTTGCCACCGCCCACACATAGGTTAGCCAGTTTGTGCCAATCAAGAGAGCCGACACAAAGGTCAAGCCGAGCCATTTGGGATTTTGGCGAATTTGGGCGAGCCAAGCTGTTCGCTTACCAATGATGATGACAAGGCTTAACACCACAAACGTCCACACCACCCGATGAACGATGACTTCAACGGCATGATAACCGTCCAACAGCTTAAAATAAAAAGGAAAATTACCCCACATCAAAAACGCCAAAAGAGCCGTCATTAGTCCTTTTGGGGTGGTGGTTATGGTAGGTTTATTGCTCATGGCTTAGTTGTCAATGACTTCCAAATTTAGCCCTGCTTCTTTTACCAATTTAGCAAAATTCGGAAAACTTGTCGCCACCGTCTCTGTGCCATTGATGATAATTTCATCTTTTGCTCGTAGGCTTGCCACCGCAAAGCTCATCGCAATTCTATGGTCGTGATGACATTCAATTTCACCACCGCCAAACACAAACTCGCTCTCGCCACGCCCGACAATCTCAATGCCGTCATCAAGCACCGTGCAATCAATGCCAAGTGTGGCAAGACCGTCCGCCATTACCTGTATGCGGTCGGATTCTTTGACTCTTAGCTCCTCTGCACCACGCAAAACCGTCTTACCAGTCGCACAAGCGGCCGCCACAAAAATCACAGGAAATTCATCAATAGCAAGGGGGACTAGGTGTAGCGGTATCTCAATGCCGTGCAATTTGCTTGATTTGACACAAATGTCCGCCACAGGTTCGCCACCGACAAGCGTTTGATTGGTCAGCGTAATATCCGCTCCCATTAGGCGTAAAATGTCAATCACGCCTGTACGAGTCGGATTTATCCCAACTTTTGGCAACACCACATCGCCAGTTTTGGCAATCAATCCTGCTACCATAAAAAACGCCGATGCCGAGATATCCGCTGGTACTTCAATGTCGCACGCGGTAAGTTCTTTGCCCCCTGTTAGGCGGATTTGGTTGCCACGCTCCAAAGGCGTAACTTTGACATCATAGCCAAAGGCGGTGAGCATTCGCTCGGTGTGGTCTCGGGTGATTTCAGGCTCAACCACTACCGTCTCGCCAGTCGCCCATAGCCCCGCTAAAAGCAGGCAGGATTTGACTTGGGCGGACGCCATCGGCATTTCATAACGGATAGCGTTTAGGGTCTGACCGCCCGTAATCGTCATCGGCGGTGTGCCACGCTCGCCTGTCGTGGCGACTTTCGCCCCCATTTGGCGTAAAGGCTTTGCCACTCGCTCCATTGGGCGTTTTGATAGGCTTTCATCGCCAATCATCGTGCTGTCAAAGCTCTGAGCGGACAAAATCCCCGCCAAAAGTCGCATACTCGTACCAGAATTGCCCATATCAAGCGGTTTGGTTGGGGCTTTTAGCCCATTGATACCCACACCATAAATGGTAACTTTATCACCGTCTCGGAGAATTTGTACGCCCATATCGGCAAAGGCTTGTAAGGTGGATAACGCATCTTCACCTTGCAAAAAGTTGGTAACTTTTGTTACGCCATTCGCCAAAGAGCCAAACATAATGGTGCGGTGCGAAATGGATTTGTCAGGGGCGACTTTATGCGTGCCTGTGAATGTGGTGCTTGGGGTGAGTTTGTATTTCATGGGGTTTTCCTGATTTGGGTAAATGGTTTATAAAATTGTTTGGTAAGGTGCTTGTTTTTAAATAAAAAGTACGCACTGTTAAAATATTAAACTTTATCCAAAAGTTTTCTTAATAATTCAATTTCTTTATCTTTTTGAGCAAGTAATTCATCTTTATAAGAAAGGGATAATTGTAATTTCTCAATTTGGGTAATTAAATATTGGTCGCCATTATAATAATTATTGCTATGATTTTCACTAATTTGACAAACAAACTTTTTATTATCCAATAATTCCGTAATCTCAACGCCAAATAAATTAGCAATGTCATTCAATCTTTCCAAGTTTGGCATACTTTCGCCCCTTTCTATTTTGGCATAGCCATTTCTGGTAATGCCTAATTTTTCCGACATTTGCTCTTGTGTCCAGTCGTTTTGCTCTCTTAACTCACGAATGGTTTCAACATTTATCATAAAAATACCCATATTTTTAACAAAAGACCACTCGCAGTTGTCAAATGACAAGTGTAGGTTGGTTTAAAAATAAAATAAATTATTGTAACATATAACGGTTGAAATTCAAAATTTTTTGGGAGTTTTTTGTGGAAGTTCTTATATTTTTTGGCGGTCTTGCAGGCGTTGTTATTTTGTTTTATCTATTCTCTCAAAACAATCAAGATAGCCAAACCCCAAAATCAAGCCACGCCAACAATTGCAATAGAGAAGTAGCATTAGGATTAGAATACTTATCCAAAAGTTACCAAGAAACAATGGATATTATAAATAGCGATGGATTTTTCTCATTAAATCAAGATAAAAACGCTTGGAGTTATGCGTTTGAATTGGAAATTGCTTATTTTCAGCTAATTATTTTCACACATTGTATTACACTATACGAAATGCATTCTACCGATATGATGCGTTATGCCATAGCAAGCAATCCTAGCGGAGATAAGAATAGAGACAATCAAGTTTTGAGCAATATTGCACAATCCAATGAAGCCATACAAATAGAGAATTTAAGAGAAAAAAGGCGAAGTATTGCCAAAGGTATTGAAAACAAATGGATTGAGTTAATATTAAAAATTTATGGATTAAATCACAATGAGAATAATATTGCTATTATAAAGAATTTTCTGCAAGAAAGACATAGTTTTTATGTGGATACATTGGAGCAACAAAGGGGCAAAAAGAAAGCTGTCTATAATGGCGATTTTTACATAACATTCTTAGAATTTTGTGAAAAACATTACGAATTTCGTAGCGAGCGTGGTTTTGAACAAAATTACATACCTATTTTTCTGCAAATGTATCAGAATTTCCTAGAACAGGCTTCTAGGGAAAAATTGGGTGCAGAATTCATATACACCGAAAACAATGCAGACCCATACCTAAAAATGAGAGCTGGTAGCCTTAAAAATGAAATACTTACCCCTTGGAATTCCGCTGTCAAATATAGACAAATGATTGGTGATAATTTATTACCAAGTAGTTATTAGGAACTTATCAATGTCAAATAATCGTAAAAAGTTTCCAATTTGGATACCTATTGTATCGTTAATATTGGCAATTATTTTAAACCTAAATGCTGTTCAAATGCTCAGTCGTGGAATGATTTCATCTGGAATGACTGATATTTTTGGAGCATTTTTATTGTATTGCTTTATTAGGCTTCTTGCAAAACCCAAAAATAAGGAAAACCGTTCGTGGTGAGCTTGTCGAACCATAACGGTTTTCCGCCACCCCTCAACAAGCTCGGGGCGAACGGAAAACCTAGTTTTGCAGGAAGTCTATTTTATATATTGGCAATGCTATTTTTAATTCAACCAAAAAGTGAGTTTATTTATGGACATTATGACAATTATTAAACTTATTGTGATATTTGTTTTTGCCAGTATCGGTGTCAATTATGTAAAAAATAAGTTTAAAAAATAATC
>NZ_AUGF01000079.1 GCF_000426885.1 Moraxella caprae DSM 19149 | reverse complement strand
TACCTAACCTCCCTGACAGATGTTAATATGATTGCTGATGCCATTTGTAACCATTGGTCTATTGAAAACAGTCAGCATTGGGTGTTAGATGTTATCTTTAGTGAAGATGACCAAAAAAGTCTTGAACGTCATGAAAAAGCAAATAAAGCATTACTGACTCGTACCGCATTAAACTTAATTCGAGCCAATGGGGATGCTAAACTCTCTGTGAAACGCAGTAAAATGAGAGCTTCACAGGATAAGTCTTATCTTGAACAGTTGTTGTTTGGTAAGGGGTGGTGCGATTGTTCTGAGGATTTTCACAAAATGCGATGGAAATTTGACAATTTCAATCAATTTTTGCATGAAAAATGGCTATCTGACCGCTTAATTTAAAAAGTTAAGTAAAAATCTTAAAATTTACCCAGTTAAGTGGTTGGATTGTTTTTCATAATAAAAACTTGTCTGATGGAAAACCCACAGCCTTTATTTTTTCCTTGAAAAACGTGCGATTCCCCTGCTTTTTTAAACAGGCATTTTTCATTGCAAATACCAAAGGCAGACATGCCCTAAAATGTTGTATCAAAAATGGCTTGGGTGTAAAATAGGCGTTTGTATTATCATCAAGGAAAAATTATGACCGACTTTCACAAAACCCCGTCCGATGTCCGCCACGCCCGAGTGCTTGCTGTGCGTGCGATACTTGCCGAGCGTGGATTGTCCGCCCTTATCATACCGTCTGCTGACCCGCACATGTCCGAGTATTTGCCTGTGTATTGGCAAGGTCGGGCGTGGTTGTCGGGCTTTACAGGGTCGGTTGGTACGTTGGTCATCACGCATGATTTTGCAGGGGTGTGGACGGACAGCCGTTATTGGGTGCAAGCCCCCATTGAGCTTGACGGCACAGGCATTGAGCTACAAAAAATGGAGCATTCTTGCCCCACTTATGCCCAGTTTTTGGCGGACAACCTACCCCAAGGGGCAAAAGTGGCGATAGACGGGGCGGTGTTGTCTATGGCGGAGTTTGATGGTCTAAGCCAAGCCTTTGCCGAGCGTGGCATGGAGCTTGTGATTGACACCGACATTTTGGGGCAGATTTGGCAAGACCGCCCAAGCCTACCCAACGCCCTGATTTATGTGCATGATGAGACGTTTGTGGATACGAGTGCCAAACAAAAACTTATCCAAGTGCGTGAGATTATGACCCAAAGGGGAGCGACTCATCATCTTGTTAGTGGTCTTGATGACATTGCGTGGCTCACCAACTTGCGTGGGGCGGACGTGAATTTTAACCCCGTGTTTTTGTCGCACCTACTTATCACGCCAGACACAGTGACTTTATTTGTCCATGATGACAAACTCACCGACACCGCCAAATCCGCCCTAAGCGTGGCGGGCATTGATGTGGCTCATTATGACAGCGTGGCGGAGCGTTTGGGCGATGTAGAGAGTCTACTGTTTGACCCTGCCAAAGTGGCGGTCGGTACGCTCACCCATTTGCCAAAAACTGCCAAACTCATCAAAGCGGTCAATCCTACCACCGTGTTAAAAGCCATAAAATCGGACAATGACATCAACCATATCCGTGAAGCCATGCGTCAAGACGGCGTGGCGTTGTGCGAGTTTTTTGCCGAGCTAGAAGACAAGCTTGCCCAAGGCGAGCGTGTGTCCGAGCTTGATATTGATGAGATGTTGGAGTGTGCCAGAAGTCGCCAGCCGAACCACATTTCGGCAAGTTTTGATACGATTGCAGGATTTTGTGGCAATGGGGCGATTGTGCATTATCGGGCGACAGACGAGCGATTTTCGTATTTGGACGGGGATGGTTTGCTACTGATTGACTCAGGGGCTCAGTATAAAAACGGCACGACTGATATTACTCGTATGGCAGGCGTGGGGCAAATTAGCGATGACGAAAAGCGTGATGTTACCTATGTGTTAAAGGCTCATATCGCCCTAGCAACTGCCCATTTCCCCAAAGACATACCGTCCATGCAACTAGATGTATTGGCTCGTAACCAACTGTGGCAACAGGGGCTAGACTATGGGCATGGGACAGGGCATGGCGTGGGCTATTTTCTAAACGTCCATGAGGGTCCGCAGGTCATCTCACGCACCGCCCCTGTTACGCCTGAACGTATCATGAGTGAAGGCATGATAACCAGTAACGAGCCGGGGCTGTACCGTGAAGGCAAATGGGGCATACGCCTTGAAAATCTGGTCGTGGCGGTCAAGGCACACCAGAGTGAGTTTGGCGAGTTTTTAAAATTTGAAGATTTGACCTTATGCCCATTTGACACCCGTCTGATATTGCCACATCTTTTGACAAAGCAAGAAAAACGTTGGCTCAACGACTATCACAAACGTGTTCATGATGAGCTTATCGGACGTGTGGACGGGCAGGCAAAAGCGTGGCTTGTTGAGCGAACGCAGGCGGTGTGAGCTTTTTATCTATTAAATACCAATTTTAAACAACCCACAAGGAAAATCCTATGTTAAACCAAAACGCCCTAAACCATAACCTATCTGTCGTCCAAGACCTTGCCCCGAGCGAGCTGTGGCGGTGGTTTGCCCAGATTTGTAGCATTCCCCACCCGTCTTATCACGAAGAAGCGATAGCAAGCCACATCGTCTCATGGGCAAGTTCTCACAGGCTTACCGTGTGGCGTGATGAGATTGGTAATGTCATCATCAAAAAACCTGCCACAGTCGGCATGGAAAACCGCACGCCCATTGCCCTGCAAGCCCATTTGGACATGGTACCCCAAGCCAACGCCAGTACGAGCCACGACTTTACCAAAGACCCCATCATCATGCGATTTAGCGATGATAAGGCATGGATAAAGGCGACTGACACCACGCTCGGGGCGGATAACGGCATTGGCATGGCGAGCTGTTTGGCGGTGCTAAGCGATGAGACGGTGGCTCACCCTGACATCGAAGTGCTACTCACCATGACCGAAGAGACGGGCATGGTGGGGGCGATAGGCCTGCAGGCGGGGACGCTGACCGCCCCAATCATGGTCAATACCGACACCGAAGAGATAGGCGAGATTTATGTGGGCTGTGCAGGGGGTGTGGACGCTGATTTGGCGTTGCCTGTGCGTTATGTGGAAAATAGCTATGACAGTGCGATAAGTTTGACTGTCAAGGGCTTAAAGGGTGGGCATTCGGGCGTGGACATTCACAAAAACCGAGCAAATGCCATTAAACTGTTGGGGCGAGTGTTGGCGACTTTATCGCAGACGTGCGATTTTAAAATCGCTGACATCAAAGGCGGTTCGCTAAGAAATGCCATTGCCCGAGAAAGTGTGGCAAACCTTGTGATGAATGGGGCGGGCAAAGAGCAGTTTTTGGGAAATTTATCTAATATTATCAAAGACATAGAGAGCGAAATCGGTACGGCAGAACCCAAACTTTCTATCACGATAGAAGACACCGAGCGACCCGATACCGTCATAGAAAACAGCCAAAGCGTGATAAATCTCATCAATGTACTGCCGTCTGGCGTGGTGCGATACAGTGACAACATCGCTGACGTGGTGGAGACTTCGCTATCGTTTGGGGTGCTTGGTGTGGCAAATGGCGAGCTGGTGGCGACCTTGCTTGTCCGCTCCTTGACCCAAGTTGGCAAACAAGGCGTGATAAGCACCTTGCAAAGCGTGGCGGATTTGGTGGGGGCAAAAGCGGTGTTTGACGGCGACTATGTGGGGTGGAACTATGACCCAAACTCTGCCATTACGCCCATAACTGCCCGTTTGTATGCTGACATTTTGGGGTATGAACCCAAAATCAAGGTCATTCATGCAGGGCTAGAATGCGGACTGATTAAGAAAAATTATCCCAACATGGACATCGTCTCTGTGGGACCCACGATTATCAATGCCCATTCGCCTGATGAAGCGGTGGACGTGGCGAGCGTGGCGGTGTATTGGCAACTTTTGACGGATATTTTAAAAAATTCACCTGTGAAGTCGTGAAAAAAGCGGTTGAGTCAAAAAACCGTCCGCAATGGAATGAACCGACCCCAAATCTTAGACATAAGATAAAAGGCTAAGTTGTATCAAGGCTTGATTAACCCTGATTGGACGAAGTTTCTGTATTTCACAGGACTTAGTCCTTTTAGTTTTCTGGTATTGTTAAAAACAAATACATAAGTTAAAATAGCTCAATACTTTACCATAGAGTAAAAACCAATGAACGAAACATTTGATAGTTGTCCTAAATGTAAGCACAAACACTTTGTCAAAGCAGGTTTTAACAATGGCAGACAACGCTATAAGTGCAAAGGTTGCAATCATTACTTTTCAGTACATAAACCAACGCATCATAAAAGCGAAGAAACCAAGCAAATGGCAATCAATATGTATCTAGAAGGTTTGGGCTTTCGTTCAATTGGTCG
>NZ_AUGF01000078.1 GCF_000426885.1 Moraxella caprae DSM 19149 | reverse complement strand
CTCCTGACTTAAACCCCATTGAGTATAAATGGAGTCAAGCTAAGTCTTTAAGACAGGGCTGGATGACTGATGATCTAGATGAGCTGTTTTGGAACATGGGGGTGTGTGGTGATTTTGTGGTTTGGGGGTGTAACTGCGGTTAAAGCAATGGTTAGAATGTTTTTAAGTGGGTGTAGCAGGTTTTTGTTTTGACGCCTTGGGTCATGAACCTGTGATAAATAGTCAATGGGGTTTGTGAGCATAAAGAATGTCCTTTTTGCTCACATTTTAATGGTTTATTGTGGGTTTGCGATGGTTGTGGTGCGATTGTCCTGAAAGAGTTATTTGATGGCGAGATTGAGCTTGATGAAAGCTATTTCGGTGGCGTCCGTAAGGGCAAACGAGGTTGTGGAGCAGGTGGAAAAACAGCTGTGTTTGGTCTTTTAAAGCGTAATGGCAAAGTCTTTGTGGTGGTAGTCAAAGATACCAAAACAAATACACTAATGCCGATAATCGCAAGCAAAATAAAGCCTGACAGTGTTGTTTACACGGACAGCTACAAAAGCTACAACGTCCTTGATGTAAGTGATTTTAAACACTTTAGAATAAATCACTCAAAAGAGTTTGCTAAAGACCACAACCACATCAACAGCATTGAAATTTTTGGTCGCAAGCCAAGAGAGTGCTTAGAAAATACAATGGCATTGACAAGAAAAACTTTCATCTTTTTATAAAAGAATGCGAGTTTAGATTTAACTATGGCACACCATCTAATCAACTTAAGGTATTAAGAAAATGGTGTAGGATTTAGGGCTTATCTAGTACAGCCCCTAAATTTTTAATAATTTTCCAAAAATTCCCTAGCCGTCAAAATCTCCAAACCCCTATAAGGGTTCATCGTGATTAAATCTTTATGGTCTCCTGTAACCAGTAACCGAGCATTGGCAGAAATGGCAATTTCTAAAAATTGATTGTCTTTTGGGTCTTTGCAATCGGTTATAATTTCAGTTGGCTCTACAATAACAGCGGATTGTGTAAAGTTTTCAATAAATACCTGCTTTCTGTTCGGTTTATTAATAAAATATTTGTCAAATTTCTTTCTTGAAATCACTTCTAAAAATTCATTAAGTGTACTTTCTGAAACAACTATTTGCCAATAGTACATCGCTTCATCAACCGCTTTGGCAGGTAATGAATTTGGGAATAATACCGCACTAATTAAAAGATTGGTATCAATCACAATCTTATTATTTTCTTTCATTTTTCTTTAAGCTTTCTTGATAAACAATTTCACGCTCTTCATCAATCAAGCGATTTAACTCTGCCATTTCTTCATCGGTCGGCTCTCGGCTATCTTTGGCATTTTCTCGCAACGCCTGAATAAATCGCATTTTTGCAGACAATCTCATCATTTCCATTGCTTCATCATAGCGAAAAACTGCCATTGTTGGGCGTTTTCTTTGAGTAATAATCACAGGTTCACTCCCTTGCTGTTTGACAAGGTCGGCAAATTTACCAAAGCCTGTTTGTACCTGTTGTGATGTCAAAAGTTGCATTGTTATCATAATCCTATATAAATTATATATTTTGTATATTATATATATTTTCTACTGAAAATCAAATAAAAACTAGCAAATCAGCCTTAAATTTTAGTACCAAAACCCCCAAATTTTCAAAAACGCACACAAGGCCTATTTTGGGCGAGGTTTTTGTGTGTCTGTATAATTACTGGGCGGTTTGAGTTGTCCCAAAAAAACGCCCCAACAGGTGGGACGTTCCTTTTATTGATTAAAAATTTAGTGGATAGTTAAATAATTTTTGAATTAATATCTAAATCAACCAATAATCGGTTGGTATCCTCATTCATTGTATGAACTTGATAAATATTACCTTCATAGCGTTCGGTAGTGGCTTCACCTGCTTCGTTGGCATAGTAATACACTGTATCTCTATCCACCTCTTTACCAATGACTTTACGACCAGTATTACCACCAAGTGTAAATTCATTGTCTTTGTCTTTCGTTACTGCATTACCGTCTTTATCAACAAAGGTGTCAGTTTTTTCCACTTACCTGTATTACCCCCTGTCCAGATTTCCAAATTACTGCCACTACGGTCGCCATCTAATAGCATATCTTTGAACTGCTGACCAGCTATATTTCTATTCTCGTAGTTGCCTTGCTCAAAGATATGATGTGATACCTTAAGTGTATTGTTAAAAATTATATAATAGTAATATCAAGATCCACCAAAAGGCGCTTGCTTTCATCGTTTGCTGTGGTATAGACATTGTAGATATTACCCTCATAACGCTCACCTGTAATATCACCTTCTTGATTGGTATAGTAGTACTTGGTGTCGCCATTAACTACTGTACCCTTCACAGTACGCCCATCATCAAGGGTAAACATATCTTCTGCTTTCTTTGCAACTGCATTACCGTTGGCATCGGCAAGACTTGTGGAAACTTTGTTCCAAAAACTAGAGTCTAATAGCTCTAATTTGCTATTTGCAGTATCGCCATCTAATAGCATATCTTTATTTACACCATGCTCGGCAAAATTATTGTTTACAAATAGCTTATCTGTCGCCCTAAATGTGTTGACATAATGTTTTTCACCAGTTATATCTACACGCTCAAAGTTGGTAATATTATCAGAGCTGATAACTACATTTTGGTTGGCAGTATTGAATACACGAAGTACATCAGTGCCTTCACCACCATCCACCTTACCATCAAGTCTGCCATAACCATAATGGAATGCATCATTGCCTGCACCCAAGTTAATCGTAGAATCGGTAGATATATTGTAACCAATCACCAAGGTATCATTACCATCGCCCATGTCAATCTTAGAATGGGCATTCACAGCAATGTTATTCTTGTGTCCAGAAATATGCACATGGTCATTGCCATTCCCTGCATCGATAGTGCTATAGTTTCCAAGTTGACCGCCCATGCGCAAATCATCATTGCCATCGCCCAATGTCATTGTGGTGATATATGAATTTTTCTCAATCTTCACCGTGTCATTACCAGCACCCATGTGCAAAATTGTGTTTACACCTCCATGACCTGTACCAAACTCACCTCCCGTATACAAATAGTCATTGCCATCGCCCATATCAATGCGGATATTGGAGGTAACATCACCTGCAACATAAAGTGCATCATCCCCCTTACCCATACTCACATCAAAAGCATTTCTTTGTTTCGTATCATAAGTGGTAATTTGTCTGGCGTAAATTGTTTGATTATCGACATCAGAATCATCCCAAGAAGTAAGATAATTTTTCGTTTTGTTATTATCTATATCACCCCTTCTTTCATTGCCCGCCCCACTTGGCATCTGCTTGCCTGTAGAGCTTATGGGCGTGTCTGCTGCGGAGAAACTTCCTTCCCGACCACTTCCATCAGCATATTCATTATTATAAAATGCATAAAGATCACTAATGATTGATTTTGGTTGATTACCAGCTTTGTCAATCATACTGATAGCTACAGGTATATCATTTTTATCTCTCCTGCTCCAGTAAATATTATTGACACTATTTTGGTCTTTAGGGATGTCGTTACCTTCAAGTTGCATTGTCCACTCACCATTTTCGGCCACAACAGCCTTAGGAGCACTACTGTACTTGCCATTACCATCTTTACTAACAAAGATAGTGCCGCCAATTTCCTTGCTAACCCCCTTCAAGATATGAGTTTTTGGATCGTAACTAGTTACAACCGCTTGCTCGGCAACAGTATCTAGGCGCATACTCTCTGTTTTTTCAGCAAACTCTTCTTTGGTATTGCTATCAAAAACACGAGCCTTGTACACATAGTCAGTGCCAGCAGTAGTAACTGACTGCAAGTCATCTTCAAGCGTGTATATCTTGTCATCGCTGCTAGATTTAGCAGGGGTTTTGCGAGTGAAAGTACCATCTACGATTAGGTTTTTGGTTATTGGGTCTTTAATATAGCGCACCAATTCCAAAGTTTCGTTATCTTGTAACGCCTGATTTAAGGTGATGGTCAGTGTTGGTGTGGTGTCATTGGTTACCGCACCATCAGCAATACGGCCCACATATTGCCCATCTATTCCTACATCATTGCCTGTGCCATCATCATCATTTATGGTTAAGCTGCTAATCTGGGTCGGCGCTGGCTTTTTGGAGGTGTCGTTGATGGTTACCGTGCTGCTTGTTTTACCGCCCACAGTGTAGTTAAAGCTTTCGGCGGTGGCTTCGGTCACATTATCCGCCTTCACTGTGGTGGTGATGTCAAAGGTGCTAACGCCTTTTGGCACGATAAGTTTGGTGCCATCTGCCGACAATGATACCCCTGCAGTAAAGGTTGGTTTACCGCTAGTAAAGTCCTCGGCAGTTGAACCCATAAGGTTTTGCTTGTAATCAAGCTCAATTTGCTTATCAGTCGCACGGTTTAGGGTAACTGTGGTAG
>NZ_AUGF01000077.1 GCF_000426885.1 Moraxella caprae DSM 19149 | reverse complement strand
CTTGATGTTTGGCAAATTCTTTCCCTCTATCTGGTGTGATTGTATGCACAGGCTGATTCACTAAGGCATTGATGGTGGCTTGACTGACCAAGGTTGCTTTTTGGCTTTGACGGTTGTGCAAATTAAAAAACGACTACATCTATCCACCAAAGTAATGTGTCTTGATACACCAAAAGCTTCTATAACAAGGTCAATGTTCTTGCATTTGTCATAATAAGCTAAGGCTTTTTGTCTGATTTCTAGTGAATAAGCCATTTGAAGTAGTGATTAGTGAATGGTGATGGAGATGTGGGGATGATTGGTGTTGTTTCAAGGTTTGTTGGTTATAATATTGTGCTAAGAGCGTCAAGCGTGCCATAGGCAACCAAGAACGCCAAATCAGTTAAGCCCGCCCATTTATGCCCGCCCTTACCCAAAAACCGTGTATGTTAGCAATACACTTTAACCCACACCCAACGGAGTATTTTTTATGCAAACGCACAACCCCTACAAAAAACACCCAAACCACCACCCCAAACCCTCAAAAACGCCACACAAGCCCCGCCACGCTATCCAAAAGGGCGGGCAATGGGGGTAACACCACCAACCCCCAAAATACCGCCCAAAACGCCACCACAACGCAAAATAGACGGGCAAATAACAGCGAGTACCAACCCCACCACCAAAACCGCCCTAGCGTTCATCAAAACCGCCAAAATGCCCGCCCTAATGCACAATCCGCAGGCGGGCAAACTTCTTTGGCAACTGCCCCACACGCACCAAACCAAAGACAAAAAGCCAACCTTGCCCGCCTGCCCGACCCATACAGCTTTTATAGCCGTTATTTGACCGTCAAAGGCGGTGGGCTATGGCGGTTGGCGGTATGCCCATTCCACGATGACACCCGCCCAAGTTTGTCGCTGAATATGCAACACGGGGGCTATATTTGCCACACTTGCGGGGCAAAGAGCGTTTTATATGAACCGCTTTAATGTGGACTTTGTGCAGGCGTGCAAAGATTTGGGGCTTTACGATTAAGCAACTTCAACCAGTCATAGGACAATAACAATGTACAATGTTGATGAAATTTATCCCGTTATCCAACGGCTATTTGCCAAAAGCATAAACAACGGCTACAACCAAATTAGCCTACACCAATACACCGACCACGCAGGCAAAACCCTATTTTGCAAAGCCCGCCTAAAAAACGCACAGGGCAAAAAGCAAATTTTCCCTTTCCACTGGCAAGACAATACAGGGCAATGGGTAATAGGCGAGCCGAATTTTACCGCTTTTGGTAATCAGTTTAATGGCAAAAAGCCCCTTTATTTGTTGCATTTGCTCCAAAATGCAAGCGTGGTATGGATTTTTGAAGGCGAGCAAAAAGCCGAACTAATGGCAAATTTGGGCTATGTTGCCACCACAACGGGCGGAAGTACGAGCGTATCGGGTTTTGATGTGTCGCCATTGGCGGGCAAAAAGTGCATTTTATGGCGAGATTTTGATAAGGCGGGCATAAATTGGCTTAAAGATATAACAAGCCAATTAGGGCAACTATCGCCCAAATGTGAAGTGATTGCCGTTGATGTGGACAAATTGGGCTTGGCGGAAAAGGGCGACATTGTGGACTATTTGGCGGGGTGTGATACGCCCACAATGCACACCAAAATAAACGCCTTACCAATGATGAGCCGTGAGCAGTTTTCCGCCCTATCCGCAGGCGGGCAAACTTCTTTGGCAACTGCCCTACACGCCCAAACCCCCGCAAACCAACCCCCGCCCAAAATCAAAGCAAGCGACAATGGGGCAAGCCCTTAGCCCTTGACAACAAATACCGAGCCGAAACGCCTTATCCTGTTAATGCCTTTGGTGATGAATTGGCAAAAGTGGTTAATGACATTGCTTATTATACACAAGTGCCAACCGCCGTAGCGGGGGAATGTGTGCTTGGTGTAATGAGTGCGATTGGGCAACGGCTTGTCAATGCTCCATTTTTAAACAGTCATATCCCCGCCAGTTTGTTTTTGATTACCGAATTGCCAAGCGGTCAAGGCAAAACCTTTGCCAACAACCTAGCAGGCAAGCCCTAGCCGAATGGGAAAAAGCCCGCTATTTGGATTATTTGGACAGTTACAAGGATCGGGAAACCCTAGACCCAAAACAAAAAGCCCTAAGCCCCAAACCAAAGAACCAGTCCTTTATCGTAACTGATAGCACCATAGAGGCGGTAACGGATAAATTTATCCTAGATGGGCAAAAAGATGTGTTTTGGAGTACAGACGAAGCAGGCCAATTTTTTAATGGTCATTCTATGAAGTCGGAAACCGCCATTAGTAGCGTGTCTAGCCTTATCAAATTATGGGACGGAAGTTCCGTTAGTAAGTTAAGAAGTCAGCGGGGCAAGTCCGCACAAGACAAAACCAATGCTTATGATGCTAGGCTTACCCTTGATGTAATGGGACAACGGGTGGTATTGGAACCCGCTATGACAAACCCACTGCTTATCAATCAAGGTTTTTTGCCCCGTGCCTTGCTTGCTTGCCCCAAATCCAATCAAGGTTATAAGGATTATAACAGCCTAGAACGCTTAAATGCCGACCCTTACGGAAGTTGGATTTTAATTAGCTTTTGGGACAAATGCCGTCAGCTTTTGGCAATTGCCGAGAATGAACGGGCAAATATGCCCTATACCGATTTTAACGCCAAAAAGCCTTGGTGGACTATATGCAAGCGGTAGAAGTCAAACAGTGGGCGGGCGGGCAATACGCCCATATCCGAGCCTTTGCGGGGCGAATGGGCGAGAACACCGCCCGCATTGCGTGCTTACTTGCCTTGTTTGGCGGGGATACAAGTGTCAGCGTGTCGCATATTGAGCGGGCAAGTGTCTTTGTGGACTATTCTATTAATGAGCGGTTAGGCTATTGATGACAACACGGACGCACAAACACTAAGTAACTGGCTTGCCAAACACGCAAAACGATGTGGGCAGGCGTGTTTTGGGTATTCTGAAATTCAAAGCCTTGTCAGCCCCAAACACTTACGCAAAAAGGCGGTGTTTGAACTTGCCATAGATTATTTGATTGAAAAAGAACATATCCGCACAGATTGCCAAGATGACAAAAGAACGATAGAGATTAACCTGCAGTTGTTGGCGTGAGTGTGTGAGCGGTGCGGGCTTTTGGGGCGTGAATTCACGCCTTTTTTGTTTGGCAATCGCTTTTATTCATCAATAAAAATGATATAACTATTTTAACACTTAGAAATAAATTAGAAATATACCCCCAATTTTCCTTTTACTTTCCCGTTTTCCTTGTTCATTTCCCCCTATTTTCCCGCTACTTTCCCATTGAGAAATTGAAAATAGTTTTATATTTCAATAACTTATAATTTCACTTTCCTACTTTCCCCATTTTCCCGCTTGTTTGTGTTTTTATCGCTTTTTTGTGGGTGGATTGGGTGTTGTGATTAAGTATATTTTTTGATAAATAGATAGCAAAATGAGCCGACAGACCCCCGCAAGCGGTCAAGGTCAAAAATAGGCAATGACAAAACAAATGTTTACTTTTAATCGTGAAATCTCGTCCGCCCGAACGGTCAGCACGGGGGCGGGTCAAAAGTTTTGGAACGCCCTACGAGCGGACACCACGCCCCATCCCGTGCATAAAAAAATTTTTGTTTATTAAATAGGGGGATTGGGCGGAAAAATCGGACATTTTGCCCCGCCCACCCCGTGAAACATTATCCACCATTTTTTTAATTTGATGTTGGCAACCGCCCACGGTAAGAAAAATATTTTTGGGTAAAAGTAGGGCAATTTTGGGGACGCTTTGAAAAAATGGTTACCAAATCGGCTACCAAAATAGGAGTATTAAAAATTATTATTATAAAAATCAGATAGTTATGCTTTAAAAACGTGGCTTATCGGTTTGCCATTTATTTTTATAAAAATGAAAAATTTTTTTTAAAATTGGTGTTGACAACAGATAAAAGCATCTGTATAATTCGCACCCTGTAACGGCGATGTAGCTCAGCTGGTTAGAGCGTACGACTCATAATCGTAAGGTCAAGAGTTCAAGTCTCTTCATCGCCACCAAATTACCTTGATAGAATTTAAAAAAGTCCTTGACTTAATTTTAAATTATTATATAATGTAATTTCCGCTGACAATAAAGCACTGTTGAAAATTAAATTAAAAATTTTTAAAATTTTGCTTGACATCAAAATCCATTGTGATAGAATAGTCAGCCTTGATTGATGATACAGACGATGTATCACGTACTATTTAAAAACATACTAAGAACAACTTGTGTGGATTTTTGCTAATACAAGATAATACAAAAATTATCATTTATCAAGCAAAAATACTCAAAGTTAATTCATTTACACGATGAGCAAATTTGCTAGTAATAAATGAGCCAAAATTAAAATTCCTAACTTTTTATTTTACTTTCTAAGTATTTTTACTTTCTAAGTAAATAATCAATTAG
>NZ_AUGF01000076.1 GCF_000426885.1 Moraxella caprae DSM 19149 | reverse complement strand
TGGGGATTGACTTGACGGTTTATGTGGATACGCTTGGCAATATTTACACCCAATCAAAATATTATAGTGAACACGAAGATCCTGATTGTTGTCCTTCTATGGTCGTTGATAATGGTTTTGCTTTTAAAAATGGTAAATTAAGAGAGATGAATTGATTTTAATAGACTTCCTGCAAAACCCAAAAATAAGGAAAACCGTTCGTGGTGAGCTTGTCGAACCATAACGGTTTTCCGCCACCCCTCAACAAGCTCGGGGCGAACGGAAAGCCTAGTTTTGCAGGAAGTCTAATATCTTAAATTAGCAATTTTTTGGTGTTTTCTATGTTTGATGTGCAATCAATCAATTATTCTGTCAAAAAACTAAGTGGTATAGAAGGTCAGGGTATGACAATGGTTGGATTGTCCAATGCTTTTTTGGTTATACTTACCTTAAAAATATTGGGTGGTGCGTTGGGAATGATTTTGTTTGTATTGGGGTGGGTTGTCTTTGCCTTGTTATGCCAAGATAGTTATCATCGTTATGGTGATTATGATGATTATATTAAAACAGATGACAATCAAAATGTTATGATTTATAAGTGCAAATATCTCAAAGATAGAATTGCAAAGATAAAATATTATTTTTTGTCATATTTCTTCACTGTCGGTGTTTATTGCTTTATCTTTATGGATGCACATAAAGATATCCATCAAGGATTTTCAATGCTTTATGGTTTATGGGCTTTTTATATAGCCTATCATTATCACAAATTTTCAAGTGATATTTTATATTTCATTGAAAACTAAATTTTTATATTATAGGAGTTTTTATGAAAAAATTTTTCTTAATATTAATGGCATTATTTTTCATAAATAACGCCCACGCCTATGAAGTGAAAAATGTCTGTGCTAAATATATGACCAATTATAGTTGGTCACAGGCATATCAGGTGCAGACGCAGATTTATACAGGGCAAGAGTTAAATCAAGCCACAGGCAATCCCTATTTTGGTGATTATGATATGTTTAGCCATTATGCTGTCATTTGGTGGGATAGGGGTCAAGCCAGTATTATTAAGCTAAATTTCCATGTGGCAGGTGGTATGTTATTAAACACCAATGGCATAGACCAGAGTGGTCTTCAGTGGCAGTTGTCTGATAACAGTTATGGTTTTTGTTATTAATTTTTCACCATTTTTTATTTAGGAGCTTTTATGAAAAAGTTAATTTTAGCAGGTTTAATTTTGGCGAGCAGCCAAATGACGTTAGCGGTGAATTGGATAGATGTAGGCTTATCATCAAAAAGAGATAAGGAGAAAACCTATATTGATTTAGATACTTTTGGTGCTGTAAAAATTAACAAAAACATCTATGTGAGTGCTTGGGTTAAACAAGATTATCCTGTGCTTAGACGAATGCCTGACGGTAGAGTATATTCTTCAGAGACAACATTAAACTACTTTGATTGTAACTACAGAAAATGGCTTATTGTAGAGCAACATCGTTACTATAATGGAGGTGTAATTTGGTCTGCAAAAACACAACACTCTTTGTCTTCATCGCAAAGTTGGGATACTGCTATACCAAATTCAATTGGCGAAGCTTTGCTTGAGGAAGCTTGCACATCTTATTCAATAATGAAAAACCAATAGGAATATTCTATGAAAACCCTACCCAAACTCACTTTATCCATTTTATTATTATCCACCCTCACCGCTCACGCTATGTATATCCCTGACCTATTTGGTGCTTATGAACAAGGGGCGAGCCGTGCCAGATATGAAAATCAACAGGATGCTTATTATTATGAGGAAATAAGACGCCAGCAGTTAGAAAGGCAACGACAAGAACAGCAAATACAACAAAGAATGGGTGGGCAAAGTGGTTATTATGAATACAGCTATCAAGACAGCTTGCCAGAACCCAGATTGTATGTACAAGTCATCAATCAAAAAACAGGCAAGGATAAAGGTCATATGAATTTATCTTTAAAGAAAAATGACATGCTGTGTTGGGCGGTAACACCTGTAAACAGTGCTCAAACTTATCAGGTCAGCGAGCTATTTACCATGCCAGTTCATGCAACCTTTACAGGCAATGCAGGACAAAACACCAATAATCAATTAACCAGTAGCGTGCAAACAAGCTCAAATACCGCCAAATTTGGCAGACAAATTTATGCAACAAAAAATCAGCTAGATGCTTGTTGGACTTTTGCCACCAATACCCCAAAAGGTATTTATCATATTCGTGTGGGCGTAGGGGGTGCTGAATTTGGCACGCAGTCATTTAAGGTGGTGGATTAAGGGCAATTTTATGTTTAAAAAACTTTGGTATTTTTTAACTTTTAAGACTTACGAAAACAATCTTTTGACCTCTGGTGGTGCCAATTATTTGACTGTTATTGCGGTTATTGTCTCGCTTGCAGCACTGTCTGAAGGCTTTGCGTGGGGGCATTTTGGTAGCACCTTTACGCCTGATAATCCCTATCTTGGTGGTGCGGTGCTTGGGTCGTTTATTTTTGTGTTGTTTTGGTTTTTTGACCGCACAATGGTAACCCAAGATATGATGACCGAAGAACACGCCAAAACCTTAGATGGTGAGGATTATATTCCCAATTTTTGGGAAAAATACAAGCCGTATTTTGTTTTTATGGCACGCTTAGGCATTGTCATCACATCGCTTTATATCACCGCACCTTTTTTGACACAGCTTGTTTTTAAGACCGATATCAAAAATGAGATGAATGTTCAGTACCAAAACAGCATCAATCAAGCAAAAGATGAGACCTTAGGCAAACTTGAAAAAAGATAACCGAACAACAAAACTACATTCAATCATTGCACGACAAACTACAAAACGAGATTGCAGGCAAAAAAGGCTCTAAGTATGGCAAAGGACCTGTTGCACAAAGCATCGAGCAAGAGATTGATTCTGCCAACAGTGAGCTTGATGAATTTAAAAATAATTTTGAAAACGATAAGATAAAACTAGAAACTGCCATTGCCAATAACGATGAAGCGGTGCTAAAAAGTTTTGGTATTTTGATGGTCAAAGACAGTCCGCTGTTTCGTGAAAATGCCATTAGCAAATTTAAAAAAGAACCTGCTTTTAAGAACACACAATTTGCGGTTGATGGGTTTTTGGTACTGGTGGGGGTTATTTTGATATTGTCAAAAATACTGCAACCAAAATCTTTAAAAATGTATTACTCATCTCGCTTGCAAGAAGCGTGGTCAAGTTATAAAAATGGCAATTATGATGATTATTTGCCACAAAGTGAACAAAGCACACAGATGGCACATATGCCTATGCCACAAACTTTTGAAAAAATCGCCATTCGTTATGCCAAAACCATTGATGAGCGAGAAAAAGACAATTTTGATAAAAGAAAAAAGCAAAAACAAGAGGAACAAGACAAAGAAAATAAAGCAAAAAGGCTAGAACAGGGCGAAGATGCCCACGCCCAAAGATGTGCCAAAGAAGCCCAAAATTACGAATATCAGCACAAAGTTGTCAATGACAAAAAAGTTAGGATTGATGATTCTTTGGAGCAGGCACGCACACAAAGGGATAATTTTGTGGCAGAGGCTACACCAAAAAAAGAAAAACTATTGGTGGACAAAAAGCAAATTGAGGAGCAGTATTTTGAAGCAGAGCGTCTTTATCAGAGCAAAGGTGAGGATAGTGAGGCGCGCCACAAAAGGTTGCAAGAGGCTTATGCCAAACTTAATGAGCTTGAAGAGATTGTAAGCGGTCTGAACGAAAAAGACAAATCCAACCCTGAGCGTGTCAAAGCCTATGTGGTTGCCCAAGAAGCGGTATTATCCCAAAACCAGACTATCAAGAATATGAAAGACAATTATCTAAGCTTTGAGCGAGATATGAATATTCATAAACAAAAAGTGGACGACCTAAAAGTACAATTGGATAACATTAACTTTGAAATACACCGATTGATTGAGATTGAAAGACAGATTAACGAAACCATTTTGCAAATGGAACTTGAGCAAATCAAGCTGTTGTCCGATTTTGCCAATATGCAAACCCCTTACTTACAAGGCGGTGATGATGAAGTTGCTTTTATTGCCGAACAGCACAAAAAAGAAGGGAAATACAAATACACTTATTATGTCAATAAAGATGATGAACAGGACAAATAAGTGATTTATTTTTTAATGCTCATTTTCTTTGCCATCGGAGCATATTGGCAAAGCATCAAAAATAAGCCATTGGCTACACCCCAAAAACCCCAAATATGCTACAATACCCTAACATCCATTAAATAGAACTTTAAATACCATGACCTACTCCTTAGACTTTCGTAAAAAAGCTCTGGCACTCATCAATGACAAAGGCATGTCTTATCGCAAGGTAGCTTCTTTACTTAATGTCTCTACTCGTACCTTACAAAACTGGCAACAAAACATAGAGATTAAACCCACCAAAGAAGTAAAGCCTAGAAAGATAGATGATGAGGCATTACTCAAAGATGTAGAAGATTATCCCTATGATTATCTGTATGAG
>NZ_AUGF01000075.1 GCF_000426885.1 Moraxella caprae DSM 19149 | reverse complement strand
TACACCTGCAACACTTTATACTAAACTAGCATGGTATCATGGTTATCAAATTCAAATTGAAAGTGATTACATTCCCAAAGAATGGTTAGAGATGACACCTTTAGAAAACTATCAAGATGAATTTGAGTTTATGAAAAAGTATAGTATATAATTAATCAAGATTACTGTCCCCATTTTGGATTAAAGACACAGGCTGGCTAAAAGCGTCCTTGCTAGAACAAGGCATGATACTGCTTGATAGAAACAATCAAGAAGTAGAAGTTATAAGCCAATACCTACTACCCAACCACACAGATACCGTTTATAATATTGAAGTCGATGATTTTCACACCTATCATGTGGGTAGATTGGGTGTGTGGGTGCATAATGATGAGTGTTGTGGGGTTGATGTTAAAACATCTCCTCTGCCTGTTGCTGAGGCTAAGAGGTCAGATAAAATTAACGAAATCTACAAATCAAACCCAAAACACACATTGGGTCAAACAGGAAATCGCCCAAATGCTGGTATTGAGCCGAGAAACTCATTTGAATTATTTGAAGAAAGTAAAATAATTGGAAAACAAAGATTTTCTGTTGATGAAAATGGTGATATACACCGTTTTATGAATTCTAACTCTCCTGATGGTTGGCACTGGGCTGGTTCAACAGCTGACAAATCAGCTCCATTACAACTCACAAATGAACAAAAGGCTACTTTAAAAAAGTTATTTCCAGAGCATAAAAGCAATAAAAGGTTAAAATGATATGACAACGTATGAATTATTTGATCCTCTGAAGAAAATTGGCATAAAATGGTGCTTAAATAAAAATTTAGGCTCTGACTTTGGCAGTGTTTCATTTTATTTTGATGGAGTATGGTACCCAAAAGAGCCATTGGATAATTATAATTTGCACACTATTTTTTCAAATTTAAAAAATAGTATAACAGAACCTTATTATAGTGGCGGCACAACAGGACAGGAATTTGGTGAAAAAGAATTTGATATAGAATTATTAAATAATCTTGAGTTACCAAATTTAATTTCCATAGAGACAACAGAATTAACTGGAATAGTATCAGATGATTGCTCCTATGGATGTCTGGTTGTTTATATTGGCTTTAGCGGAAAAACTGAAAGGATATTTTACTCATTTGATTTAGGTGCTACATATAAAGAATTAAGGTTGGCAAGGGGAACTTTTGAGAATTTAATACACCAAGTTCCTGCTCTAAAATAATTTTAGCTAGACTAAATAGAAAAATTATCTAGAACTCTTCCCTTACTAGAACAAGGTATGATACTGCTTGATAGAAACAATCAAGAAGTAGAAGTTATAAGCCAATACCTACTACCAAACCACACCGACACCGTCTACAACATTTAAGTAGATGACTTTCACACCTATCATGTGGGTAGATTGGGTGTGTGGGTGCATAATGCGGATTGTTGTGATTTTATTGTTGGCGGTGATGGTACAGCTGTATCAATTAAAAATATGTCTCAACAAGAAATCATTGGCATACAACGAGAATTAAATGTAACACATATTACTGGCGGAAAATTAGCAAAAATTATCAATAAAAATGGTCATCTTGAGGATATGCCAATTCGTAGTGTAGATGGTAGAATTTTAACTGGTATTGATGTCATTGGAAAAAATGGAGAATACATTTCTGTCGGTGGTCCAGCAAAAGGCTCTACACCTGAAAAGTTAGCAGAAACACTAAGAAAATTACAAATTTTAAAGAGTGAGGCGGAAAAGAATGGCACCAAGGCTATGGTTTACTATGAAAGAGGGAATAGTGAGAAATTCCAAAGATTAATTGAAGAATCTAAAAAAAATTCTTGGTAAAGAAAATGTAGTAATTTTTGATAAATAGGATTTTTTATATGTATTCTATATATGTTTTTTTAAAAAATGGGAGTAATATTGAACTGTTTTTAGGTTCTGCGACTTCTTTGAGTTTTGTATATCAACCAGCTAAATTATTGGAATTAAATCTCATATATGAATTTAATGAAGAGCGTGATTTAAATAGTGTTGATGATTTTTCTGAATTTATTGAGCAGATTAGACAAATAGTTGATTTTTGGAAAGGGGAAAACAACTATGTTAATCACAATAGACCAGATAGTGATTTTATAAATAGATTGTCTTGTTTTTATAATAGAATTAAAGATCTATCTTTGCATGAAATATCAAGTATATCTATATTTTAGATGTAGCAATTTTTTATTTACGCCTTTTGCAGCCCGTAGGTTGGATATAAAGTGACCCCAAAAAAGATGGGCGGTTGAGACAAAAAATGGCAAAACTATTTATCATAGATTTCAAGATGATGGAAATGGCAATTTTCATTGGAATGGCTCAACTGATGGCAAGACCGCAAGAGGTGAAGCAAGAGCCATTAAGATTGATGATGTCCCCAAGGAGTTAAAAAGGTAAAATATGAAAAAAATAGGAAATCAAGAAATTTACCTTGAAATAATTTCAAGTACATATTGTAATAATATGGCTAACTTAGTTTTAGTTATTGACGGGCTTAAAATTGGCACTTTAAGTTCACCAACTTATATTCCTAGTTTTATGAATTCATTGGAAAGTTTGTTGGTAGAAGAAATTTATTTTTGCGAAAAAATGGACAAGGACTTATTTCGTGAGATTATCAGAGAAGGAAAATTAGAAAATGAAAATATCTTTACCTTAGAAGAAACATTCGATGATTTTATGAAAAGATGTATGAGAGATAGGGAAAATTTTTATTTTTACTTCAAATTATACGAAGAACATTTTTTTAGTTATGAAAACATAACGGTAAATACACCAATGATAAAGATTGTAAGTATAAATAAATTTGTTGAATTTTTGAATGAATTGAAGTCATATTTCCAATAGTAAAGCCCATCAATCCATTAAAGATGCTCCCAATACCTACCCAACCACACCGATACCGTCTATAATATTGAAGTTGATGACTTCCACACCTACCATGTAGGTAGATTGGGTGTGTGGGTGCATAATAAGAATTGTTGGTATAACATTCCTGCTGATGCCAAAAAAACACAGATTGGTAATGATACTGTTTATGAGTTTGAAGATAATGGCAGAACCGTTAAAGTTATTGAAAATCCTGAATTTTCTCAAAAGGGTGGGGCTCAATTCCTTGAGGTCAAAGTAACTGGTAGAGGCAACAAACAAAAAGTTACTATTATCAAGGAAAATAAACCTAATATTACTCGTGATGTCAATTCAGATACTATTGTTGTGCAACAAGGTGAGAAAGGCAACTGGAATCAATACTTAAACAAACCAGAACCCAACAAAAGAATTGTTATTGAAGAAACAGGTCACATCTATCATACAGATAGCCTTTCAAGAGTAAGTCTGGTTGAAGCGGATTTAAGAAAGCACGAAAATGACAGAAATACCAATCAACAGTGTAAATCTGGTGGGTGTGATAGACTGCCAACCGACCACGGTGGACATCTTATTGCATCGATGTTTGATGGATTGGGCGAAGGCATAAACATTGTACCGATGGATGCTAAGTTTAATGGTGTTAAAGGTAGATGGTATGAAATGGAAAAAGAATGGAAAAAGACCCTAGAAAATAATGGCACTGTTCAAGTTAAGATAGAGCCTATTTATAGTGGCAATAGTAAGAGACCTGACTTTTTTATGATACATCAAACGATTAATGGTAAAAAATCTGATCCCATACTGTTAGAAAACAAAGCAAAACCAACGGAAGAATGAAATGAAAAGTGAGCAAATAATATATCAAGAAATCAAAGATATTTTATGGTCTATAATACCCCCTAAAGAAAGCAAAATAGCATTCAGGGGTTATATATACGACTCGCCAAATCAGCTGGGTTGTCATAAAATTCTTGATGATGGTCAGATGGAGTTGATTGAGATACCCAGCGGAATTCTCTTGCAGTTAATGTATTTAATGAAGGATTTGCAAAAATGCGAAATATTCTCCCAAAAACCTTGGACACATTTCAAGATAATTTTTTCAAAAAATAAAATGTTCGAAGTGGATTTTGCTTATATTCCCAAAGAAGATAGTTGGGTTAATTTAATCATGAAAGGCATTAGTGACCTAACTGAAGAAGAGTGGAAAAATACAGGCATCCCAAAAGAGCTTTGGGAAGAGCGCGTTCGTCATAAAGGAACAGGAACATTAGGGAGACCTAAGTCGGATTTTTATAAATAAATGCTTGCCACCTTCTTTATTAAGGGCATTGATGGGACTCAGTCGGTGTGGGTGCATAATGATTGTTATAGAAAATTACCCAATGGTTACCAAAAACAACCCGATGGCACTTATACCGCCAATGTTAATGGCAAGCAAATTACCTTAATTGAAACAAAAATCGGTAATGAGACGGTATACCATACCAAAGACCATCAAGCAGGCGATCCTTATCGGAATAAGATAGGGAAAATGGTTGATGAGAAAGGCACCTTTATCATTGATCCAACAGCAAAAGTTCATCAGCCAAAGCCAACACTAGATGATTATGATGGACAAGGCAGACCCACACCACAACAATCTGAACAAGATGTTGGTAAAATGCTACCTGTTGGAGCAAGAGAACAGGTCAGTTTTAAAGATGGCAAAGAAGTTGATTATGGTACACCAAAATCCGTCAGACCTGATTGGTGTATTGGCAATACTTGTAGTATTGAGGTGTAAGAAACTCACCCGTTATTTACACTTTGTTTAAAATAAAACTCCAACCACTCATAAGGAGTAAAAGTTAAAGTTTTTCCTGTAATCTCATCTTTCTTGGTTAAAGATGAATGTGGTCTAACAGTGTTGTAGAAATTAAGAAATCTGGTTAATTCTTGCTTTCTGTGTTCACTGCTGACAAACTCATATTGATTATGCCAAAGCTCCATCAATGTTCGTATCACTCGTTCAGCTTTGCCGTTGGTTTGTGGTCTGCCTACTTTGGTAAATTTTTGGT
>NZ_AUGF01000074.1 GCF_000426885.1 Moraxella caprae DSM 19149 | reverse complement strand
CTAAGTGGAATGGGTGTTTGAAGTTTGTATTTTGAGTTTACAATGCCAATATTTTTTATATAAAATCTCTTTCAAAATATAAACAACAATGATAAAATCATCATATGATATAACTTTCTCAAATTATTTTTGTGGCAAAATATTGGGTTGAGTTGTATTTTTTTATTAGACTTCCTGCAAAACTAGGCTTTCCGTTCGCCCCGAGCTTGTTGAGGGGTGGCGGAAAACCGTTATGGTTCGACAAGCTCACCACGAACGGTTTTCCTTATTTTGGGTTTTGCAGGAAGTCTATTTTAAGAATCTGTTTTTTGAGTTGGTCTAGGGTAAGTGGTGATTGATTTATATTAGACATACAAAGCATAACAAACAAATTTAAAAGATTGATTTTTGAACATTTTAACTTAAAGGTGGTGTATGAACTTTTCCAAACAACAAAAAATCACATATGCTTTATTGGCAGACAATGCTTATTGGGATTCAAGAACTCATAATAGCAGTACAATAAGCGATAATCAACACTCTAATTGGTCACCCATACCAAATGATTGGTCTGTATTACCAAAATATGATGTAAGTGGTTCAGGTTCCAATCTTAAAATTAATGCTCATTTAGATGGGTTTACTGCAAGGGTTTTTAAAAATCAAAATAGCAATGAAGTGATTATTAGTTTTGCAGGTACGCAAGATACAATAGACTGGACCAAGGGTAACATTCCTTCGGTGTTGGGATTATCAAGTTCGCATCTAACACAGGCGGCTATTTTATATCATAAGGTCAAGCAAAATAACCCAGATGCACAAATTAGTTTTACGGGACAAAGTTTGGGTGGCGGTATCGCATCGGTTATGGGTATCTGGTTTGATAGACCTGCGATGGCTTTTGCACCTGCACCGTTTTTAAGAGCGGTGTTAAATGATAAGGGATTAAGTTTAGGGTCTTGGGATATATATAAAACAGCCTTGCAAGAAGCTAAACATCAAGTTAAAGAATTATTCAATCAACAAGAATTAACATATATTGAAGAAAGTTTTATGCGATATCATAGCGGACTATATAATGACCGAACGCATAATGTTTCTGCACTTGCTATAAAAGGCGAAGTTTTAGAAAAATATTTAAATTTTTTGAATGCTTGGATTGTTAAAAATGACAATATCGTTACAGGAAAAACCAGTTTAGATAATCTAAAAGGTTCAATTATTAAACATGGTCAAACATTGTTAACAGCCGCTCTTTTAAATGATGATTTTGAGCACTATATCAGTATCAAAGATGATAATAATGCCAACTATAATACACTTCAATTGATTACAGATAAAAATCTATACGGATTTTCTCAATCATCATCGCAACAAAACTTTCTAAGTAAATTGGTACGCAGTGAAGTCGGTGGTAGGGATTACTATTATCAAAATGGTGTAGGCATGCCATTGCCACAACCAACAAAATTACTCTCATCTTTTGGCAGTGATTTAAAGAATTTGGCAAATTCTTTAAGACCGTATCGTGGTAAATACAGTCTATTGGCATATGATTCTTTAATCGTACAAGCGATAGAGTGGTATTATTTTCATGATAAAAAATTAAACGGCGAAAATAATTTTTTTAGTATCCAAAATAATCTTATTCAATATACAACCGCACAGTCAGAATTTAATATTTCGCAAAATAAATCTTTGGATTATACACAAAAATGGATAAAAACAATATATCCAGAAGCCAAAGATATTTCATTCAATTTTGAGCAGTGGAATGTTTATTTGGACAATGCCAAAGGTAAGGCACTTAATGATAATAAATCTCAATTATTGGTTGCGTTAGGGGATACAACACAAGTGGATTTTGTTGCAGGCAATAAAGATGATCTATTGTTTGGCACATCGTCTCATGATATTTTATATGGCATGGCGGGCAATGACAGAATTTACGCAGGGGCAGGCGATGATATTATATCATCAGGTTTAGGCAAAGATATGTTATTTGGTGGCATTGGAATGGATACTTATCGTTTTAGCCACGAAGACTTGTCAGATGGTCTTGAAAAAACTGTTGTAGATTCAGACTCTTGGGGCAAAATTGTAATTGATCAGCATGATTGGTCCAGCACAATCTGGCAGGTGTATTCACATAAAGATATTATATGGTATGATAGAGATGGTCATTTTTTAAAAAAAGTAACACCAAACAACTTTGTTATGACCAGTAACTACTTTTCAGGTAGTATTAAAATATTAGCAAAACAAAACAATAAACAACTACTAAATTTTAAACTTGAAAGATTAAATCAAGCACCTGTTCTCCAAGAAAGAACGGACTTTTATGCTGTTAGAATGGGCATGACATTTTATATTCAGTTGCCAAATAATATGTTTATTGATTTGGAAAATGATAAAATCAAATACCAACTTAGCTTATCAAATGATGATAAACTACCGAGCTGGTTGAAATACAATGCTGATAAACACACATTAGAAGGTATTTCAGAATATAATGGGATATTGCCATTAAAAATAACAGCAACCGACAGTTATGGTTCTAGTAGTAGCACTTATATTCAGCTTCATATGCTAGATAAGGTGAAACATACGGAGCGTTGGATTGAAACAGGTAGTTTTTATGATGACAATATTGTCGCTATAAATAATCATGCTCATATAATTAATGGATTGATTGGCGATGATATACTATCGGGCGGTACTGGTAACGATACACTAAACGGTGGAATTGGTAATGACAAACTTTATGGTAATTTGGGTAACGATACATTAAACGGTGGAATTGGTAATGATGTTTTGGTCGGTGGTTTAGGAGATGATAAATTAATTGGTGGTCTTGGCGATGATATGTATTTATTCCAAAAAGGCGATGGACAAGATAGAATTTTTGATATCGGCGGTCATGATACTTTAAGAATTGTGGGAGACGATATTGGCTTTCATAATATTTGGTTAGATAGACAAGGCATAGATTTAAATATCACTTTACTAAACAATATCTATGAAAAAACCAATGATTTAATTAAAATAGAAGGCTGGTTTGCTATGCCAAATCAACGAGTTGAAAATATTGCACTATCATCGGGACATCAGTTGTCCGCTAGCAAAGTGAGCGACTTGACCGCCAAATTAAATACGGTGGATATTGAGCAAATGGCAGATAATCAGTTCCAACAACAATTACAAAATTATTGGGTGATTTAAAGCACAATATTGAGAACTGTATCCAAAAAAGCATTTAATCTTGATTATTATGATTAAAGATTAAATGCTTTTGTAATAGTAAATGGGTAAGATTATTAAAATGGTTTTTTGAATATGGTTAATTGTACTGCAAAATAAAAAACCATTATATAATAAATTAAATTGTTAATTAAGTAGTTAATCGGTCTAAAAACTATTGTGAATTTCTACTATTGTAGATATAAAAAATAAGATTGAATAAAAAACCAGCTTTAAAAAATTTAGATCCTTGGACAACTTGGATAATTAGATAACATTTGGGAATTTTGTGAAACAATACCTTTTTTAACTGTTGTGATTTTGCTTGTGCAAGTTTTGAGTATTTGTTTGGCAAAGGGCGTGCAATGGTGGGTGCGACCCTTTTGGCAAATCAAACTGTCTTATATCGTGCTGTTTTGTGTGTTATTGAGTAATGCGTTTTTGATGGGATTTTATTTTCATAATTATCGCTATCCAATGGGTTATTTGGCACTGCTTTGGCTGTCGCTTTTATCAGCGGTGTGTAGTGCGGTTATTATTTTGGCGGTCAGTCATCTAAATATCGGTATTGATAAGACATTGGTCAATCGGGTGATTAGTCTTGCAAGTTTGATTGGTTTTGTGGGTATGGCGGTATATAACGCTTATATGCCTGTTGTTCGCCATATTGATATACAGCTTGATAAGCCTATGGCGGTACCTATTCGCCTTGCGGTGGCAAGTGATTTGCATTTGGGGGCACTTGTTGGCAATCGGCAATTACAAAAACTTGGACAAATATTAAGCGATGAAAAGGTGGATAATTTTGCCAAGATGATAAACACGCCCAAATTTGGTACGATAGCCAGTCTTGGTAATCACGATTTGTACAAAGTGGATGCTTATGACAGTATCAATGACGCCATTTATCATGCCAAAGCACGCTTATTAAAAGATCAAATCGGCGTGGTGGACATTGTCAAAGACAATCAAAGTGTTACCTTGCAGTTTATTGGTCGCTATGATGACCATAAAAATGACCGCTTGCCGACAGACGCATTTATGGCGGATATTGATCATAATTTGCCTGTGATATTGCTTGACCATAGACCCAGCCAAATTGCGTCAAATGCCAAATCGCCGATTGATTTACAAGTGTCAGGGCATACCCACAAAGGACAGGTATTCCCTGCCAATTTTATTGTGGATAGGCTCAATGTGGTCGGCTACGGCTATCAAAAAATCAACGATATGAATGTGGTTGTATCGTCAGGCTTTGGCTTTTGGGGTGTGCCGTTTCGGCTGGGTTCACAAAGCGAAGTGTGGGTGATTGATTTGGTTGGAAAATAGTTATTTTGGGTTTTTTAGTGGATTGGTTTATGAAATAAATTTATTGCAAAGTTTTTTGGGTATTGTAAATCACAAATACATAACCTATAATACCCAATTTTACCATAAATCAAGCTAACAATGAACGAAGTCTTTACCCATTGCCCTAAATGCCAACATACCAACTTTGTCAAAGCAGGGTTTAACAATGGCAGACAACGCTATAAGTGCAAAGGTTGTAGTCATTACTTCTCTGTCAAAAAGCCTATTCGCCATAAAAGTAATGAGACCAAACAAATGGCAATCAAGATGTACTTAGAAGGCTTAGGGTTTCGTGCCATTGGTAGATTGCTGAATATTTCTCATCAAACAGTCTATAAATGGGTCAAACAGCTTAGAGAAGAACATCAAATCAGATTTGATGATAAGCAAGAAATTGACCTTGTAGAACTTGATGAAATTCACAGCTATACCAAACACAAAAAACTACTGTTGGGCCCCGCTTG
>NZ_AUGF01000073.1 GCF_000426885.1 Moraxella caprae DSM 19149 | reverse complement strand
AAATGCTAAGTTTATCCTAGCAGACAGTGGTTATCAAGGCATACAGCATTTATACAAGCAAGCCTTTACGCCACTAAAACAAACTAAGAAATATCCACTTGTACAAGAAGCCAAAGATTATAACGCATTATTGTCTAAAACACGGGTGAGAGTAGAACATATCTTTGCCAAGTTTAAGGCCTTTAAAATGTTCTCAACCACCTATCGTAAATCATTGGCAAGATTTGAACTTAGGGTAAAGCTCGTGTTTGGGTGGATTGGGTAGTTTTGCAGGATGTCTACTAAAAGAATTGCAATCAATTAAAGTGGGATTCGCCATAAATGGTAGTGATAAGTCTTGGTCTTTTTTGTTATCAAGTTTAGTTAATAAAAAAGACCAATATGAAGTAAATTTAAATTTAGGTTTAGATGAGTATAACAAAGTACAAGTAAAAATTCATCTATCAGAGTTTATTCTAAAAACTCTATATAGGATAAATGGTTCAAACCTATCTCTACCAAAAACCAATCAATACACGGATAAAATTCGCGACCTATCAACTTTTCTTATCAGGTCTTCAGATAATGACTTTAAACCAACTGAAGATCTGATAAGTCATATCAATAAAATGAATGATTATGCAAATAGTCTTAGCTTGGAATACTTAATTGAAATTGTTGATATTGCATCACAAGATGTGGATAAATATATTTATATTTACAATATTCTACTAAAGAAAAAATTGCTGGATGAAACAGTAAAATGCTTAGATTTTCTGAGATTTAACAATCAAAACTTTACCTTTGCACACCAAGCGAATTCAGTTGAATATGTATTTAATGCACAAACAAACAACTATTATGCAAAGGGATTTGAAGAAAAACTAGAGGTTTTGGAGTGTCAGGAAAATATTCCAAATACCACAGAAGGAACAAGTGGCTCAAATCACATGATAGCAGATAATGGAGGTTGTCTTGAAAATAAACAACCAATACATTCCACCAACGAATATTTAATTACAGAAAAACAGTCAGTGCAAGATGCAGAGGATTGCGATGCGAACGGTAAATTTACTGATAACTCATCCATGGTCGCTCCGAAACATTCTATACTAACAAGCAATATGCTTTTACCAGAACGCATCAAGTATTTTCACAGCTTGAATAATGGCGAATTAAAAGAGATTTGGAGTAGAAAAGAAGATTTCTTTATTTTTGCAGAAGATGCAGCAATTGTTTTGTCTTTAATAAGATTAAATGAAGGGATAGATAGGGTCATCAAGCCATATACAGACTTAATCAATTTTGACATCATTACAAGGTTGGATCTCCCAAACATCGCAAGTAAAAAAACTAATAAAACTATAGAATTTAAAATTGATAGAAAGGATACTCGTGTCAAAAAAACAGGTGTGATAGTTGTCAGACCAAAACAAGCAAATTTTAGGGCTGAACTAATAAAATTATGGAAATGCTGTCCTATTACAGGTTGTGATATATTGGACATACTTGATGCTGCTCACATTTATCCGTATAGGGGCGAAAAAGACAACCAGATATCTAACGGTATTTTACTTAGAACAGATATACATAAGCTTTTTGATAGATATTTGCTTTCAATTAACCCTACTAATTTTACTGTATATTTAAGTAAAACAATAACTGATCCTCATTATACGCAATACAATGGAAAGGTTTTAAAAAATTGCGATGGCTTATCATTGGAAGCATTGAGGTACCATTGGATGTATTTTGAAAATCCTAATTTCTAGTAGTTTATTTTGCATTTTTTGCAGAAAAACCAAAGACTTTTGGTGAAGATAATACAAAAGCACTCTCAGCAAAGGGTGCTTTTGTTGCAACAATGAGAATTGCACAAAAAATTTAAGTAGTCCAAGCCTATTTATCACCCCCGCTTATACCTACCTATCAAAACTATCAATTATCCATAATAAATAAAATCTTTTATAATACACGCCAATTTTCAAATTTCCATTTTTGGAGCAATTTATGACCATTTTTAACAAAGACGATATTTTAAATGCCTTTCATTACCGTGCCTCCACTCGCTCGTATGACGGCAATAAGAAAATCCCTGCCGATGAGTTTAACGCCATTTTGGAAATGGGGCGTTTGTCGCCAAGCTCGGTAGGCTCTGAGCCGTGGCAGTTTTTGGTGCTACAAAATGCCAATTTACGCCAAAAATTAAAACCTTACTGCTGGGGCATTCCTACGATGGAAACTTCAAGTCATATTGTGGCGATTTTGGCAAAGAAAAACGCCCGCTATGACACGCCTTATTTTGGGCAAATTATGGACAGACGGGGTTTGCAGGGCGATGACCGTGCCAAAATTATGGAAGTTTATAAAAAATTCCAAAGTGAGGACATCGCCATTTTGGAGTCCGACCGCACTTTATTTGACTGGGCAAGCAAACAAACCTACATCGCCCTTGCCAATATGATGACGGGGGCGGCGATGATGGGCATTGATTCTTGCCCAATTGAAGGCTTTGATTATCAAGAAGTAAATCGCATTTTGGCAGACGAAGGTTTATTTGACCCGAATGAGTGGGGCGTGTCGGTCATGGTAACTTTCGGGTTTAGGGATAAAGAGATCCGCCCTAAGGCTCGTAAAACCTTTGAACAAGTTGTGAAGTTTGTGGAATAAGTTTTGATAAAAACACCGCCCAAAAAAATGAACCAACCCCAAAGCTCGCCACTCTAGCCTTGAGCAGGTTTTATTTTTGGCAGTAGTCTAAAAAGTATGCCAAACTAGGTTTTCCGTTCGCCACAAGCTTGCCTGCGAGTCGGTTTCCGTCATGGGCAGGCATAGCTCACCACGAACGGTTTTTCTTGTAGCATCCTTTTTGAACCAGAACCTTATTTTTATATCTATCTTTGCTTTTAATTCTATGCTACCATAAAACCCACTTCATTTTGAACCGCACCCCAAAGGTTGGTATTTGAGTATCTAACTTTTGGGGTGCGGTTCTCATTGGGGTGCGGTTGTTTTTTATGTATTAAGAAAGTGTATTTTGATATATAATATGCCAAATTTTATCCCGTTTAACTCAAAATATATTTGTACATAAACGTGTACATAATTCATAAAAGGCAAGAAATGACAACCAATTTAACCAACCAAATCAAGGCTCGCAGAACCTTCGCCATCATCTCGCACCCTGACGCAGGTAAAACCACCATGACCGAAAAGCTCCTACTGTGGGGCAAGGCAATCCAAGTCGCTGGCGAAGTGCGTGGACGTAAAGCCGACCGCCATGCCACGTCCGACTGGATGAGCATGGAGCAAGAGCGTGGTATCTCTATCACGACATCGGTCATGCAATTTCCCTATAAAAATCATGTGGTTAATCTACTAGACACGCCCGGACACGCCGACTTTTCAGAAGACACTTACCGCACGCTCACTGCCGTTGATAGTGCGTTAATGGTCATTGACGGAGCCAAAGGCGTGGAAGAGCGGACGATTAAGCTCATGGAAGTGTGCCGTATGCGTGATACGCCCATTATTTCATTTGTCAATAAACTTGACCGTGAAATCCAAAATCCGCTCGCCCTGCTTGATGAGATTGAAAGCGTGCTAAAAATCAAATGCGTACCGTTTGCTTATCCTATTGGCATGGGGCAGGATTTTGTGGGGGTGTATAGTTTTGTGGATAACAAGACTTATTTTTATAAAAAAGGCTTTGGCTCACAAATCACGGACATCGAGAGCCGAGACGGTTACGACCATGCCGACATCAAGGAGCGACTTGGGCAGATTTTGTGGGATGAGTTTATGGACAACATCGAACTTGCCCAAATGGCGTATGAAGACTGGGACGTGGATGAATTTTTGGCAGGGCGACAAACGCCTGTCTTGTTCGGCACGGCGTTGGGTAACTTTGGCGTAAACATGATTTTGGACGTGCTGACCCAATACGCCCCACCCCCAAAAGACCATGTGGCGGTAGAACGCACCGTCAAAGCGGACGAGCCTGCCTTTACGGGCTTTGTCTTTAAAATTCAAGCCAACATGGACCCCAAGCACCGAGACCGTATCGCCTTTATGCGAGTGTGTTCGGGCAAATACGAGCGTGGCATGAAAATGAACCATGTGCGTATCGGCAAAGAAGTGCGAGTGTCGGACGCACTTATGTTCCTAGCGGGCGACCGTGAAGCATTGGACGAAGCGTACGCTGGCGACATCATCGGCTTGCACAATCACGGTACAATCCAGATTGGCGATAGTTTTACCAGTGGCGAGACCTTAAACTTTACAGGCATTCCGCACTTTGCTCCTGAACTGTTTCGCCGTGTGGTGCTAAAAGACCCGATGAAATCCAAGCAATTACAAAAAGGACTACAACAGCTCTCCGAAGAAGGAGCAACGCAAGTATTTATGCCCCAAATCAATAACGACTTGGTTTTGGGGGCGGTGGGCGTGCTACAATTTGAAGTGGTGGCACATCGTTTGCTAGAAGAATATAAAGTGCAATGCACCTTTGAGCCGATTAGTATCGCCACCGTGCGTTGGGTACATTGTGATGATAAAGTCGCCTTTGAAAAATTTAAGAAAAAAGCCCACGACCAACTCTCGGTGGACGGCGGTGGCTATCTAACCTACCTTGCCCCAAGCCGTGTTAATTTGCAGTTAATGCAAGAGAGGTATCCTGAGGTGGAGTTTCGGGCGACTAGGGAGCATTAAAATGAATGGTTTTTGGGAAAACCATTATCAAAACAGCATATTTTCTAGTAATGATAAACATTTTGATTTATTTCGAGGATTGTGTTTATTTGGATCTTTATTGGTTTTCCCATCCATTTATATAAGAGTGGGAGTAATTCTTACAGTATTATTTATAATACTAACAGCCCTACTTGTTTTTGGGTTATTGAAATATCTTGGTGAAGATGTTGAAAATGCCATTAAGTTTTTTCTATTAACTGCTTTTGTAATGCTAGTATTCTTTGCCTTTACAATTTTAGCCGATGCATTAAAATTTATTTATATACTATGTACGATATTTTTCTTATTTGTTCAAGATTGGTGTTATAGAATTGGTCATAGAATTTTTAGCGATAATGACTTTAATGATTTCATAGCAGATAATGTTTTTAGTGAATTTAATAGACTTCCTGCAAAACTAGGCTTTCCGTTCGCCCCGAGCTTGTTGAGGGGTGGCGGAAAACCGTTATGGTTCGACAAGCTCACCACGAACGGTTTTCCTTATTTTTGGGTTTTGCAGGAAGTCTAATGCTTTAGCATTTGTTGGTTTATTGTTTTATATTTCAATGTTTATTATTTCAGTATATTCTGCTTGTGAAAATTTTGATAACAAAATTTATGAAAACTTAAGACAGCAAAGATTGGAGTTATTGATAGATAAAAACTGGTTGGAGCAATTAATTC
>NZ_AUGF01000072.1 GCF_000426885.1 Moraxella caprae DSM 19149 | reverse complement strand
TATGAGATAAGTGTAAAGATTTTACCTAACAAGCTTGAATCAATCTTGAATAAAACACAATAACAGACTCATAAGCAGCGTTGTTAATCCTTTTACGCTGACGACAATAGCAAGATGGAACCACCTGATCCCTTCCCGAACTCAGAAGTGAAACGTCTTAGCGCCGATGGTAGTGTGGTTCGCCCATGTGAGAGTAGGTCATCGTCAGCACCTTATTTAGCCCCCTCTGTCATTGATAGAGGGGGTTTTGGTTTTTAAAATCGTTGAATTTGTGTATGCCATGTCGAACATTCACAACAATCTCACCCACTGACAAACAAAAGCCAAAGTCACTGTACCTTGATAATACACCAGTAGCTTATCATATCTTGTAGCAACCGTTCTAAATCTTTTGCATTTTTCATTAGTTTGTACAAGTAGTCATCTATTGGGTTTTGGTCTTTACTTTTGCTATTACTGCGTTTTGGTATGTTGGGTGTTGTATTGGTTTGTTTAATTTGCTCCCTTAGTTCATCACAGTCGTAGCCAATATCCGCACTTAATGCTTCTGTATGCTTTGATAAAACTTGTTTGTTTTGCTCTATAAGCTGTGGAGCAACCTTAACATCATGAACTTGTCCACCTGTGATGAGAAAATCAATAGGGTTGCCGCAAGCATCTAACACAAGATGAATCTTTGTGGTGTTACCACCCATACTTTTACCAATGCCTTGTTCTGTCTTGTTAGCAACATTACAAGTATGTTGATGGGCTTTGATGTAACCACCATCTATAAACACCCACTCAGTATCAGCTTCTTTGGATAGGCATTGAAACAATTTTATGAGCTTACCCAGCTTACCAACGCACAAAGGCTTTGTAAATGGTGTTGTGGCAACCAGAACATTTGGGTAAGTCTCTCCAAGGTATGCCTGTACGAATGCAAAACAAAATGCCTTCTACGGTTAATCTAAGATTGTGCTTGTTGTAGATACCAAGTTGTAGTAGAATATTTTTAACTTATGCCATTGTTCATTTGTGAGTAAGGTGCGAGCCATGACGATTTTGGTGCTTTGTTTGGGCTAGAGCTTGCATTGTACCAAAATCGTTTTTTTTGTTTTGTTAATAAAGTTCAACATGGTCTAATAAAGTTCAACATGCTCTAGTTCTGATGGGTATTGTGCCAAATATGATTTACCTGTTATTTGGTAATACGGATTTTTAAAAATCCACTCAATTTCTTGAATGGATTTTTAAAAATCAATAACAACTGATAAATTCCCGATAAACCCATCCGATATATTTATCGGTTTTGGCGTTAAACACCATTATCCAAGGGCGACCTTTGTCGTCATAGGCGTATTCACTAACATAAACGGTTGTATTATTTTTGATTTTATCAATAATTTTGCCGTTTGGTGTGGCTCGTACATTGAGCGGTGTGCCTGTTGGGTCGGTTGCTTTGCAGGTTTGAGCGTGGGCAGATATGCTAGCAAAGCTTAATATTAGAGCAAGTGCTAATTTTTTCATATAAACTGCTGGTTAATAAGCACAAAATTCAATATTTGCCCACCCTGCATCATTATAAGGGATAATCTTGATTTTATGCACGCCTTTGACTTTGGTGGTAAAATCAAGCTCTGCACCGTCTGCATAAGTAGTGCGACCTTTTGGGTCTATGATTTTAATATCCTCAACATCACGAGCGTTTTCTCTAATAGTAACATAAATGGTTTGGTTGGCTTTGGTATTTAAAGTAAAAGTTCGGTTTGTATAATCCCCCTCAAAGCTACCACAATGGCTACCTTTGGCAAAAGAGATAGGAGTAGTCTGGGCAAAACTTTGCCTACTCACCACCATTAACGCACAAACCGCCAAAACTTTTAAGCTTTTCATAAAACTTTCCTTAAAAAACTGTTTTTATTATCATAACAAATCTGTAAAAAAATACAAGCCAATTTTTTGGTAAAATAGCAAGGGTTGAGAGTTGTGGTTTGATAAACTTACCTAAATCCGCTACCATAACAAGAAATGCACAAGGATAATCCTATGACCGTACTTACTTTACATACCCTAAGACGAATTATCTGCCCAAGCCGATAAATTTGGGTTATTAAATGAACAATCCATATTGCAAGCCTTTCGTGAATTTCTTGAAAAAAAGCCCAAAGAGAGAGCTTGACGGAGCGGAAGAGTTGGTTAAGTTTGTGGCGGATGATTTTAATGAGCCGATGAAGTTGTAGATTAAAAAATACATTATGCACACCTTATTAGTCAATATCCAAATAAAGATTTTATTTTATTCAAAAAATTTGGTTTATTTTTCTTGATTGGTATGTGATTTTCTTTATAGCCTTCTTTAATTGTATCAATACATTGTTGTAAAAAATTTACAGATTTCTCCGAAACATCAATTTCATTACCAATCATTTGATTGAGTAAATTAAAATCCTGTGCAGTTGGTTTTGCGTAATCCTGAAATTCTTGCCAAATATGATTAACTTTGCTCATTTTTAAAAAAGCATTACTCATATCCATATCATTATAAGAAATCCAATCTTGATACAAATCACTATTTTTCCAAAATCTTGCAGGTAATACAGTTGCTATTCCTTGATGAGTATCGCTGATTAAAATTGGGAAATAGCCTATTGATAAAATCCCATTTGGCAAATGCGGTCGCCAAATAAACATTGTGGTTGTTACCAATTCTTTTTCGGTCAAAACTTTTGGCACACGAGAGAATAATTGTGTACGCTCATTGGTAATATGTTCAGCATATTTTTTTAATTCAAGGTCATCAGGTGTATTGTGTTTTAAGCTGAATAATTGGTGAGCGATTTGTGATAATTCATCAATGCTGGTTTTTCCATTGATATCATAAATAATTTCAGCAGGACAAGAATGTGTATTATCATCAGAAAACAACATTCTATTGGCTTGGACAATATGTGCCATCACAATTCTACCATTTTTATACAAATATGATAAATGATTGAGCTGTTCTAAATAGGCAGAATATTCTAAACCTTGCATCCAACTTGGGGGAATGATTTGCAGATAAGCCAATTCTTGTTGTGATAATTGGTTGAGATGGTTTTTTAAATCAATATTGGCAATCATTACATTTAATTGAGTGAAATTATCAGACATAAGTGTGAGCACCTTAAAAATTAGAGTGACAAAAGTAAAACAAGCCCCAAAATTTTGGAGCTTGTTTTTTTGGTGTTATTCCGCTTTCACTTCAATCCTTCCCTTCTTCTCAATCGCCCCATTTAACACTTTGACAAAGTCATCAAGGCTCATACTTCCCAAATTCTCGCCTTCACGGGTGCGGACATTGACCGTGCCACTTTCCACTTCTTTATCGCCCAAAACGAGCATAAAGGGAATGCGTTCAAGGGTGCGTTCACGGATTTTAAAGCCGATTTTTTCGTTACGCAAATCGCTAATCGCTCTAAATCCTTGATTTTGCAAGGCTTTGACGGTGCTTTCTACTGCGCCCGCTTGTTTGTCGGTAATGTTCATTACCACAACCTGCTCTGGGGCGAGCCACGCAGGGAACCAACCTGCATAATGCTCAATCAAGATACCGATAAATCTCTCAAACGACCCCAAAATCGCACGGTGGAGCATCACAGGACGCACTCTCTCGCCGTGTTCATCAATGTATTCTGCCCCAAGTCGCTCTGGCAAATTAAAATCCAGTTGTAGTGTGCCACATTGCCAGACACGCCCCAAGCAGTCTTTTAGGCTAAATTCAATTTTCGGGCCATAAAACGCCCCTTCGCCAGCTTGTAGTTCCCACGCAAGCCCTGCGGTGTCCAAAGCGTCCGCTAGGGCTTTTTCGGCATCGTCCCACAGCTCGTCTGCACCGACTCGTTTTTCGGGGCGGGTGGAGAGTTTCATTTGCACTTCATCAAAGCCAAAATCTTTATAAACTTGTAAGGTGAGCTTAATAAAGGCTTGGGCTTCGTCTCGGATTTGTTCGTGCGAGCAGAAAATATGGGCATCGTCCTGCACAAAGCCACGCACCCGCATAATGCCGTGCAAGGAGCCTGACGGTTCGTTGCGGTGGCACGAGCCAAATTCGGCTAGGCGTAGAGGCAAATCACGATATGATTTTAAGCCTTGATTAAAGACTTGTACGTGGCAAGGGCAGTTCATTGGCTTGACGGCATAGTCGCGTTTCTCACTTGATGTGGTAAACATCATATCGCCATAATTTTCCCAATGTCCAGATTTTTCCCACAGACTTCTGTCCACGACTTGTGGGGTTTTGATTTCAAGGTAGCCGTTGTCTTTTTGGACTTTACGCATATATTGTTCAAGCACCTGCCACACCGTCCAGCCGTTAGGGTGCCAAAACACCATACCGGGGGCTTCTTCTTGTAAATGGAACAGATTTAAGGCTTTGCCGATTTTGCGGTGGTCTCGTTTTTCGGCTTCTTCTATGCGTTTAATATACGCCTGTAGCTCTTTTTTGTCCGCCCACGCCGTGCCATAGATGCGTTGGAGTTGTTCATTTTTGGCATCGCCACGCCAATACGCACCGCTCATTTTGGTCAGTTTAAACGCCTTTAAAAAGCGAGTATTGGGAACGTGCGGCCCACGACACATATCAATGTATTCTTGATGATAATATAGCCCCATTGCGGTTTCGTCTGGCATATCGTCAATCAAGCGTAGTTTGTATTCTTCGCCACGATTTTTAAAGATTTCAATGACTTTCTCTCTTGGGGTCATTTTTTTGATGACATCGTAGTCTTGATTGATAAGCTCTATCATACGAGCTTCAATCGTTGCCATATCGTCTTGGGTAAAGGGTTTGTCGCTATAAATGTCATAATAAAAGCCGTCTTCAATCACAGGTCCGATGACCATTTTGACTTCGGGGAACAGTTGTTTGACAGCGTGTCCCAAAAGGTGGGCACAAGAGTGGCGGATAATTTCCACGCCTTCAAAGTCCTTTGGCGTGATGATTTGTACGGTTGCGTCCGTGGTGATTGGGTCGCAGGCGTCCACAAGTTTGCCGTTTACTTTGCCTGCCACACACGCTTTGGCAAGACCTGCTCCGATAGACTGGGCGATTTCCATTACGGTGGTGGCACCGTCAAAATGCTTAACATCGCCATTGGGAAGGGTGATTGCGACCATAGGGGTACTCCTGTTTTTGGCGTTGGCAGTGATATTTGCTACAATCAAATATTTGACCGCTACCAGTGGATTTAAAAAAATAAAGTAAAAGCACATACGAAGTGCTTTGGGTAAAGGGGCTTATTATAGCAGGTTTTGGGGTGGTGGGAAAGTGGGGGATTAAATTAAAAACAAGGCTATTCATTAAACTGTAAGAAACTCACCCGTTATTTACACTTTGTTTAAAATAAAACTCCAACCACTCATAAGGAGTAAAAGTTAAAGTTTTTCCTGTAATCTCATCTTTCTTGGTTAAAGATGAATGTGGTCTAACAGTGTTGTAGAAATTAAGAAATCTGGTTAATTCTTGCTTTCTGTGTTCACTGCTGACAAACTCATATTGATTATGCCAAAGCTCCATCAATGTTCGTATGACCCGTTCAGCTTTGCCGTTGGTTTGTGGTCTGCCTACTTTGGTAAATTTTTGGTTGATGTGGTTATCATAACATACTTTGGCAAATTCATG
>NZ_AUGF01000071.1 GCF_000426885.1 Moraxella caprae DSM 19149 | reverse complement strand
CAAACGGTTTATGATTGGTTAAAACACACCTTAATTCCAAAATTAAAGCGAAAATGCGTGATTGTCATGGACAATGCTCCTTTTCATAAAAACAAAAGAATCCAAAAGCTACTAAACAGGCATGGACATCGTTTATTGTTCTTGCCTCCTTACTCTCCTGACTTAAACCCCATTGAGTATAAATGGAGTCAAGCTAAGTCTTTAAGACAGGGCTGGATGACTGATGATCTAGATGAGCTGTTTTGGAACATGGGGGTGTGTGGTGATTTTGTGGTTTGTTGAGTGTATGTCTTTTGCTTTTGGTATGCTCTTAACCGATTTGGCTTTCTTTATCAAAAATAGTGATGTTGCACAAAATTTGCTTGCAGGAACTAGAATTGCTGACACATCTACGGAAATAATTACAGAATATATTGATAAAAAAACTGTCAATATTCCTGATATTACAACCGTAGCATCAGACATAACCAATCTATTAAGTAATGTCAGACATGTTATTGCAAAAGTTGCATTTGGTGCTGTGAGTCAAATATTTGCGTTTTTAGGAAATCTAGCGTCTGCTGATGAAAAATTGGGCTCAAATATTCATATTGATGATTTGTGGTCTGTTCTCATTAGTTCAGAAATATCCCCAGAGGAATTACAGCAGGCTCTTGAAAAAACCCTAAGTCCATTTAAAAAAGCAGTGGAGGATAAGTATAATGATGTGTTAGAGTGGGTGGATACTTATAGAGAAGATAACATTGCATTGGTTGGCGATGAAGATGGTATTATAACTAATGACTATATAGAGGGAAACTGGAAACACAATACAATCAAAGGTCTAGACGGTAATGATACCTTAGATGGCAAAGCAGGCAACGACCATATTTATGGCGGAACAGGCAACGATACCCTAATCGGTGGCGAAGGTGCTGATAATTTGCTTGACGAACAAGGCTACGACACCTACCACATCAAAGACCGTGATACCATCTATGACAAAGATGGTAAAGGCAAAATCCTATTTGATGGCAAGCAACTCCCCACAGACTTTATCCTAAAACAAGGTTCATCAGGCATATGGGAAGCCAAAGACAATCAAGGAAATATACTCTATACCGCCATCAAAGGTGCCAATGATTTATTAATTACTTCTACCAATTCTCCTGCTGACAGCGTTACCATCAAAGACTTCTTCACCACCGCCACCATCACAGGCGACAACCACAATGTTTATTCCGCTCTTTCTCTTGTCTTAGCAGACAGTAAAGAAGAGGCTGACACACATGGTGTCTATACCATCAAGACTGATGATAAACTGCATTCAACCATTCATATCAATGGCTTTGTTTCTGACAACATCGCTGTGATGGGTTCTGATAAAGTGGACTTTATCAATGCACTGGGTGCTGACAAACGCCTTGATATAGACACACAAGGGGGTAATGATGTGATTTATGGCGGCGATGGTCATGATATCTTAAAAAGGGGGTGATGGCAATGATGTGATTTATGGCTCTGCAGTCTTTTATGATTTTGAACCCAAAGACAGTCAAAGACTACCTAAGCCAAAACAAGACAAAGAGGGTAATTTAATTGGGGTGGATAAAGATATTATTATTGGTGGCATGGGAAGAGATTTGATTGCAGCAGGGATTGGGGATGATGTGATTTGGGTGGACAATGAACAAGCAGAGTCTAATAACACCCATAACAATGACAAAGGAGACTGGGCATTAGGCGGACAAGGAAGTGATGTGATTTATGGGGGAGCAAATAAAGACTTTTTACAAGGTGGGGCGGATAATGATTATGTGTATGGCGGTGGTGGCGATGATGTGATATTGGGTGATGGACATATTCGCTTTGGCATAAAAAATCAAGTGCTACGCAGTGATAATCAGATTTTAAGCATAGAGCATACCTACGACCAAGTCAATCACAAAGAAAACACCCTAAAACAAAAAACCGCAAATTTACAAGACTACAAAACCTTTGAATGGAACATTCAAGTAGATACTGACAAAATGGATTATCTCTTAACCAAACAAAAAGACATTGCTTTGGCAAATAATTACCATCTTTTAGACGAATCATACAAACACAATGCCAATGACTTTTTGTACGGTGGCAAGGGAGACGACCTTATCATCGGTCAATATGGCAATGATTATCTAGATGGTGGTAAGGGTGATGACATCCTATGGGGTGATGATAACAGAGATGAGGATATTGAAGGGAATGACACGCTAAAAGGCGGTGCAGGACGAGATAGGCTAATTGGTGGCAAAGGCAATGATGCGTATGTGTTTGACCTAGAAGACCTAGCCAAAAGCGGGGCGGATGACAAAACCATCATTGACAGTGATAATAGTGGCATCATCAAAATCAATCATTATGATCTAACAGGCACACAGTTTTTTAAATCCGCCAATGCCAGCAACCTCTACCAAAGCGATGATGGCAAATTTGACTTGATAAGATACGATAACGGCAACTACAGCCTATTAAGCAAAGACTTCAACGCCTCCATTGCCATCGAAAACACCCCCACCACAAAAGATGGCGACAATGACATCTTGCTAGGCATGATACTAAAAGAAACCAAAAACACCGCTCCCATTGTTCATAATCCTGTCTCTGACCAGATGGTGTTGGCAGGGCGAGACATCGCACTCGGTCTTGGCGAGGTATTCTTCGATGCTGATGGTGATGAGCTGACGTATAGTATCCAAGGGGCGGATGGACTGCATTTTGACCCTGCTACGAAGATGCTAACAGGCAGGGCACCTGATAAAGGGGTGTTTAACATCACATTGACCGCCACCGACCCCAAGGGCGAGCATGCCAATACCAGCTTCACACTAAGAGTAAATGAACGGCCAACGCTCGTCTCTGCCTTGACTCTACCGCTTGTGCTAAGCCAAGATGATGCCATGATGCAGATAGGTCTAGATAAGCTGTTTGTTGATAACGATGGTGATGCGTTAAGTTATTCGCTATCGGCAAATTCTTTGAGCGGTATCTACATTGACAACAATCATCTCATCATAGACCCTGCGACCACAGAGATTGGCATGCATGACATTATTGTGACAGCGACAGACAGCTTCGGTCAGAGTGTTAGTACCAATGCCAGCTTTACCATCAAAGGCAGTGAGCCCATCGTGATGCCAGAGCCTGTTCTGCCCATCACGCCAACGCCTGACCCCACCACTGTTGGTAAGCGATATGTGGGCAAGCTCGGTGCTGATGACATCACAGGTGATGATAAAGCCAATACCATGAGTGGTCTGACAGGAAATGATGTCCTAAGTGGCGGTCGTGGTAATGACACGCTCATCGGTGGATTTGGTCATGATACCTTAATTGGCGGACTCGATAACGACCTGCTTATCGGTGGCTATGGCAATGATACTTATCTGTATCGCAAAGGCGATGGTCTAGATGCGATTCGTGATGTTGGTGGGCTCGATATCTTAAAGATTTCGGGGCTGACGTTGTCTGATTTGGGCTTTGCCAAACAGGGCAATCATCTGTTTATCGATGTCAAGCAAAATGATGATGGCATTATTATTGAAGATTATTTCAAATCAAACAGTATCATACCAAGCCAAAAATCATTCCCCAACATAGAACGTATCTACATCAATGATAAGTTTGTCGGGCATGATGAGATTATCAAGATGGCGGATGTGGTGATTTAGACTTAAGGCTAAGAATGTTAAAAAGAGTGTTTAATAACACTTTTTTTATGGTCTGCTGATGGCGGATTGTGCTGATTGGGGTGTGCCTGCCTTTGGTATTTGCATGAAAGATGAGATTTAGCCATTTTTATGCAAAATTGGTTAAAATTGTCAAATTTTCATCTTATCTTATAAAAATGTCATCAATGGTAGGTATGCCCTAATACGCCTAAAAACTTAACATGGTGTATTTGTCATAAATACACCAATCTTAGTATCTTATCTATTGTCCATTATCCTAATACCGCCATCATTTCACCTTCTACCAAATGCATGCTAATCGCCTTATCAATGCGGACATTGACAAATTTACCCAGTAACTCATCACCGCCACGAAAAATCACCGAACGGGTGTTGTCGGCTGTGCCATGCAAATAGCCATCTTTGCGGTTGGCACGTTCTTCGACCAGCACTCGCACGGTTTGACCGACCATCGCTCGGGTCTTGGCAAAGGTGGACTCCTTGATGACTTCCTGAAAAGTCGCTAGACGTTCTTTTTTGGTCTCAAAGCTGACATTGTCAGGCAAATCAGAGGCAGGCGTACCAGGGCGTTTTGAGTAGATAAAGCTGTATGAATGGTCAAAATCTAGCTCTTTGGCGAGATTTAGCGTGTCGGCAAAGTCTTCATCGGTCTCATTAGGAAAGCCGATGATAAAGTCGCTAGATAAATGCAGATCAGGTCGAATGGCCTTTAGTTTGTTGATTTGATTGATATAAATGTCAATGGTGTGATTGCGTTTCATCGCTTGCAAAATGGCGTTAGAACCAGATTGGACAGGCAAGTGTAAATGCGAGACGAGTTTGGGGATATGCCGATAAGCGTCAATGATGTCATCGGTGAACTCTAAGGGGTGGCTTGTGGTGTAGCGAATGCGTTCAATGCCGTCAATGTGGGCGACATAGTGCAAAAGCTCACTAAATCGGCAGATCGTGCCGTCATCTTTCTTGCCCCGATAGCCATTGACGTTTTGCCCTAATAGGTTAATTTCACGGACACCTTGTTCGGCAAGTGCGTCAATCTCGGCAAGCACGTCATCAAGCGGACGAGACAGCTCTTCGCCACGAGTATAAGGCACGACACAAAACGAGCAGTATTTTGAACAGCCTTCCATGATAGAGACAAATGCCTTGTAGCCTTCGACCTTTGGCTCGGGCAAAAAGTCAAATTTCTCAATGCTAGGAAATGACACATCAACCACGCCAATGCGAGTTTTGCCGTTTTTGGCGGTGTTGGTATATTCTCCGTTCAACGCTTTGGCACGAGCGGTCTTGGCGGTTAGTTCATCATACATCTGGGGTAGGCGGTGCAAGGTCTGAGGGCCAAAAACCATGTCCACATAGGGGGCACGTTTTTGGATATTATCGCCTTCTTGGGATGCCACACAGCCCCCCACGCCGATGACCAAATGGGGATTTTTATCTTTGAGTTTACGCCAGCGACCCAGCTCGGAGAATACCTTTTCTTGGGCTTTTTCACGGATAGAGCAGGTGTTCATGATAAGCACATCGGCTTCATTGATGTCATTGGTAACTATCATGCCATGAGAGTCGCCTAACACATCACCCATTTTTTGGCTGTCGTATTCGTTCATCTGACAGCCTTGGGTGGCGATAAAGACTTTTTTGGGGGCGGTTGGGTCTTTGGGTAATTGTTCTAAGTGAGACAAATCCAACTGCGATAGCGTGGGGGCGTGGGGTTTGGTGTCGGTTTTGGGATTAAAAGTAGCAACGGTCATGGTTTTCTCCAAGGGTTTGCCAAATGGGGGATAAAGGGACTATTATAGCACATGGCAGTGGTGTTTTGGAAAAATATGGCTTGCTCATTTGGCGGTTTATTCTTTTTTAGGCATTGTTAAATCAAAATACACACCTCAAACTACCATTCCACTTAGCAAACAGTAAGCTCAGTGTATTTTCTATCATCTTTTGGCATTTAGAATAGCATTTGGTTTTACGTTTAAACCTTGCGGTAAAATGCCTAATCAGACTGTTATAGCCCTCTATGGTAAACGTTTGAGCTTTACTGGTTAGGTGTTTGTGTATGGGTATGATTTCTTGATAAGACTTCCAGTAATCAGAGCAAAACAGTTTTATGTTGTTTGGGTTTAGGTTGTTGTACAGTCTTTCAAAGGTTTTACTGTCTCGCTTACCAC
>NZ_AUGF01000070.1 GCF_000426885.1 Moraxella caprae DSM 19149 | reverse complement strand
GCTTGACATCAAAATCCATTGTGATAGAATAGTCAGCCTTGATTGATGATACAGACGATGTATCACGTACTATTTAAAAACATACTAAGAACAACTTGTGTGGATTTTTGCTAATACAAGATAATACAAAAATTATCATTTATCAAGCAAAAATACTCAAAGTTAATTCATTTACACGATGAGCAAATTTGCTAGTAATAAATGAGCCAAAATTAAAATTCCTAACTTTTTATTTTACTTTCTAAGTATTTTTACTTTCTAAGTAAATAATCAATTAGGCAAAACAAAGATTAAACTGAAGAGTTTGATCATGGCTCAGATTGAACGCTGGCGGCAGGCTTAACACATGCAAGTCGAACGATGAAGTCTAGCTTGCTAGACGGATTAGTGGCGAACGGGTGAGTAATGCTTAGGAATCTGCCTATTAGTGGGGGATAACGTAGGGAAACTTACGCTAATACCGCATACGTCTTACGAGAGAAAGGGGCCCGACCACTAAATTTAATTTTAAGTAATTGTCTTTTAAATAAATACAATTTGTGCTTATTAAGCAACACCTAACTTAATTAGGATGAGTTAAATTTAGTGGTCGGGTCTCGCTAATAGATGAGCCTAAGTCGGATTAGCTAGTTGGTGGGGTAAAGGCCTACCAAGGCGACGATCTGTAGCTGGTCTGAGAGGATGATCAGCCACACTGGGACTGAGACACGGCCCAGACTCCTACGGGAGGCAGCAGTGGGGAATATTGGACAATGGGCGAAAGCCTGATCCAGCCATGCCGCGTGTGTGAAGAAGGCCTTTTGGTTGTAAAGCACTTTAAGTGGGGAGGAAAAGCTTGTGGTTAATACCCACAAGCCCTGACGTTACCCACAGAATAAGCACCGGCTAACTCTGTGCCAGCAGCCGCGGTAATACAGAGGGTGCAAGCGTTAATCGGAATTACTGGGCGTAAAGCGAGCGTAGGTGGTCATTTAAGTCAGATGTGAAAGCCCCGGGCTTAACCTGGGAACTGCATCTGATACTGGGTGACTAGAGTAGGTGAGAGGGAAGTAGAATTCCAGGTGTAGCGGTGAAATGCGTAGAGATCTGGAGGAATACCGATGGCGAAGGCAGCTTCCTGGCATCATACTGACACTGAGGTTCGAAAGCGTGGGTAGCAAACAGGATTAGATACCCTGGTAGTCCACGCCGTAAACGATGTCTACCAGTCGTTGGGTCTCTTGAAGACTTAGTGACGCAGTTAACGCAATAAGTAGACCGCCTGGGGAGTACGGCCGCAAGGTTAAAACTCAAATGAATTGACGGGGGCCCGCACAAGCGGTGGAGCATGTGGTTTAATTCGATGCAACGCGAAGAACCTTACCTGGTCTTGACATACAGAGAATTCGCTAGAGATAGCTTAGTGCCTTCGGGAACTCTGATACAGGTGCTGCATGGCTGTCGTCAGCTCGTGTCGTGAGATGTTGGGTTAAGTCCCGCAACGAGCGCAACCCTTTTCCTTAGTTACCAGCGACTCGGTCGGGAACTCTAAGGATACTGCCAGTGACAAACTGGAGGAAGGCGGGGACGACGTCAAGTCATCATGGCCCTTACGACCAGGGCTACACACGTGCTACAATGGTTGGTACAAAGGGTTGCTACACAGCGATGTGATGCTAATCTCAAAAAGCCAATCGTAGTCCGGATTGGAGTCTGCAACTCGACTCCATGAAGTCGGAATCGCTAGTAATCGCAGATCAGAATGCTGCGGTGAATACGTTCCCGGGCCTTGTACACACCGCCCGTCACACCATGGGAGTTGATCTCACCAGAAGTGGTTAGCCTAACGCAAGAGGGCGATCACCACGGTGGGGTCGATGACTGGGGTGAAGTCGTAACAAGGTAGCCGTAGGGGAACCTGCGGCTGGATCACCTCCTTAACGAGATTATCTGATTAGCAAGAATTCACAACAAGTTGTTCTTAGTAGCGTAAGTTAAATTGGGTCTATAGCTCAGTTGGTTAGAGCACCGCCTTGATAAGGCGGGGGTCATAAGTTCAAGTCTTATTAGACCCACCATTTATGGGGTTATAGCTCAGTTGGTAGAGCGCCTGCCTTGCACGCAGGAGGTCAGGAGTTCGACTCTCCTTAACTCCACCACTTACAATAAATTAGAACTAAGCAATCAAATTAAACAGCATACAATTAGATTTCTTAATTCTACTTTATGTAGATAACTTACAATTAACTGATGAAGTTAATTACATTATTTAACAACGTAACTATGAGTCTGGGTTAATTATTTAATTCCAACAAATAATTAACCATTCCAATCATACTCCACTCATTAAAACGAAGGTTTAAATGAGATTGATTGGATAAAGTAAAGAGAACTGAATCAAGCGTAAACATAGGTAAATCGTTACACATTACCCTTATGACACCAAGACTACTTGGGGTTGTATGGTCAAGTAATGAAGTGCACATGGTGGATGCCTTGGCAGTCAGAGGCGATGAAAGACGTGATAGCCTGCGATAAGCGTCGGTGAGGTGGCAATATCCTGTGACCCGGCGATTTCTGAATGGGGAAACCCACCTATCATAAGATAGGTATTCTATCCTTTGGATAGAAGGCAAACCGGGAGAAGTGAAACATCTCAGTACCCCGAGGAAAAGACATCAATAGAGATTCCCCAAGTAGCGGCGAGCGAACGGGGAGGAGCCGATCAAATTTACAGTAGCAAAATGGCGTGGGAAAGCCAACCATAGTAGGTGATAGTCCTGTATGCGAAACTGTTTATGAGACATATTAAGTAGGGCGAGACACGTGAAATCTTGTCTGAAGATGGGGGGACCATCCTCCAAGGCTAAATACTCCTGACTGACCGATAGTGAACCAGTACCGTGAGGGAAAGGCGAAAAGAACCCCTGTTAGGGGAGTGAAATAGAACCTGAAACCGTGTGCATACAAGCAGTCGGAGCCCGACCACTTAATCGCTTTGAGGATAACAATGAACTTTTATTATGTATATGTTCTACAAAACATTAATAATCAAAATGATTTTTATGTTGGTTTTACTTCCAACTTAAAGCAGAGAATTGAAGCACATAATACAGGTCAAACTACCGCAACTCGTGGTAGAACTTGGAAAATCGTTTATTGTGAAGCCTATATAAGTGAAAAAGTGGCAAGAAAGCGAGAACATGCCATAAAAAACAATGGCAGAGTACGAACTTTCTTAATGAACCGCATCAAATCACAATTTGAAAAGCAGAGTGATTAAGTGGTCGGGTGACGGCGTACCTTTTGTATAATGGGTCAGCGACTTATATTCTGTAGCAAGGTTAACCGTTTAGGGGAGCCGTAGGGAAACCGAGTCTTAATAGGGCGAATTAAGTTGCAGGGTATAGACCCGAAACCGAGTGATCTATCCATGAGCAGGTTGAAAGTGCCGTAACAGGCACCGGAGGACCGAACCCACTGTCGTTGAAAAGCCAGGGGATGACTTGTGGATAGGGGTGAAAGGCTAATCAAACTCGGTGATAGCTGGTTCTCCCCGAAAGCTATTTAGGTAGCGCCTCGGACGAATACCATTGGGGGTAGAGCACTGTTTCGGCTAGGGGGTCATCCCGACTTACCAAACCGATGCAAACTCCGAATACCGATGAGTACTATCCGGGAGACAGACGGCGGGTGCTAACGTCCGTCGTCAAGAGGGAAACAACCCAGACCGCCAGCTAAGGCCCCAAATTCCTAGTTAAGTGGGAAACGATGTGGGAAGGCACAGACAGCTAGGAGGTTGGCTTAGAAGCAGCCACCCTTTAAAGAAAGCGTAATAGCTCACTAGTCGAGTCGGCCTGCGCGGAAGATGTAACGGGGCTCAAACTAGGAGCCGAAGCTGCGGATTTAATTGTTTCAATTAAGTGGTAGGGGAGCGTTGTGTAAGCCTGTGAAGGTGACCTGTAAGGGTTGCTGGAGGTATCACAAGAGCGAATGCTGACGTGAGTAACGACAAAACGGGTGAAAAGCCCGTTCGCCGGAAGACCAAGGGTTCCAGTCCAACGTTAATCGGGGCTGGGTGAGTCGACCCCTAAGGCGAGGCCGAAAGGCGTAGTCGATGGGAAATCGGTTAATATTCCGATACTTGTTTATGATGCGATGGAGGGACGGAGAAGGTTATGTCAGCCTGGCGTTGGTTGTCCAGGTGGAAGGATGTAGGTAGGTTTAGTAGGCAAATCCGCTAGACTATTACTGAGATCTGATAGCAAGCTAGTTTGACTAGTGAAGTGGCAAATACCCTGCTTCCAGGAAAAGCTTCTAAGCGATAGTCATAAAGAAATCGTACCCGAAACCGACACAGGTGGTCAGGTAGAGAATACCAAGGCGCTTGAGAGAACTCTGCTGAAGGAACTAGGCAAAATGGTACCGTAACTTCGGGAGAAGGTACGCTGCCGATGGTGATTAAACTTGCTTTATGAGCTGTTGGCAGTCGCAGATACCAGGCTGCTGCAACTGTTTATTAAAAACACAGCACTCTGCAAACACGAAAGTGGACGTATAGGGTGTGATGCCTGCCCGGTGCTGGAAGGTTAATTGATGGGGTTAGCGTATGCGAAGCTCTTGATCGAAGCCCCAGTAAACGGCGGCCGTAACTATAACGGTCCTAAGGTAGCGAAATTCCTTGTCGGGTAAGTTCCGACCTGCACGAATGGCATAATGATGGCAGCGCTGTCTCCAGCAGAGACTCAGTGAAATCGAAATCGCAGTGAAGATGCTGTGTACCCGCGGCTAGACGGAAAGACCCCGTGAACCTTTACTACAGCTTTACATTGAACTTTGACCTAACTTGTGTAGGATAGGTGGGAGGCTTTGAAGTAGGGACGCCAGTCCTTATGGAGCCAACCTTGAAATACCACCCTGGTTATGTTGGGGTTCTAACTTGAGATTAACAGATCTAAGGACAATGTATGGTGGGTAGTTTGACTGGGGCGGTCTCCTCCTAAAGAGTAACGGAGGAGTACGAAGGTGCGCTCAGAACGGTCGGAAATCGTTCAAAGAGTATAAAGGCAAAAGCGCGCTTAACTGCGAGACCCACAAGTCGAGCAGGTACGAAAGTAGGTCTTAGTGATCCGGTGGTTCTGTATGGAAGGGCCATCGCTCAACGGATAAAAGGTACTCTGGGGATAACAGGCTGATACCGCCCAAGAGTTCATATCGACGGCGGTGTTTGGCACCTCGATGTCGGCTCATCTCATCCTGGGGCTGAAGCAGGTCCCAAGGGTATGGCTGTTCGCCATTTAAAGAGGTACGCGAGCTGGGTTTAGAACGTCGTGAGACAGTTCGGTCCCTATCTACCGTGGGCGTTGGAAATTTGAGAGGATCTGCTCCTAGTACGAGAGGACCAGAGTGGACGAACCTCTGGTGTTCCGGTTGTTTCGCCAGAAGCATTGCCGGGTAGCTATGTTCGGATGGGATAACCGCTGAAAGCATCTAAGCGGGAAGCCCACCTCAAGATAAGATTTCCCTAAAGAGCCGTTGTAGACGACGACGTTGATAGGTTGGGTGTGGAAGCATGGTGACATGTGTAGCTAACCAATACTAATTGCTCGTTTGGCTTGACCATACAACACCCAAGTGGTTTAGTATGAGATAAGTGTAAAGATTTTACCTAACAAGCTTGAATCAATCTTGAATAAAACACAATAACAGACTCATAAGCAGCGTTGTTAATCCTTTTACGCTGACGACAATAGCAAGATGGAACCACCTGATCCCTTCCCGAACTCAGAAGTGAAACGTCTTAGCGCCGATGGTAGTGTGGTTCGCCCATGTGAGAGTAGGTCATCGTCAGCACCTTATTTAGCCCCCTCTGTCATTGATAGAGGGGGTTTTGGTTTTTAAAATCGTTGAATTTGTGTAT
>NZ_AUGF01000069.1 GCF_000426885.1 Moraxella caprae DSM 19149 | reverse complement strand
CTTTACAATCAATTGAATATCCATAACATTCAACTGTTTTGTAGTGACTACTGGAAATCTTACCTTGAAGTCATTCCAAAATCAAAACATATGACAAGCAAAGCTCAAACTTTTACCATAGAGGGCTATAATAGTCTCATTAGGCATTTCACAGCAAGATTTAGAAGAAAATCAAAATGTTACTCTAAATCCGAGAAAATGATAGAAAACACTTTGAACTTACTGTTTGCTAAGTGGAATGGAACTTTGAATTATGTATTTTAGTTTAACAATGCCAATCAGTTAATGTTCCACATAAATCGGCGTAATATTATCCATATTCATATCGGTAAGGTTTGGTGCGGTCGGTTTGGTGGGTATGGCGGGTGCGATGTTTTTAGTTGTGGCACAACTGTGTTGCTGATTGGCGTAGTTTTGGCGTTGTCTGTCCACCATGTTTTTGGTAACGACCACATCAGGCAAAAAAATCACATCAGCCTCACTATCGCTTTTACCACCTGCCAGATTAAGCCCTGTCCACTCTTTAAGCGTGGCAATCGTCTCTCCCAAATCCTTATGATTGGGACAATAAAATCCGCCCTCAGTACAAGCACAATACACCTCCTCGGATAGGTCATTTTTGTTTAAATAAAAATCCGACCTAATCAGATGAGGCGTACCCACCGACTGCACCTGGTTGGCAGTGTCATAAATGATCGCCTTTGGGGGCATACCATGCACCTGCCATAGTGTCCCTGCGGTGGCAAATAACATCAGCACATAAGGCTCAGCAATGCTTGAATGCACCGCAATGGTTTTTTGGGGATTTTAACACTTGGTACTGCCACCACTTGTAGGGGCGTACCGCTGTCAATACCCATACCTGCAATGATGTTTGCCAATGCTTCTTTTTTGTAGATTTGACTGCGTTGTCCAAAAAAGACATACATATCGGTGTTTGGCGTGGCATTTTTATATTCTATTTCGAGCGTATATACGCCTTTTTGTAGATACACCCTATTCCCAATAGTGCCATGCTGTTCATCTTTGCCAATGACACGCCCATCGATGATTGCACGTATGGACGCATGGCTGGCACTTGCATTAATAAAATACTCGCCCTCCACAGGGACAAATACCGTCCCCACCCAATACGCCCCAAAAAAATCTGTGGGAATGTTGTAAAAATTCATTGAGCTAAATTTTAAGGCGATATTGGCAACATTTTCTTTGTGTACCACCGTATAAGGGTCTTGGGTATTAAAAAAATACATATCAAAACCAGATGCTGGCACTAGATTATCTGGATTAAGACGCTCGCCCACTCGCTTGCTTGCTGACGGAAAACTATCTAGCATTCTGCTATTGATTGCACCAGCTGGGCGTTGCTGGGGGATGTTGGCTTGATTGGCAGAGTTTTGTTGGGCTTGGGAGCTTGCTGGGCGGCTTGCTGTTGTTGTCTAATATAATCAAGATGGGCTTGCTGTTTTTGCACTGTATAAGACACACGAAAGCCATAGCCAATGACACAGAATAACGCTATCGCCACATACACCAATTTACGAAATGTGGCAGAATGCTCCCACAACGTTACGCCGTCATCATCTACATAGCCACCGCTCATTGCACACCTATCGCCACCACAGAATCCGCCTCAATTTGTAATTTAACCACCGCATAACCATTTTGGCGAGCGGTGATAAGTGAGTCGGCAAGCGATTCTTCTAATAGGCGTACCACATCACGGCTACTGGCGTGATACCCCATTCTTTTGTATAATGGCAGGGTCAATACCCTTGCCCGCCACCGCCAAGCCATAGCTCTTAATCATACGCTCTATTTCAAGAGCGACAATACGGGCAATATCCAAACCGCCAAATGGAGCAAACACAAAAATGCGGTCAATGCGGTTTAGCACCTCAGGGGCAAAGCCCTGCTCACGCAAGGTTGCCACAGACGCACTTCTTAGACTGTCAGGGTCTTTGATACTTTGGTGTAAATCCGCCAACGCATCTGTGGCGGCGTTTGACGTTAGAATAAAAATCGCCTCACTGGTGCTGATTTGTTTGCCGTCTGATGCCTCTGTAATAAAGCCATCATTCCAAGCGGTTAGGAAGTTTTTTAGGATGTCAGGGTGTGCTTTTTCTATCTCATCAAGTAGCACCACCGCCTTAGGAAAATCCCTAAGCCCTGCGGTCAATGCTCCATAAGTATTTGAGCCGACATAACCTCGTGTCATACCAAAGAGCTGCGATGCACTAAACGCCCCTGCGGCGTATTGGGTCATGTCAAAATGCAGAAGTTTTCGCTCCAACAGTTTGGCAAGCACCTTCGCCAAATACGTCTTGCCCGTTCCTGGCAGCCCTGCAAACAAAAACACCCCCACAGGCTTATTGCGTTGCATCATCGCCAGTCGGCGTCTTAGCTGTGCTGATAAGTCGCTACACACCTGAGCCTGTCCGATGACTTTGGCTTGCAAGTCTTGGTTAAGTCTTGCACTGTCAATAATAATCGCCTCTTTATCCGCCTGTAATGCTGCCTCTTCAATCACTTGCAAATTACTTAATCGGTCTAATACGTCCACTGGAATAATCCTATATATAAAGTCAGGGGCTATTTCATGCCAATGTAGCCATATCGCCACTATCAGAAGTAGCACCAATATCAAAATCATCACCAAATACCAATGCACATAATAGATAAACATCGCCACCGTATTTAAAGTCGGGCAACATTTTCCACAACATGGCAAGGCATATTATGACAAATAGGTAAGGGGTGATTTTAGTGATAAAAGACATGATGATTAAATAACAGCACTTGGCAGGTTGGATTAAGATTGTTAATCCGTCTGGCAACAATCGCTTAGTATAGTAATACCTCCACTGACTCACCCTCTCTGATGACAGGGGTAAGTGCAGTGCCACCACCAGCAGCAAAGGCGAGTGTAATGCCACCGCCACCGTCTCTGACCCCTGTGATGACAACGGGCTTGCCATTAACCACAGGGACATAAATGGTCTTGTGAGCGTGCATGAGTGCTACCTGCTGACTCATATCAAGCGAGCTGACCGTTACCACATCGCCGTCCTCTGCCACATCGTCCCACAAAATCAGCTCTGCCACTCTAGCATGAGGGTTCTCCACAAGCACCTCCAATAAGCGTGTGCGGTCAGTCTCGGACATATCGCTACTGTTGGTAATTTTATCGTTGGCGGTTTGTTGGTCAAAAATTTGTACATCAAACCCCCCCTTTTTTTTATTACCCTGCTTAAAGTCCGCCAAACGCTGGTCTTGTAAGTGCTGTGGCACATCATCTTCGTCAGTTACAAACACCGCACTCACCACTTCTTGGGCGTCTAGCTCCTCTGGTTGATTTGCCTTATTAGTAAAATAAAACCCCCCACCAATTACAAAAGCAATCATGGCAAAGATAGGCAATTTGTAGGTGTTTTGTTGTTTTTTGGACTTTTGGGGCTTTACTCGCTTAGACAATGGGGCTGGATTCATTGGTGTGGTAATCATAATCTAAATTAAGGCAAATTATATGGTAGAGCAACCAAAAATACAACCGATTATTATTGTCTATGTCAAGGACTTATACCGTTAGCTTGATTAACAGGACTGGTTGGCACTTGGCATGCCACTCGTTTTTGTTCATAGTCTTGGGTTTGACGACTCATGACATCATTACTTACCCTATCTTTGGGTAGGCGTAATATTCTAGCATAGTTACTCCCTGCACCACCCACCAATCTCATGCCAGTAATGCTTTCAATGTGATTAATGGACTCTCGCATACTGGCAACCTCTGTACAACCAAACACTCCTTGATGGCAACTGCAACTACTCTTTTCTGCTAGCAGATTATAAGGCACATTTAAAAAATCGGTTTTGACGATATGAGGTGAACCCACAGAATTAATACTGGTATTTGCACCACTATAGATAATCGCTTGGGGAGTATTACCATAAATACGCCAATTCACAGGTTCGCTATTTGATAATACCAGCACATAAGGCTCGCTTATACTTGAATGCACGCTCACGGTGTTATTAAAATCATCACTGCTATAAGTGGAAGCAAAATATAAGTTGTAATTATTAACATCTAATTTTACCAACTGCTGACTTAAATCGGTGTTTTTATAAGTAGTGATAGGGTGAAAGAAATTGACCGCCAAATCCAAATTATTGGTTTTATTTGACATTTCTACTTCTAACAAATAATCCCCCTCTTTTAAATAAACATTTAATTCAGACGTGCCTTGAAAATCTCCTTTATCCATAATATGCCCATCCAATAATATCCGCATACTTTTCCAATCACCGCTTTTTTTAATAAAATAAATACCATCCTTGGGCACGGATATTCGCCCCACCCAATAAGCTGCAAGCTCCTTTGTGGGAATACCTTTAATTTCATCTCCATGATAATTCATGGCAATGTTTGATTTAATTTCTTTTAATACTACTTCATTGGGTTTTTTCTGATTGATATAGTATACCTCAAAGCCAGAGCCTGGGGCAATTTTATTGGGATTAAAACGATTCTGCCAACTGTCTGTTGCTATTGGGTAATCATCAAGGGTTTTATAATTGAGCTTTGATGCCGCTTGGGGGTTATTATTCCACACAGGGTTACGGCTTTTTTTGGGTAATACATCTTCAATGAGTTGGTCATTAGTGCCTGAGAACTCTCGATATTGCTGATTAATCATATCTATGTGCCTTTGGTGTTCTTGCAAGTAGGCAGACACCCAAAAGCCATAAGCCGTGAGCAAAACCAACGCTATCGCCCCATACACCAAGCGACGAAAGGTGGGCGAACCCTCCCATAAGGTTACCTCTTTGTCATCACCGTCTATTTGATATGCTTTACCCATGACTATTTTTAATAATTGAAAGAAAAATCCATTTTATCATAAGTAAAATGAATTTTGGTAGTAGTCTAAAAAGTATGCCAAACTAGTTTTCCGTTCGCCCTGAGCCTGCCTGCGGGCAGGAAAACCGTTATGGGCAGGCATAGCTCACCACAAACGGTTTTCTTTGTAGCATACTTTTTGAACCAGAGCCTGAATTTTTAGTCCAATTTAACTCTTATAAAAATCAAAAAACTGCTCAATCAGCCACTTTGTCCTTTCATCAATTTCTTTGGCTGTCCAAACTTTATTATCATCACTTGGCTTTGGCAAGGTTTGATTGATTTTCATGTCGCCATTTATCAAGCCAACTAGATTGCCATCATCAGTAACTTGACATTTTTCGACATATTTTTTTGTTGGAGTATGAGCTATTATAGCAAGTCAAGGTCAAATTACCCAAACTGTGCAGTTTTTGCTTTAATTGTGCATTTTGCTCATCATCTCCCCAGTCTTTTTCATCATATGGATTTTGTGGATAAATATGCTCAATTGTCCAAACACGTTGTTTGTTTGTCTTTTCCCAAAAGTCTACGGCTGTTTGTTTGTTACGTAATTTTTGTTCTAAACGAATTAAAATATTACGAACCAAATACGGATACTCATAAATATCAGTATTACTCAATGATTTTTTAATACTGTCTTCATCTAAGTATTCAGACAGTGTCGATTTTATTAATTCAAAATCATAGTGCTGTTTTTGGGCTTGGGTAAGCTCAGTAAAAATCTTATCCAGTTGGTTGGTTGCTGGCTCATTCGTAACGTGACGACAAATAAACCAAAACTCCAAAAACTCCAACAACTCAGTAAAATCTTGCTCTTTATAATTTTCAAAAACAAAGGCTAATAACATATAAGCCGAGCTAATACCCAAGTGATATAGGTTAATCAATTTTTCTTGATATTTTAGACTTCCTGCAAAACTAGGTTTTCCGTTCACCCCGAGCTTGTTGAGTGGTGGCGGAAAACCGTTATGGTTCGACAAGCTCACCACGAACGGTTTTCCTTATTTTTGGGTTTTGCAGGAAGTCTTTTTTAGCAACCTTAGTTTCGTCAGTAATTTTATCTGGATTGATAAGAAGTCCATAAATTTCTGATTTTTGGATTAAATTATCAAAAATAAACTGAACATCTTTATCAATTTGTTTATTAGACATCCTGCAAAACTACCCAATCCACCCAAACACGAG
>NZ_AUGF01000068.1 GCF_000426885.1 Moraxella caprae DSM 19149 | reverse complement strand
GCTTGTGCTTGCTCTAAACAAGCAAGCATTTCATTAAAAACCCTGCGTTCAATGCCAACTAAGCGTTTGAATTTGGTGTCGGATAGGTGTGTGGAGGCTTCATAGTTCATTGAGGTATTTTAGCATAGAATGGGTTTTGCAGGAGGTCTAATCTAATTTCGGCAAAATAAGCTTTCAAATGTTGTTGGTTTAAATTGGATGTTAAGCTTTTTGTTTTTGACAATGCAATACATCAGAATCAAAACCTGTAATGGCTCCTTTTTCATCAGAAAAATTAAAAGGTGCAACGTCTGAGATTGTTGCTATTGTTAATTTTTTAACATTGGAGGTGTTTGTGTCAAAACTATTTGTCTCTGTGTTGGTAATGGATGTTTTAACCGACATTTTTATTTTTGAGTATGCATTGGTATCGACAGACAGGTTAGTGGCATGGACGTTAAGGTGATTTGATGGTAGCGGTACTCTCCTTGGTACTAGAATGGGCAAATGACCAGTTTCGATTAAAAATTTAAAATAATGTTTTTTAAAATATAAATCTATTGAAATTTTAGATTGAAATAAATGTAAAAACATATGTTTTTTTCAAAAATTAAACTCTATTCACATTTTTAAAACCATTGTAACTTGTTATATTTTGTCAAATGGCGTAAACTATACAGTATTTATTTGATGAAACTGTCCTTGGCTTAATTTGGGACGGATTCATGGATAGATTTTAGAGTGAGCGAGATGATTTTGCCGACAGACGGTTTTGCCATGCTCATCATTCGCTGACCTAATGCAACAATGTATCAAAATTTTCCTTAAAAATAATATGGCGAATATTATGACAAAAAGTAGCAAAGATACGGTGGCTTATCAAAGCACCGAACTCACCGCAGATGGTGCAGCGTATATTGAGGCGTTGTACGAGGACTATTTGGCGGATAAGGCAAGTGTAAGCATCGAGTGGCAAAAATACTTTGCCGATTATGAGCAAGCAGGCGATGCCCTGCACAATGCCATTAAAGAGCAGTTCTTGCTCCTAGCCCGCAACCAAACCAACGCTCGCCCCACTGTGCAGACCGTTGGGACAGGCGACTGCGACCCCAAACAGATGGCAGTGCAGCAACTTATCAGTGCCTATCGTCGTCGTGGACATCGTGTCGCTAAGATTGACCCCTTGGGACTACAAAAGCGTGATGGCATTGAGGATTTGACCTTGGCCTATCATGGTCTGTCCGAGGCTGACCTTGATACGACTTTCCCAACCACGCTCATGCACATCGGCAAAGAGTCAGCGACACTGCGTGAGATTATTGAGATTTGTGAGCGTATCTATTGCGGCAGCATTGGCTATGAGTACATGCACGTGTTTACCGCCACCGAGAAAAAATGGATTGAAAAATACATTGAGCAAAATCAAGGCTTTATCAGATTTGACAAAGACAAAAAATTAGAAATCCTTGACCGCTTGACCGCCGCCGAGGGTCTAGAAAAATATCTGGCTCGTAAATACACTGGCGTTAAGCGTTTTGGTCTAGAAGGGGGCGAGAGCTTCATTCCTGCGGTGCATGAGATGATTCAGCGTGTGGGAACCTATGGCACCAAAGAAGTCGTCATCGGCATGGCTCACCGTGGTCGCCTAAACCTGCTTGTCAATATCATGGGTAAAAACCCATCTGTCCTGTTTGATGAATTTGATGGTAAAGTTCAGCCAACGGTCGGCTCGGGCGATGTGAAATACCACAATGGATTTAGCTCAAACGTCATCACCAAAGGCGGAGAGATGCACCTTGCCTTGGCATTTAACCCGTCGCACTTAGAAATCGTCTCTCCTGTCATGCTAGGCTCGGTGCGTGCTCGTCAAGCCCGCCGTAGCGAGGCTTATGGCTATGACATTGACAACAGTACGGTACTGCCTATCGTGGTGCATGGCGATGCCGCCTTTGCAGGTCAAGGTGTCAACCAGGAGACTTTCCAGATGTCACAAACCCGTGCCTATAAAACAGGCGGTACGGTACATGTCGTCATCAATAACCAAGTGGGCTTTACCACGTCTCGCCCTGACGATGCACGCTCTACCGAGTACTGCACGGACGTTGCCAAAATGGTACATGCACCCGTGTTACACGTCAATGGCGATGACCCAGAGGCGGTGGTGTTCGCAAGCCAGCTTGTGCTAGACTATCGCACCAAATTCGGTCGTGATGTCGTGCTTGACATCGTCTGCTATCGCCGTAACGGACACAACGAATCGGACGAGCCGTCAGCGACTCAGCCACTTATGTATCAAGTCATCAAAAAACTGCCCACCACTCGCACTCAGTACGCTGACAAACTGGTTGCTGAGGGTGTATTGACCAAAGAAGAATCTGCCCAAATTGAAGACGACTATCGCATCGCCCTAGACAATGGCGAGGACGTGGCTCACGGGCTTGCCAAAGAACCTGATACCAGCTTGTTTGTGGATTGGTCGCCTTATGTGGGTCATGGCTTGACCGATGACGTCCAAACTGGCGTACCTGTTGAAAAGCTCAAATCCTACGCACAAGCGATGGCAAAAGTACCAGAGGGTTTTGAGTTACAACGTCAAGTTGCCAAGGTGCTAGAGCAACGCCTTGCCATGCAAACAGGTCAAGAGCCCCTAAACTGGGGTGCTGCCGAAACGTTGGCATACGCATCGCTTGTGGATGAGGGTTCGCTTGTGCGTATCACAGGTGAGGACGTGGGTCGTGGGACATTCTCACACCGTCATAGCGAGCTGTACAGCCAAAAAGACGCCAGCCTATATATCCCATTACAGCACATTCGTGAGGGGCAAGCCCGCTTTGCCACCTACAACTCACTGCTATCAGAAGAAGCGGTACTTGCCTTTGAATACGGCTATTCTACCACCGTACCAAATGCTCTGATTGTGTGGGAAGCTCAGTTTGGTGACTTTGCCAACGGAGCTCAGGTGGTTATTGACCAGTTCATCTCATCGGGTGAGACCAAATGGCAACGTCTATCAGGTCTGACCATGCTATTACCACACGGCTTTGAAGGTCAAGGTCCTGAGCATTCATCGGCTCGTTTGGAGCGTTTCTTACAGCTATGTGCTGAGGACAATATGCAGGTCATCACCCCGACAACGCCTGCTCAGATTTTCCATGCTCTACGCCGTCAAGTTGTCCAAAAAGCTCGTAAGCCACTTATTGTCATGTCGCCCAAATCGCTACTTCGTCATCCGCTTGCCACATCTCAGCTTGATGACTTGGCAAATGGCAAATTTGAAAGTGTGTTGCCTGAGATTGACAGCATTGACAACAGCAAGGTAACTCGTGTGGTGCTGTGTGGCGGTAAAGTGTATTATGAACTGCTTGAAGCTCGCCGTAAGCTTGGGCTTGACCACATCGCCATTGTGCGTATTGAACAGCTTTATCCATTGCCAGAAGAGCGTATCTTGGCAGAGCTTGCCAAATACCCAAATCTTAGCGAAATTATCTGGACACAAGAAGAGCCACTTAACCAAGGTGCGTGGTACTATCTACTGCCAGAGCTACACCGCTTGACAGAAGGCAAAGCCAAACTACTTCCTGCCTCAGGTCGTCCTGCGGCGGCGGCTCCTGCGACAGGCTCGCCAAAGATTCATGCGGCACAGCAAAAATCTCTGATTGCCCAAGGTCTGGGTGTGAGCGAAGACCAACTATAAGTAAGTGGCGAGATAAACTCATGATTTGTGGGTTTATCTGTCTTTTCATTTTATTTATTAATTTATCAAAACTGCAAATTAATTCTTAGGAGTTTATCATGGCTGACATTAAAGCCCCCGTATTTCCAGAATCGGTACAAGACGGTACCATCGTAGAATGGCACGTTGCCGAGGGCGAGCAAGTTGCCCGCGACCAACTGCTTGCCGAGATTGAGACCGACAAAGTTGTGTTAGAAGTGGTTGCCCCTGATGATGGCGTGATTAGTAGCATTACCAAAGGTGTGGACAGCACCGTGGTGTCTGCCGAAGTCATCGCCACTTTTGAAGCAGGTGCTACTGCTGCTCCAAAAGCTGAGAGCGAAGAGCTGTCCAAAGATGAAGCTGACAAAGGCACAACCATTGACCCAGCCAGCGTTGCCGCTCCTGTACAGCCAAAAGCCGAAGCAGAAGGCGACTTTAAAGACCAAAGCCCTGCCGTGCGTAAAGCTGCCAAAGAAACAGGCGTAAACCCAGCAGACGTACAAGGCTCAGGTCGTGGCGGTCGTGTCACCAAGTCTGACATGGTGAACCCCACTCTAAAAGGCGACAACGGTCAAGTCATCGCTACTGCCATCGGTCAGCGTATCGAAAAACGTGAGCCAATGACTCGTCTGCGTAAGCGTATCGCCGAGCGTCTATTGTCCGCCACCCAAGAAACCGCCATGCTTACGACCTTTAACGAAGTAAACATGAAGCCACTGATGGACTTGCGTGCCAAATACAAAGACCAATTTGAAAAACGCCATGGCGTAAAATTGGGCTTTATGTCGCTATTTGTAAAAGCAGCCACCGAAGCGTTGAAGCGTTTCCCTGCGGTCAATGCGTCTATTGATGGCGATGACATTGTGTATCACGGCTACTATGACGTGGGCGTGGCGGTGTCAAGCGACCGTGGTTTGGTTGTGCCTGTCCTTCGTGATACTGACAGCATGGGTCTTGCCGACATCGAAGGCGGTATCCGTGATTACGCCACCAAAGCCCGTGAAGGCAAATTGTCTATTGAAGAGATGACTGGCGGTACATTTACCATTACTAACGGCGGTGTGTTTGGCTCGCTCCTATCTACCCCAATCATCAACCCACCACAAACTGCTATCCTAGGTATGCACGCCATCAATGAGCGTCCTATGGCGGTCAATGGCGAAGTGGTTATCCTACCGATGATGTATCTTGCCCTGTCTTATGACCATCGTTTGATTGATGGTAAAGATGCGGTACAATTCTTGGTAACGATTAAAGAGCTGATTGAAGACCCAGCCCGTCTGATTTTGGATTTGTAATGTGTTATAATGCCTGCTCAAAGGGTGGGCATTTTATTTTTAAAATAAGAGAGAATAATGATGAAAAATTCATATGATTTAGTGGTTATCGGTGGCGGGCCTGGTGGCTATGAAGCTGCCATTCGTGCAGCTCAACTTGGGTTTAGCACCGCTTGTATCGAAAAACGCATTCACAAAGGCGAGCCTGCCCTCGGCGGTACTTGCCTAAACGTGGGTTGTATCCCATCAAAAGCCTTGCTTGACAGCTCACACCGCTATGAAGCAACCCGCCATGAACTTGCCGAACACGGTATCACGACAGGCGATGTGGCGATTGACGTTGCCAAAATGCTAGAACGCAAAGACAGTATTGTCAAAGGCTTGACCGCAGGTGTGGCAGGTCTATTAAAAGGCAATGGCGTGGACTGGCTACAAGGCGTGGGTACCTTGCTTGACGGCAAATCAGCCGAAAAACAAGTCAAATTTACCGCTCATGACGGCACCGAGACCACCATTACTGCCAAATATGTGATTTTGGCGGCAGGTTCTGTGCCAATTGAAATCCCAGTTGCCAAAACTGACGGCGAATTTATCGTAGACAGTACAGGTGCCTTAGAATTTAGCGAAGCCCCAAAACGTCTTGGTGTTATCGGTGCTGGCGTGATTGGCTTGGAGCTTGGCTCGGTATGGAGAAGACTTGGCTCAGAAGTGGTAGTGTACGAAGCCATGCCAGAGTTCTTGGCAGTTGCCGATAAAGACATCGCCAAAGAAGCAGGCAAACTCCTTAAAAAACAAGGTCTTGACATCCGTGTGGACACCAAAGTGACGGGTGCTGAGGTGGTGGGTGGCGAAGTGGTTGTAACCACGGATGTCAAAGGCGAAACCAAAACCGAAACCTTTGACAAACTTATCGTGTGCGTGGGTCGCCGTGCGTACAGTGAAGGCTTACTTGCGGACGGCTGTGGGATTGAGCTGACTGAGCGTGGACTTGTGGCGGTAGATGACCAATGCAAAACCAACCTAGATGGCGTGTATGCCATTGGCGACTTGGTGCGTGGCCCAATGCTTGCCCACAAAGCGATGGAAGAAGGCATGATGGCGGTAGAACGCATTCATGGCGAAAAAGCCCAAGTAAACTACGATACCATCATCAGTGTGATTTATACGCACCCTGAGATTGCGTGGGTGGGCTTGACCGAAGAGCAAGCACGTGCCCGTGGACATGAAGTCAAAACTGGCTCATTCAACCTATCTGCCAACGGTCGTGCCTTGGCACAAGGCGAGGGCGTGGGTGTGATTAAGGTTGTGGCTGATGCCAAGACTGACCGCTTGCTAGGCTTACACATGGTAGGTGCGGGTGCTGGCGACATCGTCCACCAAGGTATGATTGCCCTTGAATTTGTGTCAAGTGTAGAAGACCTACAGCTCATGACATTCGCTCACCCAACCGTATCAGAAGCGGTGCATGAGGCGGTATTGTCAGCAGACGGTCGAGCCATTCATGCGATTCAGCGTAAGAAGCGTTAATTGATGATTAAAAACGCTCATCATTTGATGGGCGTTTTTCACACGCATCACTCATCGGCGTGATTAGTGTGTGAAAATTTATTTAATCATGAATTTATTTTTATATGAAAATAGGTTTTATTATTATAGTTAGCATCAATTTGTAAATGAGAATTGGCATTTCTTAAAAATTCCTCTATGTGCCTGATTTTTATTAGCCTTAAATCATCAAACTAACTGCAACACCTTTTGATAATAGACCTCATAAGGTGTTCGCCAATTTAAACATTTTCTAGGTCGCAGATTGAGTTTTGCGACCTTTGTTTGTATGTATTGATTGTCCCACTGGTTAGTATCAGACCCTTTGGGGAAATATTCTCTTAATAACCCATTGGTGTTTTCATTACTTCCTCTTTGCCAAGGCTGTCTTGGTGGTGGAAAGTAGATGGTTGCTTTTAAGTGGTCTGTTATTTCTTGATGTTTGGCAAATTCTTTCCCTCTATCTGGTGTGATTGTAT
>NZ_AUGF01000067.1 GCF_000426885.1 Moraxella caprae DSM 19149 | reverse complement strand
ATGCTAAAGATTTTGAACAATGGAGTGTTTTTTTGGGAAAGGAAGTTCGTTCGGTTTCTATAATAAAGGAAATTGATGTTAATAATGAAAATCCAAGGATAGATAGTTTACCCAGTGAAAGAGGTATTTTATTTGGTTTTGATAATAGACTTCCTGCAAAACTAGGTTTTCCGTTCGTCCTGAGCTTGTTGATGGGTGGCGGAAAACCGTTATGGTTCGACAAGCTCACCACGAACGGTTTTCCTCATTTTTGGGTTTTGCAGGAAGTCTAATGAATTATCATTAGTAATATCCTATGGACTCAATAATCCGTCATATGATACAACTGTGATTAAATTGGAACAAATTGATTCTTATTTTAAGCATAGGTTGATATATATAGATGTCTAAAACTGACATCAGAACACCCATTTTGGATTAAAGGCACAGGCTGGTTAAAAGCCTCCTTGTTAGAACAAGGGATGATACTGCTTGATAGAAATAATCAAGAAGTAGAAGTTATAAGCCAATACCTACTACCCAACCACACAGATACCGTCTATAATATCGAAGTCGATGACTTTCACACCTATCATGTGGGTAAATTGGGTGTGTGGGTGCATAATGATGAGTGTTGTGAATTAAAACTCCACCCCCAAACTCACCCCACCAGTCCATTCTTTTTTACCAAAGTACTCAGGTTGTCTGATGGGGTGCCCTGCAAATAGGTCGTAGTTTAGACGTAGTGGTTTAATGTACCCTTTCACACCAACTGCCCCACCGACCAAAGTGTGGCCGAGCAGTAGATTGTCTTGTTCTTTATTTTGCATGGCGATGCTGCCTGCATCTAGCCCCAGATACAGGCTGTGATTTGACTGTTTGATGGGGAAGCTGATATCTTGACGTAGGGTGGCTCCCATGTCACCTGACAGCGTTCGCTCGCCATCAAAGCCACGCACGCTGTATCGACCACCGATACTCATCCGCTCACTGGGTACTAGGGCTTTTTGAGCATATTGAGCTCTAAGATTTGCCTGATAGCCCATTTGGTAATTATCACCAAGTTTAACAGGTGCGGCGAAGTTTAGGTTGAGTTTATAGATAGGGGTGCGTACCGTGCCCTCGTTAAATAGACTCTCAGGCGGTATTAGGGCATTAAATGCCCCTGTGCCACGTTGCACGCTAACATCTGTGGTAAGTTGTTTTTGCCCAAACCTTGTCTCGTGGCGAATGCCTGCTGTCCAGCCTGAGATTTTGCGACGTTGCACATCAATCTCGGTATCATCAATATAATTCTTTTGCGATTTGGTAAACCCGCCCATATTAAGCCATGTTTTACTTCTTGCATCTCGATGAGCCAAATGGCTGGCATTTAGACTGATGTTGTCTGAGTCACCACCATAAACATAGTCTTGATTAACCCCTGCTACGCTCTGATGATAAGTGTAGTGACTGGCACTGGCATTAAAGACGGTATTTTTAAAAGGCAGGACATAACCTACGCTGTAATTTTCACTGCCACCTTTGGCACTTTTATGGGTATATTCACCCTTGTTGATGTCATTGCCCAAATCACGACCATAGGTCAAGTACAATAAATCGTTATGCCAAGTTGGATTGTCAAAACTTAGGGTAATACCGCCTTGGTATTTGCCTGTGGATTTTGACCCTGAATCATCAAGACTAAGACTGCCTCGCACCTTTCTTGATGCTGTGTAATTAATGAGCACATCGCTAGCACCCAACTCACCAGAGTCGCTTGGCGTGATGGCAAAATCAGCATCAGAGCTTGGCACTCGCTTTAGATTTTCAAGAGTAGTTTCTAAATGACGGATGTTTAGCACATCGCCAGTCTTAAAAGGCAAGGCAGTCTTAAAATTGGCAGGCAGTCCTGTGTTATCTGTATAGACTGGCACACTACTACTTTTGGTATCAGCTTTGATTTGCCCCACAATGCCAGCCACAATAGTCAAAACAAGTCGTCCATCCGACAGATTTTGATTGCCGACCAGCACTCTTGTGGTGGTATAGCCACGCTCAATGAGACGATTTTGGACATCACGGACGATGTTGTTAACATCATTAATGTTTAGACATTGACCCAGAACACTACCTTTGCCATGTGTTAAGGGTGCTAGAGCAAAGGAGAATTGCCCTAAATCCACCTTCTCATCAGCCTGTAGTGGTGCATAGGCGATTTCATGAATCACAAAACAAGGTAGGTTTTCCTGTGTGCTGGCGACAGAGTTTTGCTCTAGCGTAGGCGTTTGGAGGTGGACAGTGGGGCTTGTGATCAATGCTTGATTTAGAGCATCCTGTCTTTGTTGTTGTCTTTGAATTTGTTGATTGGCTATTTGAAGAGGGGTATTGGCATGAACATTGGCAATCCCCAAGAACCCCAAAGTGACCACCATCACCGATGGCGTGAGAGCTTGCATGATGATGTCTGATTTATTATGACAAAAACGCATTAAAGACTGCCTTGTAATAAAATTTGGGTGCTATTTTACTATGATTGCATGGGGTTTTCAAACCATTTGGATAGTCATAATCTCTGCCGTTAGTTCAAACAAACACAAAAACCATCAAGCACACCCAAGAGATTGCTTGTTGTTATTTAAATGCTTTTTTAAACCAAAAAAGTTTTATATTAGTTCTAAAATAAAACCAAGTAAACAGCAAGTATTGTAAATGCCAAACCTTCAATTTTAACAAGTAGCCGATGAAGAAAAGCCTTCAGCAAGATAAAAACCACAACCACTCCCATCAACCATCTCGATGATTTTTGGGGTTTTATCAACATAGTAACACTCGTCATTTTGTCTAAGCTTTGAGAATGTTTGTATGCCGATGGGGAGTTGTTTTTTGGGGTTCTCATCATTCTCAACCAATAAATCCTACTGGATTTCTTTCACTATTTTAGTTCTAAATAAGTTTTAAAATAAACTTATTTAGAACTAAATTAAAACTATTTTTGTTCTGCTAACGCTTTTAAGGCATAACGAATGATGCCACTATGACTTTGGCAATACTTTTGTGCCAGCTCTTTTAATAACTGATATTCCTCTTCATTCATCTGAATGGTATGCGAGGTGAATTTTCGACCTTTTTTGGTGCTAGGCTTGTCCTCTGTCGGTTGTTTGCCAGATAAGTCTGCTTGGTTAATAAAGTCCTGTTCGCTTTTTGCTCGTCTTTGTATCATGCCAATATCTCCGTCATTAATGCTGTAAATTCATCACTTGCCTTCGGGTTATTACCCTCTATCACGCCCTTACCCTCCGAGATGGCATCGCGGTAGATTTTTCTATCATGTATCACAGCATGTAGTGGGGTTAATAAAGGAAAATCACTCAGGTAATCCCCTGCTTGCTTGATTTCTTGATTGGCAGGATTGGTAGGGGCTAGGGTAAGTAGCCCATAGGCTTTGAGCGAGTCATTAAAGCTTGTGGCTTGGTCGATAACCTCTGACAAATGTGGCAGAGTATCCAAATCCAGTTGTGATGGGCGAAATGGTACAATGAGTTTATCAGCCACTAACATGGCAGTTCTTAGCTCTTTGCTGTCATGCCCTGCCACATCAACGACCACGTGCTGATATCGCCCAGCCAAGTCTTTAAGCGTGCTTTTGATGTCGCCATATCGCTGAATACAGTGCACTGCCTTTAACCCCGTCTGCTCTCTGTCTCTTACCCAGTTTGCTGAACTTTGTTGAATATCAGCATCAACAAGCACCACATCTCCACCAGTATTGGCAAGATAACAAGCAGTATTAATGGCAAGAGTAGACTTGCCACAACCACCTTTTTGACTACCAAAAAGTATAATCATAATAGACCTAATTTAATTTTAATACAGTCTTATATTATAACTAAAAAAGTTATATTTTAGAACTAAATTTTAACTGATTTAACATTAACCCTTGATTGATGAAAATATCTTTCTTTTTAAGGGTCAAATAACAAATTTTCCTTGATAAAATAAAACTTATTTAGAACTAAATAAAAACTTAATAGGTTCTATATTATCGTATTTTTAAAACCATTTTATCAAAAATGATACGCCAGATTTTTCTTTGATTATTCAGTCATAGGGGCTAATTTTTATTCACAAATACCCCACAGGCAACGCCACCAACTCCTTATCAAGCCACAGTTTATTTGGATATTGATTGATGATGACTCCTGTGCCAATGCCAATCTCATCAGCTGGCAGTTGTTCTTTTAGGGTGTTAAAGTGTGTGGCGTGTTTTTTGGTGGGTTTGGCGGTCATTTTTATCTCCACAGGATAGATGACACCGTCTTGCTCTATGATGATGTCAATCTCTTTTTGGTTGGTGTCTCGATAAAAATAAACAGGCGGTTCAATGCCCTGATTGTAGAAGGATTTTAAAATCTCCGCCACCACAAAGCTCTCAAAGAACTGCCCGTTTTTAGCCCCATGTTGCAACACCTCTGGGGTTAGCCATTTGGTTAGGTATGCCATGAGCCCTGTGTCTAGCATGTAGATTTTTGGGGTTTTTATCGCTCTTTTTAAGTGATTATGGTGATAAGGTTTTAGTAGGTATACAATGCCTGAGGTCTCTAAAATGGCAATCCAGCGTTTGATGGTGTCCACAGACACACCCACCTCTTGGGCGATGTTATTGTAATTTAACAGCTCGCCACTTCGTGCGGCCACCGCCGTCATAAAGCGAGTAAAGTCATTTAAATCCCTGATATTGGCAATGTGACGGACATCTCTTTGTAGGTAGGTACTGACATAAGAAGCATAATAAACCTCCCAATGCGTTTCTTGCTCATAAAGCCTTGGCATTTGTCCTTTGTGAATCATCTGCCATAGCGTGTCAGGACTGCTCTTGTCATCTGTGGTCTGACCTTGCTCATCCATAGCAGATTCATAGGCTTTTAAATACGCCTCTGTTGGCACAAACCCCTCAAAGAACTCGACACCCCGAATCTCACGATAAGACAAACCAAGTAGCCTAAGCACCGCCACACGCCCTGCCAGACTCTCATTGACATGCTCCATAAGGCTAAATGCTTGCGAGCCTGACAACAAAAACAGACCATTTTGTTTTTTCTCATCAATGTACAGTTTTAAGACCGAAAACAGCTTAGGGGCGTATTGCACCTCATCTAACACCAAACGCCCTGTGTGATTCATCATAAAGAGCATGGGGTCATCTTGGGCCTGCTCTAAGCGAATGGGGTCATCAAAGGTTACATAATCATACCTCTCTTCTTGTTCACGGGCGGTGTGTTGTAGCAACGTGGATTTACCCACTTGTCTTGCCCCTGTAACCATGACCGCAGGGAACTGAGCGATGAGCTTTGTTAGTATATGATGTAAATGACGGGGAATGTACATAATAAAACCTAGTTTAATTTAAGATTATATCTTAAATTAAACTAGATTTAAAGTCAATGCAATCTTAACATGACCGTCAAACGCCCACTCATCTTTTCATTGCATAATCTCTGTCTTTTTTATGGTTTAGTGCATGAGTTACCATGGGGGTCAGCTCCATGATGGGCGTGTCATACGCCAGTTTTTGCATGTCATCTTCTGTAAGAGCCTCCTCGGTGTCTGCACGGTAGAGCTTTAGCGTTACAACCTTGTCTCTAATGGTTTTAATTGACTGTTTAGCCATGTCGCATTGTCTTGTAAATTCCCAAGCATCATCGACCAGCCCTCCACCTGCTCGGTTAGCTCTATCAAGGCAGTCTGCAAGGTTAAAATCTCGCTGTCTTTTTGTGTCAGCTGTTGCTCTAAGTGCGATATCATCTGCTGTTGCTTGCCGATGGTGCTCTGATAGCCAGCCTTCGCTTTGTCGTAGTTGCCCTTGGCTGTGTTGTAGTTCTGCTCGGCTTTGCTGAGCAAATCCATTAATGATTGTGCTTGCTTGTTCAATAATGCTCGCTCGTTTTCTAGCAAGTGACTCTCTTCGCTGTTGAGTGCCGTTAATGTAGCTATTTGCTTGGTCAACCGCTCGTTTTGAGTCACAAGCTCGCTGATCTGCTTGGTCAATGAGCGGTTTTGTATTACTACTCTTATCAATGATTTGCGAGTTTTGTTGATGGTATGACTCAATGAGCTTTTGGTCTGCTCCCATATCTTTTGAGTATTGTGCCACTCTGTCTCGGCTTGTTGCCACTCGCTGTGTGCAACCCTCCAATCGCCCTCTTCTTTGTTCATGTCGCTTTGCAAGTTTTCGATAAATCCATGCAATAAGTTCTCGGCATTGCTTAAAAAGCCATAAGGGTCGGCTGGCATCTGCTTGACTGCTTGAACTGTCGCTTGTTCTTGGCTCTCTAGTATCGCTGGTTTGTTGTTTTTTCTCGTCCTTGTTTTTGTTTTTGTCCCTGCTTGTTTGGGTTGGTCGGACTCTTGCCCCATGGCGATTTGAAGTGGGGTTAAGGTCAGCTCCTGTGGGCTGTATTGATACATGGTCTAATCCTCCTACAATCTTAGTGTCATGGTGATGGTCGCCTGCTGATGACCCAAGCGAAGTTTCTCGGTCAATTCCCCAATCTCGCTCAAGGGTCGCATCATCTCTTGCGTAAATTGTTCGCTTTGATGATTGAGCTGTTTGCTCATTGCCATACTTTTTGTGAAGCTCTCTTGCACGCAGTGAGCAGAGTGTTGCAAATCGCTCACTTGCTGTTCTAAGTCTTTGATGTTTTTGTCTGTCATAATCAGCTTGTCGCTTTGCTCTATCGTCTTCAATTCGGTTTAAACCTCTTGGTTGCCCTGCTTGATGCTCTTCAAGGGTGAAAGATTTTGCATAGATTTTTCCTTGTATTCTAAACGTTTGTTCGGTGGTGGTGTCGGTCACAACAATGCCTGTTTTATTTTGTTTGACCTGATAGCCTGTGGGATGATTCATGTCCCCATGCACATATTCGATATAACAGACCTCCTGCAAAACCCTTCCTATGCTAAAATACCCCAATGAACTACGAAGCCTCCACACACCTATCCGACACCAAATTCAAACGCTTAGTTGGCATTGAACGCAGGGTTTTTAATGAAATGCTTGCTTGTTTAGAGCAAGCACAAGCTGCTGTACATCAAAGAGGCGGTAGAAAACTTAAAATCAGCATGCCCAATTTGTTAATGGCAACCTTACAGTATTTTAAAGAATATCGCACCTATGAGCAGATAGCCGCTGACTTTGGCATCCATGAAAGCACACTTAT
>NZ_AUGF01000066.1 GCF_000426885.1 Moraxella caprae DSM 19149 | reverse complement strand
CAAATAGGAGGCAATTTTGAGTCAGGATAATGCAGTGAATCAGGATAGGGCTTTAACGGTCAATTTATTGTTAGAGCCAATCAAAGAAATTTTGGACAGACCTGAGGTTACAGAAATTACCATAAATCAACCACAGGAGCTTTGGTATAAGGGTTTTAATGGTTGGCAAAAACAAATTATTGAAAAGCTCACAGAGCAAAAACTTAATAATTTAATTACCGCCATTTTTTCTTACAATAACCAAAGTGAGATTCCCATTGGGTCTTTGATTATGCCTGACGGTAGCCGCTGCCAAGTGGTGCGTTATCCTGCCACGCTGGACGGTCAGGTATCTTTTACGGTGCGAAAGCATAGTACAGTTTCTTTTAGTTTGGCGGAATTAAAAGAATATGGAGCTTTTGATAATTGGGAGGATAAAAGTTTTAATAAACAAATTACTGACAAATACCATTTGACCGACAAAGACAAGGAATTGATGGAATTAAAGGCAAATGGCAATATTATTAGTTTTTTGTCCAAATGCGTACAATATCACAAAAACATTGTGATTGCTGGTAAAACTGGTAGCGGTAAAACCACTTTTGCCAAAGCTCTAATTACAGAAATTCCAAGTGATGAGCGGATTATCACGATTGAAGATGTCCACGAGTTACACCTGCCAAATCACCCTAATCATCTACATATGATGTTTGGAAATGCCAAAGGGCGTGTGTCGGCTTTTGAGGCGTTAATGGCGTGTATGCGATTGTCGCCTGACCGTATTTTGCTTGCAGAACTTCGTGGAGCGGAGACTTGGGAATATTTGATGAGCTTAAATACAGGACACCCCGGGGGAATTACTACCGTTCACGCCAATAGTGCGGTGCATACATTTAGCCGTATTGCCAACCTTGTAAAATCCTCAGAAGTGGGGCGGACGGTGGATTTGGAGGCGATTAAGTCGCTTTTGTATTCTACCATTGATGTTGTGTTGTACTTTGACCAAAGGCGACTCAAAGAGGTGTATTTTGACCCTATTTATGTACAGGAAATGTTTGGATAAAATAAATTATTTTAATGTAAAAAATAAATTAAAAAAACATTAAAAATACATTGATTTAATGTATTTTTAATGTTATAATGTGTCTATGAATTCAACAATATGGCGATGTTATTAGTAAAAAAATTGGATGATTTATTGTATAAAAATAATCAATAATCAATAATCAATAATCAATAATCAATGTAAATCTCTATTTGTTAAGTTGGTTTTAAGAGAATTGCAAGACAGGGGTAATACTAATATGTGGCGTATTTATGAATTATTGGTTAATCCTGCATACAGGAAAACACTTGATGAATTGATAGAAGAAATATCAGGCAAGGTCAAAGAAACTTCAAAGATAAAAATCATATCAGATACACACAATCCAATTTTGATTTGCTTTGGGGTAATCGCCCTATTGACAAAAAAGTTATTCAAGAAAACGAAAAACTCAAAAGAGATATTTTTTATTTGGAAATACAATATTGGTTTTTGCGTTTTTTATTGCTTGTTGTTAAATTTATGACAGCTGTATTGGTTGCTTACATCATTTACCATACTTGGATTAAATAACGATGAGATTGTTCATAGCAGAAAAACCCGAACTTGCCAAAGCCATTTGCAAAGGTCTTGGCGGTGGTTTTAAAAATTTTGAAGGCTACTACCAACACCCAATCAGTCAAGATGTGGTTACTTGGTGTTTTGGACATATGCTCGCTTTAAAAGACCCTGACGAGATAGACCCAAAATATGAGCGTTGGGTAATGGCGGATTTACCGATACCGCCTATGTTCCCTGCTCCTAGAAAAGTCCCCAAAGACAAAGCCAAGCAAGTAAAAATTATCAAAGAGCTAGTGGGTAAGGCAACCACGATTGTGAACGCAGGAGACCCTGACGAAGAAGGACAGCTACTCATTGATGAATTACTTAGGTTTTTTGGCAATAAAAAGACTGTGCTTAGAGTGTTGATTAACGACAATACCCCTGCCGTTGTACAAAAATCGCTTGCCAATTTACGCCCCAATAGTGAATTTGAGTATTTAGGCTGGATTGCTGAAAGTAGGGCGATTGCCGACCAATCGGTAGGTTATAATCTTACTCGTGCATATAGCCTAAGTGAGCAAGCCAAAACAGGCAACCGTGAAACTTGGCATATTGGGCGAGTGCAAACCCCTGTCTTGGGACTTGTGGTGCGTAGAGACCGTGAGAATGCAAGCCATAAAAAGAGTTTTTATTATGTGGTACAAGGCGAATTTATGGTAAATGGCGTGGGATTTACTGCCAAATATCAACCCAAAGACACAGACCCTACCGATGATAAAGGACGATTGATTGACAAAACATTTGCCCAAAATCTTGCCAATTATCTAAGTAACCAATTTGCCAAAGTGCTTTTGGCGACCACAAAGAGTTGTGCTGACCCTGCCCCCTTACCTTATAATCTGATTAAGCTACAAGGGGACGCAAGCCGTCTTTATGGCATATCTGCCAAAGAGACCGACCAGATTACGCAAAATTTGCGTGAAAAGCACCATTTGATTACCTATAACCGCTCTGATTGCCAGTATTTGAGTGATGAACAGTTTGCTGATGTGGGGGCGGTGCTTGCTGGCATTACTGGCACTTTGCCTAATTCAGGTGTTTTTTGTGATACTGCCAACCCCAATCAAAAAGGGCGAGCGTTTAATTCATCAAAGGTATCAGCACACCACGCCATTATCCCAACCCAAACACAAGGCAACTGGGGTAGTTTAACTGCCAATGAACAGCATATTTACAAGCTTATTGCACGCTCTTATATCGCCCAATTCTATCCGCCTTACGAATATGACGAAACCAAAATAATGCTTGATGTGGTGGTGGACGGTACACCTTATCAATTTACTGCTACTGCACGCTTTGATAAGTCGCTAGGCTGGAAACTGTTGTACCGCAAAGACCCTGCCAATGAAGAAGTGGCAACTGATGAAGATACCCAATTAGCTGACCTTAGAAGTCTTGCAAATGGTATGGCAGGACAATCAGGGCAAATTGTAAGTCAAGAGTGCGAAACCAAGCCAAAGCCTTTGTACACCGAGCAAACGCTTTTAAAAGACTTGACCCAAGTCGCTAAATATGTCAAAGACCCACACCTTGCCAAAGTTCTAAAAGATAAGGATAAAGACAAACAGGGTGAACACGGCGGTATTGGCACACCTGCTACTCGTGCTACGATTATGGATAAACTCTTTGGGCGTGGTTATTTGACCCAAAAGGGTAAATCTATTGTTTCAACGGACAGAGGTAAAGCCTTATATGATTTGCTAGATGATACACTTCGCTACCCTGATTTAACCGCCATTTGGCACGAACAGCAAAAACAGATTAAAACAGGAGCTGATGTTAAAGCCTTTGCTGATGAAGTCGCCAAAAGCACCATTTACCCTGTCATTGACCGCTTAAAGCAAGGCTATGTACCGCCAAGCCCCAAGCCCAAAGAAGACTTGTCAAACAATCCGCCCTGCCCTAAATGTGGGCGACCACTTAAACGAGCCGAAAGCAAGTTTAAGAAAGGCGAATATTATTGGGGGTGTTCAGGCTGGAATAACAAAGAGAACCCTTGTAAGCACACAATGAGCGACAAAGACGGTGTACCAACCGAACGAGAGCCGAAACCAGCTCAAAATTTGTCGGAGTTTGATTGCAAGGCTTGTGGTTCAAAACTCATTCATAGAAATGGCGTGTTTAAGAAAGGTAAAAATCGTGGAAAGTCGTATAGTTTTTTTGGTTGTTCAAACTATCCAAAATGTACTCAAAATTACGAAGAAGTAGGCGGAGTACCAAAATATGAGTAATAAAGAAAAATACTTATTTTTATTTATTATTATATTATTGCTAAGTATGGTAATAGTTGGTCTTATTTTTAATTATGAGTTTTTGAATAAATATGATGAATCTAATATAGATTCATTTATGGAATCTAAACCCTATGTAGAGCCGTCTGAGGAGTATATTGTAGAGCAGGAACTTTTAAATAATATTGAAATTTCAAAAAATGGTAATATGATTTTTCTTTCTAAGAAAGGTGGCGGTAATTTTGAAATTTTTACCAATGAAAAAGGAGAAAGAATCATTGCCATAAAATATTTAAAATAGGAGTTAAAATTGTCTAATATTTTGTTTTTATATTACTGTAAATATATTGGGATTTTTTATTTACAGTAAAATTAAAGACAAAAGAGACAAGAAAAAGATAAAAGATTATATTCTTTCTCTTGGTTATTTATTTAATACAATACTTGATGTTAAGTTGTTTAATGAGTAAATAAAGATTTAAATCAAAAGGTTTCAGGACAAAAAAATGGTAAATTTTAATACCCAAATAGAGCGTGATTATATTTACGCACCCTATGAGGATAAAGATAAGGTTAAGGCGTTGGGGGCAAAATATGACCCTGATGTAAAAATGTGGTATGTGCCTGAGGGGATAGATAAAGCCAAATTTAGCCAATGGACAACCAAACCACAGGCTGAATATGCCAGCCCTGAATATGAATTTAAAAAATTTTTACAAAGTTTTGGGGCGGACATACCAGCAGGACACCCTATCGCTGACGGTAGATGGCACAGCCTACATATTCAAGGCGACAAATCCAACAGCAAAAAGGGCGGATATATTGTTACAGAAGAAAATGGGGTATGGCGTGGGTCTTTTAATAATTTTAAGACAGGTCAGACTGCTTATTTTTCATCAAAAAGCCATTCCCATACTTTTACACCGCCTGAGGAAATTGAGCGAATCCAGCGTGAAAGAGCGGAGGCACAAGCCAAGTTGTATGCTCACACCGCCCAATCTGCTCAGAAAATCCTAGCAGCAGCACAGCCAGCAACTGACTATCCTTATTTGACCAAAAAGGGTGTACAGGCTCACGGTCTTTACATTGTGCCACAGCCTGAAACTGCGGTACAAGACGGCAATATTAGAATTGCTCGTGATTGGCGTGAGGCAAAGTCAATGCGAGAGCATTTTAAGGAAAATGGAGATAGAATCAGCGTTTTAACGGCTGGGGATTTGATGATTCCTGCGTATGACAAAGACGGCAATGTTACAACCATTCAAACCATTGGTAGGGATAAAAATAGTTTTAAGTCATTTTTAACAGACGGTCAAAAAGCTGGGTCATTTCTTGTGCTGGGTCAGCCCAAAAATAATGAGGCGATTTTGATTGCTGAGGGATACGCAACAGCAGCAACACTTTATGAACAGTTAAATAAGCCTGTTATTATGGCATTTGATGCTGGCAATTTAAAAAGTGTGGCTTTGACGGTTCGTGAGCATTTCCCTGATAGTGTACTGTATATGGCAGCCGACAATGACCACAAAACCGCTCGTGAAAGAGAGGTTCTTGGTCATACCACAAACTTAAATACTGGCATAGAAAAGGCGACAGAGGCGGCGGTGGCAGTTGGTGGATATGTGGTTGCCCCCAAGTTTTCTGAACACGACTCAGGCTCGGATTGGAATGATGTTTTAAAGGATAAGGGTGTTGTGGAGCTGAGAGACCAATTTAGAACTCAGCTTGTAGATATTGGCTTGCAAAGAAATTTGGATTTATCCATAAAAAAGGTTGAATTTGCTGATAAGGAAATTCAGCGAGTACAAGAGACAGTTATGCTGACTGCCTTTAAAGACAAAGATAAAATCATTAAAGATTATGCTTTGCACGAGAAAACTTTTGAGGGTCGCTATATTGCCTCTGATATGATGAAAGAAATGTTTAGTCAATACAGCCAATCCCAAGAAACACGAAACAAGCACAATAACGCTGTACATAACACCGCTGCCGCACTTGCCGCCAAACATTTTAATGATATGCTGGATAAGCCTATTGAAAATGGGCGAGATACAGTTGTATTTTTGACAGGCAGCCCGGGGGCTGGTAAAACAACCACAGTTTTAAATAAACGTCAGTTAAAAGATAATGTGGCGGTGGTATTTGAGGGTCAGCTCGCCAATGCTCATCAAAATCCTGCCAGTATGGATAAAATACAAAAAGCCTTAGAAAGAGGATTTAAAGTTGAGATTGTGGCGGTCAATCCCTTGCCTGAGCAAGCCCTCGATAACACCTTTAAAAGATTCTATGACCCAGCGGACGGTCGTGGGTCGTCCATTGCGGCAATGGCACGCATACAGGGCAATACTTATGACGGCTTAAAGGCTGTTCACAATACTTTTGGCGATAGTGTTGGTTTAACCATTATAGATAAACCAAATGGCAACAATGGCAAGGTTGAATATGCTGGTTGGCAACATTTAGATGTGCTAAAATCACAGGGGACAGAGGCTCAAATTAAGGAGCGTTTGACAACCCATTTAATTAAACAGTATGAAATTGGAGTAATCAATGACGAATGTTTTAAACAAGCCGCAGGGTCAGAACACAAACAACTGGCTGAACGAATGGCTGAACGAGGCTCACGAGCTTTCAGTCAAAATGAGTCAAGACGAGAGTTTTCGTCAGGAGGTGGCAGCACGAGCAACCAACTGGGCGAAAGAGAGAACACCAGAACATCAAGCGAAATTGGACGAGTGGGAGGCACAGAAAGCCAACTTCCTAAGACAGAATCAGGACTTCATAGACCACATAGACAACCTGCCAATGTGATAGGTAGGGGCGGTTCTGAGCCTGCAAGAGCTGGTGGTACTTATACAGGTCACATTATTTCAGTTGGCGATGATATAACTCTGCAAAAGACTGGTACGGGTAAAATTATCGTTCATCAAACCAAAGATTTGCCGGGCATTCAAGAGCAAGACACCAGCTCAAAATTAAAAATTGTCTATGGGGCAAACGGCAAGGGCGACATTGCCAGCAAAGCCAATGACCTTGAAATTGGTAAAGAAAAAGAAATAGGGCTTGGCGGAGGCGGCAAGCCGTGAGCAGGTGCTTATTGCTGTTATTTTTGAGCGTTTGCCTAACGGCTTGTACAAACAATCAGCCATTACAAAAACCTACCTGTAAAATGCACGCTATTTCTTTTTGCGTTTGGCAAGATAGCGGTTAAGTGTAGCAAGGCTCACGCCAATTTCATCAGCAATGCTTTGGTATGAAATGGATTTGTAACTTTGCAAGTCCTTTTCTTTTTGTGCCAACCGCTCTTCTATAAGCTTGATTTTGTCGGCAGTTAAGGTTGGTTTACGCCCTTTATACACGCCCCTTTGTTTGGCTTTGGCTATACCCTCTTTTTGGCGTTCACGGATTAAAGCTCGTTCTAGTTCTGACACCGCCCCTAAGATGTGCAAAAAGAATTTATCCATAGGGCTGTTATTGACACCGTCAAAAGTTAGGTTGTCTTTGATAGATTTAAAGCTGACCCCTTTTTTGTTGAGCTGGTTAATGATAAAAATTAGGTCTTCAAGACTTCTAGCCAAGCGGTCAAGGCTATGCACCACGACTGTATCGCCATAGCGTACATAATTTAATAATTCTTGGAGCTGGGTACGGTCTTTTGTTGAGCCTGTCATCTTATCAATAAAAATGCGGTCAAGGACGACACCGTCAAGCTGGCGGTCGGTGTTTTGGTCTGAACTGGACACTCGCACATAGCCAACAGTCTGCACTTTTTGAATATTTAACTCATCAATATCAACAGTTCGGTCTTGGTCTAATGGGTCTTTCATTTTTTATGTCATATCTCAAAATTGGTCTTATTATGCAATAGTTATGTCAAAAAATCAATATAACCCTATTGACACAGATTTTTAATGGAGTATAATATATGTTATTAGGGTGTACCCTATTGATACATACTTAATAATCAATCCAAAAGGTGTTATGATGAAAGTTTTAATTTTACTGGCTT
>NZ_AUGF01000065.1 GCF_000426885.1 Moraxella caprae DSM 19149 | reverse complement strand
GAATATCCATAACATTCAACTGTTTTGTAGTGACTACTGGAAATCTTACCTTGAAGTCATTCCAAAATCAAAACATATGACAAGCAAAGCTCAAACTTTTACCATAGAGGGCTATAATAGTCTCATTAGGCATTTCACAGCAAGATTTAGAAGAAAATCAAAATGTTACTCTAAATCCGAGAAAATGATAGAAAACACTTTGAACTTACTGTTTGCTAAGTGGAATGGAACTTTGAATTATGTATTTTAGTTTAACAATGCCAAAAATTAAAAGCCCTTATATAAAATCGCCCAATCCACACAGACTGGGCGATTTTTTAGGTTTCTTATTTATTAGGGGACTTCTTGTTTTTACGCCATGCCTGCCACAGGCTTTCATGCTGGATTTTGGGGACTTTTAGGGTGATGGTATTGGATAACATGTCATGCACCGCAAGCCCCCGAGTATTGAACGCACAAAACAGATAATTAAACAAAAACCCAAGCGTGGCACTTATCAGCACCGCCAGTCGTGAGCCATGTAGCACCTCGCCGATGGTCGCACAGAGTATGGGTAGTAGACAGGCACTGATGATGCGGCGTGTGCTTTGTGTCCACGTCAGCAGATGTCCTGCATTATCCACCGTCTTTAATCGCCATGTCTGCATGCCGAGCGTCTGCCCTGATTTTCGCCAAAACAATCCATAAAAACCTATCAAGGTCAGTACAAACAGCGGTGTCATGACCCCATTTTGATACCAAATTGGCAGTCTTTGGGCATGTGCCGAGTCTGTTCCTACTTCCATAAACAGTAGTGTACCGACCACCGCCCCAATCGTCCCCACCAAAAACAACATTGCCAATATCAGCATGCCATCATATAACAGCGCCGTCACTCGTACCAAGGGTTTGGCGATGACAGGTAGCTCATCAGGGTCCACCTGTATGGGCTCATCTTCGCTGTGTATCTTTGATGGATGGGTTTTTGGGGTTTTGTTTTTTTTAGCCATGATGATAAATAGAGTTAAAATAGGCTTTATTTTACCATGACTTTTGGGTGTGTTGAATATTCATGACGCTTTTATGTGTAAAGTCTTGGATTATGTCTGTTATTGATGGTATTTTATTGGCATTTGACAAAATGTCACGCTTTAATCCGTTTTACATAAAATGGCTATTTGACGACTTATGCTTAAGAACTTAATATTTGCCACAGACTTGTAGGGGCGTGTTAAACACGCCATCTTTATAAGGCTTGCAAAGCCAGCCCCCTACATCTATACATTGTGAATTTGTGGTAATTTTAAAGTTTTGAGACTGTAATTTAAAAAATTAAACCAAACCTAAATTTATCCCGTGTTAAGCCATCAGGTTGTTTTTATAAACCCATTTGATAAACTCGCACAAATAAAAACACCAAAACTCAATCAAGTTTTGGTGTTTGGTATATGGCGCACCCGGAGAGATTCGAACTCCCGACCCCTTAGTTCGTAGCCAAGTGCTCTATCCAACTGAGCTACGGGTGCAGTACAACTGATGTGATTATCAATCTTTACCACTCGTTGTGGTCGGCTATTATACACTAAAAATTTAGAATGTCAAGCCTTTTTTATTTATTTTTAAAATAAATGGCGGTGACGGAGGGATTCGAACCCTCGATACAGTTTCCCGTATGCATCCTTAGCAGGGATGTGGTTTCAGCCACTCACCCACGTCACCGTTTTAATTGACAAATTTGTCAAAAGCTGTGGGCGATGATTATAGCAAAGTTTAGCAAAAATGCAAGGGGTTTTTTAAATTTTTGTGATAAATTTTAAAAAACCATCAAAAAACCCCTGCCAAACCCATCGCCATACACCATAAAAATTGACACCATCATCACCCCTACACACTTTTGCTCAGCATATTTTGCAAAAACACCCCAAAAGTGTCTAACTTTTGGGGTGGGGTTCATCATCAAACAAGGGATTTTTACCATCTGGCAAAATTAAGGCGTGTAATAGGTTGCAGTCCCTGGTCCCACAGGCAAGCCTAAGGCAAATACCCAAATACAAAAGAGCACCGTCCACCCCACCAAGAACAAAAGCGAGTACGGAATCATGAGCGACATAAGCGTGCCGACCCCTGTGTCCTTTTTGTAACGAATTGCCACCGCCATGATAAGCCCAAAGTAACTCATCATCGGTGTGATGATGTTGGTACTGCTATCACCAATACGATACGCTGCCTGAATCATCTCTGGGGCATAGCCTGTCAGCATGAGCATCGGCACAAAAATCGGTGCGGTAATCGCCCACTGAGCCGATGCCGAGCCGAGCATGAGATTGACAAAAGCACAAATCAAAATAAAGCCCACGAGCAACAAAGGTCCTGTCAGTCCGATGTCATTTAGGAAATTCGCTCCCGATACTGCCATGACCGAACCGATGTTTGACCAATTAAAAAAGGCGGTAAATTGAGCAGCAAAGAACACCAGCACGATGTACATGCTAAGCGAACTCATGGCGGTACTCATGGCATCCACCACGTCATCATTGCTCTTGATGGTGCCTGCAATCTTACCATACACAATACCTGGAATGGCAAAGAACACAAAGATGAATACCACAATCCCATGTAAAAATGGCGACCCTGCCACAAGTCCTGTCTCAGGATGTCTTAAAATCCCATCGGCAGGCACAACAGTCCATGCCAGTAGCAAACAAAAAATCAGCATGGACACGCCCGACCAAACCAGTCCTTTCTTTTCTAAGGCGGTCAGTCGCTCCACCTTGCTGTCAAGCACGCTTGGGTCATCGGCATCATCGGGGTTGTATTTACCCAAAGATGGCTCCACGATTTTTTCGGTGACAAAGTAGCCAACGCCACTTACCAAAAACGTACTTGCCGCCATAAAATACCAGTTGGCTTCTGCCCCCACGACATAGTCAGGGTCAATAATGCGTGCCGCCTCTTGGCTGATGCCCGACAGTAGTGGGTCAACCGTACCAAGGAGTAAGTTGGCACTATAACCGCCCGACACGCCTGCAAAGGCAGCAGCAAGTCCTGCCAGTGGGTGCCTACCCAACGAATAAAAAATCATCGCCGCCAATGGAATCAGCACCACATAACCAAGCTCTGATGCGGTGTTTGACATAATACCTGCAAAAACAATGACAAAAGTAACCATCTTTGGCGGGGCGTTCATGACAAGCCCCCGAAGAGCCGCCGAAATCATGCCCGACCGCTCAGCAATGCCCACCCCAAGCAGAGCGACAAGCACCGTCCCCAGTGGCACAAAGCCTGTGAAATTGGACACGAGATTCTCAACAATCTTGGCAAGCCCATCACCATTTAAGAGATTGACAACATAAATCATGCCATCTTCACTACGCCCCTTTGCCCCTTCTGGGCGTGGGTCAGCCACCGACACCCCCATCATCGACATGATTGCCGATAGTACAAGCAAAATAACTGACATCCATACAAATAAAATGGCAGGGTGTGGCAACAGATTGCCAAGCCACTCCACCCCCTTTAAAAACCTCTGCATGCGAGAAGAGGTTGCTTTTTCTTGCATAATCCTTCCTTTTAAAAAACTCAATAAAATCCAACTTTATCAAGTGTTTAGGTGATAAATAAAAAATGCTATTATTCAGCACGGCTATTAAATCACAATTTAGTAAGAAAAACAAACATTTTGGTACATAATGTATAAGGAATAGTTAGGGCGTGCCTACCATTGATAACATTTTTTATAAAATTAAGATGAAGATTTAACACTTTAAGCCATTTTTTCATGAAAAATGACTAAATCTTGTTTTTCATCGTCAAAAACTTGCTTGATAGAATAACTATCAGCCTCAAGTTTTTTCCTTGAAAAACATGCGATTTCCCCTATTTTTCATTGCAAATACCAAAGGCAGGCACGCCCTATTTAAAACTTTTAAAATACGCATTAAAATTGATTGACAAAACGCCATTTTCATCAATATTTTTGTTAATCGCACCATCAAAATGGTTGAAATACGTGGCAAATCGCCAATTTTAGGTTACATTAGTTTAACATTGTAATTGCTTGTAAAATCAATGCTATTAAGGCTTAGTTTACGGCATTTTATCTGTATTTTATTGCACAAAGCTTGATATCGATTAAAATAAGACCAAGTTCTAAATGATGAGCTGGTTCAAACTCATCTCGTTTAAACACATTCACATCATTCTCATTTACCCATGGAGTATATTATGCCACAATCTCAATTCAATCTAACTGTTGCCGACCAAGCTGCTGCTGACGCTCTGATTGCTAAAACCGAAACTATCGCCGGCGTTAAATTTGTTAACGTAAACATCGACAAAGGCACCGTGATTGTCACTCATAGCGAAGACTTTGATGAAGCTGCTTTTAAAGTTGCTGCTGGTATCTAAGCAATCTGTTTGCTTTAAAAAACCAAAACCCTTTGTATCATACAAAGGGTTTTTTATCATCAAAACTACCGCACTACCTGCCCTGTACTGGCATGAATGATTTGACTGGGTTTATCATAGCCCAGCGTATCGCCGAGCAGATAACAGACTTTACCCCCAAAATAACGCCATGCCATCTCAAAATCACGGGCAGGGGCTTGCCCACCAACATTACAACTGGTAGATACCAAAAAGCCAAACGGATTGTTATCATGAGTAGCAAGCAAATCACACAATTTGGCGATTTTGGCATGGTTGATTACTCGAATGGCAAGGCTCTCATGTTTGCCACGCACACATTGAGGGATACTAACTCCATCAGGAATATCAAACAGCCATGTACTCGCCTGCCGTCTGTCATCGGCATACGCCCAGCTTTTGATAATGTCATTTTGGCGAGTCTTCGGCAGATTTTTCAAAAATACATCAATGTATGATTCATCCGAAGTCAGTACAATCACGCCCTTTTCGACAGGGCGTTGTTTTAAGGCAAGAAGCTTATTTACCGCCTGCACATCAAAAGCATGACAGCCCAGCCCCCATACACTCTCGGTAGGATAAGCCAAAATCCTACCTTGCATGACCCATTCATACGCCACATCAGCACTGTGAGTGATACATTCATGCTCGCTCATAGCGACCCCCGACCACTTTTACCATACCAATCATTTCAAGCTCCAACAAAGACGCCAGCAATGTCCCAACATCCAAAGCAGTCGCCGCCACAAGTGTATCTAGGTCAGTCGGCTGATTGGATAACTTATCAAACACGCCCTGCAAATGGGGTGCGATGGCAACTGATGCGGACACAGGGCAGTTTTCATGAGCGTTATCAAGGGCTGAAACACCCCGAGAGAAGGTTTTAGGTAGGGCGTTATAACCCATCACACTTCCACTGAGCTCATCAATAATCTGACTGGGGTGGTAAATCAGGGTTGCCCCTTCGCGGATGAGATGATGACAGCCCTCGGCATTAACATTATCGATAGAGCTAGGCACAGCGAAAACTTGCTTGCCTTGCTCAGCAGTCAGGCGTGCGGTGATGAGCGAGCCACTGGCAATGGCGGCTTCGGTGACCAGCGTGGCAAGTGATACCCCTGCCACCAGACGGTTACGGCGTGGAAAGTTGTGCTTGATGGCGGGCGTGGCGGGCAGCAGCTCGCTAATGAGACAGCCACCCTCATTGATAATCTGAGCATACAGAGCATTGTGGTTTTTAGGATAGCACACATCAATGCCTGTTCCCATCACCCCCACCGTCTGTCCGCACCCATTTGACAATCCGCCCAGATGTGCCGCCTTATCGATACCTCCTGCCAGTCCACTGGTGATGGTCAATCCCTGATAAGCCAAATATTCTGCCATATTAAAAGTCATCTGATAAGCAAACTCTGTGGGGGAACGACTGCCAACGATTGCCACCTGCCTATCCGACAAGCGTGTCACCTCCCCACGATAAAAAAGCACTGGTGGTGGGTCATACATCTGTCTGAGCATTTCAGGATAACGCTCATCGTCCATCAAAAGCATGCCGTACACCCCACGCCCTGCTTCATCATGCAGTCTGGCTACCATCGCCATGACGTCATCAACATCCTGCCATCTTTTGATGTGGGCGTTATGCACACCAAGCTCCTGCCATGCCCCAAGCCCTTCTGTCAGAGCCTGCCTTGCACCGCCAAATTGTTCGGTCAATTTATAAAAAGCGGTCAAAGAAGTATTTACCACATACCACAAAGCAAGCGTGGCGGATGTCTCATCTAGTGTCTGATAACTCATGTTTGTTTCTTATGTTAAATGACAGGCTTGCATTATATCACTACTGTCTTTTTTATAAAATTTCATTGGCAAAATAAAATTGCCAATACAAGCGTATTGGCAATTTTAATACATCACTATTTATCAATGAATTATAGATAAGGCGGTGGCACCAACTGGTCACCTTTACTTAGTGGTAACTCTGATGAGAGAACATAAGCATAACTGATGTGGTCAAACACTTTAAATACCATGACCTGACCTGCTTTTTCGCTAGGTAGGCGTACTGGCGTGTCGTTATCACGAATGTCACGCACCAATGCCCCTTTACGATAGACATCAAGAACATGACCCGCTCTTGCTCCTTGAGCAGCACCGATATTGATGGCGACCACACTGCCTTTGGCGGCACTGCCGATACTGCCCATCACGCGTGCAATGCTACCGCCACGAGTCACCTCAGCAGGGGCAGGGTAGAACACTACAGGAAGCTGGGTTGGCACCTCAGAGAAGACTCGGTCGCCCTCGTGGATTTCTGTGTCGAATGACTGGGTGATTTGAATGCTTGATACGCCATTACCTGCCACATCAGTTACGATACCACGAGCTACTTGTACCGCTTCTAGCCCAATCACCGTACCTGTCTGCACATCTACATAAGGCTCGGACTTGCGATACACGCCATAAGTCTGACCTGGGGTAAGCAGTGCCCCTTTAACATAAATCTTGTCGCCTGTTGCGGTAATAAGATTACCTTTTTTGGACGCCAGTACATAAGGGGTCGTCTCAAAATCATCGGGATTGACAATCACCGAACGGTCAAGCCAATGACGGATATTTGATAATGGGATGGATGGCACACTACCTTCTAGCGGTGTCAGACGAACTGGTTCACTGGGTGCCACCTCTTGCATTTGCTTTTCAATGCCTGCACAGCCCTCACCTGTGTCCACGCCGACCAAGGTTTGACCCTTAATGATACACATGATAAGAATATCGCCGGGGTAGATAAGATGTGGGTTTTTGACTTGTTTATTGGTCGCCCAAATCTCACGCCATCTGTGCGGTGCACTCAGATATTTACCAGAGATGTCCCACAGTGTATCGCCTTTTTTGACGGTATAACGGTTGGGGGCGTCTGCTTTGATGGTTGGAGCAGGGTTATTTGCATGGGCTGATGACATCATCACGCCACCGATTAGGCAAGCGGTCATCAGGCTTTTTAGGGCTGTTAGCTTCATATCATTATCCATTATTAAAGACAACAAGTGTGTCTTTTTAGAAAAACACGAACTTGCTAAAATCTTGCTTAGCATACCACAAAATGTAAAAAAATATTAACTATTTTATCATTATTTGGCGGTAACTTTCCGACAAAAATACATCATTTGGCGACTTTTGGATGTCATAATGGCAAAAAATTTGTAAAAATAAGCAGGTTATTTAACCAGCTCTTTTTACCTCCAAACTCAATAGACTTCTTTCCAAACCCCGATTTTGTCGATTTTTAAAACTTCAACCTCAGTATTTATAAGGAAAAACACTCTTGGTAGGCCAGCCTGTCCATGACGGTTTTCCAGCACCCGCAGGCATGGCTCAGAGCGAGTAGAAAACTAGTTTTACAGGAAGCTCATTAAATCAGTTGGTATTGTTAAAAACAAATACATAAGTTAAAATAGCTCAATACTTTGCCATAGAGTAAAAACCAATGAACGAAACATTTGATAGTTGTCCTAAATGTAAGCACAAACACTTTGTCAAAGCAGGTTTTAACAATGGCAGACAACGCTATAAGTGCAAAGGTTGCAATCATTACTTTTCAGTACATAAACCAACGCATCATAAAAGCGAAGAAACCAAGCAAATGGCAATCAATATGTATCTAGAAGGTTTGGGCTTTCGTTCAATTGGTCG
>NZ_AUGF01000064.1 GCF_000426885.1 Moraxella caprae DSM 19149 | reverse complement strand
TAACAAATGCTAAGTTTATCCTAGCAGACAGTGGTTATCAAGGCATACAGCATTTATACAAGCAAGCCTTTACGCCACTAAAACAAACTAAGAAATATCCACTTGTACAAGAAGCCAAAGATTATAACGCATTATTGTCTAAAACACGGGTGAGAGTAGAACATATCTTTGCCAAGTTTAAGGCCTTTAAAATGTTCTCAACCACCTATCGTAAATCATTGGCAAGATTTGAACTTAGGGTAAAGCTCGTGTTTGGGTGGATTGGGTAGTTTTGCAGGATGTCTAATAATATTTTATTATTGCCGTCTTTATTGCAAGAATCGGATTTGGTGGCGGTATTGCCCAAACATCTTGCCCAAACCCTGCCAAACGTCCGCCTGCAAAATCCGCCCATAAATATTGACGGCTTTACCATAATGATGACGTGGCACGAACGCACCGAACAGGATATGGCTCATCGTTGGCTTCGGGGGGTTGTGCTTGATGTGATTGGGGGTGTTGAACATTGATGGCATTTTAGTGGAATTTGATTAGGGCGTATCAAACCTTTATAATACAATTTAATGTTTAGAAATTTTATAGAAGTAAAATGATGTTTTGCATGAAAAATGACTATCCGACCACTTAATTTAAAAAATTAAGTTAAAACTCTTAAAATTTACCCAGTCAAGTGGTCAGATTGCTTTTCATCGCCAGAAACTTGCTTGATAAAAACTCACAACCTGCGTTTTTTCCTTGAAAAACGGGCGATTCCCCTGCTTTTTTAAACAGACATTTTTCATTGCAAATACAAAAGGCAGGCACGCCCTTTCTACTGTTTGTAGATGATCTCTATCTGCTGTTATGTTGGCGTTTAAGATGATTAACCCCACTGCCTGTCCCGAAACGCCACTGCCGTGTCTTTGGCTTTTTTGATGGCAAGTTTGCGGTTATGACTGGCAAAAAGCTTTAATTGCCACAGTTTTTCTTGGTATAAAGTCAGATGGTCGCTTGGGTGCATGCGATTGATGAGGCGTTTGCTTGCCAGTATCGCATCAGGCGAGCGAGTGGCAATCTCATCGACTAGGGTTTTGGCACGTGCCATCGGCTCATCATCTATATGAGTGATGAGTCCGTAGTCATAAGCGGTCTGGGCATCAAGCAGGCGAGCAGACATGGCAAGCTCTTTTAGCTTATCCTTGTCGATATCTCTGGCAAGACGGGTCAGTCCCATGTCAGCGACCAGCCCCCCATTTGGCTTCAAGCACCGACCATGTCGCCGATGGGTGGCTGATACGCACATCCGCCCCCATGGCAAGCTGTAACCCTGCCCCAAGGCACACGCCATCGACCACAGCAATCACTGGCACAGGCAGGCTTTGCCAAACCAAGCACACCTTTTGAAACAAGCTAGGGGCTGGCTTTATCAGCTCTTTGGTGGCAAAAATCATGTTCTTAGGTGAGCCAAACACCGCCAAATCCAGCCCACTACAAAAATCCGTCCCGCCTGTGATGATGACGGCACGCACCGATTTGTCCGCCTTGATGTGGCGTGCGGTCTTGATTAACTCTTGCATCATCACAAAGTCCATGGCGTTCTTTTTGTGGGGGCGAGATAAGGTAATGATGGCGGTGTGGTTATCATGGCTTAGCGTGAGTGTTTGCATGGGCTCTCCTTTGTTATGCTTTATACCATTTTCCAAGGTAGGGTGTCTTCATCATCATGACCGCCTGACTTAGGTGTTGGGTCGGGGGTCGGGTCGGGGATGGGGTCAGGGGCGGATGAGTTTATTGCCCCATTTGCCAAAAAGTCTTCGATGTCAATATTTTCAAGGCTTTCTAGGGCATCGATGAGTGAGCGGTAACTGGGGCGAATGCTGATGAATTGCCCTGCTGATGTGTCGTCTAAATTGGCACGGCACTTTTGTTCAAAGTCTTCTGCCGTGGCTCTAAGGCGTGGCACGCCCGTGTAGCGACTGCCCCCGACCAACCGATGTGTGATGTCAGCAAGGGCAACCCTGTCTCTGTCTGCCCATGCTCGTTCTAGAGCGAGCTTTTCGCTCTCGCTGCTCTCAATAAGTAGTGAGAGTAAGGTTTTGGCAAGGTCGTCTTTGTTGGCGGAGCGTGCCAATGCGTCCGCCCAGTCGATGTCAAGCAGGGTGGGTTTGGCTTTATCAGCTTTATGGGCGTGCTTGCTCTGTTGAGGGGTTAGCCCATTGTCATCCACGCCTTTATCCATGCCTTTATTTGTGTCTTTGCCTGTACCGTCACCCATGTCATCACCTGTCAGTTCGCTCATCTCGCCCATCTTGCCATAGGGCGTACCTGCAAAGTTGGGCGTGCCGTCTGTGGGGGCAAGCACAGGCCTGCCCGACTCGCCAAGCCAGCGTGAGAGCGTCTGCACCAGCTGTTCATGCCCGATGGGTTTGCCGACATAGTCGCTAAGCCCTGCCGACACCAATCGCTCTTTTTCGTCAGACAGACCGTGGGCGGTTAGGGCGATGATGGGGATGGGGGGGCGGTTGTGGCTCTCTTCGATTTTGCGGATTTGGATGCTCGCTTCTAACCCTGACATTCTGGGCATTTGAATGTCCATAAAAATCAAATCAATCCGCTCGCCCATACTGATGGCACGGGTCATGGTCTCGATGGCATCAAAGCCATTATGGGCGGTGATGACTGCCACGTCAAGCTCGCCAAGCAAGGCTTCTAGCACGAGCAGGTTAGGCGGATGGTCGTCCACTGCCAACACCCGATGACCTGAGAATTTACTGATGGGGGTATCCTGCATGGGCTTGTCATCGGCGAGCATGGCGATAAGTTGGCGTTTGTTCATGGGTTCGTAGAGTGCGTGCGTTTGGTATTTGTCCAGTAGGGCGTTGTCCATGCCCACTTGATAGCCATAGGCGGACAGTTTGCCCTGATAGCGAGAGCGGATTTGGCGAAGGATGGCACCGACATCATCCAAGGACGCGTCCTGCCCAAAATAATCCACAATCACCCAATCAAAACCATGCCCTGTCTTGTCTAGCTGTTCTAACAAATCGGCAAAGCCGATGGCGAAATGCACGTCCACGTCCGACCCTGCCAAGGTTGCTTTTAGCACTTGGATGGCAGGGGCGTGGTTTATCCACACCAACAGTTTGGTTGGGGCAAGTTTTGTTAGACTGTATAAATCGTCATCGGTATCTGTCTCATCAGGAGCCTGCACGCTTGCACCGCCTAGATGAACGGGCATCTCAAACCAAAACGTCGCCCCTGTCTTGGCGATGTTTTCGCTGTTATTGTCATAAAAACCTATCGTTCCGCCCATCAGTTCGGTCAGCTGTTTACTAATCACAAGCCCCAGCCCCGTTCCGCCATAACGACGGGTCACTGACAAATCGCCTTGGCTAAAACTTTTAAACAGCGACGCTTTGTCATCATCGGACACGCCCTTACCCGTGTCTTCAACGCTGATGTTTAGATAGCCATCATTGTCATCGGACAGACCCACACGCACCACCACGCCCCCTGTATCAGTGAACTTGATGGCATTACCAACGAGATTAGTTAGGATTTGTTTGACTCGCAGACTGTCACCTGTTACACGGTTTGGCACGTCATTATAAAACAGTACCGACAGCCTTAGGTGCTTTTCTAATGCCATGGGCGAGAGCATGTCCACCACGTCATAGATGGCAGAGTACAGGTCAAACCCATGACTGTCTAGCACGAGCTTGTCCGCTTCTAATTTTGAAAAATCAAGCACGTCATTGACCAAAGCGAGCAGATGGGCGGATGATTTTTTGATGGTCTGGACGTACAGGCTTTGCTCGGCACTTAGACCGTTACGACCATCATGGCGACCATCGTGCCGAGCCAGCAAGTTGATAAAGCCGTCAATGCTGTTTAAAGGTGTGCGTAACTCATGACTGATGTTTGCCAAAAATGCCGACTTGGCATGGCTAGATGACACCGCCAAATCCCGAGCTTTGCGAATTGAGATGGTCTGCATTTCCATCTCATCTAGGGCGTGCTGTAAATCCTGTTCGGTCTCATTGGCGTGGGTTTTTAGCTCATTAAAACTTGCTGACAGTCGTCTCATGGCTTGGACAAAATCCCGTTGTAGCAGGGAGAACTCGCCATCGGCATTGGTCTTGATAGGTTTGTCAATGTTGTCGCTGTTTAGCTTTTGCAAAAACAGACGCATTTCATAAATCGGGGCAATCCAGCGTTTCGAGTAGATATTTAAAATGAGCAAAAGGAGCAGTAGCGTGGTCAAACCCGTGATGGCAAGGGCAAGCACCACTCGATAACTGGTAATGGTTAAAGGCTCGCTGTCCATCTCAGCGACGACATAATAAGGCGTGCCATCAAACGTCATCTGCCTGCCATAGCTTGTGCCATAAGTGCTGTGATAACGTTCAAAATTACCTTGATATTTATTCATGACCCCAAGCAGTTCATCACTGGCAAAGGGGGTGTCATCATCATAACCGCCATGACTGACCAGCAGACGATAATCCCCATCAAAAATCGCCATACGCCTGACTTGTTGGGGCGATATTTTATGAAAAAAGTCATCAAAGGCAGGCAGGGCAGGCGTGGGGCTGTGTGTGTCGGCAAAATGACGAGTTAGGCTCATCTCATAGCGAAGTAAGGCGGTGCGTGCCAAAGCGTCCTGCTCAGAGAGTAACGCCTGTCTGACTTCACGAAAAACAAGTACCCCACCGACCATCGCCAAGATGACTATCGGCAAAAACACAAGGGCGACCAATTGCCCGTAAGCACTGCGTAAGTTAAAAGGGGTTTTTTTCATGAGTGGGCTATGTTGTCAGGCAGATGGCATAGTTTAGCATAATTTCAAGGTGAATTTTAGGGGTAATTTTAGGGCTGATTTAGGGGGTTTTAAGATGATTTTTAAGGCAAATTTACTGGTAAATTTAACGGTAAAAATCCGTTTGTGCTATAATGTCGCCATTTTAATAGATAGATGATCACCTAACCATGACTGATTTGACCGCCCCAAACGCCCTAAATCGCACCCTATCCCACACCGTTGGCAACACACCCCTTGTCCGCCTGACACGTCTTACTACGGACGTAAACGCTGATATCTTTGCCAAATTAGAAGGCAATAATCCTGCAGGCTCAGTCAAAGACCGCCCTGCTTTTAATATGATAAGCCAGGCCCAAAAACGTGGGCAAATCAAACAAGGCGACACGCTCATTGAAGCCACAAGCGGTAATACAGGTATTGCCCTTGCCATGGTGTCCGCCATGCTCGGCTATAAAATGACCCTTATCATGCCGTCGAATTCCACCCAAGAGCGTAAAGACGCCATGCGTGCCTATGGGGCGACCTTGATAGAAGCGGATAATATGGAAATGGCTCGGGACATGGCTCTTGCCATGCAAGCGGACGGCAAAGGCATTGTCCTTGACCAATTTAACAATGACGACAACTGGCAAGCCCACTACAAGACCACCGCCCCCGAAATCTGGGAGCAGACAGGCGGACGGATTACCCATTTTGTGAGCAGTATGGGGACAACAGGGACGATTATGGGTGTGTCTCGCTTTTTAAAGGAGCAAAACCCTGATGTTCAAGTGATTGGTCTGCAACCATCAGACGGCTCAAACATTGCAGGGATACGCCGTTGGGAGCCTGAATATTTGCCTAAGATTTTTGATAAATCGTGGGTGGATACGATTATGGACATCAACCAAACAGATGCCGAACACTATATGCGAGCATTGGCACGCACGGAGGGGATATTCTGTGGAGTGTCAAGCGGTGGGGCAGGCTTTGCAAGCCGCCAAATCGCCAAACAAATCAAAGCAGATGACCCCAAAGCCGTGATTGTCTTTATCGTCTGCGATAGAGGGGATAGATACCTATCCACAGGGCTGTTTGGGGTTTAATTTTATTGGTTAATTTTTAAGGAAAAAAAGTCATGCCTACCGCACCAATTCTCATTTTTGACATCGAAACCATTCCCGACCTTGACACAGGGCGACTGCTCTACCCTGAGATTGCCACACTCTCTGATGATGACGCCCAGACGGCTCTGACCGCCATCAGAGAGGCGGAGGCTGGCAATCCTTTTATGAGACTGCCTTTGCATAAAATCGCTTGTTTGTCGTTTTTGTGGGTGAGTGAGGATAAATTTAGCCTAAAATCGCTAAGCCTACACCAAATGAGTGAGGCGGAGATTTTGACGACCTTTTTTAGGGCATTTAATCAAAAGCCTGCCCCCACGCTTGTGTCATGGAATGGAGCAGGGTTTGACTTGCCTGTCATGCTCTATCGTGCCTTACACCATAGGCTGACCGCTCCCACGCTCTTTAACAGCCAGTCGCCCAATTATCTGTATAAATATGGCGACGCTCACATTGATTTGATGGATAAATTATCACTGGGTAATTATGGCAACAAACAAAAGCTAGACACCATTGCCAGTCTGTGTGGATTTGCTGGTAAGGGCGAGATTGACGGCTCGCAGGTTGTGCCGATGGTCAAGGCAGGACAGTGGGACAAGCTGACCACCTACTGCGAATCGGACGTGCTAAACACATGGCTTATCTATCTAAGATGGCAACTTCTAACAGGCAGGTTCTCGCCCGATGTCGTGGCAAATTATGAAAAACTTACCCACGACAAATTATCACAAATAAAAGACGGTGAAACGGTACGACACGCTGAATTTTTGGAGGCGTGGCGGTAGATTGGGGTGGTTAAGCACGGCTTTATTTGGCGGGTATAAATAAATGCCTGTTTAGTCCGCCCACTTCTCAATCGCCCGCTCCACCACCATTTGCGTAAAGGTTTGAATGCTTGGCACGCCAGAACCACGAGGACCGCCAAAATTTAAGCATTCAATGTGATATTTTTTAATAAAATCAAGAATATAATCAGACGCAATTTCCACCGAAAACACATTCATATCAATCAAAAGATACGGTTTGTTTTGGCTGATACAAGTTTTTAAGGTCAATTCTGTTCCGCCTTTCGGCACAATTTGTGCATGATAAATAATCACAGTCGCATCGCTGTCTATCACATTTTGGTGGGTGCGTTAGGGGTAGCCTGCCCCTTTTAGGGATGTGAGCAGATATTTGTCGTCAATCACACCGTCTTCGGCCCGTCTGTCTTCGGGGCAATGCCCACCACACGCCACGCCTTTATTTAACGCACCGTCCAACGCACCCCTATCCACGCCCGTTTGTCCGCCTGAAATGATTTTAGGGAAAGTCATTTTATTTTGTTTTTAATAATTCAATAATTTCTTTTAAGGCATTTATTTCGTTTTGTTTTTGTTCCAACAATTCATCTTTATGCTGAATGGTTAATTCTGCTTTTTCTAATTCTGCCAATAATATTTCATGTCCATTTTTTCCAAACAAATAATACATAGATAATTTACTGTCTGTATTATTGTTTTGTTGAGCATCGCCAGAGATGTAAAAGGTTGCTCCATTTTCACAAAAATCCAAAAATTCCACCGTTGTCATATCAAAAATTTTAGCAATTTTTTCAATTTTTGGTAAATTTGGATTGCCAACATCTCGCTCAATTTGAGCATAACCGTCAGTTGTCATATGTAATTTCTCCGCCATATGTTCTTGGGTAAACCCTTTTAAAGCTCTCAATCGTTTGAGTGTTTTACCGATTTGTGTCATAACCGTAGTATCTCTATGGGTTGGACTGTGAGTTTGTAGGTGTAATTTTGTTAAAAAGTTATTTAGAATTAAATTCTAAGATATTTTTTGAAATTTTGCAAGTTTTTAGGTGGATTATGGAAAAGAAAAGTGAAGTTCCTTTGATGATTTTGCAGGGTTTTATAGGACTTACCCTGTACGGATTCTTAATACTCAGTACAATAGTAATTAACGGAGAAATACTAGATGCAAAAAATATGTCTACATTTTCTCAAATTATATTCATTTTTATGGATATTGCTTTTGTATCAATAATTCCTCAGATTGTAGGCTCATTATATCCTATGCGTGTCCGCAGGTTGGTGTATGTGCCACTCATCATAACTTTTTTATTCACTTTATCCATATCTGTTATTATATTTTTTCCAGCTATGAAAGTTTAATTTACGAAGGGTATAAATATTCACTCATTATGTGGTGGGCAATAAATATTGCTATTTTTTGTGCCTGCCTTGAAGTTTTGGAATCCCGTTTACAAGATGCAAATATTGATAGTGCTGTTGCGATACTTTTTCTTATCCCAGTTATCAATCTAATATTGGTAATCACTCTATGTTTTATGGCTGGAACAGTAGGAACAAACCAATACGGTGAAGACCCAAGACAAAAAGGGATGCCGAAACCACCCACAGCATAAAATAAATAATAATGCTTTTATTAATAAAAACAAGGCTTAAATGTTAGAAACAGTCGCGTTATTTACAGTATTAAGGTAAAATACTGCAAATGAACATACACAAAAACACAAGACTGCTTCCCCACCATAGGGAAGCCATTTGGACTGCTTATCACAAAAACAAGCAATCATTGACTTCACTGGCACTCGAGTACAAAGTATCAAGACCTACCATTTACAAGGTCTTAAAACTTGCTCGTGTTAAACTGCTTAAACCCCAAACCAGTACCAACAATCGCTTTAAACAAGCCAAGTATGGCATTAAACGCTTAGCTAAGATTGAAAAGT
>NZ_AUGF01000063.1 GCF_000426885.1 Moraxella caprae DSM 19149 | reverse complement strand
AATGGACTTTTCAATCTTAGCTAAGCGTTTAATGCCATACTTGGCTTGTTTAAAGCGATTGTTGGTACTGGTTTGGGGTTTAAGCAGTTTAACACGAGCAAGTTTTAAGACCTTGTAAATGGTAGGTCTTGATACTTTGTACTCGAGTGCCAGTGAAGTCACTGATTGCTTGTTCTTATGGTAAGCAGTCCAAATGGCTTCCCTATGGTGGGGAAGCAGTCTTGTGTTTTTGTGTATGTTCATTTGCAGTATTTTACCTTAATACTGTAAATAACGCGACTGTTTCTAACAAATAACCCAGCTAAAATCAGAAAATTTACCGTACATTTGCTAAACATTCGTTTATTATTTGACCGTTATGTGATTAAGCATGATGGGCTTGACGATAGAGATGATTGGTATATCTATCAATTTAAAAAATCTAATTCAGAAAATTCTAGCAATTACCATGCTAATACATTTGAAGATTTGGCAAAAGATAGACAAATAAAGCTATTACAAACAATGTTTCATTATTCTTTCACGGCAAAGAATTATAAATATTGGCTATTTGCTTATCTAAAATGGCTTAATGACGAAAGTAAGTTACAATTAGAAGATTGTCCAAAAACTGGTAAAGCGGTTATTTTATCGGCAGATGAAAATATTAAGTTTTTAGAAAATTTGTGTGATAAATTTTATATTAATCGCTTTTATAATGACGGCAAGGGTGATGAATATTTTGACTTAATTTACAAAGACGAGATAAAAGCAATTATCAACTGTGATTTTCTTAATAAAGGCACGGCGGTAGAGAATTTTATTTTTAACCGTTTGGATTATATTTTATGGAAAAGTCTTAAAGATAATCAAATAACAGATTGCGACAAAGACATATTTACTGAGAATATGTTTACTGATGATCACTTTACCAAAGAAAAAGTTAGTAAATTTATTAAGGATGCTTTTAAATTTACTTCCAGAAATTCAGTGGAGCATTATTATCCGCAAAATCCAATAAATGGCGAAAAATTATCAGACAATGATGATGAGAATGGAAAAATTCTTAATAATTTTGGCAATCTGTGCTTAATCAATCATAGCCAAAATTCATCATTAAACAACAGAATGCCCGATGAAAAAAAGTCAGGCTATAAAGACAATGTTGCTCGTCATCAGTCTTTAAGCATTAAGCAAATACTGATGTTTACCTATAAGGACTGGGATAAAGATAGTATTCAAGAACACGGTGAAAAAATGATTCAACTTTTAAATGAGAAGATTTCTACATAGATAATAATTTATCCTCTTATAAAATAGCCCATTTTTGGGCTATTGGGAGAGATTACGACTTACCCAATCCAAGCCCTAACTTGGCGTGATGGTTAAGTCAAAATCGGACAGAACCACGCACAATGCTTCATCTTATTTAATTTTCATACATGAACCAAAGGGGTAATAGAGCAGATTTAATTTACTATTTAAAATCTATAATCATTAAAACTTCAAAAATATTCCACCCGCTCCCCACAATATGGACAAAAGCATTTTTTATTTAAAGACTTTTCTTTTTCATCAAGCTCTTTTTCTTTTGCCAATAGCCGTTTTTCTTTTAAAACTTGGGTTAGGATTTCTTGGCGGTTTTTGCGGTCTATTTTTAATTCATCGGATAAGCTATTTATTTTGTCATTGTCATGCAATTCAGTTAAGGACAACGCCATAAATTCATCATAAAGATGATAGAGACTTGCTTGTTTTTGGCTTTCTAATTCACGGGTGAGTCCCGTTGCTAAAATACCTGCTGGTAAGGCGGCAAGTCCCACACCCAATATCGTGATAAACGCCCCCAAAAGTTTGCCCAAAGGCGTAACGGGCGTAATGTCGCCATAGCCCACCGTTGTCAAGGTTACCACCGCCCACCACATCGCATGGGGGATGGAAGTAAATTCATCGGGCTGGGTTTCGTATTCCACCAAATAAATGCCACTTGCTGATAATATAATAAGAAGCATTAAAATAAATATCACTGCCCCAAATGAGCCACGCTCTTTTTGTAATACGATGAGCAGTATTCGCAAAGAATCAAAATAACGGGTAAGTTTAAATAATCTTAATAACCTAAATACCCGTAAAAAACGTAAATCAATCCCACTAATGCTTTGCAAAAATATCGGCACTATGGCAAGTAGGTCAATAATCGCCCCAAAGCTTAGTATCCACTTAAAACGAGCATGCCAAATACGAGCAGTATTCTTTTCGGCAATTACCCAAAATCGTGCGATATATTCTATCCCAAATACAATCACAGAAAACCACTCAAACGCTCTAAAATAATCTTGATAAGGATAATAAATGTCATCCACTGATTCTAATATTACCGCTAGGGTATTTAATAAAATAAGCGTAATCAAAAATAAATCCAACAACTTGGCAGGCAGTGCCAAAGGCGATGAATCATCGTGGTTTTCTAATAAGATGTATAATTTTTGGCGAATTGACATGAGATAAAGCAAAAATGAGCAAGTGGCGATATTGTAACACAAAGGGCGATGTTAAGAGTTATCTTTACCTTGAAATTATCCCTAAATTTAGCGATAATGTAACGCTAAATTTTGACAATAATAACACCATGACCGAGCCAATCACCCCAACCGTATCGCCCACGGTACCGCCCCATATAGAGCAATCCACACCGCCAAAACCGCCAAAATCCAAACGCAAAAAACCCAGACGTTCCCAAGAAGACATCATGGCAAATGCCTTTTTAAGGGCGACTTTTAAGCCAGTCAAAAAAACCATGATGATGGCGTACTTGCTTGACATTGCTAGTGTGTTGGTGTTGGTAGGGCAGGCGTGTGTGCTAGTGTGGCTCTTTGATGGGTGGCTGACGAGCTTTGTGCAGGGCGTACCGCTCCCTGATAGGGTGACAGGTAGTGGCTTGCTTTTTAATTTGGGACTGCTGTTTGGGTGTTTGGCGGTACGCATTGCCATCGGCTATGGGCGTGATGTTTTGCTGAGTCAAGCAGGGCTAACCGTTGCCAAATCGGTGAGACAACGCCTATTTGTCAAATTGGGTGAGCTTGGGCAGGCAAGGCGTGATTTTGGGGCGGACGGGGCATTGGCAAGTAAAATCATTGATGAGCCCGACCATTTGGTTGGTTATGCTCGCTTTCACGTCCAAAAGATGACCGCCGTTACCACACCCTTGATTTTGGCGGGGTGCGTGGCGTTTTATAGTGCAACCTCAGCATTGGTATTACTACTTACCGCACCGCTTGTGCCGATTTTTATGGCATTTATCGGTATCGCTACCGCTCGTAAAAGCCGTGAACAGATGGACGCATTGGCACAGCTTGGGGGGCGATTTTTGGATTGGATTCGTGGGGTCAATACCTTATCACGGCTTGGGGCGGTGGACATTGCCGTATCAGACATCGCTAACAGCTCCGAGCATTATCGCAAACGCACGATGGACGTGTTAAAAATCGCCTTTTTAAACAGTGCGGTGTTGGAATTCTTATCCGCCTTATCCATTGCCTTAGTGGCGGTGTATTTGGGTTTTGGCTTGATGGGGATTTTGCCGTGGGGTAAGGGGCAGGTGCTGACAGGCTATGGCACGGCGTTATTTATCCTACTGCTTGTGCCAGAGTTTTATGCTCCGCTACGCCGACTGGGGGCAGAGTATCATGTCAAAGGGCAAGCGGTGGCGTGTGCCAAGGCAATCGCTCCCATGCTAAATTTTAAAGCCAAAACAGGGGGCGATGTGGCGATAAGTCTTGATAGTCCGCCCGCTTTTCATCTTAATAACATCACGGCATTTGGCGATGATGGGCGAGTGCGATTATCGCCCATCAGTCTAACCTTTGATGCAGGCAAATGCACCGCCTTGATGGGGGCAAGTGGCGTGGGTAAATCCACGATATTACAAATCCTACTTGGCTTTGGCGACTTTGCTGGTGATGTGGTCATTCACACTGATGGCAGGGCGGTGCGGTATGACGAGCTTGATATGAATATGCTAAGAACACAGCTTGGCTATCTGTCGCAGACCACGCCATTATTGCCAATCTCTATCGCGGATAATTTACGCCTTGCCAAACCGTCCGCCACCGATGATGAATTGGTGCAGGTGCTAAACGATGTCGCCTTGTGGGACATCATCAGTCAGTTGCCAGATGGCATAAATACCATGCTTGCCGAGCGTGGCGGTAGACTATCAGGCGGTCAAGGCAGGCGGCTTGCCATTGCTCAGTTATTATTGCAAAATGCCAAAGTGTGGCTACTTGATGAGCCGACCGAGCATTTAGACAGCGAGACGGCAGAGAAAATTAAGGCGTTATTATCTCGTGTGAGTGTCGGCAAGACCGTGATTTGGGTAACGCACGATGGGGCAGGGGTGGACTTTGATGTCGTTCATGACTTGACGGCATTGTATGAGCAAAAACAACAAAAGGCGGTGCAACATGGCTAATCAACCAAGCAGACGCCCATTTCGCCTAAGAGAGTTATTACTTAGCCAAAAGCTTCTGTGGCTCATCGCATGGCTGTTAGGCATAGCGACGGTATTGTCGGTACTGGGACTGGTCATGCTCTCAGGGTGGTTTATCACGATGGCAGGCGTGGCAGGGGTGCTGGCGGTGGGATCGCACGCCTTTAATTATCTTATGCCGTCTGCTATCATTCGTGGTTTTGCTATCGTGCGAACCTTTGCCCGTTATGGCGATTTGATGGTGTCGCACCATGCGGTGTTTGGGCTACTTCGTGATTTGCGAGTGAAGTTCTTTTCGCATTGGGCGAGACTGCCGTTATCGGTGCGACTGCAAAAGGGCGGTAGTAGCGAGACCATGCAAAGGCTTGTCAAAGACATTGACACGCTGGACGAATTTCCACTGCGAGTGGTGTCGCCCTTTGTGGTGGCGGTCGTGGCGGTGGCGGTGTTGTCGCTTATGGTGTCTGTGATGATGCCTACAGCGTGGATTGCTGTGCTACATATGGGGCTGGCACTCATCATTGCGGTCATGACCTTATATAAAGGTGTGCAACTGGCACGGCGTGAGAGTGAGCTTGTGGTGCTACGCAAAAGCAAGCTCATCAACACCTTGCCCGCCCTAACCGCTCTCATCACGTGGGGCAGATGGCAGGACAGCGTGCGTGAGCTTAGTGAGTATGATGAGCGCCATCATCAGCTGACGATGGCGACCCTGCGAGCCAGACGTAACGCCCAAGCGCTTATTCAGCTTATCATTGCGTTGGCGGTGGTGCTACTGCTACTGACGGCAGGGCGGATTTTTGAGCAGGGTATTACCCCCTTTGTAGTGGCAACATTAAACAGCCATACCACCCTAAATCCTGCCATGGTGCTTGCCTTGACACTCGGAGTGTTTGGGCTGATGGAGATAATCTCGGCACTGGTGGGTGAGCCGCTTGCATATGGTAGAAGTGTCAATGCCAAAGCACGTATCAATGAGCTGATGAGTGCAGACAGCACGCCCCAAAAACAGCCGATAGATGACAATCCAACCCTTATCCTAAAAGACTTATCCATAAAAATGCCGTCCGCCATCATGAGCGTGGACGGTATCTGTGCCACACTCACCCCAACCACGCCTACGCTCATCACGGGGGCATCAGGGGCGGGCAAATCCACACTGCTTGCCACGCTGGCAGGGGAAGTGCCACGCATGAGTGGCGAGATGGTGGTGCGGACATCGGCTCTTCGTGATGTGGACATGGATAACGTGGATTTTGGTCGCTCGTTTGGCTTTTTGGGGCAAAACGTGGACATCTTTGACCAAAGTCTTGCCGACAACCTACGACTGGGTAAGCCGTCAGCGACTGATGATGAGCTGTGGGCGGTGCTTGATAAAGTGGGTCTGTCCGACTGGGCAAAACATCAGCCCAAAGGACTAGATACGCCACTTGGCGAGTACGGCATGGCGATATCAGGCGGTCAAGGTCGGCGTGTGGCACTGGCTCGTCTGCTTCTATCACCCAAAAAAGTGCTGTTACTAGATGAGCCATTTGCGGGGCTAGATGGTACCACTCGTCATCAGGTATGGCAGAGCTTGACGGGTATGCAACAGGCAGGCGAGATTGGCGTACTTGCCATTGCCACGCACCAAATATGGGACGAGATGGGCGATGTGAATGTGGTGCGTGTGGGGTGATTAAGTAGGGTGGTTTTGAATGGGATTTAACCATCAAAAAAGGGTAAGTCATCTTGCCCTTTTTGATTGTCTGATATACACCTAACCAACTTGATATTTACCACAGACTTTGTAGGGCTAGCTCCGCACGTCCTTTGATGACATACCAATTTTTATAGGCGTGCACAGCACACCCCTACACCTAAACATCATTGTGTTTGTGGTAATTTTAAAGTTTTCTGGGTGTAATCTTCAATTTTAAAATACACCAATTGGCAGTAAAGTGTTTATTACGTACTCCGCCATAATAAAAAACTCTACTCCATTCTCGACTTTGTATAAGTGATTGACTTACCAAGGGAAAATTGCAATTCGTCCCTGCAACCTAAAAAATAATCATTGAAAAATCAATAAGTTGTAACTTTAAGTTGAGATTGAAGTAAGCCATTAAAAAATGTAAATTGATGTGGACTGGGGTTAACCATGATACAAACACTGACCTATTTTAAAAACAAAAATAAAACCCTGCCATTGACAAGGTTTTATTTTTTGGTTGCTTCTTGGTTTAGGGTTTATAGACAAACACGTCTTGTCTGCTGGCACTGTACTTACCATCTTCGGTGTAGACAGTGATGGTGACAGGCATGGTGCCACTGATTTTGGCAGGGTCACCAAAGATACTCACGGGCAAGTCATACGGCTCGTTGGCTTTGAGCGGCAGCTCTTTAAAGCGAGATTTTAAGGTCAAGCCATCAACGGGTTCTAGTTTGACTTTATAGACTTGTCGCTCATCGGTCTTATTGACGATTTTTAGGACATAGCTGTTCTCAACCATGCCATCACGTCCGACACTGCTGATTTGCTTACGGTTGTGGCGAATCTCAAGCTCCAAGGGGTCACGCCCTGTTGCTACCATTGTTGCCACCACTACCAGTACACTAAGGATAAAGATGTAGGCAAAGATACGGAAGCTTACGATTTTGGTTTTTTCTTTGTGGACAAGCTGACGTTCGGTGGTGTAGCGAATCAGACCACGGGGATAGCCCACCTTGTCCATGATTTCATTACACGCATCGATACACGCCGCACACTGGATACACTCTACTTGCAAGCCGTCACGAATGTCGATACCCGTAGGACATACCTGTACACACATGGTGCAGTCCACACAGTCGCCATAACCTTCGGGGTGGTCGCCTTTTTTGCGAGCCCCACGAGGTTCGCCACGGTCATAGTCATAGGAGACAAGTAAGGTGTCCTTGTCAAACATCACTGATTGGAAACGACCATAAGGACAAAAATGCACACACATATGTTCACGCATGTAGCCTGCATTCATGTGTGTGACAAAGGTGATGATGCCAAAGAATATCCATGTCATCTTGCTCCAACCCATAAAGAACGGTGTCGCCCCATTAAAGAATAGGTACTCCGTCCCGACCACAAGCGACATGAATGTCACAGCGGTAATCATACTCATCACACCCCATATCAGATGAATGAGTAGTTTTTTGCCAATCTTAGAAGCACTATTAGGCTCTTTGTCGAACTTAATGCGTTTATTACGCTCGCCCAGTACCCATTTTTCTACGTGTTGATACAAGTGTACATAGATGGTCTGTGGACAGGCATAGCCACAGAACACACGCCCTGCATAGACCGTTACCATAAACAATGTAAAGGCGGCAATCATAAAGATGAAGGCAAAGAAATAAAAATCCTGCGGCATAAAAGTCGCCCCAAAGATATAAAACTTTGGTTCAGCGACATCAAACTGTATCGCCTGACGACCACCCCATTTTATCCATGGCAGTATCAAAAATCCCACCAAAATGGTATACATGCTCACTAGGCGAATGTTTTGATATTTGCCTGAGACAAAGCGTGGATGCACCCGTTTTTTGGTAGCGTCCATGTCCTTAGAATGTGGTATCATTTTCTCGGGCGGTGGCTTGGGCTTTTTGGTTTTTTTAGGTGGCGGGGTAGTGTTGGTATCAGGCTTGTGAGCAGAGGGTGGCTCGGCAGGCGAGTTCTTTGCTGTATCGCTTGCTTTGGGGTCAAATACTTCGGGTTCGGCAGTTTCTGTGTTTTTTGCAGAATTATCGGATGACTCTGACATGATATAACCTTAGCTGTTGTGGCGAGTATTCGCTCTTGGCTGGGCTCATTGATACTGATTTTATCAATTTGGAATAAATATATTTTACACCTTTTCCGTAATTTTTTAAAGGATTAAATGGCGGTGTTGGCATTGATGTAAAAGCATGGCGTGATGATGACTGACAAAAGCCATGATAATAAAAGGGTTGGATTGTGAAAATACAGTCATGATTTTGGCATGATAATTGCACGCTTTTGTTAATCCAAGTGATGATTTATCGATTGTTAAATAGTCATTTTAAAAGGGCAGACATGCCCTAATTTTTATCATATTTTATAACAATATTATCAATAACTAGCATGCCCTAATTAAGGGTGTGGGCTTTGTCGAGCGTTGTTAGAACATGATATTTGTTATAAAGTTTCATATATTTTTGATTGTGATTTATTTTTATCATTTTTAAAAATCTTGACATTAGTTTAACAAGATATTGATAGACATCAGAACAATCGCACCACCCCTTACCAAACAACAACTGTTCAAGATAAGACTTATTCTGTGAAGCTCTCATTTTACTGCGTTTCACAGAGAGTTTAGCATCCCCATTGGCTCGAATTAAGTTTAATGCGGTACGAGTCAGTAATGCTTTATTTGCTTTTTCATGACGTTCAAGACTTTTTTGGTCATCTTCACTAAAGATAACATCTAACACCCAATGCTGACTGTTTTCAATAGACCAATGGTTACAAATGGCATCAGCAATCATATTAACATCTGTCAGGGAGGTTAG
>NZ_AUGF01000062.1 GCF_000426885.1 Moraxella caprae DSM 19149 | reverse complement strand
CCTAACCTCCCTGACAGATGTTAATATGATTGCTGATGCCATTTGTAACCATTGGTCTATTGAAAACAGTCAGCATTGGGTGTTAGATGTTATCTTTAGTGAAGATGACCAAAAAAGTCTTGAACGTCATGAAAAAGCAAATAAAGCATTACTGACTCGTACCGCATTAAACTTAATTCGAGCCAATGGGGATGCTAAACTCTCTGTGAAACGCAGTAAAATGAGAGCTTCACAGGATAAGTCTTATCTTGAACAGTTGTTGTTTGGTAAGGGGTGGTGCGATTGTTCTGGATGAATTAAGTGTGTAGTTGACATTTTAGGGGGTTTTTTGGTATCATAAGAGTGTAGTTTTTACAATCCGATCGGTATTTTTTAGCGTATTTTTAGGAATATAGAATGACGAAAAAGTTTGCAGAACTAGGTTTAATTGCATGGCTTTGGTCTAACTCTGATATGCATAAACATTGGACGTTGTCTTTGTTTGCGACCAATGTTATTCCGGCAATTGAGACAGGTCAATATGTTATATTGAAAAGAGAAGATATGCCTGTTGCTTATTGTAGTTGGGCGAATTTGAGTTTAGAAAATGAAGTTAAATATATTAATGATGTTACTTCTCTTGAGTTGGCTGACTGGCAATCAGGAGATAGGAAATGGTTTATTGACTGGATTGCGCCATTTGGCGATAGTTATTTACTGACTCGGCATATGAGAACGGTGTTTGAACGCGATCTATTTAGAGCTGTTAGAGTTGATGGTAGTTCGAATGCAGGAAAAATATCTGAGTTCTATGGGAGAAAAGTTGATGTAAAATTAGCAAAAGAAAAATTTAAACAATATCACCAAGATTTAATTGCGAAACTTTCGGCACAAAATAATTTTGTTGTTTCCAAAAGTGAGTAATTTTTTTCGTTTTAATCTATGTAAGGAAAATATTTATGCCAAATTTTAATCTTAACACTATTAAGTCTAATATGCAAGCGGGACTTGCTTCAACTCGAGGTGCATTATCTCAAGTTGGAACTGTTACTAAATCCACTATCAAATCATTTTATCTGTATATTCCTAAAGATTATGATATTAAACAAGAAGGTAGTCTAAATAATCTAATTAGAGCTGCCGATGAATTGGGGATTGTTCGTTTGCAAGAAGAGTCTAATGGTGTTGAAACAGCAAAGCATGCTCTTGATTTATCTAATAAGTTGTTGTCCTTTACAAAAACTGGTATTGCTATTTCCGCAACAAAATTAGATGAGCTTTTAAAAAAACATTCTGGCAGTCAACTATCTAATAGCTTACAAAGTGCAAATAATATAAACAATCAATTAGGAAAAGCGAGTAGCATATTATCAACATTAGACTCCTTTTTGGGGACGGCGTTGGCGGGTATGGAGCTTGATTCATTGATTAAAAAAGGGGATGCTGCAGCCACTGAATTGGCTAAAGCTAGTATTGGCTTAATTAACGAAGTTATAGGTAATATTTCTAATAGCGTTCAAACTATTGAGGCTTTTTCTTCGCAATTAGCCAAATTGGGCGTTGCAATTTCACAAGCCAAGGGTTTTACTAATATTGGTAATAAATTACAGCATTTAAATTTTTCTAAAACTAACTTTGGTTTGGAAGTAATTACTGGTCTTTTGTCAGGGGTTTCTGCGGGTTTTGTGTTGGCAGATCAAAATTCGTCAACTGGGAAAAAAATTGCTGCAGGTTTTGAGCTAAGCAATCAAGTTATTGGTAATGTAACAAAGGCAATTTCCTCGTATATTTTGGCACAGCGTGTTGCTGCAGGCTTGTCTACTACAGGAGCGGTTGCTAGCTTGATTACATCGTCTGTTATGCTTGCAATAAGTCCATTAGCATTTATGAATGCGGCGGATAAATTTAACCATGCGAATGCGCTTAATGAGTTTGCAAAGCAATTCCAAAAATTTGGTTACGAGGGAGATAATTTATTAGCGGAGTATCAACGTGGAGCAGGTACTATTGAAGCTTCGTTGACCACAATTAGTACTGCTTTGGGCGCAGTTTCTGCAGGTGTTTCCGCTGCCGCAATTGGTTCTGCAGTGGGTGCACCGATTGCACTATTAGTTGCAGGTGTTACAGGATTGATCTCTGGAATTTTAGAAGCGTCTAAGCAAGCAATGTTTGAAAGCGTTGCCAATCGCTTGCAAGGTAAAATTTTAGAGTGGGAAAAACAACATGGCGGACAAAATTACTTTGATAAAGGGTATGATTCTCGTTATCAATTTTATTTGACTAATAATTTAAAATTTTTGTCTGAATTAAATAAAGAACTTGAGGTTGAGCGCGTTATTGCTATTACGCAGCAACGTTGGGATGAAAATATTGGTGAATTGGCAGGTATTACTAAATTAGGTGATCGCATTAATAGTGGCAAAGCATACGCTGATGCTTTTGAATACGGTCAAAAAGTTGAGGCGGGTGCTAATATTGTTTTAAATGCTAAAACTGGCATAGTTGATATTAGTAATTCAAATGGTAAAAATACTCAAGCTCTGTATTTTACCTCTCCGTTGTTAACAGCAGGTAATGAATCGCATCAGCGCTTAACCAATGGCAAGTATGCCTACATTAATAAATTAAAGTTTGATCGTGTTAAAAATTGGCAGATTACGGATGGTAACGCTAACTCTAAGCTAGATTTTTCTAGGGTCATTCAGCGTGTCGCTGAAGGAGGTAATGTAGAGGAGATTGGCTTGGTGGTTAATGCAGGGGCTGGTAATGATGACATCTTTGTAGGTCAGGGTAAGATGAATATTGATGCTGGAGATGGTCATGACCGAATTTTCTATAGCAAAGAAGGTGGTCTGGGCAATATTGTTGTTGATGGTTCACATGCAAATGAAATGGGTAGTTATAAGGTAAATCGTAATGTTTCTCGAGGTGAGATTTACCATGAAGTGGTTAAAAGGCAGGATACTAAGGTGGGTAAGCGTACCGAAACTATAGAATATCGTGATTATGAGTTGAGAAATGTTGGATATGGTTACCAATCTGTCGATAACTTGAAATCAGTAGAAGAAGTGATTGGGTCTCAATTTAACGATGTATTTAAAGGATCTCGGTTTGATGATATTTTTCATGGTGGTGCAGGAGATGATGTTCTAGAAGGTGAGGCTGGTAATGATCGCTTGTTTGGCGGTAGAGGTAATGATCGCTTGTTTGGCGGTATAGGAGATGATATTATCGATGGTGGTGCAGGTAATGATGTTGTGAATGGCGGTTCAGGTGACGATGTTTATATATTTCGTAAAGGCGATGGGGTTGATACTCTGTATGACCAAAAGGGTAATGATAAGTTGGCACTTGCGGATGCTAATATATCCGATTTTGTCATTGAGCGTACTCAAGAAGGGATCTTAATGACGAGAAATAATAGTTCTGATAGCATTAATATGCCGAATTGGTATATGACGTCGCGGTTGGTAAATTATCATGGTGATATTACAGATGATAAAATTGAACAGTTTATTGGCAAAGATGGTGACTATGTCACTTCTGAACAAATTGATAAACTATTAAAAGATAAAAAGGTTGGTGAGAGAATTACATCTCAGAAATTAAAAGAATTGGCGGATCAAAATAAAAGCGAAACATTATCTTCTGCGAATATTGTTAATGCTGTAAATAGATTAGTCAGTTCGATCTCGTCATTTGGTGTTGAGAATAGTGCAACTTCTATCACGCCACAGCCGATATTACAATTGCCACAAAATATGTTGACTATGAGTCCTCAATAAAGTATTGAGTGTATAGATGTCACTTCTTCTCATTCAAGATGTCTTTTGTTTATATATGGAACGACAAACTTAATGAGAGGGGGTGATGTCTATTTTTTAACCCCTTCGTATTTTATTTGGTGATTTGATTATGATGAATGGCGCTAATCAGCCGGCTTTGTCTGCTTTGGTTATTTTGGCTCAATATCATGGAATTGCTGTTAATCCTGCGGATATTGCACATCAATTTCTAGGTGGTTCAAATAATGACTTAAACCAAGAGGAATGGTTGTTGGCTGCAAAAAAGTTAGAACTGAAAGCAAAAATTGTGAATCAGTCTATAGCTCGATTGTCAATGATAACACTTCCTGCTTTGGTGTGGTGTGATAATAAGCCCGATTTAGATCAAAATTTAAACTCTCATTTTATACTAACTAAAATTGATGGGGTGGGATCTGCTGCAAAATATCTCATCTATGATTTGATCGAAAATCGTCCTATGATATTAGATGCAAGTGAGTTTTCTGAAAGATATTCTGGTAAGTTAATGTTAGTAACTTCCCGTGCGTCAATATTGGGTTCATTGGCTAAATTTGATTTTACTTGGTTTATTCCTGCGGTAATCAAATATCGTTATATTTTTTTTGAAGTCATCGTTATTTCAGTGGTGCTACAGATTTTTGCTCTGATTACGCCATTGTTTTTTCAGGTTGTGATGGATAAGGTGTTGGTGCATCGTGGTTTTTCTACTCTGGATGTGGTAGCGATTGCCTTGTTGGTAGTAAGTTTATTTGAAGTCATTTTAAGTGGTCTACGCACTTATATTTTTGCTCATACAACTTCTCGGATTGATGTAGAACTAGGAGCACGGTTATTTCGTCATCTATTAGCTCTACCGCTTGCTTATTTTGAGAGTAGAAGAGTAGGCGATACAGTTGCACGTATACGTGAATTGGAACATATCCGCAATTTCTTAACTGGTCAAGCTCTCACTTCAGTTTTAGATTTGGTGTTTTCTTTTATATTCTTGTTTGTAATGTGGTATTACAGCCCTACTTTAACACTGGTAGTTTTGGCATCATTACCAATATATGCGTTTTGGTCTGCCTTTATTAGCCCAATTTTACGCACTCGACTAAATGATCAATTTGCACGCAATGCAGATAATCAATCTTTTTTAGTGGAAAGTATTACTGCGGTTGGTACGGTAAAAGCAATGGCGGTTGAACCTCAAATGACCCGTCGCTGGGATAATCAATTAGCAGCTTATGTGGTTTCTAGTTTTCGGGTAGCTAAGTTGGCAATGGTTGGGCAGCAAGGAGTACAACTCATTCAAAAGATGGTTATTGTGGCAACTCTATGGATTGGTGCAAAATTGGTAATTGAAGGCAAGCTATCGGTAGGTCAATTAATAGCATTTAATATGCTGGCAGGTCAGGTGGCCGCTCCTGTTATCCGCCTGGCACAGCTATGGCAAGATTTTCAGCAAGTAGGTATTTCAGTGGCGAGATTGGGTGATATTTTAAATACTCCAACTGAGCATTCTACATCTCGCTTAACTTTACCTGATATTAAGGGTGATATTACATTTGAAAATGTTGATTTTCGCTACAAAATAGATGGGCATTTAATATTACAGAATTTAAATTTACAGATTAACGCTGGAGAGATACTAGGTATCGTAGGACGCTCTGGTTCAGGTAAATCAACATTGACAAAATTAGTGCAACGTTTATATGTGCCAGAAAATGGGAGAATATTAGTTGATGGAAACGATTTGGCATTAGCTGATCCCGCTTGGTTACGTCGCCAAGTAGGTGTTGTTTTACAGGAAAATGTGCTACTCAATCGTAGTATTCGAGATAATATTGCCTTAACTGATACAGGTATGGCGTTAGAATTTATTATCCAGGCTGCTAAGATGTCTGGAGCACATGACTTTATTATGGAATTGCCTGAAGGTTATGATACGATTGTTGGAGAACAAGGTGCAGGTTTATCAGGTGGACAACGCCAGCGTATCGCTATTGCGCGTGCTTTAATTACCAATCCACGTATTTTGATTTTTGATGAAGCAACCAGTGCATTAGACTATGAGTCGGAAAGGGCTATTATGCAAAATATGCAGGCAATTTGCCAAGGTAGAACAGTGTTGATTATTGCACATCGCTTATCTACCGTAAAAATGGCACATCGCATTATTGCAATGGACAAGGGGAAAATTGTAGAGCAAGGCACACATCAAGAATTGTTGCAAAAAGAAGATGGTTACTATCGTTATTTATATGATTTGCAGAATGGATAAACTTGTGCTATTAATGCTGTTATTTAAATAACCAAGGGAAATAATTCATGTTTATACAAGCACTTAAAGATTTTTTTATTCGCTATATAACCGTTTGGCGCAATACATGGGCAGTTCGAGACCAACTAAATCCGCCTAAACGTACTAAAGAAGAGCTCGCTTTTCTCCCTGCACATTTGGAACTCACTGATACACCCGTATCCAGTTTCTCTAAATGGACAGCTAGAATAATCATGATATTTGTCCTATTTGCTTTGCTATGGTCTTGGGTTGGACAGATTGACATTGTTGCTACAGCTTCAGGTAAAATTTCTTCAGGTAGCCGTAGCAAGACTATTCAATCTTTGGAAACAGCGATAGTTAAAGCAGTTTATGTACGTGATGGTCAAAATGTTCAACAAGGTGAAATATTAGTAGATTTAGTGGGAATCGGTTCAGATAGTGATGTTGCTCAGTCCGAGAAAGCCCTTCGAGCAGCGCAATTATCTAAGCTACGCCTTGAAGCAATTTTATCAGCATTAAATCACCGTATTAATCCTCAGATTGATGTAGCATATGCAAAGTCTTTAAATATTTCAGAATCGGAAATTAATGAGGCTCAAACTTTAGCCCAAAATCAATATCAAGCATGGTTAGCACAAGATGAACAACTAAAATTAACCTTAAAAGGACATCAAGCAGAATTACAATCTGCTCGATCCCAAGAACAAAAGTTGGTTTCAGTTGGTGCAATTGAACATCAAAAGACTGATGATTATCGGAGTCTCAAAGCAGAAAATTTTATATCTGAACATGCTTATCTAGAACAAGAAAGCAAATTACTTAGTAATCAAAATGATTTACAAAGTACACGTAGTCAGATTCAAAAAATACAGGCTGCAATCATGCAAGCTGAACAGAACCGTATGTTACATACTCAAAATCTAAAACGTGATACATTAGAATCTTTACGCCAAACCAATGAACAGATTAATCAATATACTGGTCAAACTAATAAAGCTAAGCAGCGACAGAAATTGCTGAGTATTAAATCACCTGTTAATGGTACTATACAAGAGCTAACAGCTTATACTTTAGGTGGAGTTGTACAAGCAGCACAAAAAATTATGGTTGTGGCACCTAACGATAATCAAGTGGAAGTAGAGATATTAGTGCTAAATAAAGATATCGGCTTTGTAAAAGTTGGGCAGAATGTTATCATCAAAATCGAGAGTTTTCCTTATACACGTTATGGTTATTTAACAGGTAAAATAAAAAGTATTAGTCATGATGCTATAGAACACCAACATTTAGGTCTAGTGTATACTGCACTTGTTTCTCTTGATAAAAGCACATTAAATATAGATGGAGTAACAATCAACTTAACGCCAGGAATGAATGTTACTGCTGAAATTAAAACAGGTAAACGTCGTGTTTTGGATTATATATTAAGTCCATTGCAGACAAAAGTTGATGAAAGTTTTCGAGAACGCTAGATTGATAGCATATTTTATACTATGTACAGCTAACAAAATTGAATTTTACTACGGAAACCGTTCGCCCTGAGCTATGCCTGCGGATTGGTTTCCGTCATGGTTCGACATGCTCACCACGAACGGAAACCGTGGTACTTTTTCATTTTGTAGAGTGTGGTAAGTTATCTTGGTCTTTTTGTAATTGTGGAGTATTAAAAAGTAATGAAAAGTTTTGAATATAAAAAATTTATTTATCTTTATTTTCTTTGGTTTGCTAGTAGCTCTACTGCTTCTGCGTTTAATTTGCAAGAAGCGTGGGTGGCTGCACAGCAACATTCTATTGATTATCAGATAGCTTTTCATCAAAAGAATTCTATTCAAGAGCAACAGCAACGAGCCAAATCGGTTTTCTTTCCTCGAGTTTCTGGAGATATTAATTACCAGTACAAACCTCACTCATCTAGCTCTGTCAAGCAAACGCAAGGCTGGAATATACAGCTTAGCCAAACTTTATTTAATGCAAGTGAAATGTCTCGATATAGTCAAAGTCGCTATGATAGCGAAGTGGCAGAACAAATTTATCATTCTGTTAAAGAAAAACTATTATACAATGTAACGGAAAATTATTTCAAAATCCTACTTAGTAATGAAAATATAGCTACATATAAAGCAGAAAAAATGTCTTACGAGCAACAGGTTGAGCAAGCGAAAGCTTTGTTTAATAAGGGTGTCGCTACAGCGTTGGATGTTCATGAAGCTCAAGCGGGCTATGATAATGCTTTGGCACAAGAGACTTCAGCAATACTTAAAAAACAAATTTTGGAGAACCAGTTTAATGATTATACAGGATTGGATGGTAAAGAGATTGAAATGGTAAATATTTCAAATTTGATTGAGCGTTATCTATTAAGAATTTCGCAACACAGTTTAGAAGAATGGCAGAAGATGGCTTTGGAAAATAATCATGAATATAAGGCACAAAAGTATGATGTTAGTAGTAAAGAAGAGGCGATTAAAGTTGTAAAAAACAAAAGATGGCCTGTGTTAGTGGCACAAGTTGATTATCAGAATAATTATCATCGATCAGTCTCTCAAGATGGAGGTCATCAAAATTTTAGAACCGGAACAGATGCTAGCATACAGTTGCGTGCGAAAATTCCTTTGTTGACTGGAGGTGAATTAAGCAGTGAGATGCGTGAATCGCTAAATCAATATGAGGCAGCCAAAGCTAGGTTGGTGGCAAGCGAGCGACAAATTAAACTGGCTATTCGTCAAGCTTATACTGAAAGTAATGCCGCACATTACCAGATTCTTGCACAAGAGCGTGCACTTGTGAGTAGTCAGCTTAAATTAAAGTCAACTGAGACAGGGCAAAAATATGGCATGAGAAATCGTTTAGAAATTATACAAGCAAGACAAGCGGTTGCCCAGGCAGAACAAAAACTTGCAGAGGCAAGATATAATTTTTTGATAGCTTATGCAGCCTTAATAAGAGAAAGCGGACTGGGATTGGAAGGCAATCTGTAAAGTATTTCACCAAATGGGTTTAGTTTTTTTGATCAAAATTCAAGTTTTGCTTTGATTGGCTTTTATCCAAGTGTTCAAGAGTTTTTGGTGCTGGTTGTCTTATTTAACCGCCCAAAACAGCCAAATACCATTTAAAATATGAAGGCATTGTAAACTCAAAATACAAACTTCAAACACCCATTCCACTTAGCAAAGAGTAGGTTAAGAGAACATTCTATCATATGCTGACATTTAGAATAGCATTTAGTTCTTCTTTTGAACCTTGCTAGGTAATGTCGAATCAAGCTGTTATAACCTTCTATGGTAAAAGCCTCTTTTTTGCTTTGTAAATGTTGATGACTTGGGATAATTTCTTGATAGGATTTCCGTCAGAACAAAACAGTTTGATGTTGTATGGGTTTAGTT
>NZ_AUGF01000061.1 GCF_000426885.1 Moraxella caprae DSM 19149 | reverse complement strand
GCGTTATCAACAGAAGCAGGTGGGAAAGTGATTGAACCTGTTTGTGGATCGATATAAGGTGTTTTGCCGTCTGTGTTGGTGGTTGGCAAATCTTGGGTGGGCTCATTTGGGTTTTTTGCTGTCCATGTGTTGGTAGCAGGGTCATAAGTTGCGGTGATTGTCTTGGTATTACCTTGTTCGTCAGTATAGGTAGTACTTGTTTTGGTGTTACCCTCACCTGGTGTTGCGACAATGTCAGCCTGTTGTGGCAAACCTGTTTGGGTAGCTGTTGGGTTATTGGCGACCACTTTTGGTGTGTTGGCAGGATTGGTGGCATCTTGTGCTGAGCCATTGTCTGTCTTACCAATGGTGGTAACAGGTTTGTTGTTGTCAACCGAATCTTTGGGTAGGATCAATACACCGTTTGTGGTATTAACCCAAGGGGTGTTGTCATCTGTTGGCGTGGTTTTGACTGGTTTGCCGTCTTGTGTGGCACTGTAGCTGCCGTCTGGATTTTTGGTGACGGTGATGGTTTGTGGTTTACCCGCTTCATCGGTGTAGCTTGTAACAATCGAGGTGTTGTCTTTACCTGGTGAGACGGCAATAGGATAATCTGTTTCACCACTGTTAATGGTTGGAATATTAACCGATGGAGTGTCTGGCAAGTCCACATTGTTTTGTAATGAGGGTTTGTTGTCGGTGGTTTTGGTAACCTGTGCGGTTACAGGGGTGTACTGTGAGGTATTAACCAAGCTGGTTGGTATACTGATAACGCCAGTCGCAGGGTCAATAGACGGTTTGTCAGCTGGTGCATCGGCGGTAGTAATGGTACTGATGGGCGTGTTGTTAGCCCCTGTTGTTGCTTGCCAGCTGTCGCCCACTTTGGTGGCGGTGATGGTTTGTGGGTTGGCGTTGCCACTGCTTGGTGTATAGCTGACAGTCACTTCGCTGGCGTTTGTAATGTTAGGCTTTGGATTGATTGTCGCAAAATTGTCGCCATCTTTGTTAATAGCGTCAACGTCAGGGGTTTGGGTAACTGCGTCATCGGCTTTGCCATCTGTAAAGCCTTCTTTTTTGGCAGTTACTTTGACTGCTTGACCATTTTTGATGTTGTCGATGACTTTTTGGTAGTCTACCAAACTTAGACTGTAATTGGCAAGACCTGGGCTGACAAGCTGATTGATACTAATATCATAGGTATTGCTTGCTGGATTTGTGTCAAGTGCTTTTAAGGCATCAATGGTGGTTTCGATAGGGGTAAGTCCTGGCAGATCGATAGAAATTTTTTCAGCACCTTCTGACAACATAATAGACAGTTTGGCATCGGTAGGGTTTTGAGAAGGACCGATTTTTAGTTCTACAGGTAAAGGTTTTGGCTGTGGTGTTGGTGTTTGTGTGTCAGCCACAGGTGCTTTACTGTTGTTATTGTCGTTGTCACCTTTAAGAGCGACACCAGCTGCTACAACACCTGCCAGACCCACAAGCCATGGCATGATGCCAAAGCGACTGCCTTCTTCTGCACCAATCCACCATGGCGCAGGATAGCCTTGACCGCCTAGAGCCTGACCTTCGATGTCACCGATGACAAGCTCGGTCACATAGTCTTGGGTAAGACCGGTATCTGGCACGTAGTAGTGGTATTGACCGCTTTCGGCTTGTCCGATGAGTGCTGATTTGTCATAGTCATAGAAGTTTTCGATGATTAGGTCGGACTCTTCGGCACTCTCTTCAAAAGAGACATGCAAATCTTTACCAACACGCTTGGTGACGATGTGGTCAGGACCACGACCTGTGGCATCGTTGATAAGCTCGTAGTTGGCATTACGATTGGCTTTGATGATGGTGGGTTGACCGTCTTTGGTGATGACCTTTGCTTCGGCAATGGTCTGAACGCTGTCATTGACTTTTACACTGATGGATTGCATGTGTTATCCTTATTTTAATTTGACTGTATGACGATTATTGTAAAACAACAACGACACGGCGGTTTTCATAACGCCCTACCTTGGTGTTGTTGGTGGCAACAGGGCGAGATTCGCCATAACCGATGGTAGATAAACGAGAATTCTCAATACCGTGGTTATTTACCAATAGGTGCTTGACCGCCTTAGCACGACGCTCAGAAAGCTTTTGGTTATAGCTAGCGGCACCTGTTGAGTCGGTGTGACCTTCGATAGTAGCACTGGTGTTAGGGTGTTGTTTTAGAAAATTAGCGACTTTGGCGACATCCTGTTGAAATGCTGGTTTGACATGGCTTTTATCATGGTCAAATTGGATGGTCAGATTTAATTTGGCAGGCTGAGCTACATAAGACGACTGACTAGGCTGTACGTTTGTCGTTGCTCTAACAGGGGCAACTGATACAAGGGCAACTTGCTGCTGGGTACGTTGTACTGGCGAGCAGTCAGCAGGTTGTACACGACTGACTTGATGAGTTTGACGACGCGTGCCTTGGATGAGCTCTTGGGCTTGGTTGGCGTCTACTTGAGTTAAACTGGCTTGATAGTTATTGCCAGTTTGTACGACAAAGTACTGAACTTCTCGTGGATTTAGATGAGTATGAATGGATTGGGCTGATAAATCGTTGGTTTTTTTGCCCGTGGGAACAGCACTGATTTGGACATTGCCTGCACATGCCACACCAGATGTATAATGTCCATCTTGCAGGCTAGTTAGATAGCGGTCATTGATGGCAATGTTGGTGCTAGACTGCTCAGAAGATTCTGCATTGGCAAGCGGTCTGATGAAAACCACACCACCCGCATTATCATGTGTGGCTAGATTGGTAAACTCATCTACCGCACCTTGACTTGACATCTTCCATGTAACTTGATTGCCTAAACGTACATCGGCATGTGCATGAATTGCCATCATCAGTGCCGAACCGATGAAGGCTAATTTTTTTAGTTGCATGGCAACTCCTCATAAACATAAACTATGGTAACTACTTGCACAATACATTTAAAACTCATTTGGTAGTAGTCTAAAAAGTATGCTGAACTAGTTTTTTTCCGTTCTCCCTGAGCCTGCCTACGGGTAGGAAAACCGTTAGGTTTCCCAAGCTCGCCACGAACGGTTTTCTTTGTAGCATACTTTTTGAACCAAGCCAACTCATTTTTGTGTGGCATGCCTGTCATGATGCTTTTTAAATTAAACGGCAATACATCAACATCACGGCAGACTTTGGGCTCACAAAATGCCTTTTAAATCATGCTCATCATCTCATTTTGTGTCAATCAAACCTATCTTAGTTGTAAAATTATGCAAAAATACTGTCAAAAATTGTCATACCGCTGACAAAAAATGTCACAGATGTACATTTTAATACAGTTAAGCGTATCATGACACTTTAATCTCATGTCAGTTATGATAAGCTTTTCCAAAATTCACACAAAAGATAAGATTGACATTCATCATGTTGCAAAAATCATGCCAAGCAAAACAGTCGGATATAAACCGCCTAGGCGTTAAAATGGATTTGACTTACCCCAGCATCTGTTTTTGTCCATTTGTCTCATCATAAAAATCAATAAGATGCCATTTTTTAGACAAAAATAAGGGGTGATACCAGAGAAGCATTTACTTGGCATTGATAATTTAGTAGCATTGCTTTACATAATTTTAATTAAAAAATACATTTTATTACATTTTATATTTTAAATAATATAGTCAAACAAATTTGAAATAAGACAAGGAAAACGAGCGAAGTTGTACAAGTAGTACTACGAGCGAGTTTGACACAGTATTATTTCAAAGTTGGCAGACTATAATCATCAAGAACTCAGATTTTACAACACCAAATCTCTTTCCAAACTAAGCATAAAATCTTGAAAACACTGGGGGTTTAATTTTTAAAAAATCTGGGTTTGGAAAGAAGTCCAATAAATGATGCAAGAGGGGAGAATGGGGAATAAAACCCCATTCTCAACTTTACACAAGCGATTGATTTATAAAGGGCGAATATAATTCACCCCTACAAATCAAAAAACCCTTTGAAATAAACATTTCAAAGGGTCAGATATGGAGCTCTTGGCGAGAATTGAACTCGCGACCTCTTCCTTACCAAGGAAGTGCTCTACCCCTGAGCTACAAGAGCAAATAGTTTTGCTAATAAATGGAGCGGGTGGCGGGAATCGAACCCGCACCATCAGCTTGGAAGGCTGAGGTTCTACCACTAAACCACACCCGCATGGGTATTTGGTAGGAAAATATGGTGGTGGGGGAAGGATTCGAACCTTCGAAGCTTTCGCGACAGAGTTACAGTCTGTTGGGTTTGACCGCTCCCCAACCCCACCAAGTGATACAGGTATGTCTTTTAATGGTCTGTTAAAAGATTAAGCCCAATAAACGGGCTTGACCTGAAAGGTTTCTTAGGAGTGGTGCCGGCTGCCGGAATCGAACTGGCGACCTACTGATTACAAGTCAGTTGCTCTACCAACTGAGCTAAGCCGGCGGTGTTTCCTAAGTGGTGCGTATGATACCATAGTTTTTGATTTGTGCAAGTATTTTTTTAAAAATTTTTAAAATTATTTTATAAGTACCTGTTTTTTATATTAATTGTTTTCTGGCAGTGGGCTTGGTATTTTTTATTATTTGACATACAAATCATTCGCACGCCTGCCGATGTTTTTGTATAATGGCATCATCCTATTTTTAAAAGAGTACAAAAATGACAGCAGAGATGATTTTGAGCATTTGTCTTGGTATTGGCTTGGCAGCAAGCTCAGGCTTTCGGGTGTTTGTGCCATTGTTTGGCATGTCGCTGGCAAACTATTTTGGCATATTGCCCTTAGGTGAGAGCTGGCTGTGGCTAGGCAGTACGACCGCCTTGGTGATTTTGGTGGTGGCGAGCATCGCTGAGTCCATGTCTTATTTAGTGCCATTTGTGGATAATTTACTTGACACTATTGCCGTACCACTGGCAGGCATGGCAGGCACGATAGCCATGGCAGGCAGTCTGACCGACATGAGTCCTGCGATGACATGGGCGCTCGCCATCGTGGCAGGGGGCGGAGCGGCAGCGACCATTAAGACCACAACCGCCGGTGCCAGAGCCGTTTCAACCGCCACGACCGCTGGTGTCGCCAACCCCGTCATCGGACTGGCAGAGACTGGCACCGCCATTGGACTGTCGGCACTTACCATATTCGCCCCTGTATTGGCAGGGGTGGTTGCGGTCGTGGGGATTGTAGTATTTATTTGGCTTGTCGTTAAACTCAAAAACCGCCATAAGGCAAGCGAATCGGTGTGATTTGGCAAAAACCATTTGCAATTTATCCTAAATTTTTGTAAATTATCCCAAACCCACTTTTTAAGGACAAAACCATGCCTACCTTACGAGACGACATTGACCCACAAGGACTTTTGGAATATTCGGTGGTCTATACCGACCGAGCGTTGAACCATATGTCTACCGAATTTCAAAGCGTGATGAGAGACTTATCCGCCACTTTAAAAGAGCTTTATCATGCCGATAGCGTGGCGATCATCCCCGGTTCTGGCACATCAGGCATGGAAGCGGTCGCCCGTCAGCTTGCCACGGACAAAGACGTAGCGATTGTGCGAAATGGTTGGTTTAGCTATCGCTGGACGCAGATTTTGGAAAAAGGACGTATCGCCAAATCCACGCACGTTTTTACCGCCCAAATCCACGGCAATCCTGCCATATTCGCTCCTGCCGACATTAACGAAGTTACCGCCCATATTCGCCAAAACCGCCCAAGCGTGGTGTTTGCTCCCCACGTTGAGACCGCTTCTGGCATGATGTTGTCAGACGATTATATCAAGGCACTGGGGCAAGCGGTGCATGACGTGGGCGGGATTTTGGTGATTGACTGCATCGCTTCGGGCTGTGTGTGGCTTGACATGAAAGCATTGGGCATTGATGTACTGCTCTGCGCCCCACAAAAAGGCTTGTCTAGCACGCCTTGCTGTGGACTTGTCATGATGTCCGAGCGTGCCAAAGAGCTGGTGCAAAGCACAGAATCCACAAGTTTTGCCTTGGATTTAAAGGTGTGGGCGAATATCATGACCGCCTATGAAAATGGCGGACACGCCTATCATGCCACCATGCCCACGGACGGACTAAGACAGCTAAGAGATACCCTAAAAGAATGCCAAGCGATAGGATTTGATAAGCTAAAATCCGCCCAAATAGAGCTGGGGCAAGCCATTTTGCAAGTATTAAATGACAAAGGGGTCGTAAGCGTGGCGGATAAAGACAGTCAAGCGGTTGGGGTTATCGTCTGCCATGCCCCAAATGATGATGTACACAAGGGCGTGGCGTTTGCCAAAGTCGGTGTACAAATCGCAGGGGGCGTACCGCTACAAGTGGGCGAGCCGTCTGATTATAAGAGTTTTAGAATTGGGCTGTTTGGGCTTGATAAATTGACCGATGTATCAGGCACGGTGGCACGATTTAAGCAGGCGTGTGATGAAGTATTTTGATTATCTTTATCAACATAAAAGCCCAATGTGATGTTGGGCTTTTTGTTTGTCTTATACAGTTATTTGGATTTCACTACGCCATTTTCCTTAACAAGCTTATCCGCCCAATCAAATAATTCATTCAAATCATAATCCCCATCATGACCCACACCCCACGCCAAGGCAAAATCTACATTTTTACCGTGATTTTGTAAGGCGGTCGCCAGTATCACAGGCACGGCAAGGGACGTATCATTATCCTTTGCCCCATGACGGATACGCCAATGCTCGGTGGGACTTTGGGCGATATAATTCATCGCATTCATCATCTTGATAGTGTGAGCGTCCGCCATGCTCCCTTGTCCGTATTTTTTGCCAAAGGCGGTAAAATGCTAATTGTTCAAAGTCTTATTGCCAAACAAATTATTCTCGCCACTGGTCAAATCTGTGGCATCAAACGCAGGTACGCCCCAAGTATCTCAAATAACCGTCAAAATCCGCCACATAAAAAGGGTTTGCCGATTTTCGTTGTGCCAAAAAGTCAAACTCATTTAAATCCGTGCCATTTTTAAAGGCGGTATTGGCGGAGTTATTCAAATGATAAATCACTTCATCTTTAAACGTGCCGTTGCCGTTATGATCCAATGTTAATGACTGTCCGTTATGCCCTGTTAGTTTTAACCCATTGACATAACTGGGGAAATTGGATCTTAATTCATTTGACCAAATTTTTTACTCGTCGTTAGGCTTGCCTTTATGCGTTCACGTTTGATGTTGTAGTCGAGCATACCCGTGCTCATTTTGTGATAATCATCAATGCCGTTAAATTGCCACTCGTACGCCATATCGGCATTTTCAAGATTGGTAATCGGAGCATAGGCGGACACGGCAAACACGCTGTCATCAGCTGTCATAATCGCCCCTGTTTTTTACAATTCGGCGTGATAATCCATGCTATTACCACTTGCCCCCAAAAGTAGCGACATCGCCCCGCCTGCGGACGTGCCATTGGCGATAATGCGGTCGGCTCTCCCTGCCATGAGCGTGTCATTGGCTTTGAGATAGGCAATGGCGGATTTTAAATCCACGATGACAGACGGAGCTTTGCCCGTGTAGTTGCCGTCTGTGCCGAGTGTCCGCCCCCTAGCCCCTGAACTTGCCACGACATAGCCACGCATAAGGGCGGCAGCCACACTGTTTGGTCTTGGCGTACCGTCTCGCCCTGCCCTACTCTCGGCAGTCATCGGCTTGGCGGGTATATATCCGCCCACGCCATTGGGAAAAATATCGGAGCGGTGTCTGCCGTGTAGCCGTTAATGCTGTCGCCTGTAAAATACGACTCGGGAATATAGACGTTCATCACTTGATAATCAGGCTCGGTAGGATTTGCCACATAGGGGATATTTTCAAACGCACGCACGACAAGGCTTTGGTCGTCTTGGGTGATGGTTTTGTAATTGTTGGGACTAAACGTTAAAGGGCTGGGCGTGGTGGTTGTGGCAAGCTTATTTGTATTTGCATTTGGATTTGTATTTTGGGAAATGGGTGTGGTGCAGGCGGATAAAGACAACAAGGCGATAATGGAAATGGACAATAAGGATTTCATACATATGTCTCAATAAGATGATAATCATCATAATCCAAGCAATCAAAAAAGCAACTCCTTGTACAAAAATCGTCATTTGAGAAACTTATGCCCTTTTAAATAAATACACACAAAAACTTGCCCTAACATCAAACTTATCCTGTGCTTTTAACGCCGTCTTACGCTCAAGTTTGGCTTTATAGGTGTAAGGGGTCATTTCTATCAAATCATTTAGGCTTTGGCTATCAAGGCATAAATCAGCGTCTATTTGCCATTCATGGACAAAGGTAAACTCGGGCGACAATTCTGCGATAAATTTGGCAGGATTGTGCGGATTGACGGTGTCAAAGAGCTTCTCACGCATGGCATATAGGTGCATGGGAGCAGGCGTGGCAACAAGCAGATAGCCGTTTGGTTTTAACACCCTTAACATCTCAGCCTTTGGCAAGGGGCTAAATAGGCTCGTGCAAATATCCACACACTCGTCCGCCACAGGCAACACCGCCCCTGTACCCACCACCCAAGTGATGTGTTTGCCGATGTCAGTGTTTTTATACGTTTTGGACGCTGTCATAATGGCGGTTTTGGCAATATCCAATCCGATAACTTGGGCAGAGTGTGTCATGCGAGCGGTATAATAGCCTTCGCCACAGCCGATGTCTAGCACCGATGTTGGGGCAAGCTCGTCAATGATTTGCCCGACCCTATCCCTTAACGGCTCATAGAATCCACCCGCCAAAAAGCGTCTGCGAGCCTGTACCGATGTTGGCGTATCGCCTGCACTGTGGCTGTTTTTGTGCTGAACCACGTGCAAATTGACATAGCCGTCCTTGCTGATGTCATAGCTGTGGCGGTTTTGGCAAGTGTAAGTTTTGCCTTGTAAGTTTAAGTCGGTGTGGCAAATGGGGCAGATGAGCATAGGTTTTATTAATGTTGGTTGTGTTGTTTAATTATTTTCGATTAGTCAATTAACTCAAAAATATGGGTGCATTTTATTCTTAAGAGCAACAATATCATTACTCATATTTATTTAAAAAATATGGCATAATAAAACCTATGGCTGAAAAAAATATAAATATAAAACCCAATTTTCCAAATAGTTTCTGGAAAGCTGTTATAGCTTGCCTTTTGCCATTAATCCAATTATTCAATGTCATTTTGATTGAATATTCATTGTGAATTAATTGCTCCAACCAGTTTTTATCTATCAATAACTCCAATCTTTGCTGTCTTAAGTTTTCATAAATTTTGTTATCAAAATTTTCACAAGCAGAATATACTGAAATAATAAACATTGAAATATAAAACAATAAACCAACAAATGCTAAAGCATTAGACTTCCTGCAAAACCCAAAAATAAGGAAAACCGTTCGTGGTGAGCTTGTCGAACCATAACGGTTTTCCGCCACCCCTCAACAAGCTCGGGGCGAACGGAAAGCCTAGTTTTGCAGGAAGTCTATTA
>NZ_AUGF01000060.1 GCF_000426885.1 Moraxella caprae DSM 19149 | reverse complement strand
GCACAGCACAGCACAGCACAGCACAGCAAGCCTAATTTTCACTTAGAAAATCCTTTCTTTGGCGACTTATCGCCATTGCTTGTTTCTGCATTTGCAGACAATTTCACTTTCAAATCTAACGATTTTAGCCCAATTTCTACTACCGTAGATACTACCGTAGATAAAAAATCCCAAACTTGCCAAGCTTATGATTTGGTAGGTCTTTTGTCGTGTCAAAAATTTGCCGCCCAAAATCACATTAGGGGCAATTATGCTTGATATGACATTGGTTACAGCGTGTAGTCCTCAAATGCACCCTGCTATCGTTAATGCGATTGCAAAGACAGAAAGCGGATTTAATCCGTTTGCAATTGGTGTGAACAAAGGGGCAGGGCGTTTGACAAAACAACCTACCAGCTACAATCAAGCAGTATCAACCGCCAAAGCCCTACTTGCTCGTGGTGCAAATATTGATATGGGACTTGGTCAAATCAACTCAGCTAATTTGAATTGGTTTAGACTCTCAGTAGAGCAAGTGTTTGACCCTTGCACTAACCTAAAAGCTATGCAAACCGTTTATCAGCATTGTTATGATAGAGCTGGTAATAGTGGGCTTGGTAATAGAATGCAAAGGGCTTGGAGTTGCTATAACACAGGCAATAGCCGTAACGGATTTAGCAATGGTTATGTGAATAAGGTAACTGGCAATTACAATTATTTTGTTCAGCGGCTACAAAATCCAGCCACAAAACCAGTTTTGCCACAACCAACTTATCAAGTACCAAATCAAATCATTGTAGAACGCACAGAGAACGCCTCTATGCCACTTCAAGCCCAGAATGGTACTTTGGTAGTGGTTGATGACTTGAATTTAACTGTGAGCGATTTGAACGCAAATAACGCACCTGTACAAAAAGTAGCAGAAGAAAAACCAAAAAATCCTAACGGTAATGTATTTTTAATGCAAAAATCAAGTATTTTTAATGTTAATTAACCTGCAATCATAAGGAGTATGTTATGTACTTTTCTCAAAATCTGACCCAAGCACAGCTCGAACTTCGCAATAAGAAAATTTTGCGGTTTATGCTAATGGCAACCACGCTGACCCTGACAGCGGTGTTGTTTATGATTCCAGAGGCTCACGCTGCTGGACTGCAAAAGGCACAAACCGCTCTTGATAAGTTTATCAATGATGTTTTGCCGATTTTGCGTTTGGTGGCGATTGGGGCGTTCATTTTTGCTGGTGCTGGTTATATGATGAATATGGTGGATAAAGCCACTTTCATCAAAATCATTGTTGGTATCATCATTATTGGTTCTGCAAACGAGCTTGTCGGCTTGATTTGGGGCTAAAATGTTTGACTTGTATAAGGGAGCAACACGCCCAGCAATGATGTTTGGTATCCCCACAGACGCATTGATTTATGCGTTTTGTGGGGTGGGTCTTTTGGCATTATCCACAACCATTGCAATGTGGATTTTTTTGCCAATCATCGGTTTTGTTATGCGTATGATTGCCAAAAGAGATGATAGAGCCTTTCGTCAATGGGGTTTGTTTATTGATACCAAATTTCGTTGCCCAAAACCTGTTAAGCAGTTTTTTGGAGCAACTTCATACTCAAACACTAAAATTAAAACCAAATATCAAAGTTGGGATAGTAAGGAGTTTAAGGCTTAGGGGGATTTATGCTTGACAATCTTTTAACCATTATTGATAAAGACCGAAGCATTGCTGACAAAATACCGTTTTCTCATCACGCAGAAGACCAAGTAATTGTTACTCGTCAAGGCGATTATTTGACCACAATTAAATTGGTTGGTCGTACTCATCTTGCTGCCGACATTGCCGATATGAATAAATGGGTTCAAGATTTAAATACCCTCATTCGCTCCATTCCTGCCGAAGATTCAGACCATATTGCTTTTTGGACTCATATTGACCGCAGAAGAGAAGTGATTGATTTCCACAAAACTTTCAATAATAAATTTAGTCAAGATTTGACTGATAAATATATTGATGTTTTTGGTAAGAAAAATTTAATGGTTAATGACTTATATATTACCATTTGTTATAGACCAATCATTGATAAAACAAGCGGATTTTTTGCTCGTTTTGAGAAACCAAAATTTGAAGAGCGATTGGAACAGCAAGAGGCTTATGTTCAAAAAATCAACGATATTACCAGTTTACTTTTAACTGGACTTCGTGCTTATGAGCCTATTAGACTTGGCGTTTATGAGCATAAAGGGCGTATGTATTGCCAAGCCTTAGAATTTTATGCTTATCTTTTGACTCACCAAAGAACACGAGTGCCTGTTACTCGTGAACGCTATTATAACTATTTATCAAATAATCGCATTTTATTCTCTAATCACGGAGAAATTGGTGAGATACGACAAATTGAGCGTTCAAAATTTTTCGGAATGCTTGAATTAAAAGAATATGAAAACTACACCGTTCCTGGACATATTAATACACTTTTAAATTCAAATTGTGAATTGATTGTATCTCAATCATTTAAGATTACTTCCAAAGTTGCCAGTCAAGGGTTTTTAAAACGCCATAAAAAATTTATGGTGGACTCAGCGGATTTGGCGGTATCGCAAATTAAGCAGATAGACAATGCCCTTGATGATTTGACGAGTGGTGCGTTCGTGATGGGCGAACATCATATGACCGTTTGCGTTTATGATGACAGTCCAAGCCGAGTAAAAGAGCATTTGCAAGCCATTTCAGCCGATTTGGGCGAGGTGGGAATTGTGCCTAGTTTTTTGGATTTGGCATTAGAAAGTGGATTTTTTGCTCAATTACCCAATAATTATGAGCATAGACCAAGACCAGCTCCGATTACTTCGCTTAACTTTTTTTCGCTCAATAGTTTTCATAATTTTATGAATGGCAAAGCTAATAAAAATCCGTGGGGCGAGGCGGTTTCTATGTTTCAATCCACATCAGGAACACCTTATTTTTTCAATTTTCATAATAGCCCAAAATATGAAAATTCTTTTGCCAAAAAATATGACGGAAATACTTTGGTCTTTGGCAAGACAGGGGCAGGTAAAACAACGCTAGTTAATTTTCTGCTTTCTCAATTTTTGAGTGTGCCTAATTTGCGTGTTGTAGCATTTGATAAGGATAGGGGTTTAGAGGCGTTTATTCGTGCCGTAGGCGGTAAGTATTTGCCCTTAGAAACTGGCAAGCCAACTGGATTTAATCCTTTGCAGTTACCTGATACACCCAATAACCGCAAATTTATTAAAAACTGGCTGTATAATCTGCTTGCTTATGATAATTATGGGGTTAATTACCGTGATGAGCAGGAACTAATAGCAGCGATTGATATTATTTTTGAACATAAGCCAGAGAATAGGCGGCTTGCGGTTTTTGTGCAGTCATTGCCAAACCCAATTACTGACGATGACAGACCAACCGTCAATCGCAGACTTGCCAAGTGGCATAGTGGTGGAGAATATGCGTGGGTCTTTGACAATGAGGCTGATAGCCTAGATGTCAATAAATATAGCGTTTATGGGTTTGATGTAACCAATTTTTTAGAATTACCTGAATTGCGTGAAGTTATTATTATGTATTTGACTTATCGCACTCAGCAAATGTTGGACGGAAGACCTTTTGTTTATTTCTTTGATGAATATTGGCGACTTGCTCAGGATAAATATTTTCAAAAATTATTTGAAGATAAACTTAAAACAATTCGTAAAGAAAATGGTCTTTGTATTTTTGCCACTCAAGAAGCGAATGATGCCTTACGCTCAGAAATTGCAAAAACAATGGTGTCTCAATGTGCCACTCAAATCTTACTTGAAAATCCAAAAGCGGATTATGAGGATTATGTGGATGGACTTAAACTGACACCTGAGGAGTATGAAATGGTGGTTAATATTCCTGAAAAAAGCTATCAGTTTTTGGTTAAACAAGGCGGTCAAAGCTCCCTATTGCAATTTAATTTAAGGGGTTTTGAAAAAGAAATTACTGTGTTATCAGGTACGCCAGAGAATGCAGAAAAAATCAATGATATTATCAATCGCATTGGCTCAGAACACCCTGATGATTGGTTGCCATTATTTTATGAAGAAAATGGTTATCGTGGTAGATAGAGTTGCTTATTTTAACCCTGCGGCAGCTGCAGCATTTTCCTAACTAAGGAGCAATTTATGAAAGTAAATTTTACCAAAAAAGCAATGGCGGCAATTTTGTCATTGTCCCTCATCGCCCCTGTTGGGGTGGTTATGACCTCAACCACAGCTCACGCCATTACAGTATTTGACCCTGCTATTTTTGCTCGTCAGCTACAACAGCTTAACGAGGCAAAAAGACAGTATGACCAAGCAAAAGCTACTTATGACCAATTCAGAGGTAGCCGTGATATTGGCGTATTGTTTAATCAATACGGCAGTCAAATGCCAAAAGAAATGCAAGATATGTACAAAGACTACCAGTCAGGTAACTGGGCGGGTCTTGCAGACAAGGTGGCTCGCTTAGAAAAAAGCCAACAATTAACAGGTACTCAAAAAGAGCAACTGTCTCAAATTGCCAATCGAGCCAAAATGCAAGCACTTGGCAATAAGGTTGTTTTAGATGATATGTTTGCCAAGAGCAACCAGCGTTTTGCTCAAATTCAGCGAATGGCAAACTCTGTTGATTTGCAAAAAGACCCAAAAGCGGCAGCTGACCTATTAAACCGCATTCAAGTAGAAATTGCAATGATTCAGCTACAAAGCAATCAACTTCAAATGATGAATATGCTTATGCAAGCTGAGAAAGATATGCAGGAGCAAAGAGCGTTGGAAAACTCTCGGCAGTTCAATAATTCACAAAATAGCAAAAGAACGCAGTACAAAAGTGTATTCAATAAATGATACAATATGTGTGTACACGGATTTTTTTAATCCGTGTATGCCAACATTTTATCATTAAGGACTTTTGTTATGAAAAAATTATTTTTTCCTGTATTGGCTTCTTTGGCTGTCCTGCTTTCTGCCTGTGGCGAAAAAAAAGCGGATTATACAGTTGATGAACTCTATCAAAATAAAGAGCTAAGAAGAGAGCTTTTGGCAACTTGTAAAGAGAAATTGGCTCAGATTGGTAATTATGAGAAATTGGTTAAAGATGAGCCAAACTGTGGGGTAGCCCAAGCCGCAGAAGAGCGATACTCAAAAGAATTTAATAGAAATGCAGGTAAAAAACCTCAGCAATGGAAAAGTATTCATAGTTCAGACGAAGAAAAGAAAGAGTGATTTATGGCTGGATTTTTAAGCGGTGCTTTTGATGATGTAAATTCTGCTTTAAGCAATTTTTCATCACAGTTTTCTAGTGGTGTAGCGACAGAGATTGCCCCGTTGGTCGCAGGTGGTTTAACATTGTCTTTTATCGTTATTGGTATTATGGCGATTCGTGGGTTGCTTGACCGTCCTTTTATGGAGGTGGCGTGGACTCTTACAAAAGCCTCTATTATCACTAGCATTGCTTTAACAACAGCTGTGTATCAAAATTATGTCATTGATGTGTTTTTAACATTGCCTGACGACCTGATTTCTTCATTGGTTGGTAATTCTATTTCAGGTGCAGATGTTAAAGTTGGTCAAGGTGCAGCTGTCGCCATAGAGGAGATGTATGATTTAGGCACTTCAAAAGCAGGGTTGTTTTTTGACCAAGCAGCATTTAGCCTAACACAAGGGATTGATTTATTGCCAATACTTTATGGGGTGTTGGTTTGGATTGGTATATTACTTTGCTGTGTTATTGGTCTTTTTTGGCTGATTGTGGCTAAGGTTGTGTTAGCTTTAATGCTTGGTATCGGTCCATTCTTTATTTGTTGTTTGATTTGGAATCCAACACAGCAATTTTTTTGGTCTTGGCTTGGTCAAGTATTAAATACCGCCATAACATCAATTTTTGTCTTGGCGGTATTTGCGGTATTTGCTGCTATTTTTAATACACAATTAAATGAGTTGCAGGTTGAGCTAGATACAGCCAACTTTGCTAATGCAGCCGTTTTTACATTCTTGGGTATTCTCTGTATGGGCGTACTTGTTGCCATTCCTCAATATGTTTCAGCTCTAACAGGGGCTGCTGGTGGTGCGGTTGGTACAGCTATGAGCCGTATTAGTGGCGGTGCTATTAGTATGGGTGCAGGAGCGGCAGGTGGTGTTTTGGGTGCTGGTAGGTCTGCTGTTGCAGGATATGAGGCTGGCAAGACTTATAATCAAGCTAGGGCTGGCGGTGCCAGTCGCTTTCAAGCAGCTCGGCAAGCACGCCATACCTACAACGAAACCAAAGATGACCTAAAACGAGGTTATCCAAACTACGCCAAAATGGGATTAAATAGTCAAAGAAATACACCGCAAGGCACAGGCAGTTATAGCGGTGGTGCTGTGCCTAGTGTATCTTTTGCCAAAGGTAAAAAATAACGCTCTTGGTTTTTAATTAGATTTACTTAAATATAGTTAAGGTGAAATTTATGAAATTATCACTATTAGGGGTTTTTTGTCTTTCGGTTTTGGTGGCAGGGTGTCAAACTTACCCAAAACACCCCACAAGCCCCAAAACTTGGGGTAGGGTTGAGCCTGTTAATCGCTTTGTACCTCACGAACTCCGCCCCTATGAAGTGCCGCCAAAAGTGGCTTATGTGGACGAGAAAAATATTGTACCAAAACAAATTATCGTGGTAAAGGAAGATTAAAATGCTAGGCAAATCCAAAAAAGAAAAAGTGGTTGATAATAGCAGAGTGGATAAGGCTCATTGGAATCAGTATTTGGCGGAAGTCAAAGGCTTGGAGCGTGATTATATGGCTGAAATTGTCAAATCTCGCAGAGATTGGCAAAAAATGGCTGTACTTTGCTTTGTGTTTGCGGTTGTGGCGGTGTTATATCATCAATTTAACCCAGTAACACATAAAGAGCCAATGGTTCTTGAAGTAGATAAGTCTAACGGTCAGGTCAATGTAGTTAGCCGAATCAAAGACCAAGAAAAAAGCTATGGCGAAGTTGTGGATACATTCTTTATTGCTGACTATGTTAAGGCGTATGGCAATTACAATTATCACAGTATTCAAGATGATTATGATAAAGTAATTTTGATGAGTAGTGATAGTGTAGGGCAACAGTATCAAGCGATTTATGACGGCAGTAATGGACAAAAGCCACGAGATGAGTTTTTGGGTAAATCAGGTACACGCAAAATTGAGATTATTTCTGTTGTGCCTGATGTGCAAAAGGGTATTGCAACTGTTCGCTTTACTGCCACAACCGATAGCTCACAACAATCAAAAATTATGGAAAATTACACCGCTACTTTGACTTATGAATATGTGTCAGCTCGTATTGATGAGGGGGTTCGTCTTGTCAATCCATTGGGTTTTGTGGTTACTTCTTATCGTGAGGATAAGGAGCTGGGTCAATGAGAATTTTAAAAGCGTTGGTCTTGTCGCTGGGGCTATTCTCAGGTGTGGCATTTTCTCAGCAATTCCCACAACCAAATGCCGAAGATGTTAGAATGGCAACGGTGCATTACGATTCAAATAATGTAACAGAAATTTTTGTAAAGCCCGGAATTTTTACTCAGATTGTTTTGGAGGAGGGCGAACAGCACGAGGTACACGCCTTTGGCGATGAAGAGGCTTGGCACTTTGCCAGTTATAAAAATTATTTGTTCATTAAGCCCAAATTAACACTTGGCACAACCAATTTTAGCGTTGTTACCAACAAACGCAATTATATGTTCAAGGTAAATTATGTTGCTGATAATAACGCAACAGATATGTACCAAGTTCGTTTTATTTATCCTGAGGTTATTAGCCAAAAGGAGAGAGAGGAGCAAGCCAAGCAAGCGGTTGAAACTGCATTTGAAAAGGGTAGGACCACAAAAACCTACAACCTAGATTACACAATGCGAGTGCGTGGCAATCGCACCATTGCCCCTGTTAATGTCTATGATGACGGTAATTTTACTTATTTTAAGTTTGCAGGGAATGTGGATTTGCCAGCCATTTATGCCGTAGATGTCAGCGATACGCAAAAGTACGGGCAAGAGATACTGGTTAATTATACGGTGCAGGGGGTTGGCAATGATACGCTGGTTATGCACAAAGTATACCGCCATTGGCGACTAAGATTGGCTGATACGGTCATTGAAGTGTATAACAATCATTCAAATGGTTATGGTGTATTGAATCAGACAGGCACAATTTCAAGCGAAGTTGAGCGGATTGAATTGAATGTTGATTAATTTAATCAATTTTGGTCTAACGACCCAATGAAATTTCTACTATTGTAGATGGAGGCGAAATTGAACAAGTCCAATAACAATGATATTGCTTTTGATGAGGATTTATCAGATTTTGATGAACATTTTAATGACCCTGACCCACAGCCGCAAGAAACACTTGATGATGTGCGTGGGCGGTCTGAACTTGAAAAAGCTAAAAAAATCAAGCCAAAAGGTCAAAAGGCGTTAATGGCGTTTTTGGTATTGGCAGGGCTTGTGGTGTGCGGTCTGTTATTTGCCAAAATTAGTAGTGGTGGCAAGCCAAAAGAGGAGCGTAAAGAAGAGGTTAAGACTTCTTTTGAGACACCAACAAAGAAAAAAGATTTTGGACAGCAGTTTGAAGAGCAATATATAGGCGAATATGACCCAACTGCCGCCGCCAAAGAAGAGATGGATAAGCCTGATGTTGTAGAATCAGCCGAAGATACCGCTGGGATTGCAGGAAATGCTCCTGAGCCAGTAATGCCAACTTATGAAGAGCCTATTATTGTAACTGCACCAGCAGAGCCAGCTCCACAGCCTGCTCCTGTGGTCGCTCCTGCTCCGCCTCCTGTGCCTGAATTGACGGACGAAGAAAAGCGACAAGAGCGAATTTTGAACGCTGGTTTTTCCGCTATGAAAGGCGGTGGTGGTGGAGGCGGTGGCTCATCGGCAGAGTCTGTTGGCGGTCTTGCCAAGCAAGATGAAGACCCATTGACCGCAAGTTTAACCCCTGCCAGTTTGGACGGCACGGCAGCAGTTAGAATGCAAAACCGTGATTTTATCATTACCAAAGGCAATACCATTGATTGCGTGCTAAATACCAAATTTGATAGTACCGTTGTGGGTATGATTACTTGTACCGTTACACGCAATATTTATGGAGCAAGTGGGCGTGTGGTGTTAATAGATAGAGGTAGCCGTGTATCAGGCGAATACAAGGGTGGTATCCAACAGGGACAAAACCGTGTATTTATCTTGTGGAATCGCATAGAAACGCCCAAAGGCGTAATCATCAACATTAACAGCCCTGCCGCTGGCAGTCTTGGTGAGGCTGGGGTAGATGGACGAGTGAATACTAAATTTTGGCAACGCTTTGGCGGTGCTATGCTTGTCAGCCTTGTTAATGACTTGGGTAAGGCGGTCAGCGAGGCGGCAGCTGAAAAAACCATTGGTGGCGATGTTCGACTTGAAAATGCCAGTGAAACAGCTAATCAAATGGCAACCGCAGAACTTGAAAAATCTATCAACATACCGCCAAGCCTAATCAAACATCAAGGAGACCGCCTCAGTATTTATGTGGCTCGTGATGTTTGGTTTGGAAATGTTTATGGCTT
>NZ_AUGF01000059.1 GCF_000426885.1 Moraxella caprae DSM 19149 | reverse complement strand
CCAAAGTAGGCAGACCACAAACCAACGGCAAAGCTGAACGGGTCATACGAACATTGATGGAGCTTTGGCATAATCAATATGAGTTTGTCAGCAGTGAACACAGAAAGCAAGAATTAACCAGATTTCTTAATTTCTACAACACTGTTAGACCACATTCATCTTTAACCAAGAAAGATGAGATTACAGGAAAAACTTTAACTTTTACTCCTTATGAGTGGTTGGAGTTTTATTTTAAACAAAGTGTAAATAACGGGTGAGTTTCTTACAGGTAAAGGATTATCAGGATTTTGGTTATTATAAATATTAATGTCTTTGATATTTTGTGATTTAAAAAGCTCTCGTCTGATTTCTACATCAGGGCGTAAACTTTCTAATAAAGCCAAACCATATTCACTGGCATTGGCTTCCAAAAAGATTTTTTCTACATTGGGGTGATTTTTAAATTGATTAAATTCCACGCCTGCAAAGTCTAGCAAATACAAGCGAATTTGCCCTGCGTGGTATTGTTTACCAATCTGCATAATGATGTTATTCATCAAAGTGGATTTACCTGAACCTGGTACGCCTAGTAGCAAAACGCTGTAATTTTCGCTCTTTTGCCCCAACGATAAAAATGCGTCATCGCCATTGGGTAAACTGCCAATTTTGATATGCAAAAAGTCGCTTTCGCCATTGTCGTCATTGACTGTTAATTTATCTTGTATTTTTTGAACAATGGCGGTTTGATTGACATCGGCAAGAAAAAATGAATAATCAAATTGTGCCATTTTTTGCACAGGTAAAATCGTTTCATCGCATTCTAGCCAAGTAAAATCTCTTTTGAGTTTAATCGACGATAATGTGTTTAACAATGCGTTTAGGGTGTGTTCGTGGTCATTGATGATTTGCTTTTTGTTGTGCAAGGCAATGACATAAACACCTGCATTATAAGCATATTTTAAAAAATTCTGTAAACGCTCTGGCGAAATGCTGTTTTTGGGAAAATCTGCGGTATTGATAATCAACACCAAATAAGGTTCTGGGCGTTTGGTGTGAGCATTATAATCATCAAGATGACTGTCATTGGGGCTAAATAGCTGACGGTAGCGGTATTGAATGGTTTGCTCTAATTCATTAAAAATTTGGGTACTGGCATTATCATTGGTGTACAGATGACATAATTTTTGGCGTTCAAGTTGGGTTAAAAATGGAAAATTTGGACGATAGGCAAAATCAATAATATGTATTTGAACCAATCCAATCGGTGCATCTTCTAAAAGACACAAAACGGTATTTTCAATTTGACGATTGGCAAGAGTTACATCATCAGGGTGATAATGTAAGCAAAACCCGCCTTGTGTGGCAGGCAGATAAGCAGGTAATTTGCCATAAGTTTATGAATGAAATTCACCAAGATAGATACATTGGGGGAATTTTGGGGAAGTCATAAAATTTTCCTTAATTTTTTCTCAATTTTAACCAAAATTTAAACAATAGTAAATAAAAGCGTGCAACTTTCATCGCACGCTTTTGATTTTTAATGGTTTTTAAATAAGTATCAACCACGAACCGCTTTTACCGCTTCGCCCACCGCCTTTTTAAAGCGAGTGATGACCTGCTCACACTCTTCACGAGTGATTGTAATCGGACACAGCAAACGCACCACCGTACCGCCACGACCACCACGCTCTAACAGTAGCTTATTATCAAAGCACGCTTTTTGGATAGCGACCGCAAGCTCACTGTCGGCAGGGTATGACCCCATATGGTCGGCGGATTTACGCTCGTCCACAATCTCAATACCCACCATCAAGCCACGTCCACGCACATGACCGATGCAGGGGAATTCTTGTGCCACTTTACGCAGTTCATCACGCAAAAACTCGCCTTGAATGCGTGAGTTTTCGGCAAGGTTATTGTTGCTGATTTGTTCTAGGACATTATAGCCTGCCGCCATGGCTAGCTGATTGCCACGGAAAGTACCTGTATGACCTGCTGGCGACCATGCGTCAAATTTTTTGTTGATGGCAAGCACGCACAACGGCAAACCACCGCCCACCGCCTTAGACATGACGACCACATCAGGGACAATCTCAGCGTGTTCAAAGGCGAACATCTTGCCAGAGCGAGCAAAGCCAGCTTGTACTTCGTCCAAAATCAGCACGATGTCGTGCTTGGCGGTAACTTCACGAATCTTTTGGAGCCATTTTTTGGGAGCAGGGACAACACCGCCTTCGCCCTGAATGGCTTCTAGGATAACAGCAGCGGGTTTTACCACACCACTTTCTACATCTTCGATGAAGTTTTCAAAATAATAAGTCAAAGCGTCCACGCCTGCCTCGCCACCAAGCCCTAGCGGACAACGGTATTCGTGTGGATAAGGCATAAACTGCACGCCCGCCATGAGATTGCCCACCTTTTCTTTGGCGGATAGGTTGCCTGTCATGGCAAGTGAGCCGTGCGTCATGCCGTGATAGCCGCCAGAGAATGCGATGACATTATCACGCCCTGTATAGGTTTTGGCAAGCTTGATGGCAGCTTCTGTACCGTCAGCCCCTGTTGGACCGCAAAACTGCAAGACAAAATCTTTTGGAAAAAATGACAACAATTTTTCGGTGAATGCGTCTTTGATTGGCGTAGTGATGTCAAGGGTATGCAGTGGCAAACCGCTTTCTAGCACATCTTTGATGGCATTGATGGTGGCAGGGTGATTGTGTCCTAGGGCTAGCGTACCTGCTCCTGCTAGGCAGTCAAGGTATTCGTTGCCTTCGACATCTGTTACCCAGCATCCTTGTGCTTTGGCGATTGCTAATGGAAGTTTGCGAGGATAGCTACGAACATTTGACTCCATCTGGTTTTGACGAGTCAAATAGTAGTCGTTGGTTGCACCGTCTTTGGGGGCGGTTGGGGCATGATTTACAGAATGAACGCTCATATCGGATTACCATCTCAGATAAGGGTTAAAAGAAAAACCTATGAATACAATCTCAATCTTATCAATCACATATGAAAATTTGATGACTGTATCCCTAAACCCAAACCCAATTTATCAACTAAAATTTGGGTTTAACAAGGTCATGACGTTCGGCGTGTGGTTCAATGAAATTAGGAATGATAGTTAAGAAAAATCCATTGCACACCAGTTTTGCAAGAGTAATCATAAATAATGATTTGACCGCTTGCACGGCAATAATACTTTTTAAATTTAATAGAACAAATGTAAACTTATCAAAAATTTAAAAGTGGCAAATTATAGCACATGTTCAAAATTTGACAACTAAAATTTCATTTTGCTACCGATTTAGGTTATTGTATCATGGTTTTTTAGGACAAAACAAAAAGTTACTGATAACCAACATTTACATACATGATGAAAATTTTTAAATTTCCTTTAAAATTTTGCAAAAGTCAAATTGCCAATGACCTTATTTCTAATCAAGTTACAAAAAACGCCCAAAACCCTTTGCAAAATCTGCCAAATGGGTGTATAACTATGCCTTTGCCAACTACTCTTTATTGTAAGGATTTTTCATGACTTTATCCCTTAACAAAGACAAAATCCGCTTTTTGCTCTTAGAAGGCGTGCATGACAACGCCCTAAAAGTGCTAAACGAAGCTGGCTACACCAACATCGAATACATCAAAACCGCCCTTGACGAAGATGAACTCATCGAAAAAATCAAAGACGCCCATTTCATCGGCATCCGCTCACGCACCCAACTCACTCGCAAGGTGCTAGAATCTGCCGAAAAACTCATCTGTATCGGCTGTTTTTGTATCGGTACGAACCAAGTGGATTTGGACGCCGCCTTAGAGCTGGGCATTCCCGTCTTTAACGCCCCCTACTCAAACACTCGCTCGGTCGCCGAGCTGGTGCTTGCTGAGACCATCATGCTCATGCGTGGCATTCCTGAAAAAAATGCGGTCGTCCATCGTGGCGGCTGGAACAAATCTGCCAAAGACAGCTATGAAGTGCGTGGCAAGACCATGGGTATCGTGGGCTATGGCTCTATCGGCTCACAGCTGTCCGTCCTGTGCGAAGGACTGGGCATGAAAGTCATCTATCATGACGTGCTGACCAAACTGCCACTGGGTAATGCCGTGCAAGTGGGCAGTTTTGATGAACTCCTAGAAAAAGCTGACGTGGTAACTCTGCACGTCCCTGACCTGCCTAGCACCCGTAATATGATGACCGCTCGTGAGTTTGGTCTTATGAAAGACGGCTCATTCTTTATCAACGCTGCTCGTGGCGGGTGTGTGAATATTGAAGACTTAGCTGCCGCCTTGGAGAGTGGCAAACTGCTCGGGGCTGCCATTGACGTATTCCCCAAAGAGCCAAAATCGGCTGATGAAGAGTTTATCTCGCCCCTTCGTGCCTTTGAAAACGTCATTCTCACCCCCCATGTCGGCGGTTCTACCCAAGAAGCCCAAGCCAACATCGGTCTAGAAGTCGCTGACAAATTCGTCCGCTACTCTGACATGGGCGACACGACAAGTAGCGTAAACTTTCCCAACGTCTCCATTCCGTTCACGGACAAGAGCCACCGCCTGCTACACATTCACCAAAACGTCCCTGGTGTACTCTCGCAGGTCAATGCCTCCTTTGCGGACGCTGGCATCAACATCACCGCCCAGTCGATGATGACTCGTGGCGATGTCGGCTATCTGGTCATGGACGTGGACGACAACGACTCCGCCAAAGCCCTAGAGCGCTTGCGTTCCGTACCGCAGACCATCAAGGTGCGTGTGTTGTTTTGATTGCACTATCCTAAATAACCCAAAAATAAAACCACTCGTGATGAGTGGTTTTATTTTATCATTCTCTGCATGATATTGGCGTATATTTATCCTTCCAGCCAGATGATCTTTCTTCCAATACACACGACCACAACCCATCATTGCCACGCACCATGGACAGCTTCGCCCCTGTCAGTGCTGTATAAGAATCCTTGCCAAATTCAGCGGTCAGTTTATTAAATCTACCCTCTTTAATATCGATGTGGGCAATATACACTAGATTCGACTGTGGGTCTTCTGTCATGCCAATGTATTCAAAACTATCATCACTATCTGCTTCTTGCGGATCAAGTGTGGGCAACCGTCCATCTGCCAAAATAGAATCAATGATGGTGCGAGCTGCATTAATCTCATAATGCACACGATTCACCTGAGCTTTAGCAATATAATCTTGATACATAGGTAAGGCAATCGCTGCCAACGTCCCGATGATTGCTACCACAATCATCAACTCCATTAAGGTGAAGCCCTGTTGGGCATTTAAATTGTTTTTCATCATAACTCTAGTAAAGAAATTAATATCTGATATAATTAAGCAATTTCTGTACCAACTTTTATTTTATGACATCACTTACCCTCTCTTTGATAAAAACCAAAGCTAAAGCCGGCATCACTCACTTTACCATCTCGTTGCTCATCTTCTGTTTTGTGGTAGCTTGGGTATATTTTTTTGCTTATCCTGACGTGTACTTTACCATGGCGGGGGCAATACAGGGGCTTACCTTGGTCTTCTTGGTGGATGTCGTGCTAGGACCTTTGTTGTCATTTTTGGTGTATAATCCTGCCAAACCCAAAAAAGAAATCATCTCTGACTTTGTTATCATTGGTGCCGTTCAGATTGCCGCCTTGGGATATGGTCTGACCACACTCTACAAAGAACAACCTCAAGCAGTCATCATCTACCCCAAAAGCTCAGCAACGGTTATCAATAAACGCGAGATGACCGATTTTGAATTGGGCGAATTATCGCAATATGAAAAACTAGGCAAATTACCTGCGGCTGTCTATACACCAGATCGAAAGCACCCTTATCAGTCCATGTTACAAGCTTTGGATGTTATTAAAGAAACCGATCTAGCCAATCGACGTACTCTTGCTCAAAACATGGATGATTTAGCCGTCCTGCAAAGTTTGGAAAAACAATACGGCAAGCTGTATATCTTATCTGTCATGGCAAAATACAATGGAGCATACTTCGCCCTTGATGAAGACTTTAACTTGGTAGCAAAATTTGGCGAAAAACCAATCTCTTAACATCATGCTTTAACCTTAAAATGCAACCAGCTCACCCGCTGCCAATGAATGTGCGAATGGATAGGCTCCCGCATCATCAGCGGAGGCATATGATCGCCCACAACAATCACCTCAACACCTGCCATCTCAGGGCGTTTGATAAGTTCGCCCAATCCATCAAAAAACTGGGCGTGTAGCATAAAGTTGTTACAAATATCGCCTTTGGGTAGGTTGTGCTTATTGCAGTCTAGTCGGTGATTGATGATATCACCTCTAGGGTAGTGGGAATGACTGGTTAGGGTTAGCCAATAAAAGAAGTTTTTATCATGGGTGGCAAAACTTTCTGCAACAATATCAAACAGTTCGTTATCACAAATACCATTAAAAGCCTCACAACGTTTTTTGTCGCCATGATGTTCAGCAAAGACCGTCTCAGCAAAACCCATTTTTGGATACAAAAAATCTCTTTCATAAATCTGACTAAATCCACCATGCATGCCTATGGTATGATACCCCATCCGCTTTAATTGATTAGGCAAACAGTTGTCAAATTCTTTATTAGCAACTTTATTAAAGGCATAACCACCCTCTACGTCAAGCAAACACAGCTCCCTAAGCTCACCTTCCACCGTTGCTCCTGCAAAGTCAAAATAACCGTCCTTGATAAACTCTAGTCTGTCAGTTTGATTGTAAATACCTGCCAAAATATCTTTTTGAGTGCTATCATGACGTGCCACCCCCCATGACTCTGCCACAATGAGTAATTTTTTATCAGAATTGCCAAAATAGCTAGAGGCGTTATCAATGTCGATGGGGATCATGGTTGGTACTTTGCCAAAATGTTTAACAAATTCACTATCTGCCACCCACCGATAGCGTTTGTACTGGCTATGAATGACAAAGTAATCTGACTGAGCAAATCGTTCACCATGTCTATCTACATATTTGATTTCATTAAAGTGGCTATACGCAAAAAAACCAACGAGTGACACAAATAGCACATAAAGCCATCCTGTCTTAATCATAAAAGGTTTGGCAAGTCGTCTCATAATAAAGGGCATAACGGTAAGATATGTCGCCACAATTCCTACAAGCACCATATAACGCAAGGGGGCATTGACCAAAAATGGAGCAAGTGATATTGCTGCAAAAATATCCAAAAATGGGAATAATTGCATGGTCATCATCACAACATCAAGACTTATGGTGCAAAGCGCAGCACCAACATCGCCAACACACGAAAAAACCGATAAGGCAGAGCAAATAGCACACATGCCACAAAATAATCAATGTTAATAAGAGGTCGAGACACACCCACAAAATACGCACCAATCAGCAAAAAAACATTGGGAATCAGCAAAAAAATCAATGCCTGTGCCAAAAGCAGCCAATCAAGCTTTGGCAGTTTGTAATCATGAACGAGCCAATCGGGATATTTTTTAGAAGAATTCTTTTTTATGGTCATAGAACAATTACCGTTAAATTTGCATTTATAGATCAAATCCTCTATAATTCATGCATTGTGCAATAATATTGGGGAAAACTCGCTTGGTATCCTGGGAGCAAAACCCGCAAGCTAGGTTGAGACAACTCCTTTACCAAACTAGTTTGGTGCTTTATACTACCATGTCTAAAACTTACATTGGGATTGATATCGCCAAAAACACATTTGACGCCTGCTTTATTAGCCATAACACTTGGCAAAACTGTACATTCACAAATGACCAACAGGGTTTTATAGAGCTAACATTGTGGATTCAAGCACATCATTATAACACATCTACCTTACATTTGATTATTGAGGCAACGGGGGCTTATTGGGAAAAATTAGCTCATTGGGCAATCTCTCATCATCATAAGGTAAGTATTGTCAACCCCTTATATATTCATGCATACGCCAAAAGCCTAGGCATACGCACCAAGACAGATAAGCAGGATGCCATTCTCTTGGCACGCTATGGTGCAAAAGAAAATCCACCTTTATGGCAGCCTAAATCAGACAACGAAATAAAACTGACTGCCCTTCTAAAACAACGTGAACACCACAAACGGCAACTCATCAAAGAACGCACTCGACAGGAAGCTCTGTCTATTTATGTGAAATCGTATACTGATGACAACATTCGTCATTGGAGTGACAGCATCACACAGCTCGATCATCAAATTTGGCAACTCATCAATTGCACGCCCGAGCTAAATCACCGTGCCAGCCTACTTGCCACAATACCTGGAATTGGCAAAAAGACACTGCCACATTTACTGGTTGCCATTGGAGATGGTTCATTATTTCAAAGTGCCAAACATCTAGCAAGCTATGCTGGGCTTGCCCCTCGTCATCATCAATCAGGCATTAGTATTCACAAGCAGTCTTCCATTGGATTTAGTGGACAAAAAGAACTACGTTCAGCCCTTTTTATGCCCGCTGTCATAGTCAGCTTTGGTCGATATCCCGCTTTTCAAAAGTTCATCAAACGCATGGAACAAAAAGGCAAAACCAAAAAACAAATTATTATCGCCATCATGCGCAAATTACTCACCATCAGCTATGCCGTTATTCGCCAAAATCGCCCTTTTGACAAACGCATTCATGAATAACATTTATTGGTATCCTAGCTGCAATCGCTCTACCTGCTTACCAAGACTACATCTCTAAGTCTCAAACCACTCGTATCGTGGGTGAGCTAGCTGCTGGTAAAACTGCTGTGGATGCTGCTCTATTTGAAGGTAAAATCCCTGCACTTAAGGATGCCGCTGCAGCTAAAAATACTAAAGCGAAAGAAAATATTGGTCTAAGCTCAGATGCTCAAGATGCTGTATCTACTTCACCACGTTCTAACTTGCTAAGCAAAGTAGAAATCAAAGGTGGTTTTCTTACTGGTGCTGGTACTGGTAGTATCACAGGTACCGTAGGTGGCAATGCGAACACAGATATTACTGGCATTGAAATCTCTCAAAATCGTGATAATCAGGGTGTGTGGACTTGTACTATTAACAAAAAAACTGTTGCAGGTTGGAAAGACAAGTTTGCTCCAACAGGTTGCACAGTAGGTACTGGTTCATAATAATTTAGTTATTCATTTAATCAAAAAGCCATTGAATCGAACCTGTCCCCAAATCTTAGACATAAGATAAAGGTTAGGTTTTCATCAAGGCTTGATTAACCCTGATTGGACTAAGTTTCTGTACTTCACAGGACTTAGTCCTTTTAGTTTGCTCTTTATTCTATCATGATTGTAGTAGTGTATGTATTCATCAATGGTGGTTTTAAGCTCATCGCTTGATGTAAATGTGGTTGTCTCATAAAATATCTCTTCTTTGGTGTACCTTCGAGCCTCTCTATCATGGCATCATCAAGGCAGTTCCCTTTTCTTGACATGCTTTGGGTTAAGCCTTGCTCTTTTAAGGTTTGTTGATACTGGTGCATTTGATAATGCCAGCCCCTGTCTGAATGAATGATGCGCTTGCTATTTTCATTGTTCTTACTGTTCTTATCATACCTATCTGCACCACCTAACTTTAATAAAGCATCATTTAACATCTCTTTGACCAATGCGTATGTTGGTCTATCCTTTGTCGCATAACTGACAATCTCACCATTAAATAAGTCCATGATGGGTGATAAGTACAGTTTTCTTTGAATGACACTGCCATCATTTGCCCTGTCTTGTACAGTCAACAAAATTGAATTTTACTACAAAAACCGTTCACCCTGAGCTATGCCTGCGGGTGAAGCGGTTCTCCGTTATGGGTGGGCATAGCTCACCACGAACAGAAAACCTCTGTTGTGCTTTGAATAGAATTTACTATACAAATTGTCAAATATTGCTTATTCTTGGTGATATATTTGTGCTGATAGTTGGTTTTTATAGGGTAGGTAAGGAGATGGTGTGATGTGTATGGTGTAATGATTTAAAGTTTTGCGATCAAAAAAGATAAAATGGCTGTTATGCTTGATGTTCTCACCCAAGATAAACCCTTCATCACCGTTTGCCACCAAGATATAATAAGGGCGATTCTCTACTTCAATAATATCATAACCCGTAAAAAAGGCTGAACGCAAATACCCTATCGAAAACGCAGAAACGACCACATACACAAAAATAAAAGCCATAAAAATCTGATAATATTTTTCGTTACTCATCAACTCCCTAAGACGAATAGAAAAAGAGATTGCCCGTCCGAACTTATGGCAAACTAAAGAAATGGCTAAAATAGAAAGTACACTTCCCATCAGACGGTATGACGACAAAATACCAACAATAAAAATACAGTAGCAACATGATGGGTGTTGATACGATCGCCAATAAAATAAAAATTTTGACAAACCCCAAATGAGATGCACCCCAAGAGACATGTAGTAGCTCAAAAAATCTCTTAATAAACTTAAACGCCTGATATCCGATTAAATAGCCGATAACAAGAACCATGGATACCACACAGACATAAGCC
>NZ_AUGF01000058.1 GCF_000426885.1 Moraxella caprae DSM 19149 | reverse complement strand
CCACCTGATTTGATAAGAATATTTTCACCACCCACCGTACTTTGAATACTGGTATTGCTATCCATCTGATGGGTAGTTTGGGTGGTCTTTTTGCTTAGTATGCCTTTGTCAGTAAATTTACTTGCCGTATCCAAGCTTTGGGTAGCACGGCCTTCAGTGATGCTGATGTCGCCTGTGGCAATCAGTGCTGTGGTGCCAGTGGCATTTAGATGCGAGCCTTTGATGTTGATGTCTGCGTTTTTGCCTGTGGTTCTGATGATGGTGTCACCATAGCTTGTAATATTTGAGCCTACATCGGTAGTTTGACTGTACTTAAAGTAATTGTTGTCATCTGCCACAGCACTGATGTGATTGCTTGTGGTGATGGTGGTGATGTCAATGCCGTTTTTGGCGGTCATTTGGGTATTGCCGCCAGCGTTGTCTGATGTGGCACCTTGATAGATGATCTGATTGCCACGCAGACTTAGGGTGGTTAATGGCTTGCCATTATCATCGGTTTTGTCTTTTAAGCCCTCACCAACACTGATGGTGGCGATTTGGCTTAAGTCAGTTCTGCTTGAACTACTTCTGCCTTGCGTGTTTGTTTGGGTGGTGGTTAGGCTTTGGCTCATGATGCGGTTTTTGGCATCAAGACCCATGGCACTGTTTGCGTGTAGGGTGCCGTGGTTGATGAGGTCGTTGTTTGTGCTTATCTTAACAAAGTCGCCATTAATGACGCCTGTGTTATTGACATTGTTTGCGGTGATGGCAGCAGTATCTTTGGCGATGAGGTTGCCATTATTGTCAAGATCGCCAGTCAGCTGCATGTTGATATTTCTTGCTGAGACAGCACTGTATCTGCCATCAGGACTAAGTGTGCCTGTGGCGATGTTGGCAGATCTTAGATACAGCTTGGGTACTAAGACATCCTCGGTTTTGGTGATGCTATTGCCATCTTTATCTTTGGTGGTATAGGTGATGGACTGTTTCACCAACCAGACGATGTCGCTGGTCAAGTTTGCCATCTGATCAGGCGTGAGTGCTGTGCCAAGCGTGTAGCCGAATTGTTTGGCTGCCGTGATGCCATTATCCATCAACTGTTTAAAGGCTTCTTCATTACTGTGATAATCGGTGTTGATGTGTCTGCCTGTCAGTAGGTAATACTCATCTTTAATACGCGCTTGTTCGCCATAACCATCAGATAGACGTTTATGGATGTGATTTGGGTCTGATTGTATTGCTTTTAGCATATAATCTGAGCCAAGCCACTGTTTGTAATTGGTAAAAGCAGGGTCAGTCTGTACCACAGGCAGATTTGGGTTATCAGCGTTGATGGTGTAGAGGCTTGAGTTTGGCAGATTGATGGTGTTATCAGTTTTCGTCACCACTACTGCTTGATTATTAGCAATGCTGTGTTCTAACTCATTTACCAAGCTTGCCAGCACAGCCTCATCCACATCCTGCCCTGATTGTTTGACTGATAGCAGTGCTGTTAGCTTTGCTTGAGCAGTAGCAGAGAGATTGGCTTGGTTGGCTTGCAAGGCATCAAGCAGTGCTTGGTTATCATTACTGCTTAGAGCATCTGGTGGATGCTTCGTTGATACAGGTATTGTATTGATGGTAGCATTTAGAATGGGAAGCTGGTAAGCATCTAGCGGTGCAAATTCTTGTACAAAGGCGCCACTGTTGGTGGGTACTCGTTTGTGGCGGCGACCGCCAGCTGACGACTCCACAGTGTATCTGGTAAAGTAACCATTTTCTGTTTGCTTGACTTTTTCGCCATACAATCCATTATCAGGGGTTTGGACAACCGTATCACCAACCACCAAAAAGCCAGCACCTGCACTCATTTGGCTTTTGTCATTAATCAGAGTATCGCCATACACAACAAGATTAGCACCTGCTACCATACGAGCTGGGTCAGAGGCTAGTGTTTTATCTTCATAGACAACAAAGTCTGTGGTAATAACATCCACTTCTTCGGTTGCAAAACGACCAATACCATTAATATCTCTAACATACAAAGCACCTTCTGGTGCACCTTTTTTGCTGGTTGGACCCAAATAAGCTTCATCTGTGGTATAGATGTTTAAAGCTAAGTCGGAATCACTTTTTGCAAATTGGCGGTTATGCTCCCTGATAGCCAATTGCAAAGCCTCAATTGCTGTAGAATTTTCCTCTTCCCATTTTAATAATGGACCCATCACTTTGGTGTAGTGAGCCAACGCTTCTTTATATTGCGTACAAGCTTGATTGTCTGCACCTGCTAAAGTACAGCTTTGAGCATCTTCCCCCTCTGGCAACTCAGGTTCATCCAACAGATCTTTGGCTTTGATGTCTGGAATGGGTTCTTTGGGCGGTTCAATCCCAAAGTGTGTCCAGATGACAGAGTCATTGTCGTAATTAATAATGCAGTCACTGTCAGGAGGGCAGTCAAATAGCCCCGCCATTGGCTTTTTATCCAAATCAGCGGTATCGGTGCTTTTTTGAGCAGCAGGTATTGTAGAAGCTTGTTCATGGGCACGGTAAAGCGTTTGCTTACGAACAGATTCTTCTATCACTTCAACCTTATGCTTTTTAAAATCGGCATTGCCATTTAGTAGGGTTTTGGTGTCAATCACCATCCCCCCACCAGACTCTATCGTCGCACCTTTATTAACAACCGTCTGTGCTTTGCCTGTGGCGTGATGATTGTCATCAAGACTGCCACCAATGTGCAGGCTACCAAGGCTTGTGATTAAGGCTTGACTGTCGAAGTTTTCGTTAAATTTGCCCGCTCTGTCTGGATTGGGGTTGTTATTAAGCGTTTTTACACCAATATCTAGACGCTGTCTGGCTGCAATCACAGGGGCGGTGTACTTGCCATCTGATTGTTCTGCTTTGGCTGGTGTGTTATTTAGTGTGTCGGCTTGTATGGCAAGGTGCGTGCCATAAATACGACCGCCTGACTGATTGTTGATTGTCTCCTTGGCTTTAATCACCGTGGTTTCGCCATTGATTAGGCCTTGGTTATTGATGCTGGTTTGGCTGGTTATTTGTGTGTGATTGCCACTACTAATGGTGCCTGTTTGGGTGTTATCAATATGATTTGCACCAAGCGTTAAGTCTTGGTTGGCAATTAATTGGCTTTGATTGATAATCTTGCCGTCAGTGCTAAACTGTAAGTTATTTGCAAGCAGTTTGTCATTATCGGTGTGCGTATAATCCGCTTGCTGTTTAATGGCAAGCACATCCGCTTGGATAATGCCACCATTTTGCAAATCTTTGGTGTCAATACTTGTGTGATTGGCTGATAATACACCGCCTTGATTATAGATGGCACTTGTATTTTTTAAGCTAAGCTTATTGTTGGCAACTGTTGCCCCTTGATTATGGTGTATATCCGCTTGTGCTGATAAGCTAATATTGTCTGCACTGCTCGTGGATTGATTGAAGTTTAAGCGATTGGCAGTGGCTGTAATATTGTCAGCTGCCATCATGACACCTTGATGACTGATGATATTATTGGCATTTAAGGTGATGTTACCTGCTGCACTGATATTACCTGTATTATCAATGTCTTGACTGCTAGCGATTTGTATATTACCTCTGACACCGATAGCACCAGTGTTATTAACATTGGCTACGGTCGCCTTAAGATTATTGGCAGTGATCGCACCTTGGTTTTGTAAAGCTTTGGCAGTGAGTACCAAATTACCAGCAACATCAATACTGCCTTGCTCTCTGGCAAGTTTATTATTATCAAGGGTACTGTCAATATTTAAAGAATTGTCAGCCTCTTTATCGGTGGCTTGCAGTAGACCTGCGGTATTATCCAAACCATCTGCGTTGATGGTAAAGCCAGTTGCCGAGATGACACCTTGGCTGTTATCAATGGTTTTGTTGATGTTTAGTGTTTGAGTGCCTAGACTTAATAGTTCGCCTTGGTTGTTATTTAGATTTTCTGATTTTACATGAAGCTCACCTACGCCTGCGTGGTGGATGGCACCTTGTTGATTAATAAGCTGATTGGTATCAATCTTAAGTTTATCACTGTTAGTACTAATAGTACCTAAGGTATTATCAATGCTGCGTTTAATTGCCAATGATAACGCTGTTTTACCAGCTTGACTAATGGTGCCTTGACGATTATCCAAGACATCAGTATTAACAATCATCTCATTGGCACTTAGTATACCCTCGCTATTATCCAGTTTGTTTGGCGCTGTGATGGCAAGGCTATTGCTAGCGACAGTACTGGTTTTGCGTGTACTAATGGTGTCTTGTGCTAAGAGTGTGATATTGTCAGCCTGGGTTTTGCTGTCATCAAGATTGATAGTATTGGCATTTAGCGTCAGTGTGCCTGTCGCAATAGCATTGCCATTATTACGAATACCTTCTGTTGCTTGGATGCTGATATTGGCTGGTGTATTACCAAGTTTACCATCACTTTGCATACCTGCACTGATGGTGCCAGCACTTGTTAAGCTTTGAGTGTCAATACGGACATCCTTGGCACTGGCAATCAGACCTGCTTGTTCATTGTTAATATGGCTGGCAGTAATGGCTGTATCTTGGGCTGCGTAAATCGTACCCGTGCTATTTAATTGCCGTGTGTTAATGCTAAGCTTGCCATGACTCTGAATGCGACCATCCGCATTATCAATGGCTGTTTTGGTAGCAACGGTTGTGTTTTGAGTACCACTAATGACGCCATCATTGTTGGTCAGTGTGCCATCAGCACTTAGTGTCAAGGCATGAGCACTGTGAATCATGCCTTGATTATTAATGATACTGCTCGCTGTGATAGATGCACCGCCGGCACTTTGTGTAACACCATCGCTATTATTAAACTCATTCTTGGCAACAAGCACCATATCCCCACCGCTTGTCAAACTACCCTCTGCGTTAATGATGGTAGACCCACTCTCAATCACCATACCATCTTTGGCGCTAATATCGCCTTTGCTGTTGTCAAAGCTGGTTAATTGCCAGTGGATGTCATCTAGGGCGATTTTACTGTCGGTGTTGGCAAGGGTGTTGGTGGTAAAGCTTTGCGCATCAATGGATGCCTGATGGGTGTTTCTTGTCTGATTGGCGGTGATACCAATATCACCTGTGGCGGTGATGAGTGCTTTGTCACCTGTATTGTTTAAAGACTTGGTGGTGCTGATAAAACCGTTGGCAGATGGCGTATCGGTTGATGGATTGGGTGTGTTTGCGCCATTATTTGAGTTATTTGTTGTTGTATTGTCTGCTGGCTGATGGCTTACCGTACCAGCACTTTGATCGGTACTTGGCACAGAGGGTGCTTTAAGTTGGGTTTTTTCATACAGGCTTTGACCAATTGCAGCTTTGTTGGTGTTGGTAAGTGTATGGGTACTAATAGTGAGCTTACCTGTACCTGTTTGGACAAGCTTACCAGTATTGGTGAGTTCATCAGTGCTAACTTGTAAGACACCACCATACATACTGCCTTGATTGTCAATGGCGTTTGTGGCAGTTATCTTAGTGTTTTGAGTGCTGGCAATGGTGCCTGTGTTGGTGAGCTTGGCGGTGTCAATGGCAATGTCGGATTGTTCACCAAGTAGCGTGCCATCGTTTTGAACAGAATGATTATGGGTGTTGACGGCAAGTTTATCTTTGGCAGACACTATGCCAGTATTAACAAGATTGCCTTGATGATCAAGAGTGAGCGTGCCTGTACCAGCTTGTACACCGCTGCCAGTTGCTGCAATCATCCCTTGGTTGTTAACACCAAAGCCTTTGTCTGTGCCAATAAGACGGATTTTACCTGCATACATGCCACCTAAGGCAGCGACATCTAGGGCAATACCTGTTTGGTTTGTGCTGCTTGCACCGTCATTTTTGTGGGCAGCAGAAAGTTGGTTAAATTTACCATCTTGCAGAGTAACTGTATTCTCCCCTGTGACAATATCTAGTACGCTGCCTGCGTAAATCTCATCATTGATTTGGGCGGTTTTAGCAATCAATGCAGCATAATCAGTGTTTTGTAGGTTAAGCTTACCATTAACTTCAATGTTGCCGGTATTGACTTGATAACCGGTGATTTGTCCTTGGTCAAACTTGCCATTTGCAGCCACAAGATGTACATTACCTGCATTGATAAAGCCAGCGCCATTCACCACAAGCCCTGATGGATTGGCAATGATGACATCGGCTTTTTGTCCTGCAATTTCAATAAAGCCACCCAGATGACTTGGGTTGTTAGAATTAATTTGATTTAAGATGGTGGATGCCTCACCTTTTGCCATAAAGGGGTTGGCTTGTACATATCCTGCGATTTGGGTATTGACTGCTTTACGGTTGTTATTTAATACAGCACCTGTACTGCTGACATCAAATTGGCTGTAGTGATTATTGGATAGCCCTTTATCATTGGGTGTGGCGATATTGACAGAGACGATACCACTGGCGGTAGGCAGAACAATGGGTTGTAATGATTTATCGGCAGATGGGTCGGCGGTGATGGTGGTGGGCGTGCCAGCATGGGCAGTCATGCCCAGACTAAACAGAAGTGATAGTGTCAGAGTCTTTAAACCAAAACCAACAGGTGATGACGCAGCCGGCATACTACCGCCCATGCTTGAGTTATCGGATTTGCCAGCCGAGCGAGTTTTTTCAGAAACCACAACCAAATGACCTAGGTTTTTATTAAAGATGACGCGGTAGCAATTGCGGTTCATTAGATATTCCTAAAAATAATCAAATACAAAAAATAAATAAATGAGATTTATTCTATAAAATTTGTGGAAATAGTGCAATGTTTTTATGATGATTTGTGGAGAATTGTGGGTGAGTGGGTTTAAGAAAGTTTAAAAATTAAATAAGTAAAGCAAAAAATCACGCTTTTTGTGATTTTTTGCTTTTTATTTTTAATATTTTTAATATTTTTAGGCGTCCTGAAAGCCTTGTAAATAAAGGGATATAGAGGAATTATAGCACCGTTTACCTTGCATTATAGCACCGTTTACCTTGCATTTGACACCTTTGTCAAAATAAGGTATAATAACACCTTTATTGTTTTTAGGTGCTAATTTATATAGCACCGTTTACCTTGCATAATTAGAAATTGTATGAATAAAAATCTCGTTGTTAAAGATAATGCACTCATCAATGCCAGTTACAATCTTGAGTTGGTGGAACAACGTCTTATTTTACTTGCAGTGGTTGAGGCAAGAAGAACGAATCAGGAAATTAAATCAGATGATTTCTTGACTATTTGTGCTGAGAATTACATCAATGAGTTTGGTGTCCATAGGAATGTTGCGTATCAGGCTCTAAAAGATGCGTGTAGTCATTTGTTTGAACGCAGGTTTACTTATCAGAAGCTAACACCGAAAGGTAATAAGGAGACGATTACGAGCCGTTGGGTTCAAAGCGTCTCCTATGTGGAAAACGAGGCGATTGTTAGGTTGAAATTCTCTGATGATGTTGCCCCTCTGATAACACTGCTTGAGAAGAATTTTACCAGTTATGAGTTGGAACAAGTAGCAGGATTGACCAGTAAATATGCGGTGCGTTTGTATGAGATTATTATTGCATGGCGTACTAAAGGTAGGACGCCTATGTTTGACATTGATGAGCTACGAAATCGTTTGGGTGTGATTAATGATGAATACCCAAGAATGGAAACTCTAAAGCGTAAAGTTATTGATTTTGCTGTTAAGCAAGTTAATGATAAAACTGATATTGATATCACTTATGAGCAACATAAAAATGGACGTAAGATTGTTGGGTTTACCTTTGTTGTTACTCAAAAGTCAAAAGGAAAATTAACAATTTCAAAAGCAAAAGACAAAGAAAGAGATGCTAATACCGTTGATATATTTGATAGTTTAACCGACAAGGAACGTGAAATTGTTAATGAAAAAAATATCTATGCCGACAACATTGGAGCAGGTGAAGAGCATCGAAACAACCTTATCAAGCAAGCCTTAGAGCAACATCGCCAAGCTGAGCTAGAAACAAAAAAGAAAAAAGAACGTGAAAAAGCAGAAAAGCAGGCTAAAAAAGCCAAGGAGAAAATTGAGCTTGACAGAGCCAAAGATATTTTTGAGAAGATAAAAGCAGAGCATCGTTTGATTAATATGTATTTGGCCAGAAATATTGACCCAAATCATTTGCAAGGTTTACAACAGATTCGCTATAACGATGGCGATTTTGCCGGTGTATTTGAAATGGAGCAGTATAAATTTGAAAAGCTGACCGATTTTAGACATTTAAATTTGGACTTTTTGCAAATAAAGCAGTGAGGTTTGTGGAATTATTTATAATTGAATGCAAATAATTCCCAAAACCCCTAGATTTTGAGAAAATTTAATTTGACTCGCTGGTGCTTGGCTTTGTATAATGTCAAAATTCTCGTAATCCTTCTCAAAATTATCTAGGCAAAAGTCATGATTTACGGCTATATTAGGGTCTCCACCAGTGGGCAAGAGCGTGGCACCAGTCTTTCTACTCAGCGAGCTCGGCTTAAAGAGCAGGGTGCCGACAAGATTGTCAGTGAAACAAGAAGTGGGGCAAGCACAGACCGCCCAGAGCTTGCTAAACTGCTCTCTAAGCTTGTCAAGGGTGACACGCTACTGGTGTACCGCTTTGACCGTTTGGCGAGAAATACGAGGCATCTGCTTGAGATTGTTGAGGATTTGACTGCTCGTGGCATTGAATTTAAGTCAGTCTCAGAAAATATTGACACTTCCACGCCCACGGGCAAGATGTTTTTAACAGTCATGGGAGCCATTGCTGAACTAGAACGTGCCACCATCAAAGAACGCACAGAACAGGGCTATCGAGCATATATTGAGAACGGGGGCAAGGTTGGCAGACGAGCCACTGACCAAGACCGTTTAAACCTAGCTAAGCGGTTATTGTTGGAAGGTCAGCGTTATGCGGATGTAGCAAAACAGACCAACATCCCTGCCAAGACCTTGTATCGTCATTTTCCCAGCCGAGAGATTGACCGCCTAAGGGATGGCAAACTGACCCCGAAAGAGGCTTTGTCACTTGAAAAGATAAAGCCTGCTTTGGCATCGCAAGCGGTGATTAAAACTTCAAAAAAGCATGGCAAGGCACCAGTAAAAGCTAAAGACAATGTTACACCCCTACCCAAATCCGAACCTGATTCTAAATCATCGAAGATTACCCCTGCTCAGGCACGGCATTTGCGTTTTATTGCTCACTTTGAGAGTCTGCCCCACCCTGAGCAGACAGCGATATTGGATGAAACCGCCAAAAAGATAACCGCCATCAAACAAAAGCAATTCTCTCAAGATAGGGCGGAGGGCGTGGCTCATAAAAACTTTGATTATGTATTTGTGATGGCAGAGATTATGGGAATTGCCTATAGTAAGTTTTAACACTCGCAATATAAGACTTTAACCCACCAGACTCATCAAACCCATCAATTGCCACTAAAAAAGTCCTGAGTCATGTCAGTATCTTCTGGCGTGATATGAGCTGTTTGTTGTGCCGTTTTGTCATTATTTGTCTTTTTATCTGGCACAATCCAATCATGCACCTCTGAGAGCTGTCTTTGATGTTTTTTTAGGTAGCTCTTTGCTGGCCTCATTAATGAAGGCTCTGAGTGTGGCATCATCATTGGTGATTAGAATCTCCATCAAATCTTGATAAATGGGCTTGACCGCATTCATCTTTTTGACCCATTCTAATTCTTTTTGCATTTCTTTGATTTTGGCTTCAAGCTCATTTTCACTACGAAATGAACGTTTCTTTTGATATGCCATACTTTACACCACTTGGTTGATTAATCATACTCTCATTATATCATCAATAGCCCACAAATCCACTGACCGCCCGTCATTTAAATTCTACCAACCATTAAAGTCAACCTAAAAACATCTTCGCACCATCTTGACTTAATCAGCAAACTTGCGTATAAAAGTAAAGATAACTTCTCCCCTCAAAATAAAAACGTCAGTGGTTATTTAGGGATTGTTTTAAGACTTGATGATTTACAGAAAATAATATAAGCCAGCATAGCTATCTATATCATTTTCACGTTCCGCTACCGCTCCACTAAAAATGACACAGACAGCATGACTGGCAAGGGTGGTAAAAAACACCCCCCCCCTTTGAACCCCCCCCTGCAACCCTATCGGGTTGCCCAACCCACGATAGTGGGTTGGTGTGGTTATTTAGCAAGATAAATGATTGTAATGGTGGTGATGTATGCCTAATAAAAAAATAAAAATAATTCGTTATGCTCTGCCCAGCATGCACCCAATTGTGCCAAATTATGGCGTGTTATCGTTTGAGCAGTGCCATCATACGCCTGATGGAATTTATCTTTTTTATGCCATCATTCCCAAACAGAAAGCTCGCCTTAAAAGAAGTAAAGCCATACATATCACGATGTTTAATGATGAATATCTGCAAGCAAAAATAAAAGCAAGTCAAGCAGGTTATCCTTTAGTAACTTATTGTCGTCACGCCATTTTGTCTCAACCGATGGTGAATCAAAAACAAAGAAAGCACGATGCAAAACTGCTCTCACAGATTGCACGCATTGGCAGTAACATCAATCAAATTGCCAAAGTTGCCAACACCAAAAAAGCACAAAATAAATTAGAAGAGCTTGATATTATTGAGCTAAATTTGACGTTATCAGAGATTTATAAAGAGCTTCATGGTCTAACCCAATCGATTGAGGAATCTTGACGTGCTGGTTAAATTTTTTAAACAAGGTCTAAAAGGTGGGGGTAATACTTCCTCTAAAAGCGTGAAGGATTATCTGCTTGACAACCGAGCCAATCAAGGGGTGGCACGCATTATTAGAGGCGATGAGATGCACACCAGTCGGCAGATTGATTTGTTGGATTATGCCAATGCCAGTAGTACTTATACCAGTGGCTGTTTGTCATTTGATGAGAGTGAAAACTTAGATGAAAAACAAAAACAAGAGCTTATGGTCTCATTTGAGGAGGCGTTACTGCCTAACTTTGATGCGACCCGTTATGCTTGTTACTGGGTGGAGCACACAGATAAAGGGCGATTGGAGTTAAACTTTGTTTTTGCTAAGATAGATTTGCAGACAGGCAAGCACTTGGATGTTTATCAGCAAAGGCGAGATGTGGCACGGTTAAATTATTGGAAAGAGATACAACTACAAAAGCATGGATTGTCCGACCCTAATGCCCCAAAACATGAACGTGATTTTCTAATCACGCCCTTTAAAAAGCCTGATGGCAGTACCCCTCATGACAAATTTAAACAACAAAAAGAAGAGATTCACCAGTACATCAGTGGCAGTATCACCAAAGGAGATGTCACGAATGCCAGTGATGTTAAACGTTAGACATCCTGCAAAACTACCCAATCCACCCAAACACGAGCTTTACCCTAAGTTCAAATCTTGCCAATGATTTACGATAGGTGGTTGAGAACATTTTAAAGGCCTTAAACTTGGCAAAGATATGTTCTACTCTCACCCGTGTTTTAGACAATAATGCGTTATAATCTTTGGCTTCTTGTACAAGTGGATATTTCTTAGTTTGTTTTAGTGGCGTAAAGGCTTGCTTGTATAAATGCTGTATGCCTTG
>NZ_AUGF01000057.1 GCF_000426885.1 Moraxella caprae DSM 19149 | reverse complement strand
TTTGGTAGTGGTCTAAAAAGTATGCCAAACTAGGTTTTCCGTTCGCCCTGAGCCTGCCTGCGGGTAGGAAAACCGTTAGGTTTCCCAAGCTCGCCACGAACGGTTTTCTTTGTAGCATACTTTTTGAACCAGAGCCTTATTTTTTACATGAAAAATGACTATCCGACCACTTAATTTTAAAAAATTACACCAAACAAACTTGATGTTTACCACGGGTTTGTAAAGGTATGCTAGCCTTGTAGAGTGCACACCACACCGCCCAAACCCACGCCCATTCATTGCATTTTTCAGATAATCACGCTACAATCATCACACTGCCAGTCCCAAAATCAAGCATAAGTCCAAACCCAAACCGCCATGAAAAAATTCTACCTAATCCGCCACGCCCAATCCGAATCCAATGCAGGACACGCCATTCGTCCAAACCATAAGATTGCCATTACCAAGCTCGGGCAAAACCAAGCGACAGACGTGGCGGACTGGCTCATCACGCACGTCCCTACGCCTGATAAGGTTTTTGTGTCGTCCTACATTCGCACGCACCAGACGGCACAGCCTTATTTGGATAGGACGGGCATGACCCCTGTACAGATTGATGATTTAAGAGAGTTTAATTACCTAGATTATGAGCATATCAAGGATTTGACCCTACCCCAAATCGTCAAAATGGCGGACGACTACTGGGCAAATAATGACAAAACCCACACCGACAGCCCCACAACCGATAATTTTGCAAACCTTGCAGAGCGTGTTAAGGCGGTGCGTGATGCGTTTGATGCTTTGCCAGACGGCACTTATGTGGTCTTTACGCATGGTATGTGGCTGGGTATGCTCATGTGGCAATTGATGCTTGGCTATCATGGGGGCGAGTGTCCACGCCTGTTTAATATGATAAAATTTAGAGAATTTGAACTTGCCGTCCGCCCCAAAAACTGTGAAGTCTATCTGATGATAAGCGATGACGGACACAGCACAATAAGCAAGGTGAGAGCTGGGGGTGATGATTGATTTTGAATTTGTAAGAGAATACTGACAAAACTTTGCGATTTTTGCGTATTTTCTTATGGTTGCCGTTTTGGCATAATACACTCATCAGCAAGGAGAGGGTACACGGACATACCAATACGGATGAACGCTGATATTATGGATAGAAGTTATGGACATACGGGACAACATCTCCTATACAGCAAAACCGCAAATGTTTATTTGCGGTTTTGCTGTTTTTTGGCTAAAAGTTATTTGGCTGGGTTGTCTTGGTTGTCTTGGGGTTATCACCATGGATTGTCTTGATAAATGGACTGATGATACACTCTACAAAATGAAAAAGTGCTACGGTTTTTCGTTCGTGGTGAGCTAAGTCGAACCATGACGGAAACCGACCCGCAGGCAAGCTTGTGGCAAACGTTTTTCGTAGTAAAATTCAATTTTGTTAGCTTTACATATATAAATAGCGTTTCACGTGAAACATCATCGCCAAGCCAAACCTTTTAGCTGTGCTTTTTTGGGCAAAAAATGCTATAATAACCCACATTTTTCAAAGAATTAGGCGTATGCCAAAGGATTTTTATGAGCGAGCAACTTCCTACCAACGACTACAATGCCAGTAGCGTGCGAGTTTTGCGTGGATTAGAAGCGGTGCGAGTCCGCCCTGGTATGTACATTGGCGACACCGATGACGGTTCAGGGCTACATCACATGGTGTTTGAGGTGGTGGATAACGCCATTGACGAGGCACTCGCTGGGCATTGCGATGAAGTGCTGGTTACCATTCATGCCGATGAGTCGGTGTCGGTGGCGGACAACGGGCGTGGCATTCCTGTGGACATTCACCCCGAGGAGGGCGTGTCGGCAGCCGAGGTCATCATGACGGTGCTTCACGCAGGGGGCAAGTTTGACGACAACAACTACAAAGTCTCAGGCGGTCTGCATGGCGTGGGCGTGTCGGTGGTCAATGCGTTGTCTAAGAAACTTATGCTTACCATCTGGCGGGACGGCTACGCCCATACCCAAGACTACACGGATGGTGTGCCTGATTTTCCCCTAAAACGCCTTGACAAAACTGACAAAAAAGGCACCGAAGTTCGCTTTTATCCAAGCGATGAGATTTTTACGGGAACGATTTTTGATTATGACATTCTTGCCAAACGCTTGCGTGAACTCTCCTTTTTGAACTCAGGCGTGCGTATCGTCTTAACCGATGAGCGAGACGGCACTCAGCACATCTTTGAACACAAAGGCGGTCTTGGCGAATTTGTCGGCTACATCAATGACGGCAAACAAACCCTAAACGACATTTTTCATTTTACCGCCCAAAGTACAGACGGCATTGGCGTGGAAGTCGCCTTGCAGTGGTCGGACAGTTATAACGAAAAGGTACTTTGTTTTACCAACAACATTCCCCAACGAGACGGTGGCACGCACTTATCAGGCTTTCGCTCGGCTCTGACTCGTTGTCTAAACGCCTATATGGATAGCGAAAACATCGGCAAAAAAGAAAAGGTGGCGGTAACGGGCGATGACGCTCGTGAGGGGCTTGTGGCGATTGTGTCGGTCAAAGTGCCAGACCCCAAATTTAGCTCACAGACCAAAGACAAACTTGTATCCAGCGAAGTCAAATCTGCCGTTGAAACGGTCATGCACGAAAAGCTGTCCGAGTTTTTGCTTGAAAATCCAGCGTCTGCCAAAGCAATCGCAGGTAAAATCCTAGACGCTGCCCGAGCAAGAGAAGCTGCCCGCAAAGCCCGTGAGATGACCCGCCGTAAGACCACGCTAGACATCGCAGGACTACCGGGTAAATTGGCGGACTGCCAAGAAAAAGACCCTGCCTTGTCCGAGCTGTACCTTGTGGAAGGGGACAGTGCAGGCGGGTCTGCCAAGCAAGGACGTAGCCGAAAAACGCAAGCCATTTTGCCCTTAAAAGGTAAAATCCTAAACGTGGAGCGAGCCCGTTTTGACAAAATGCTGTCATCTGCCGAAGTTGGCACGCTCATCACTGCCCTAGGCACAGGCATTGGCAAGGATGAGTACAATCCCGACAAACTTCGCTATCACAAAATCATCATCATGACGGATGCTGACGTGGACGGCTCGCACATTCGCACGCTACTGCTGACGTTCTTTTTCCGTCAAACGCCAGAGCTTATCGAGCGTGGACATATCTACATCGCCCAGCCCCCACTTTATAAGGTCAAAAAAGGCAAGCAAGAGCTGTACCTAAAAGACAATGATGCTCTAAAATCTTATCTGCTCTCGTCCACGATTGACGACAACCAACTGTTTTTGAGTAAAGATACCCCCGCCATTCGTGGCGAGGCGTTGGAGAGTCTGTTGAATGATTATAGCCTTGCTCAAAACACCAAAAACCGCCTAAGCCAAAAATATCCAGAGAGCCTGATTGACACCCTAACCTTTGTGCCAAAGCTAGAAAATGAGATGCTAAAAGACAAAGTGGCGTTGCAGGCATGGGCGGACAAATTGCTAAACGTGCTAAATGACAAAGCAAGCGAGCTTTTGCCACAGGTAAGCCTAGAGGCTGTGGGCGGTGCAGACAATGAAACTACCCAAACATTTTTGCCAAAAATCACAATCTTTGTACATAAACTGCCCCAGCATTATACGCTTGACCCCTTATTTGTCAATTCGGGCGAATATGCCAAATTATTAAAATTATCAAGCACTTGGAACACGCTACTGACCGATGAGAGCTTTATCAGGCGGGGTGATAAGGATTTTGCGGTCAAAGATTTTGACCATTTGTGGGAGCAGTTTATGGCGGAGGCTCGCCGTGGGCTTTCCATTCAGCGTTATAAGGGCTTGGGCGAGATGAATGCCGACCAGCTTTGGGAGACGACCATGGACCCCGAAAACCGCAATATGCTCAAAATCACAATAGAAGATGCCATTGAAGCCGACCGCCTGTTTAACTGCTTAATGGGCGATGAGGTTGAGCCAAGACGGGTGTTTATTGAAGAAAATGCGTTGAATGCGGATATTGATACGTGATGACTTAATGGCTTAATGACATGGGGCGAGATATTCGCTCTTTTGTAAAATCAGATTAAAAAACAGGAGATGTTATGAGAGTTTGCTCTACATATGTTTCTAATGATGGCGGTGATTGGCTGTTTCATTATCATGATTCTGCCAACAATCATGAACCAAAACCCCAAACCATGGCAAGATTTCAAAACGAATTGCCTGAGGTGCTTGCGTTATTGGACAAAGAAGACATCAAGTCCGAAGAAAAAGCTTTTGAATTATTCATGGAAAAAATGCTGACCGACAAGGATTTTTTGGACGATATTAGCATGGACATGCCCCAAGCAGACATTGACATGGATAACGCCTTAGAAGAGTTATTCAACAGCCACAACACCAAAACCGAAGACAAAGCCTACCAAAAGATAGACAAACTTTGTGATAAATACCCCCAAAGAATTGACTTTTTGTATAACGCCTACGAATTTGCCCCAGATTGGTTTGTAGACAAAGGATTTATGCGACTAAACATGGCGGTACTCATTGGGCTTAACGCCTTAGCACAGGCAGGATTTGATTGGCAAAAAGATGAGTTGCACTGGGGATTTGTTGAAAACCGCCCCTTTCTGCGTGCCTACGCTCGCTACGCCCAAGAAATCATGGAGCGGTGTCATGACATAAGACAAGTGATGTTTATCCAACAGCGTTTGTTAAAAGCCTGCCCGACCGACAATCTAGGCATACGCCATGAGTATGTCCAATCCTTATTATTTTGCAAAAAATACAAAGAAGTCATCAAATTATACAAAACCTACCCCGATGATTTTGACCCCAGTATCGTTTATGGTGTGGCGTTTGCGTCATGGCAATTGGGGCAAAAAAGTGCCGACAAATACCTAAAAAAAGCCATCCAAGAGTTTCCTTTGTGTGCCAAAGAATTATTAAAAAAACGCCACACCATACCATCAGACGGCTATGCTCATGGTGGTATTATGGTTGGCAGTCCTGCACAGGCTTATGAGTTTTGGCAACAGTATGGGCGGTTTTGGCAAAAAGATGCGTTGGACTGGCTAAAACAGCACACAAGCGAGCAGGACAAAAAGCCAAAATCACTCAACAAAAAATAAATGGCGCTATGGGGCGGGCGTGCCTTTGGGCAATGTGATTCGCCCCGACACGCCCAAATTTTAAAATCATCTTAAATCCACAACGTCAAAGGAAGCCCCCATGAACACCTACCGCCTAAAAATATCCTTAGTAGAACCGCATTATCCTATTAACGAGTTGCACCGCATTGTCGAAGTGTCGGGCAATATCCGCTTTGATGAATTACACCAAGAGATATTTCGCCTGTTTGAACGCCATGATGAACATCTTTGGCAGTTTTTTATCGCTCGGAGCAAAATGGACAGTTTTAATAAGCTGTTTAATGATTGCCATGAACACGTTCTACTGAACGGCAGTTGGCAGTTGGATGATGACTTATTTGTCAGCGAAAACAAAATCTACCCCACATCAACCACGCTAGATGAGCTAAATTTAGCCGAAAAAGAATACATCTATTATTGGTTTGATTTTGGTGATGATTGGTTGCATCGCATTCGCATTGAAAAAATCACCCAAAGCGATGACGCTGACAGCTACCGCTTTATCGTCATCAAAGCCGTGGGCGAGATGCCACCCCAATATGCCGATGAGTCTGACGAGTTTGCAGATACACCCTTTGACCCAAATAACATCAGCCCTGAGCTGGATTTTGAGCTGTCCTTGTTGTCCGCCATGATGCTTATCGTGGGCGACCCGACCAATCCCACCCGCTTTGGCGATTTGGTGGAAGCAGGCATTGCCGATGAGATGCTAAAAAGAGAGCTTATCAAGCCTTGTGTGAGTCTCACGCACAGAGTACAACTGACCGCCAAGGGCGAGAGCGAGCTTGTGCGAGCGATGGAGATGCTCGGGATTTGATTTTGATATTTGGTATTTCACATAGGAATACACCATGACAACCACACCGTTTGCCATCGACTGGCACACCCTAATAGACCCCAAACTTGACGACTTTATCGCCACAGGCACCATGGTGCTTGATGATGTCTTTCATGCCATCGACTTGACCGCCTTACAAGCCGAGAGCGGATTTATAGAATACAGGCAAGCTCATCTGACCCACGGCGAGCGAGAGACTGCCATTCGTGGCGACAGCATTCGCTGGATTGATGAGTCCTGCCCTGTGGGGTCGGCGTACCTTGGGGCGATTGACGAGCTTGGGCGGTATTTTAACGCCACGCTGTACACAGGCATTCGCTCATCAGAAGCCCATTATGCTTGCTATCCGTCAGGCTTTGGCTACAAATGGCATTCGGATAACCCCAAAGGGCGAGACGAGCGGGTCATCTCTGCGGTGTTTTATTTAAATGATAACTGGACATCAGACAATGGCGGTGCGATAACGGTGGTGGATAAAACGGGTGAGACTACCGGGCTTTTACCACAGCTTAACCGCCTTGTGGTGTTTGATAGTAATCTGCTCCACCAAGTGGAAATCACCAATCGTACTCGGTTTTCTATTGCAACGTGGCTTCGGCGTGATGAGAGGTTGATATAATCACTTTGCAATTATTTGAAAATATTTTACCATGATTTATATAATCATCGCTTTATTAATTTGGTCAAGTTCATTTACCGCAGGCAAATATGCCTATTCCATGTTTGACCCTGCAATGGCGATTGAACTTCGATTTATCATCGCAAGTTTGATTGTCTTGCCCTTTTTTATCAAAACATATCCTTTGATAGAAAAACGCATTCGCACAAAACTGTGGGGCGTGTCTTTTTTGATGTTTCCTATTGGTATTTTTATGCAGTTTATGGGATTGTTTTACACTTCGGCAAGCAGTGCGGTAGTTGTGATTGGGACGGAACCGATATTGGTACTGGTGCTGGGCTTTTTACTCTTTAAAACCAAAGTCGCTCTCTATGACTGGGCGTTAAGTGCCATCGCATTTTTGGGGATTTGCCTTTTGGTCTTAGGCTCAAAAGACGATGGAGCGGCGGACTTGTTTGGACTGATATTGGTCTTTTTGGCAGGGGCAGGCTTTGCTCTTAGCCTATATGTCGCCAAAGAAGTGATGGCAAGGCTTGATAACAAAGTTTATACCTCCACCATCTTGGTGCAGGGTATGATGTTATGCTTGCCCATCTCGCTGGTTTTGGTAAAAAATTGGCAGATAAATTTTAATTAGCTTGGCTTATTATCAGTGCTATACTTAGGGGTGTGTTGTAGCTGGCTTGCCTATAAGCTTTGGAACTTGGGACTTGCCAAAACCCCTGCCCATATTAGTGGCATGTTAATTAGTTTAGAACCTGTGTTTGGCGTGCTACTGGCAATGGTGCTACTGGGCGAGACGATGACGCTGTTGATGGTGGTTGGGAGCGTGCTGGTGATTGGCTCGGCGATGTTATCGACTGTCATTCCGATGATTAAACAAAAACAAGCCCAATAAAGACAATCAAAATCCTAAAACCCCCTTATTTTAAGGGGGTTTTATCGGCTTTAGTATTTTATATTCACCGACACACTCACATTTCTGCCTTGCTGTGGCACAAAGGGCAAAAATGAGTTGTGGATATAGACTTTTTCGTTTAACAAATTATTGCCACGCAACGACCAAGTGGTGTCCACATCGCCAAAATGACGATGATAATCTAAGCCGACATTAAGTAGATTATAGCTTTTGGTGGCATCTTCATTGATATAGATCGGACATAATTTATCACGCCCTGCCTTATGATAAGGGCATTCGCTGTCGTATTTGGCGGCAACCGACTCTGATGTGCGATTTTGGGCAAAGACTTTGCTAAATTCTAGGCTTGATGAAAAATTGCCGTGTTCGCCATTGATTCTAAACCCAAGTCTGTCAGGCGACATTCTAGGGGCGTGGCGGTCAGGGCGTGTGATGGTTTCTTGACCGATGATGGGGCGTTTGTAGATGGCACATTCTTCTTCATAATCTGGGTGCGTTCTGCTCCACCCACAGTCCTCTGGGTCTTCGTAACCGACCAGTTGTCGGTCGCCATAGATGTTGCCGACAAAAATCGGGTCAAATCCATACAATCTGCCACGCACTTTGTCGCCAAATACCGATACTTTGTAATTGGGGTTAAATTGATAGCCAATCTCTAATTCCGCCCCACGAATTTTGGCTTTGGACTGGGTAAAGCGTCTCATGGCAAGATTGCCAACTTTATACAGATTTTCTGGGTGGATATAATTGTCAAAGTTATTGCCATAGACACTGCCTTTGACACTCCATTTATCGCCCTTAAAATTTGCCCCAAATTCTAGGTTGTCCGATTTTTCTTTGTTCAGGGCTTTGTTGCCAAACATAAATGAATTGGTCGCCAAATGCTTGCCGTGATAATAAAGCTCCATCGGTGTGGGAATGCGTTCGTTGTGCGAATAAGTCGTATCAAGGCGAAGCTTGGGCGTAATGTCCCAAAGAGCGGTGATGGCGTATGAAGTGGCGTGGTTTTTGTAGGGAGTTAGGTTGGGGTATTCTTGACGAATGCGTCTGCCAAAACTTTTTAGGGTGTGGTCAATCTCATCTAGGTCATAATGCACGCCAATTTTGGCATTCTCGTGGCGGTAGCCTGTTTCAAGCGTTAGATTGCCAAACTTGGCATTGGTTAAGGCAAACAGCCCCAAACTTTCTTGGGTGTTTTCTACTAAGGGTCGCTTGTTGCTTTGTTTTTCCTTAATGCTTGGGATAAGGGCGTGTGTGCGGTTGTGCTGATAATCCGCTCCCCACACCAGTCCATATTTGTCAAACAGCGTATGATGAAAACTTAATTTGCCAAGCCTTGCGTCATTGCCATAATACACAGGATTGCCCTGCACAAACCGCTCTTTACTGCCTGTCATAATCGGCTTGCCCTCATCAAACTCGGTGTGCTTATAGTCGCTTTGTCCTAAGTTTAGCTTGATTTTATCTAGCCAAACAAAGGGGTTGTTTAACTCGCCTTGTAGGCTTGTGCTACGAGAACGCATTTCAAGCCAAGGGGCTTTGTGGTTGTGGTTGTGCTTATGCCCATAGACATTGTCGTGGCTGTGGGTGGGATCTGCCTCGTGGTCATTACCACAATGAAAATGCAAGGCATCAATCATATCGCTGTCGTCCATCAGGTGCGGATAAATGGTCAGATAATGCCGACCTCGCCCCAGCTTGGCATCAGGCTCTAAGATGTGGGCTGAACATTCATCAAATTTGTGGTTATGCCCCACCAGTCCATAATTTTCACGGCGTAAGGTATGAGCAATGCCAAGATAGCCTTGATTGCCAATATAAGATAAGCCGATGGTGTTTACTTTGGCGTTGTTATAAGAATCTGGCAAATATTTTAAGGTCTCATCATCAAACTTAATGGCAGGCACATTATAAGGATTGGCATCTCGTGCCAAGCCCTCCACACGCATCGCCACACGCTCCCCCATAGGAAGTGCCAACGATGAAGTAACCAGCTTTTCATTAGAGCCTGTGGTATGGCGAGTTAAAACCTCTCCCTCTAACCCTGACGGCATACGAGTGGGTATCTTAGCGTCCACCACATTGATAACCCCAGCAGGCGAGGCATTTGCGTGCATAAGCGTACTTGCCCCACGCACAAGCTCCACCCGACTGGCAAGCAAAGTATCCACCGATACGGCATGGTCAGGGCTGATATTTGACATGTCCGTTACGCCCAGTGCGTTATTAAGCACCTTCACACGCACGCCCTCTTGCCCACGCACCACAGGGGCAGACGCACCCCCGCCAAAGGGGTTTGAATGAATGCCAAGCTCACCTGACAAGGCATTGCCCAGTGTGGCGGAGCGTTGTTGGAGTTTGGATTTGGAGACGGTGGTGTCAGAGGCTTTTTGATTACCCACAAAGGCATGTCCTTGTACAGGACTGCGATCGAGGGTGATATGCATGCCCTCCAAAACCACGTGAGGCTCACCATTTGGTGTTTCATGAGCAAAAGCGGTGTTGGCTAAGATGGCTAGCACCGCACAAGAAAGCGTTTTATAAGTCCTCATGACCTATCCTTTTCATAAATATTTTAAAAAATAACATGATTAAGTAATATTATAACATTTAAAAATATAATTATACAATATAACATAACAAATAAAAGCTCATTACTTTTATGTAAAAATTTGCTACAATGACATCTGCTTTTTATTTATCCATCAACCATTGACCGACAAGATCGCACCCATGACCCCCACCTTATCCCTATCCACCGCTCTTTTAAAAGAGCCGTCCATTACCCCCCATGATTTTGACTGCCAAAATATCTTGGCAGAGTTTTTGGGCAACTTGGGCTTTGACTGTGAATTTTTGTATTTTGGCGACCCAAATGACAACGGCAAAAACGCCCAAATCAAAAACCTATACGCCAAGAAAAAAGGCTCTGACCCCACCGCCCCCCACCTGTGCTTTGCAGGGCATACGGACGTTGTGCCTGTGGGCGATGAGAGCCTATGGACGTATCCGCCTTTTTCGGCAACTGCCCATGACGGCTATCTGTGGGGGCGTGGAGCGTCTGATATGAAAACCGCCATTGCCTGCTTTTGTGTGGCGTGCGATGAATTTATCAGGGCTTGCCCCGACCACAAGGGCGATATTTCGCTACTTATCACCGCAGACGAAGAAGGCGTGGCGATTAACGGCACGCACAAGGTGGTTTTGGAGCTTGCCAAACGGGGCGAGCGTATGGACTTTTGTCTGGTGGGCGAGCCGTCCAGCACGAACGTGCTTGGCGATGTCATCAAAAACGGCAGACGTGGCTCACTAAACGCACGCCTAACTGTAACAGGCAAGCAAGGACACATCGCCTACCCACATTTGGCGGTCAATCCCATGCACGAGCTTGCCCCCGCCCTTGCCGAACTTGTGGCGTGTGAGTGGGATATGGGCAACGACTATTTTCCTGCCACCAGTATGCAAATCAGTAACGTGAGCGGTGGCACAGGGGTGACCAACGTCATACCCAATAGCGTGGAGGTGCTGTTTAACTTTCGCTTTTGTACCGAGAACACCGCCGAGAGCTTACAGGCAAAAACTCACGCCATTTTGGATAAGCATTTTGGGAGTTCAAAAGCAAATTATACGATTGAATGGAATTTATCAGGCGAGCCATTTTTGACCCCAAAAGGCGAGTTTGTGGATGCGGTGGTGTCCGCCATCAAGGACGTTACAGGCACGGACAGTAAGCTGTCCACCTCGGGCGGGACATCGGATGGGCGGTTTATCGCTCCGATTATGAATGCCCAAGTGGTAGAGCTTGGCGTATTAAATGACACCATTCATCAGATAGATGAAAAAGTGGCGGTCGATGATTTGGAGAAATTAACGCAAATTTATGGGAAAGTTTTGGAAAGGCTGATTGCGTAAGAAACTCATATAAAAAGGGCGAGTGATGAACCGACCCCCAAATCTTAAACACCAGATTAAAGGTTAGGTTAATAAAGCTAAGTGGTTTGACCAAGGACTAAGTTTCTGTACTTCACAGGACTTAGTCCTTTTAGTTTGGTCTTTATTCTATCATAATTGTAGTAGTGTATATACTCATCAATTACTTTTTTAAGCTCATTAAGGCTTGCAAACTTGGTTTGTTCATAAAAGATTTCTTCTTTAAGTGTTCCAAAGAAGTTCTCAATGACAGCATTATCAAGACAGTTGCCTTTTCTTGACATACTTTGGGTGATGCCATGGTTCTTTAAAGTTTGTTGATA
>NZ_KE384587.1:11698-12074 GCF_000426885.1 Moraxella caprae DSM 19149 | reverse complement strand
CCTTTAAACAACTTTACAATCAATTGAATATCCATAACATTCAACTGTTTTGTAGTGACTACTGGAAATCTTACCTTGAAGTCATTCCAAAATCAAAACATATGACAAGCAAAGCTCAAACTTTTACCATAGAGGGCTATAATAGTCTCATTAGGCATTTCACAGCAAGATTTAGAAGAAAATCAAAATGTTACTCTAAATCCGAGAAAATGATAGAAAACACTTTGAACTTACTGTTTGCTAAGTGGAATGGAACTTTGAATTATGTATTTTAGTTTAACAATGCCGAAATTTAAAAGGTCGTTAGACGTTTCTCATGTCGGCTTTGGCAATAGAATATCTACAAACAGTAGAAATTTAAAAGGTCGTTAGACCT
>NZ_KE384587.1:0-10383 GCF_000426885.1 Moraxella caprae DSM 19149 | reverse complement strand
ATCTACAAACAGTAGAAATTTAAAAGGTCGTTAGACAGTAAGGTTACTTACCATGTCGCCAAAATCTACAAACAGTAGAAATTTAAAAGGTCGTTAGACCCGTTTTGGGGTATTTTTAATGATTTTTTGAGAGATTAGCAAGTTTTTTGCACAAAAAATAATCATTTTTACCGACAAAACATGATAAATCACGCATTAAGACTGAGGTTTGCAAAGTAAATATTTGAGCGTGCTTTATCTCTCTTATTATAACAAACCTCATCATTTTTTCCAAGACTTTTTATAAAATCAACAAATCCTCATTGCGATGTTTGGCATGGCCAAACCTTAATACTTCACGTTCTGTAAATCGAAAGATAATGACACTGTCCGCCCCTGTAAACAAAGGCTCAAATTCTGCTTTTATTTTTTCGGTGATGATATTTAAAATGCGTTCGCTGTTTTGGATTTCATACACCGAATATTGCAATCTATCGCCATATTGCATTAAAAATTTGGCAAATCGTCCACGCACTTTATTATCACTGATATCATAACTGACGATTATCATACATCTTCTCCATTTGCTTGTATGTCAAAGCTTGGCAACATCAACACCAATTCGGCAAACGCCATATCTTTATCAGCATATTTCATATAGGCACGATAAAAATCCCTGATATAAACAAATATTGGCACTTTATGGGTGATGATTTCCTGCATTAAAATGGCGTTATAAATTCTTTGATGTTCAGTTTTTAGTTGGTATTGCATTTTTATTTGATTAAAATGCTCTGTTTTAAATTGCCCAAGATTAAATGATGTTAATACCTGCTTATCCACGATACAGCGAAATGGTTCAACCAAATCACATACCAGAGATTTTCTTTTATACCAAAGCTGATGAAGCATACCTTTGTAAACATCAAAACCAAATAATCTCAAATTTATCTCTATATAATTAAATAATAGCGTATAGCCCATATCCAGAACAACATTAACAGGGTCTATTTTTAGGCGTGGTTTTCTGCCTTGCCAAGAGGTATGTTTTAATTGCCCAAAATGATATTTAAAATAACTTTTGGCAATATTACCCTCTATACCCATTAATTCATCCAAACGTTTGGTTTGATCAATCTGCCTTTGATAATCAGCCAATGTCTCTATCATTTGGCGTAATTCATCGTCTTTTTTACGAATGCCTTTTAATAAAGTGATAGAATTATTGGCTTTTTGTTCTATGAAATGTTTGGCAAAATTTAAGGCTTGATTATTTCCAACGGCATATTGCTTTTGTCTTAATAGATAATTTGCCTCACCAAAAGAGCTGACAAATAAAATCGGTCTTAATCTTGAATTTAACAAAATCAAGGCAATGCCATATTTTTGACAAAATTCAATCAACACATTGGTCAGCGTACAATACCCAATAATCATCAGAGCCATGGCTTTATGGCGGGTGATTTTGGTTAATGTCTCATCGCTGTCTTTGTTTTTGATGATGATATTGCCTTGCGAGATACAAAGATGATAGCCGCCCTTCAAGTTATTTAATAATATCATCTGTTTTTCTTTGATGTCCGAAATGCTAAGCATAGATTGTCCTTATTTAGTCCGTCTTATCACACAAAGGCTGATAAATACAATGAGTGCATTTATTGGTATTAATGTAAATATCATCAGTCATGGGATTATAATGGCGTATTTTATACAAATGATTTTCAAACCAATCAATAATCTTATCATCAGGCAACGCCAAAGCGTGGCTTTTATTATCCGTCATTGAATAAAAACCCAAATAATCCACTTCAAACCCCATTTCTACCAAACAAAAATACTGGGCATAAAGCTGTAATTTATAACCGTCATAAATCGTTTTAATCGTGCGTTTGCGTTCGATGAGTTTTTTGCTATCGGCAAAATATTGGTCAATTTTACCTGTCAAACCATATTTATCCGAATGCACCGCCATGGCAGTGATAACGGTCTTTTTGGTGCTGTATGTGCCATTATCCACGCCCTCATGAGCGATTTTCCCTTTGACTTGTGGCGTATCATGATATGTATCATCATCCAATGCCTGATAGACGTTATGTAGATAAATAGAATAGGGACAAAAAATAAAATCATTTAATTGACTGATATTTAACGTATGATATTCCATACTATCTCCCAAATAAAAAGCCCAGCCGAAACTGAGCTTTTGGCAATTAGCGGTTTTGAGCGAAGTTTAACCATGTTTGATTGTCAATGGCAAGTTTGACTTTATTCAAATCATCGCTGTTTTTGATTTGTTCTAGCACCCACAAACCCTTTAATGCGATATGATATGCCCCATTGGCATCCGCATTTTGTGGCTGTGTATCATCCGCCAATGCCGAATTAAAAAACATACCCTCATCATTTGCCACAGGCGATAGAATAAAATCTTCATCGCTACTGGCGTTACTATAGCGTAATGCAAGCAATGTCTTTAACAGATATATCAGCGATTTATGAAATTCTTTATCGTTATTTTGGCAAATATCCATAACCAGATTTGGCTGTTTGTCATTGATGTGATGACGAGCAAATAGCGATTTTAATTCATCATTAACATTAATACCCTTTGTCGCCCCTTTATTTTGATTGGCGGTTTTATCATACACATAGCGTTTATCGCCATGCGAGCAAATCTTCCATATTTGGCGAGAGTTTTTGGCTTTGTCAGTAAATTTGGCATAATCAATATGAAATTCAAAATAATCCTTATCTGCGTTATAACAAATCTTATCAAATTTACCAAAAAACGCTTGCGACTGAGCGATATTTTCATAACGTGGTTTTAACAAATCCACAAAGCCCGTTTCAGGGTCTATTTTACTGGTATTCCATGCAGGCACATAGAATAAAAAGCCTGTTTGTTTGCCAATGCTTTTTAGATCAGTAAAATTATTGGTCAATTGCAGGGCATTTTTATATGAACCAATCTCATCATCTGCCTCATCTTTTAATACCAAATGGTTTAGCTTTTTGATTAGAGCGTTTTCAAAGTTTTGGTAAATTTGTTTTTCCACCTTAAAGCGACCACGCTTAAACCCAAAATTTAAATCCTCTAACACCACAATGGCATTATATTTAAGCATAAGCTGGCTGATTTGATGTACCACATGGCTTAGATAGCCGGATTTTAGCTCTTTTATGGTCTCAATCTCACCCCAACCGACACGAGCATTTAGGCGTTCTATTTCTCTCTTGTCCAGTATCTTATGATAAGGCGTGGTCATTTGTGTACCATTTGCCGATGCGGTAGTGATGTCATTGAGACTACGCTGTTCTAAGATTTCGCCTTTGCTATTAATCACTGTCAGATATAGCAAATGTCGCTCGCCACGGTCTATGCCTATGACATTTACCTCATCATATTGCTGTATGCTTTGATTAACTTTTTTATTAAATTCTTTAATCGTCATGCCCTGTACACCAAAATTCATGGTAATAGGCACATGTAGCATAAACTTATCTTGGGTATAGCGTTTATCTTTGATGATGTCATAGACAAATTGACGCTTTTTGGGATTATCAGGATTTTTATTTTCTAATACCTCGCCTGCACGATGAATGGTGGTTTCATTCATATCCAAAGACGCCTTACGATAAAATATCTGTGCCTCGCCATTTAATTTATAAATTGGATTGGCAAGATTATCTTTGCTAAACAACGCCTTAAAATACAAAGTATGCAAATTGGGCTTACCGTGAGCCTTGGGCGAGAAATCTTTATTATAAATCTGGAATAAATACAACTGACCTTGTTCAACCAGCTCGTTAATATAATCGGCGTTGATATCCACAAATTTTACTTGATAACCTTGTGGTTCGACTTCTCTATAAAAATCACTCAAATCCTGATAGCTACTGGTTGGTGAAAATTTAAAACCAAAATGTTGCCATTCTGGATGTTTATTAATACCCGCCTTAAAAAAATCAATCAACGCATGGCAGTCTTTTAGATTAAAATTATTGCCTTTTTTGTGCGTGCCTTGTGCATATTTATCCAGTAGTTCAGCAGAAGGGTTATAATAATCCAAATTACTCTTGGCAAAAAATACTTTGGGTAGCATTTTATTAGGTCCGGGCAATAATTTATAAATCATTTTTTGATAAACATTTTTGCCTGTATTTGGAGCATTATCAAATACTTTTTTATGAGCTTTATCTAATAACGCCAAATAATAACAGCCGTCTTTTTGTAAGATAATCCCAAAATTATCTTTTTCTTTATTCAAATCCCACCCGTTTAATAATGTCGGATTGCCAAAGTTTAATTTGTATTTTTCGGTACTAAATGGCTTTTGGGATAGATAATCACGCACTTTGTTATAAAGCGTGGGAATCTTGGCAAGCTCATCATACAACGCCCCAAACTCACCATAAAAATTGCCGTCTTGGTTGTCTAGCGTGGTTTTGGTCGTTAATAACTTGGCAAAATGCGCCACGTTTAGGGCGTTGTCTAGCAGCTCTTTTAGCTGTCTTAACTGTGTCATTTCAGGGTTTTTGCCTGACTTAATTTTGGGCAATGCTCGCTCGCCTGCTGGACGTTCACGCTCCAAAAAACCCTTAATGGTGCTGTGGTTGTTGTGTATTTTTTGGATTGGATTATCCACGCCTGCCAGACCGTGTTTGAAATACTGTCCAAGTTTGCCTGCCTGCACAGACTCATCATCATGCCTAGCAGTATAATGCTCTATCGCCTGCTCAAGGCTTGCCAAGGAATGCACGCCTTTGATGAATTTGTCTTTTTCTTTTGTCAGTTTTGCTTTGGCATTGTCGGTTTTGGCTTTGGCAAATCTCTCATTAAACTCTGGATTCACCACATCCACATAATAGCCGTCCAGTACCCGACCCAACAAGGCAAAATCACCAAATGCCTGCTTGGATAGTTCATTTAAATTTTTATGCTCAACATAAATGCCGTCCTTTTGATGGTCATCAAACCCATCAAATAAGCTTTGCACCTTGGCAAAAACATCAGCATAATGGCGGTAAAATTCATTGACCGCTTGGCACATCTCGCTATCATCGGCAAATTTGCTTGGCAAAAATGACACACCCATGCCGTCGCTTAGGATTTGTTTGTGTAGGGGGCGTAATTTGGCGATACGTTCGGATTTGTGGCAATGTTGGTTGTGATGACTATTGATAAGCTCATTGATACCTTGTATCTTGCGAGAACCTGCCTCGCCACTGATACCGCCAAGCAGGGTATTATAAGCCGTGATACCCTCTTGGGTTAAAAGCTTGTGATAGCCGTCCAGATGACTTGCCAGCGACACATCCAAGCCACTCGCAGTCAGCTCATTTATAATCTGGTCATACAACGCCGAGTGCTTTTGTTTGATGGTTGCCAGTATTTGTAGGTTGTCAATAAAGCGTGGTAAGTTTTCATGAATCAGACGATAGGTAATGGCGGTGTGTTTATCCTCATCGCTGTACATGTTTTTGCGGTTGTCATGAAAACCAGTAAAGTAAGTGCTAAACTTCTCAAAATGGGCAAGGTGAGCAAGCTTTGGCGATGACTCACCCTCTTGGGCGATGACAAATTTCGCCAAATCACCAAGCTCTTTGCCGTCCTTAAAAAGCTTTGCCCCAAATAAGCGGTCATAACCCGCCTTATATTTTCCGCCATTACCGATGGGCTTCACAATCTCTTTTCTTAAAACTGCTTGCAAGTCCTTTAGCTGTTTTTGCAATCCATCGTCTTTGGGATTTTTTCTAAATTTTAAATACACATCATAAAATTCTGCCAGCTTAGTTAGCTTAACTTCGCCCATCATATCAGCGATAAAATCACGATGATAATCGTCCAGTATCGCCTTTACCTTTTGGTACATGTCCGCCATGGTCTCATCTTGGCTCAAAAAGTTTTTGGCATGGATATGCTCTAATGTCTTGCCAATGGGCTTTAATTCAAAACGCATGGTTTTTGATAAGGGGTATAGATGAGTAAAGTCTTGAAATAACATGAAAAATCTCCGTTCGGTGATGGCTAGGTACTGTTTTGGTACAGTTGTATTTTATAAAAGGCGATTTGTCTTGTCAATATTTTTTTATGAGAATATGCTATATGATAAGGATATCATTTTATGATGTGTTGTGTTATAATTTTAGCCGTCTAACGACACCGCTAATTTCTACTGTTTGTAGATTGAGAATATGCAAAAATCATGAAATATCAATATCTTATCCCATTATCCATCCTTGCTTTATCCGCTTGTACCCCTACACCGCCCACCACTTACCAAAAAATAGACGGGCAGACGATGGGGACAAGTTATCACATCGCCTTTGAATTACCAAAAGGGGCGACCGCCGATGAGATACAGGCAAGCATAGACACCCGCCTTGATGAGATAAACGACAGCATGTCCACTTATCAAGCCGACAGTACGATTAGTAAATTTAACGCCCTAAGTGCAGGGCAGACGATACAGATCGACCCTGATTTTATCAAAGTGCTATCCGATAGTAGACTCATCTATGAAAAGTCGCACCACGGCTTTGACCCGACTGTTTACCCGCTTGTGGAGCTGTGGGGCTTTGGCTCAAAGATGAGTGTAGAACGCCTACAAAATCCACCCACTGACACCGAAATCCTAGCTGTGCGTGATACCATCGGACTTGACAAAATCGTGCTAAATGGCAATGAATTATCCAAAACGGCGGATGGCGTGGGGCTTGACTTTTCGGCAATTGCCAAAGGCTATGGCGTGGATACGATAGCAGACGTTCTAAAATCCAAATACAACATCACCAACTACATGGTAGAGATTGGCGGAGAAATCGCCACAGGCGGAGTCAATGACAAGGGACTGCCGTGGACGCTCGCCATTGACAAGCCCATCATGGGTAGCACCACCACCAACCGTGAAATCATGACCACCCTTGCCCTATCAGGACAAAGCATGGCGACATCAGGCAACTACCGCAACTCGCTTGACTATGACGGCAAAACATACAGCCACACCATCAACCCCCACACCGCAAGCCCTGTGGAAAATGGCGTACCAAGCGTAACTGTCATCGCAAGCACCACCGCACTGGCGGACGGCTGGGCAACCGCCTTGACCGCCATACCCCAAGATGATGCCATCAGACTTGCCGATGAAAATGACATCATCGCCTTATTTATCATCAAAGATGGCGACAACTGGCAAATCCATAAAAGCCAAGGCTTTATCGCCTTTGAACAACAGGGTAAAAATTAACCATCAACTCTTTGGTAGTATTGCCTTTAAAAATCCACCAATTTACATTACAATAGGGCGTGTTGAACATTGATAATATTATTAAAAATATGATGAAATTTAACGCTTTAAATCAATTTTTGCATGAAAAATGGCAAATACCAACGTTCAACACGCCCTAGCATAAAACCCCACAAGGATAATCATGACCACATTCTCGCCCAGCCCCCAATTTACCAAGCGTTGGCACGCCACCCCCACCGCCGTCAAAAACGCCTTTCATCAAGAGCTTGATGACATCATTGACATGCTCCATGGTAGCACGCCTGCTCACGAGTTTGAGTTTAACCATGCCGATTTTGGGCAGACCGTTGAAGATTTGTTTTTTATCCACCGAGATGACACGCCCATCCCTGCCCGTATCATTCACAACTTAGAGGCGTCCCAAGCCCTATTTGCCGAGACATCCACCCCGACACAACGGCTACACCCCAAGGATTTGGATGCCTTAGAAGCACGCATTACGGACAAGCTTAGCAAGCAAATTGACGACTTTTTGGGCGAACACATGGCACAGGTCTCTGACGATCTAAAGGGCTGGCTAAAAACCGCCCTAAAAAACGAACTTGCCAACCACCAATAATCCGCCCACACCATCATAAGGCTTATCATGAACACAGCACACAGCGACATCATCATCATCGGGGCAGGGCCTGCAGGTCTTGCGTTTGCACGGCATTTTAAGGGCGTGGATTTGACCGTAACCATCATCGAAAAATCCCCCTTAGATACCATCGCAAATCCTGCTTATGACGGGCGTGAGATTGCCTTGACTCACCGCTCACGGGAGATTATGCTAAACCTAGGGGCATGGCAACGCATACCCGATGATGAGATTTATAAACTTGCTGATGCTAAGGTTTATAATGGCGATTTTAATTATGCCTTGCATTTTAAAGTGCCAAAAGATTTGAACCTGCTCACCAGCATTGACCGCTTGGGCAATCTCATCTCAAACCATAACATCAGACAAGCCTTTTATGATGAAGTCAAGGATTTGCCCAATGTACAAATCCTAACCGAACAAGCCATCCAAGACATCAAAACCGACAGCCGAGGGGCGAGCGTAACCCTAGTAGATGGTCGCACCTTGACCGCCAACCTGCTCATCGGAGCGGACAGCCGTTTGTCCTTTGTGCGTAAAAAGCTCGGTATCGGAGCCGAGATGAACGACTTTGGGCGGACGGTCATCGTCTTTCGGGTATCACACCCTTTATCCAACGAAGCGACCGCCAGAGAGTGCTTTTTGTACGGCAGAACGCTCGCTCTACTGCCCCTACACGACCATCTGACCAACTGCGTCATCACGCTAGATAATACCCAAGCCGACAGCCTGCTTACCATGAATGCCGATGAGCTTGCCTTAGAAGTTCAGCGGATGATGAGCGACCGCTTGGGCAAGCTGACCTTAGCGGGCACCGTACACCATTATCCACTCATGGGCGTACACGCCAAAACCTTTGTCTCCACCCGCTCGGCATTGGTGGGTGACAGTGCGGTGGGCATGCACCCTGTGACCGCTCATGGCTTCAACCTAGGGCTTATGGGGGCGAACATGCTAGCCACGCTTATCCTAGACGCTCACGCCAAAGGGCAAGACATCGCAAGCCCTGCCCTACTACAAAAATACAACGTCCGCCACCAAACCCGCACCCGCCCCCTATATCACGGCACCAACTTGATGGTAAAAATGTTTACCGATGACAGCACGCCCATGCAAACGGTGCGGGACTTGACCCTGCGAGTGAGTAACCATCTACCGCCTGTCAAACGGTGGATAGCAGGGCAACTGACGGGTAAATAAGCCATACCGCCATCTTATCAAGTTATGTTATAATAGACTATTCTACTCACTCATCCACAGGTGTTTTTATGATTGTTGCCATTTCCGAAGGACTGATTGTCAAGATTGGACTGTATGGGCTACTGCCTGCGTTCATTGCTTTTTTGTTTTTTATCATGTGGGATATGGCAAAAAGCACCAATGCAGGCAGGGCAGGGACGTTTTGGATTTTTGTGGCATTGGGGGCGGGGTTTGTCGGCTTTTTATTAAAAATCGTGATTGAGTTTGTGTTAAAGACGTGGTTTATTTAGGGTAATACCCAAAACAACAGCATCAAAGGACGTACTCGGCACGTCCCTACACCATATATTATTAGACCTCTTTTCCAAACCCCAGAGTAAACATGCCATAATACCCATTTAACCTAAAAAGCCAAGACATGACACCCAAGCAAACTGAAAAAACTAAGCGACAGTGGGTTTAAACGATGCTTTGGCGTAAAAAGAACCATGTATCAACATATGCTTACAATACTCCAAGAAGCCTACAGCGAACAACATAAAAAGGTGGTAGAAAAGCCAAAATCAGCCTAGAGAGTAAACTTGTGATAACCTTAAACAATACCGCAGTCAATTTCACATCGCCCAAGACTTTGCTTTGCCAAGTAAGAAAGCAAAGGCGACAGCACTCATGCAAATAGCCAATTACCAAAGAAAAAGACAAAACTTAAACCTTTAACCAAAGCAGATAAAAAAACAAATCGCATGTTATCATCTAAGCGAGTAACCAATGAACACGTCATTGGAAAGCTCAAGCGTTTTAACATCTTATCATGTCGCTACCGCAATCGCAGGAAAAAATTTGGATTGAGAGCGAATCTGATTTCTGCGATTTATAATTTTGAGTTGGGGTGGTTTGGAGAGAGGTTTAGTGATTAATGCCAAATTTGAAGTGTGCGTGCGTTAATTTTCCAAGCCCATTCAAAGTTTTGAATGGGTTTTATTTTATATTAGCCATTATTGTTATTAAAAATCCACTTAATTACTAAGTGGATTTTTTAACTAGACCTCCTGCAAAACCCTTCCTATGCTAAAATACCCCAATGAACTACGAAGCCTCCACACACCTATCCGACACCAAATTCAAACGCTTAGTTGGCATTGAACGCAGGGTTTTTAATGAAATGCTTGCTTGTTTAGAGCAAGCACAAGCTGCTGTACATCAAAGAGGCGGTAGAAAACTTAAAATCAGCATGCCCAATTTGTTAATGGCAACCTTACAGTATTTTAAAGAATATCGCACCTATGAGCAGATAGCCGCTGACTTTGGCATCCA
>NZ_AUGF01000054.1 GCF_000426885.1 Moraxella caprae DSM 19149 | reverse complement strand
AGTGTGCTTTCATGGATGCCAAAGTCAGCGGCTATCTGCTCATAGGTGCGATATTCTTTAAAATACTGTAAGGTTGCCATTAACAAATTGGGCATGCTGATTTTAAGTTTTCTACCGCCTCTTTGATGTACAGCAGCTTGTGCTTGCTCTAAACAAGCAAGCATTTCATTAAAAACCCTGCGTTCAATGCCAACTAAGCGTTTGAATTTGGTGTCGGATAGGTGTGTGGAGGCTTCATAGTTCATTGGGGTATTTTAGCATAGAATGGGTTTTGCAGGAGGTCTATTAAAGATGTTGCAGATGACGATGGTTGGGCAAATTTATCTACGCTAGGCAATCACTTGGCAACCATTAAGCCTGATTTTGATACAAGAACTTATAGGCGTGCCAAACTATCAGGATTATTGCAGGCATTAGATTTGTTTGAGATAAAACTAGAAGGTTCACAAAAATTTGTAAGGAAAAAACCCAGTTTCGCCAAGGTGCTAAAAATTGTTCATGATGTGATAATAGATTATCGTGGTTTAAATGAGTGGACTTCTATCAATCTGTTGGCAATTGAGATTGCTAAAATAAACCCAGATTTTAATCCTAGAATTTTTGGCTATCAAAATATTCAAGAAATTATCAAAGCCATCGACAGTAAATATTTTGAATTAGATGCAGATAAAACACGAATTAAACTGTTGTCAATAAAAGAGAAATAAATGCAACAATATTACCTTGCATTTTCCCTAATTTTCTCGTACAATGGTTAAATAATTCTCAATTTTTTTATTTTTAACCATGCTTTTAAGGAGCTATCCATGAAAAAATTTGCATTTGCCCTAACAGCTGTTGCCCTTGTATTGACAGGCTGTAACAACACCAAAGCGCTTAATGAAACTGCCAGTGCATCAGCGGTTATGGTATCAGAATATCAACCATTTACCAAGGCTTTCTTGTGCGATAACGGCATCGCACCATCTCTGTACCATCCTAACGACAGCCAAGTCCAGCTAACCTTAGAAGGCGTGACCACCACTCTAAATATCGCACCTTCAGCATCAGGCGAGCGTTATGTGACATATACTGGCATCTTCGGTCACGGCGGTGAATGGCACCAAAAAGGCGACATGGCGGTATTTAGCTACCAAGGCGTACATGGCAACTTTGCCCAAGTGAACTGCACCGCAGAATAACCAACAGCCTACCCACAAAACACCGCTCGTTCGGTGTTTTGTTTTATTTTTGGCTCTGGTTCAAAAAGTATGTTACAAAGAAAACCGTTCGTGGTGAGCTTGGGAAACCTGACGGTTTTCCTACCCGCAGGCAGGCTCAGGGCGAACGAAAAACTAGTTTGGCATACTTTTTAGACTACTACCTATCTTTTAAATAGGAAAAACGATGACAAAGTTATTACGTTTGGTAAGTTTTTTGGAAGGGATATCGTTTATCCTACTTTTGGGGGTTGCCATGCCCTTAAAATACATGATGGATAAGCCGTTTTTGGTGCCGTATGCAGGCATGTTTCATGGCGTGATGTTTGTTGCTTTTATCGTGCTACTGCTTGTGGTGTGTCAGGTCAAAGGCTGGTCCTTGAAGGTATTTGTCATCGGACTTTTGGCATCGATTTTGCCGTTTGCTCCATTTTGGTTTGAGCGGTATATTCACAAGCTTGAATTGGCAGAAGATGAGCTGATGGCGGATGAGTGATAAAATAAAAAAGCCCTGACAAACATCAGGGCTTAAAATATGGCGGTGACGGAGAGATTCGAACTCTCGATACGCTATTAACGTATACACACTTTCCAGGCGTGCGCTTTCAACCACTCAGCCACGTCACCAATGGGGGCGAATTATAGCAGAGTTTTTGAAGTTTGTCATCTTTTTTATCGATTATTCGTGATAAACTTACAAAAATACCCATCGGCAGTTTGTCGCTTTTTATTTGTCAGTTTTGGCAAAATAAGGTAAAATATAAGCCATTTTCATTTAAGAGAAAGCCTGTGCCTAGCTTGCCTGATTCACTAAGAGATGTTTTAGCAGACAAAAACCTAGACATTCCCATGGCGACCGTCATTGCAGTGGCGGTGCATGCCTTTGTGATTTTTGGGGTGGGGTTTAGTGCAGGCATGTCACCTGATGAGATGGCACAGGAAGTGGCAACGGTGCTAAGCGACAACAAAGAGAAAAACGAAGACGCACGCTTTGTGGCGAATGCCAGTCAAGAGGGGGGCGGAGAGGTACGCCAGCAGTTGCGTCAAGAGACGACCGAGATTAGTCCTGACACCAGTGATGACATGGAAGAGACCCAAGACATCATCAACCTACAAAAACAAAGCCGTCAGCAAGCCTACCAAGAAAGTTATCTTCGCACCACGCTGTCTGTGCGTTATGTTAATAGCCAAAACAACAATGACAGCGAGAAAAAGCAAGACAACCTAGAAGCCCAAGAAGAACGTATCCGCAAAAAAATCCGCACGCTAGAAGCTCAGCTGTCCCAAAAACAGCAGGTCTTTGCATCCAAATCTAACATTCATACGGTCAATAGCAATGCGACCACGCATGGGGTGGCGGCAGGATACTTGGAGAATTTTCGTCGCCATGTGGAGCGTATCGCCAACCAGTATTATCCTAGTGAAGCACGTCGCAACAACATCATGGGCGATGTCCGTCTGATGGTGGTTATCTCGCCTGATGGCTATGTCAAAGCCATTCGCTTGCTTGAATCATCAGGTTCTGCCATTTTGGATGAAGCCGCCAAGCAGTCGGTACGCCAATCTGCTCCTTATGGGCATTTCGATGAAGAGATGGGTGAGCTTAGCGAGCTTAGAATCATTCGCACATGGCGATATAGTGATAAGATTGAAGTGACCAATTAATCAATGACTAATTAATAATTAATGTACCCGACCATGACTGAAGATACCAAACAAACCCCGTCACCGATTCTTGGTGAACTAAAAAACAGTGCCGAAGAGTCTGCCGAACGCCTAGAAACCACAGCGTCAAGAACAGGCGAAGTGGTGGCGGAAACCACCCGAGAAGTCGTGACAGGTACGACCAGAACCGTAGAGACTGCCAGTGACTACACTTTGGAGCTGCTGGGCATTACGGTGGATACTCGCACACTTATCGCCAACTCTGCCGAATTTGCCGTCAAAGCGGTGCTTGCCATCATCATTTTTTATGTGGGCAAGTGGATTGGTAAACACATTGTCAATCTTGCCAAACGTGCCATGGTGCGTAGCTCGGTGGACGGCACGGCGGTCAGTTTTCTAGGTAATTTACTTTATGGGGTCATGCTGGCAGCGGTCATTTTGGCATCCTTAAACCAGCTTGGCATCAGTACCACGTCTTTTGTGGCAGTACTTGGTGCCATGACAGTTGCCATTGGTGTGTCCTTAAAAGACCAAGTATCCAACCTAGCGGCAGGCGTGTTGATTGTGGTATTCCATCCGTTTCGTCGTGGTGATTATGTAGAAGTGGGTGGGCAGACAGGCACGGTGCAGGAGATTACACTGGTAAATACTCGCATACGCACGCCTAATAACCATGAAGTCATCATTCCCAATGGCGACATCATGACATCGGCAAGTATCAACTATTCATCCCTGCCTAACCGCCGTATAGAAGTGCCTGTTGGCATCGGTTATGACAGTGACATTAAGACCGCACGCCACATCATGATGCAGATGGCACAAGAGCATGAGTTGGTACTAAAAGACCCAGAGCCTATCGTGCGTGTTACCGAGCTTGCCGACAGTTCGGTAAATCTTATCATGTATGTATGGACAAATAATAATGACTGGTGGGCGGTGCAATGCGACCTGTTAGAGCGTATCAAATATGCCTTTGATGAAGCAGGCATTAACATTCCTTTTCCCATCCGCACACTACAAATTGATGGGCTTGATGACATGTTGATGGCTGCCAAAGGCATTGATAACCATGAAGCAAAGATGAAGTAAACAACAAAACAGCCCATGTTTATCTTAGTTTATTCATCAATTACACAAACCCAGTCCATAATTCAATGGGCATAAAGCAGAATAAATACAAATTGCAGGTGTTCTATGGGTCATCTGCAATTTGCGATAAAATAACCTGTAGCACCACTCATGCCCAGTGATTATCTCGGCTCATCTAAGCAACCATCTATTATAATGACTATCATCATGACTACCCCAAATTCTGTTCTTTTTGTTTGTCTTGGCAACATTTGCCGTAGCCCATCTGCCGAAGCCGTCATGACAGAACTTGCCAAAAATCAAGGGCTTACTATCCGCTTTGACTCGGCAGGTACGGCAAATTACCATACAGGCGAACGCCCCGACTCACGAGCGATAGACGTTGGTGGTACGCTTGATTTTGACTTAACTTCTCTTAGGGCAAGACAGTTATCCAAGCAGGATTTTTATGAGTTTGACATAATTTTTGCGATGGATAACAACAACTTAGCCAGCATCAAAAAGGTGATGCCGTCCGATGCTACCGCCCAAGTTGTGCTGTTTGATGACTTTACCAAACAAGAGGTTGCCGACCCATATTATGGCGATGTGAGCGACTTTCAGGCGATGTTTGGGCATATTGAGCGTGTCAGCCGTGCGTGGCTAGACCTTTGGCAAAGTACAAATCAGCACGGAAATCATCATGGCTAACATTCTAAATAATTACGACTTATCGCATAACAACACCATGGCTCTGTCCTGCACCGCTCGCCATGCGATGATGTTGGACGATATTGACACGCTTGGCGATAACATCACGACCGCCATAGCCTTTGCCAAACGCCACGATTTACCGCTATTTGTACTATCCTACGGCAGTAACGTGATTTTGCCAAGTGTGCTAAACGCCCTTGTTTTATTGCCAAAAATACAAGGCATTGAGATTTTGCAAGAAGATGATGAGTGTGTAACCTTGCAAGTCGCTTGCGGAGAAAATTGGCACAATTTTATCAAAACTTGCCTAGATAAAGGCTATTTTGGGCTTGAAAATCTCGCCCTAATCCCTGGGCTTGTGGGGGCGTGTCCTGTACAAAATATCGGAGCCTATGGCGTGCAAGTCTCTGATTTTATTACCAAAGTCATCGCTTACGATTTGACAGACGGTCAAAAATGCGAGTTTGGCAACACCGCTTGTCAGTTTGAGTATCGCCACAGTTTTTTTAAGGACAATGCACGGCGGTATCTGATTAGCCATGTCGTATTTACCCTTCACAAACAGCCAAAAACCCTAACCAACTATGGCGATTTGGCAAGTTTAGCACAAGAGTTTGCCAATAAAAACGGACGAGCCACCCCCCACCCCATTGATGTATTTCATGCGGTCATTGACATTCGCAACAGCAAACTGCCAAATCCTGCTGTTTTGGCAAATTGTGGCTCATTTTTTCAAAATCCGATTATCCCCATGAGCGAGTTTATCGCCCTAAAAGAGCAGTTTGCTGACTTGCCAAGCTATCCTATCAATGACGATGTTATCAAAATCCCAGCAGGCTGGCTCATTGACAAGGCAGGGTTAAAAGGCAAGGGGGTTACTCCGATTTTGACGCACGACAAACAAGCCCTTGTGCTAACCAACCACGCCCCACACACCGCCACGCAAGACGACATTCGCACGGCTCAGGAATTTATCGTGCGGACAGTACAGGACAAATTTGGCGTAACTTTGGTGCGTGAGCCTGTGTGGGTGGACTGATGAGCTTGGGTCTGGGCTTGGGGCGGTGGATTTGGCGGACGACAAAAGTGCTGATGGTAATCGGTGGTTTGACCGTCCTATCGGTGTTTACGCCCATTTTTTCTAACGTCGGGGTATTTGCCCTTGATGTGTTTAGCAAAATCACCCTAGGCACGAGCCACACCCCACCGACTGCCATCGTGCTACTGGGGGGCGGACTTACCAAAAAAGATGGTGTGATTGTGCTAAATCATTATAGCCAAAGCCGTGCTGACACCGTCATTACATTGTATGCACAAACGCCCCTGACCATCATCACAAGCGGAGCTGAGTCGCCGTGGCTACGAGAACACATAAAAACCACCCATCCCGAAGCGGTCATCGTGAGCGATAATGCCAGCATGAACACCTGCGAGAACGCCACCTTTACCGCCAAACTCATGAGCCATCACGAGCTGCCCAAAAGCGTCTATCTCATCACCGACCGCTATCACATGGCACGAGCAAGGCGACAATTTGCACGGGCAGGCATCGCTACCACCCCACAACCTGCACCACTCGCCGTACCGCTGACATGGGGCGACAGGGATAATAACTGGACACATTCACGGCGGACGATTTATGAGATGGTGGCGTTGGCACGGGATATTTTTCGTCCGCAGGACAACTGCCGTACGGCGGATGAGATTAGCCTAGAAGAGATTAGCACGCCCAGACGTGAACCCAAAATATTTTTCTAAATCATACGCCTATTATTTTAAAAATATTTTTAAAAATTTACAAAAAAGGCTTGCATTATTTAAAAATTTAGCTATAATACGCACCCATGGAAGCTTGGCAGAGCGGTTGAATGCACCGGTCTTGAAAACCGGCGTGGGTTTGTAGCCCACCGAGAGTTCGAATCTCTCAGCTTCCGCCATTATTTAAAAAAACCGTCCTTAGGGGCGGTTTTTTTGTGCTGACTGGGAAAGGAATGATGTTTACGTATATTTTTCATGGATTTTGGGTGTCATTTGGGTTGATTGTGGCTATCGGAGCTCAAAACGCCCACGTTCTAAAACAAGGACTGTTAAAACGGCATATTTTTTGGGTGTGCCTGACCTGCTTTTTGTGCGATGCGGTGCTGATGAGTGCAGGCGTGTTGGGGTTTGGTACGCTCATTGGGCAGAGTAAGACCGCCTTGCTTATCCTTGCTGTGGTTGGCGTGCTGTTTTTGTTTTGGTATGGTTTGCGTGCGTTCAAATCAGCATGGCAGGGCGGGGCAAATCTGATGGTATCGGCTAAAAGTGATAAAGATGGCGGTGGCAAGAGCATCAAGCAGAGCGTGGGCATCACCTTGGCACTGACCCTGCTAAATCCGCATGTCTATCTAGATACGTTGGTGCTGGTCGGGAGTATCGCATCCCCTTTGACTGCTGACCAAAAGCATTTGTTCTTGTTGGGGGCGGTGGGAGCGTCAGGGGTGTGGTTTTTTGGCTTAGGTTATGGGGCAAGGCTATTGACCCCATTGTTTAGCAAACCCAAAACATGGCGAGTGCTGGACACGCTTATTGGTGTCGTGATGTGGGCGATTGCACTGGGGCTGATAAAATATGCTTATGGGGTATGGGCGGGTTAAAATTATCATTATAATTTAAAGATGTGTTAGAATAAAATCTCCCATTTAAATCAATCCACTCTACCAAACCCAATCACGCCATTTAGGATAAAGTCATTTATTTTTGGGCGGTTTTGGGCTAAAATGTATGAAATTTTTCCCAAAAATCATCATGTCCCTTATCCGTAAACGCAAACTCACCAAAAACCAAACCCGTCAGATCCAAAAAAACCAAGAGACCATCATCGATGACGGCACTTTTGCCACAGGGGTGGTGGTGTCGCATTTTGGTAAACAGTTAGACGTGCAAATCACTGCCTTGCCCGACATCATGCCACAGACGGCGTTGGCACTCGGGCAGATATGGCGGTGTCATGTTCGCACCAATTTGCCCATGCTGACCACAGGCGATACGGTCAAGTTTAGTATTGATGATGTTGCAGGCACAGGACGCATTGAACAGCTACTGCCACGCACGACCCTAATCACTCGCCCAGACCGTTATCATAAGGTCAAGCCTGTTGCCAGTAACGTGGCGATTTTGGCGATTATTTTTGCCCCCTTGCCAAAGCCTGCCACAGGGTTGATTGACCGCTATATTCTCGTGGCACGGCTGGCAGGCGTTACGCCCCTGCTTGTGCTAAATAAGGCAGATTTGTTAGATGAACACCCCGATGTGGTGCAGATTTATCAAGAATATCAAGCACTTGGAGAGCGATACGGCTTTGATGTTGTCCAAAGTTCGAGCATGAATAGGACAGGGCTAGATACTCTGATATCGCACATCACAGGCAGACTTGCCATCTTTGCAGGGCAGTCAGGGGTGGGTAAATCAAGCCTAATCAACCAAATCCTGCCCCATGCCGAGCAGTCCACAAACATCATCTCGGTAGGCTCACAGTTAGGTCAGCACACCACGACCACCAGTCGTCTGCTCGCCTATGACGTGGGCGATTTGACCCAAGGCGGGATTATTGACACCCCTGGCATTCGTGAGTATGGCATTTGGCATTTATCGGCAGATGACATTTTAAAGGGATTTGATGAGTTAAATGACTTGCATGGGACGTGCCAATTTCGAGATTGTAGCCATGCTCCCAACGCCAAAGGCTGTGCGTTCTGGCAGGCGGTGACGGATGGGGCGGTGCTGTCTCGGCGTGTGGAGAGCTTTAATGAGCTGGTCGCAGAAGCCAAGCAAGGGGCAAGTGTGATAAAATAGCCCAAAATAAGTGCATTTATGACAAATAACAGGTATAATATCAGCTTTTGAAATTTTGGAGCAGTCATGGAGCGTTGGTTTGAGTTTATGGGCAATCACCCGTTTTTATTCGGGCTACTCTTTGTCCTTGCCATCATGTTTTTTAGTATTGAAAATAAACGTAGCGGTAAAAAAATCGCCCCCCAAGCGTTGGGGTTACTGGTGAATAACGACAATGCGACATTGATTGACATTCGCCCTGCCAATAAATTTGCCACAGGGCACATCGCAGGCTCTCGCAATATTCCTTTTACCGAGCTAAAAAATCATCTGACCGAGCTACAAGCGATGACTGCCCCCATTGTCTTTATCTGTGATATTGGTATGCAGGCGGGCATGGCGGTGCAACTGGTCGCCAAGCCCAATGCCATGCGACTAGAGGGGGGCATTGCCAATTATCAAGCACAAGGCTTGCCACTGGTCGGAGTGACAGACAAAAAAGGCAAAAAATAACCTGTTAGGATGTGTTAATACCAAGATGAGCGGTCTTGAAGTTATGCCAATCGCCCCCATTTAAGAATTTGTACATTTACCAAAAAGAGATAACATGAAACCTGTAACCATTTATGTCAAACAAACCTGCCCCTATTGCATTAACGCCAAGCGACTGCTAGAACACAAGAGCGTGATGTACACCGAGTTTGACGTTACCAAGATGAGCGAGACACAGCTTGAAGAAGTTGCCGTTAAGACCAATCATTACCGCACTGTGCCAAAGATTTTTATTGGCGACACCTTTATCGGCGGTTTTGATAATCTAAACAAACTAGATAGAGAAGGTAAACTTGACGAGATGTTAAGTGCCTAAATGGTTTAATTTAGTTTTAATGTAAGTTTAATTTTAAGTCAAAGGAGGCTATCATGGCTGACGAACAAACCGCCCCACAACTGGGTTTAGAGCGTATCTATGTCAAAGACATCTCACTTGAAGTTCCAAGTGCCGAAGTGTTCACCAAAGAGTGGCAACCTGAGTTGGACATCGGTCTGACCACAACCAGCTCTGACCTAGACGAAGACCATAAAGAAGTGGTATTGACCGTGAGCGTTACCGCCAAAAATGCAGGTAGTACCGCATTTATCGCTGAGGTACAACAAGCAGGTATTTTCTTGCTACGCAATATCCCAGAGGCGGACATGCCACATCTATTGAACGCCTACTGCCCGAACGTGCTGTTCCCTTATGCTCGTGAGGTCATCAGCGACATCATCGCTCGTGGTAGCTTCCCACAACTTCTGCTTGCTCCTGTCAATTTTGACCAAGCGTTCCTACAAAGCCAAGCCCAAGCCGAAGGCAATGCCTAATCGCTAGGCTATTTTATCATTTGATTGATAAAACAAAAACCCAAAAGTCTCATGCTTTTGGGTTTTTTCGTGCGTGATAATATCAAGCAACAATCTCTACCGCACCGTGGTCATCGCAGTGGTCGCCATGCTGATGGTGCAAACGTCCGTCCACGATATAGCAAATGTGGTCGCCATGTGGCCGGCTTCATGTCCACAGCCTTCGCCATGAACGTGGCCCGTGCAGTGGTGAGCTTGGTTGCACTCGGCAGGGTTTTGCTCGCTGACTTCTAGAATGTGTTCGTCCACGTGGTCGCCATGCACATGGTGCAAATGTCCGTCATGTAGATAGTCCACGTGGTCGCCATGACGAATTGCGGTGTGTCCACAGCCTGTGCCGTGAACGTGGTCGTGATTGGCGTGAATGGTGCAAGACATGATGTATTCCTTAAAATGAAAAATAAACGTTATTGATAATAATCAATGTCAATATTCTAAGCACATCATGCCACAAAGTAAAGGTTATAGAATTTCAAAAGGGTGGATTTTTGAGATATTTATAATAACTTTTCATGTATTTTTATTTTTAAAAATAAAAAATTATAGCTCTGGTAGTTCCTCGCCAATACTAACAAGTTTTTTTAAAACCTGAATATAATCCTCTTTTTGTTTTAACAATTCATCCCTGTGAGCGATGATTAAATTTAATTTTTCCATTTCTAGTTTTAATTTGTCAATTTCGGTTTGTAGTTTTTCATTGTTATTATAATAATTGTTATTGCCGTGATAATTTTCGCCAATTTGATAGACGACATTTTGTTGCTCTAATTTTAATAAGTCAAACAACTGTACGCCAAAAATTTTGGCAATTTCGTCTAATCTTTGTAAATTTGGCAAACTTTTTCCTGTTTCTATCTTAGCATAGCCGTTACGAGTTAGCCCTAATTTTTCTGCCATTTGTTCTTGTGTCCATTGGCGTTGCTCTCGAAGTTCACGAATGGTGTCAAAATCAATCATAAAAAACCTATTTTTAATAAAAGACCACTGTCAGTTGGCAGATGTGGAGTGTGGGTTGGTTTAACTTTTTAGTAAATTATTGTAACATAAGGGAAATTTTTTGGCAAATTAAATTCCATTAAAATGAATGATATATTCCAAGTTATCTCACTGCTAAAAAGGCATACAAAGATCATTGGCAATCAGTTTATTATCTCTGACTACCAACATCAATCCATCTGGTCTTCTGGTGTATTAGAGGAAGTCTCTTATCTGCTTTTGATTGCTTATGGCAATCTGATGCAAAGTGATGGTATGGATACTCATAAACGAGTATTGATTGATAAAGTGGTTGATGAATGGGCAGGGATAATAACTGGTATTTTAAATCATCAAAATACACCACAAAATAAAATGATGATTAAGCAAAGATTAAATGAAAAATCCATCAAATATACACCCATTATTGACCAAATGCTTGGCGAGCGATTAGATAATAATCCTAATGACGAAGTATTTTATAAATATGAACTCTATGAATTATTTATAGAAGAAATTAAAGACAATTTTAATACTAGATTTTGCCAAAGACCACAAGATGGCTTGGCAGGGGCAATGGATTTTATCAGTTTGTCCGAAGATAACAATATCATTCGCCAAGAAGTTTTTGATGAAAGATCGGTGGTGATGTTATCACTTAAATATGATGATGTTGATGAGATTAACGAACACGATAAGATTGCCATCACAAAAAATCAAAATAAAAAAGACATCAGAAAGCGAGCTTTGGTAATAAGAGATGGTGTGGTGAATTTTTTGACAAATTGCATTTATGATAATACTCAAAATAACCAAAGTCAAAATCAGTATTATGATTATGCTGGTAGCAGTAGCCATCGTACTCAAAAAAAGTCCAATGATTACGATAGAAACCCAACATCACAAAAATCCTCCTTTTGGTCTTTTGGGCGAATGAGACGAACGACTTATGCGTTATTTTCGGTATTGTTAAAAACAAATACATAAGTTAAAATAGCTCAATACTTTGCCATAGAGTAAAAACCAATGAACGAAACATTTGATAGTTGTCCTAAATGTAAGCACAAACACTTTGTCAAAGCAGGTTTTAACAATGGCAGACAACGCTATAAGTGCAAAGGTTGCAATCATTACTTTTCAGTACATAAACCAACGCATCATAAAAGCGAAGAAACCAAGCAAATGGCAATCAATATGTATCTAGAAGGTTTGGGCTTTCGTTCAATTGGTCGTATATTAGGTAT
>NZ_AUGF01000053.1 GCF_000426885.1 Moraxella caprae DSM 19149 | reverse complement strand
ATGGACTTTTCAATCTTAGCTAAGCGTTTAATGCCATACTTGGCTTGTTTAAAGCGATTGTTGGTACTGGTTTGGGGTTTAAGCAGTTTAACACGAGCAAGTTTTAAGACCTTGTAAATGGTAGGTCTTGATACTTTGTACTCGAGTGCCAGTGAAGTCAATGATTGCTTGTTTTTGTGATAAGCAGTCCAAATGGCTTCCCTATGGTGGGGAAGCAGTCTTGTGTTTTTGTGTATGTTCATTTGCAGTATTTTACCTTAATACTGTAAATAACGCGACTGTTTCTAACAGTTTAGCAAAACCATTTTAACGCTGAATAAATATCAAGCCTTATTTCAAACTCGTACCGACAACGCCTATTCTGCGTTGATTGATAAACCTTTGGATATTGACAGCACCATTAAACAGTTGCGTTTAACTCGCCCAAAACATTTGCAGACACAAGCAGAAGTCATCAGCAGTCAAGAAGTCCCAACGATTCAGCCACAAACAGTACAATCAATCACGCCTGAACCAGCCCCTACGCCAACTGCCAATGCTGAACCAACCGTATCCAAACACGCCAACCGCACACGGATTGATGAGATATTGGCTCGTACGGCACATCTACAAGATGAAACAGATGATATAGGCAATGCCAGTAGCAATAACACAATGCCTGATGTATTTAGTAAATATTAAAGGAGCATAGCAATGCGTCAAACATTTGAATCTTATAATCAATATCGTAGCTTGGTTGATGAGTTGGGAAGTCGCTTAACAGCGAAAATTAATGAGCGTGAATGGGAAAAGTTGGAAAGCGAATTATTAAAAATTATTGCTTGGGCGGATAAAAATAATGTGTCAGAATATCAATTACCAAGAGATACAGAAGAGTTATATGAAAAAAGCAAGTTAGAATTGCAAAATTTGGGATTGACTGATTTACCTAACAGCATTGGCAATCTGACCAATTTAACCAGGCTTAATGTTGATAGGAATAAACTCACCCAACTACCTGACTGGATTGGCAATCTGACCAATTTAACTTCTCTTTATGTTGGCAGTAACGGGCTTACCCACCTGCCTGACAGCATTGGCAAGCTGACCAATTTAGCCACGCTTGATGTTTTCAATAACCAACTCACCCACCTGCCTGACAGCATTGGCAAGCTGACCAATTTAACCAAGCTTAATGTTGATAGGAATAAACTCACCCAACTACCTAACTGTATTGGCAAGCTGACCAATTTAACTTCTCTTTATGTTCGTGGTAACGGGCTTACCCACTTGCCTGAATGTGTATTGCAATTAAGCCCAAATGTATTTTACAAAAAAGATGAAGTTATTCAAGCATTGCAAGAACGTTTGGAGCGTGAAAGACTGGAAAAAGAACGGCTTGAACAAGAGCGTTTGGAGAAAGAGAGATTAAGAAAGGAGCAAGAAGATGCCAAATTGGTCAATCGTATCAAACGCTTTTTCTCATAATCTTTGGAGAGTATAATGTCATTCAAAGACAAAATCTGGCGAATATATACAGGCGATTATACCGCCATTGGTAACGAAGTCGGTGAAAACTTAGCTCGTCAAGGCAAACCCAAAACCCATTGGGCAGTTCTCACTCGTCGTCATTTTATTAACTATTTTTGGCAAGCCAAACATTCTACCGACACGATGAAACAAGGCATTGACAAAAGTTATGATAATGTTTTATTTTCTCAAACATTGGCTCGTACCCAAGCCAATTTACTCTCTCCCACAAAACAAGGAGCAACAATGACCGCAAAAGACTATAATTCAATGCTGGCAGGTTTACGCACTGCCAAAAATGGCATTGAACGGCAAATCAACAATTTGGAAACCTATCTGAATGCGTATGATAAAAAGATGGCTGATATGTTGGCAGAAAATTTTTTGACCGATTATGTCAATAAAATCAGCAGTGAAAATGGTTTAAAACGTCAAATTGAGGTTTTGAAAAATATTTTAACCGCGATTAACAGTGAATTGTCTGTTATTCAACGCAAAATTGAAGAAGACAAAGCCAATGCTGAAAAATAATATGGGAGTAAGTTATGTCAAATTTATCTATTAAACAACAAATTGCCTTGTGTAATCAAAGCTTAAAAGCATTGGGGAATTTATCTGATGTGATTGATATTGCCCGTCAAGATGTCAATAATATTGTAACCGTATTGAGTGGTTTTGCTTTTGAAGAGTATTTATCCGATTTGTTTGGATTACAAGAGGATTATAAAGTTGCATCTGACCATACACAAGCGTTTATCAATAGTGAACATATAGAGTATTTGGATAAGCAAATTGCATATTTAGAAAGTCGCATTTAGTTGTTGTTAAAGGGCGATTGCTTGATATTTTATGTGTGTTGTATCGGTCGTTTATGCTATAATTGCTTTTATTTTTATTGATTTTATGAGATAAAGCTATGACCAACCTACCACAACACCGCCAAGCCCTACTTTGCAATGACAGCCAGTCAATCGCCGACTATGAACGTGCGATGACGGACGCTGTCAAAGCGGTAACGGCATGGCTTAAAAACGACAAAATGTACACAGGCGGTAGCATTAAAGAGCTTCGCTCCCAAATCGCCTTTAATCCCGCCAAAGACGGCTTGGGTGTGGATAAGGCGTTGGAGCGACTGGTAGAGCTGTTTTTAAACAAAAGTCTAAAAGTTCATCATCCCCATTCGCTCGCTCATTTGCATTGTCCTACCATGGTAACATCGCAGATTGCCGAAGTGCTGATTAACGCCACCAATCAGTCCATGGACTCATGGGATCAGTCGCCTGCAGGTTCGCTTATGGAGACTCAGCTCATTGACTGGTTACGCCAAAAGGTTAGCTATGGGGCAGGGCAGGCAGGCGTATTCACATCAGGCGGTACGCAGTCTAACCTTATGGGCTTGCTGTTGACTCGTGATTGGGCGATTAGCAAACATTACCAAGACGACAACGGCAAAGCGTGGTCGGTACAGCGTGATGGTGTGCCAAACGATGCGATGAAAAAAGTCAAAGTGCTATGCTCGGAAAATGCCCATTTTAGCGTACAAAAAAACATGGCGATGATGGGCATGGGCTTTCAATCGGTCGTAACCGTACCTGTCAATGACAATGCCCAAATGGATATAGATGCCCTTGCACGGATAATGGCGGACTTAAAGGCAGATGGCAAAATCGTGGCGTGTGTGGTGGCGACGGCTGGCACAACGGACGCAGGGGCGATTGATGACATCAAAGCAATCCGTACCTTGTGCGACAAATTCGGAGCATGGCTACACGTGGATGCGGCGTGGGGTGGGGCGTTGCTCCTGTCCAATGATTACCGCTCTATGTTAGATGGCATTGAGTTGACCGATTCGGTGACGCTGGATTTTCATAAGCACTATTTCCAAAGCATTTCTTGCGGTGCGTTCCTATTGAAAGATGAGCAAAATTACCGCTTTATGCACTATGAAGCCGAGTATCTCAACTCCGCCTATGACGAAGAACATGGCGTGCCAAACTTGGTGTCTAAGTCTTTGCAGACCACTCGCCGATTTGATGCGTTAAAATTGTGGTTTACGGTAGAGGCATTAGGCGAGGAGCTGTATGGCTCAATGATTGACCACGGGGTGAATTTGACAAAACAGGTGGCGGATTATATTCGCAATACAGACGGCTTGGAGTTACTTGTTGAGCCACAATTTGCGTCTGTGCTGTTCCGTGTTGTGCCAGATGGCTATCCTGATGAGTTTATTGATAGCCTAAATCAAAACGTGGCGGACGAGCTGTTTGCCCGAGGGGAAGCCAACATCGGCGTAACTCGTGTGATTGATAGCCGTCAAAATGTGCAATCGTTAAAGATGACGACACTAAGCCCAATCGCCACGCTTGAAAACGTGCAAGCCTTATTATCACAGGTGTTGGCGGAAGCCGAGCGTATCAAAGATGATATTAAAAATGGCACTTATACACCGCCGATTGATTGAGTTTTGATTGATTTAAACGAGAAAAAACCGATTAAGTGAGTTAATCGGTTTTTTGTTTGGAAAATTAAAACAGGGTTTGTTTGTTTCTACTTAACTGAAAACCGTGTCCTGATTTATTCACACATCTCATGCCTGCGGTTTGGCTAGTACAAGTCCAACCGTTGCCGTTGATTGACGAACCATAAGGAATAATCTTTGTAACATCTTCTGCTTTGTTCTCAGGCTCAAATTCATGATTGGTGCATTGAAGTTTGCCTTTGCCAGTTTGGTTTAAGGTAAATTCCAATCCAACGCCTTCACTGCATTTTGCAGGTTTTTTGGCAACGTTTTGAATGTAGCAAGTAAGGGCGTTGCCAGAACTGGCAATATTATCACCGCCACAGACAATATTACCACTAGGCGTGGCAAAAACCTTATTATGGGTGTTTGCGTAGTTAAATGATGACCAGCCAGCAAAAGCGGTTATTGCTGAAAATAGACCGCCACTGAGCAAAGCAATCTGCATAAGTTTTTTTCATAAAAACTCCTATTAATGGGAAAGAACGTGATTAATACTACGATATTTGTAGTATTAATCAAGAAAAAATATACGAAATTCGTAACTTTTAATTTGGAGAATAAGTTATGAATTTACAAGAAACTTTTACCAAACGCTTTAAGCAAGCAAGAAAAGCCAAAAATCTAACCCAAGAGAAATTGGGTGTTATGATTGGTTTGGATGGATTTGTGGCAAGCAGTCGCATCAATCGTTATGAAAAAGGTGTGCATTTGCCAGATTTGACCACATTAAACAACATTGCCACTGCCTTGGAAGTACCGCCTGCTTATTTTTTTGCTGATGATGAGTTAGCACAGATGATTTTGGCATACAAAAAAAGCTGATAATTAAGTCTAAATTATCAGCTTTTGGCTTGGCTTATTTTACATCTTCATCCAACACTGTCTTTTCAGTCGATTTCCAGTTATAAGCACCGTAGAGAATCATTTGCATTTGTCGAGTACAATGCAACAGCATGGCTTCTTTGGCTTGTTCTAAATCGCTATCAACAGGCTTGATCTCTTCATCGTCTTCAAGCTCGGGGGTGTAGGTCAAATCTAGCCAGTCGATAATCCATGAAAAACTTAGGTTTACCCCAATCTCGGCAAGCAAATAACGATCACTTTGGCTGACGTGTTCAAAGGCAGGTTGTAGTGCTAGGTCTTCGCTCATGACCTTGGCGAAAGTTTTGATTTGTTCGCTGATGGCACGGCGAACCGCTTCTGAACCACCAAAACGCTCGGCGGCGATGAATTGCCAGTAGCGTGGCTGGGCGTCCACCGCTTTAAAAAACAGTTGCACGCTTTTGGCGATTTGGCGTTCAAAGGTGCGTTTTTTGCCAAACTGCATATGTTCACGTAAGGTTGATAGAGCATCACCCAGCTCATCTTCTACCAGTGATTTACCCAGCTCTTCCATGTCATCAAAATGACGATAAAAAGCGGTCGGCACCACGCCTACTTCACGGGTTACCTGACGTAGGCTGATAGAGCTAAACCCTTGCCCCATCATACATAAGTCAAGCACGGCATTATAGAAGGCTTGACGGGTTTGGCGTTTTTTCTCTTCACGGGTTAGGGCTTTGGCTTCTTTGGTTTTGTCGGTCGTGGTCATAAGGCACCTTTTGGGTATTGATTGATAAATGATGGTAAAAGACAAATAAAAACGACCAAAATCCCAAAGTTTGTAGATTTTGGTGAATTACTGTTTATTATGTAGAAAAATCTCAAAAATTGCAAGGCTTTTGGTGTGAATGGATATTTAAATAAATATCAATCAAAATCTACCAAACAATTTTTGATGTTGGCGTACATTATAACACATTTTTTTGATTAAAAAAGTGCATAAGTACACTAACGGCAACATCATGGTGACTGTCGGTACGAAGCTTAGTGGTGGTGCGAGTAAGTTTGGCGATTTGTTCGCTAGGATTTGCCAGTGCGTCCAAAGCATGACGGGCGATGTTGTCGGCATTTGCATCATCTTGGATGAGCTCTGGTACGACTGCTTGTCCTGTTTGATTATAGGCTAGGATGTTGGGCAAGGAGACATAAGGGATTTTGACCAGTCGCTTGGCGATGGTGTAGGTTAGGACATTGACTTTATATACCACGACCATCGGGCAGTGCAGTAGCAGAGCTTCTAGAGTTGCCGTGCCTGATGCTAAGATGGTCAGCTTACAGGCGTTCATCACATTTTGAGACAGTGAGAGCGTGGTCGGCAGTCGCCCTGCTTGGTCGTCTTTGGCGTGATGAATGTTATCGGCGACATTTTTGGCAGTTTGGGTAAAGATGATGTGGCATTTGTCCAATAAATGTCCTGCTTGCTCTTTGATGAGCGATTTGACCAGATGGGCGTGTTCATGACTCACCACAGGTAGGATAAAGGCGTGGTCGCCTGCCTTGTCCAGCTTATCCATTGCCCCAATCAGCAAGGGCAAAATGGTGTTAATCTCACTGGTGCGAGAACCTGCCATCACGCAGATAGGGCGAGCAGGGCTATGTTGCAGGCGAGCAAGCTCAGGAAATAGCGGACTATAATCGCTCAAAAACTCATCGTAAATCTCACGCTCTGACCGCTCATCAGCCTGTATCTTGTCAAGCAAGGGATGTCCCACGCACACCGCAGGGTGTCCATGTTTGTCATAGACTGCCGTTTCAAAAGGGAATAAACACAGCACCAAATCGGTGGCGGATTTGATGCCAAAAATCCGCCCTTCACGCCACGCCCACACGCTTGGGCTGACGTATTGCACGCAAAAAATGGGCTTGATGACCGATTTTTGTTTGAGACTTTTGGCAAGGCGTAAATTAAAATCAGGAGCGTCAATGCCCACAAAAATATCAATGCCAATAGACAAAAACTCATCTAAAATCTCTTTTTTGGCAAGCAATAAATCCGGCAAATGCTTGACGACCTCACCGATGCCCATGACCGATAGGCGAGTCATGTCGATGAGTGAGTCAAGTCCCATCTTGGTCATCAGCTCACCGCCCACGCCAACCCAGCGAATGCTCGGATAAACGGCACTCATCTTTGCCATAAAATCTGCCCCCAATGCATCGCCCGACACTTCCCCTGCAACAATGCCAATGGTTAGGGGCTTGTCGGTGGGCAAGGTGGACAAATCAAAGGGGGGTATGGCGTGTGTCATGATGTCTCGTGGGTTTGTGATTGATTTTAAAAAATTAGCGTTCTAGATACTGGATTTTGCCTGCCACGCCGTCCCATTTTTCATGGTCGGGTAGGGCGTCTTTTTTCTCGGTGATGTTCGCCCATTCGTTGGCAAGCTCTTCATTAATTTTGATAAATTCTTCTTGACCTGCTGGCACTTCATCTTCGGAGAAAATGGCGTTGGCAGGGCATTCAGGTTCGCACAAAGCACAGTCAATGCACTCATCAGGATTGATGACCAAAAAGTTTGGACCTTCATAAAAACAGTCCACAGGGCAAACCTCAACGCAGTCGGTGTATTTGCAAAGAATGCAGTTATCGGTTACTACAAATGTCATGGCGATACCTTATTATTGGGATTGTAGATGTTGGATTGGCTTGACAAAATGACAAAATTTGTCTTGATTTTGAATAAGGCATGAAAATCACGCCCAAAAAAACAGGGTATATTTTATCCTTTTTAACAAATTTTCTCAAACCAAAGCTGATGATTTATTATGTCAAAATAGAAAATCTTTGTTAAAAAACGGCAAAAAGTTGTAAACAGTAAAAGTGATTATTATTACAATGAGCAAAATAGGCAGGGTTGATAAATAATGAGAATGATTGATGATTGTTAAGTTTTATTAGAGCGTGCCTGCCTTTTGTATTTGCAATGAAAAACAAGATTTAGCCATTTTCATGCAAAAATGGTTAATTTATTTCTAAAATATCTCTATATTGTAAATAGTGTTATAAAGGGCAGGCACGCCCTACAAATTTTCATCATAAAAAAGCAAGGCGAAAACCTTGCTTTTGTTTTTGTGTTTTTAGATTAAACTGTTTTGTCTTGTTGGGCGGATTTTGCCACACGGTAGCATTCTTCGATGTGGTCAAAGGTGATTTTTTTAAAAATCATATAACCAATTGTCCCTGCGACAATCTGACCGCCTAGGGGTACATATTTGGCGACTTGTTTGCCGATGATACGCCCGCCAAAGCCTTGCACGGTTTTATTGACGATACCACGTGTGGCGACCAGTCCGCCCACGGCAAGCACTTTGTCTTTGATGTTTTTCTCACGAGCTTCGGCGGTGTCTTTGTCTTCTAGACCAAAACGCTCAGTGATTTGGGGGAGTAGCTTAGTGAGCATGCCAACATCCACCGCCACGTCCAAAAATGGCAAAGGAACGATGGCAACGCCTGCTGAGATTTTGGCACGAGATTTGGCAAGCTCTTGACATTCACGGCGGATTTGCTCCAGATTAAGTCCGTTTACGTTTTTGGCGATTAGGGTGCTTTTACCAAGGTCGCTAAGGTTCATGAATTGCTCCAAATTGATTTGTAAAATGTAAAGTACGGATAAATCATACCACAGTATGCAGATGGTATTGTAATAAAGTTGCTAACAAAATGTATCATCATGTAAATTTTGGGCAATGATTTGGGGTAAGTTAGGGCAAGTTTTTCGGTAAAACTGTGCTAAAATAACCACAAAGATAAATGCAAAAGAAAAAGAGAGTAAGTAATGAGTACACAAAATTACCAAGACGATGACAGTCCTTTTGATAACCACCCATCGCCAAACCCGCCCAAATCCGCCCAAGCGACAAGCACGCAAAAATTTGCCAATGCCAATTTGTCGCACCTGACCAACACGAGTGTGCAGGACTTTGAGCGTGCCTTTGATAAAGTCGGGCGGTTTACCTCTAAGCACCTGACACTTGCTCCACGTCATCAAGGCGATGTGCCTGATGAGCTAACGGCGATGTTTGGTGAGACACTCGGGCGACTGCTTGTGTCACGGCAGATAGACAGTATTGATGAGATGGACATGTCTGTGGCAAAGCTCCTGCCTGCGAGTGATTTATTGGGGCTGGATGTGGGGGCGGACATCATCAGTCGTGCCATTGATGAGAACAAACGCATACTTATCGTGGGCGATTTTGACTGTGATGGAGCGACATCGACCACGCTCATGGTGCGGTGTTTGCGTGAGATGGGGGCGGATGTGCAGTTTTTGGTGCCTGACCGCTTTAAATTTGGTTATGGGCTGACCCCCCAAATCGTGGAGCATGGAGCAGAAGAATTTGACCCCAAGCTCATCATCACGGTGGATAATGGGATATCGAGCCATGAGGGTGTTGCCAAAGCGGACGAGCTGGGCATTGATGTCGTCATTACCGACCATCATTTGACGACCAGTAGCTCGCCCAAGGCAAGTGCGGTCATCAACCCCAACCAAGTCGGCTGTGAGTTCGGCAGTAAATGGCTCGTGGGCGTGGGCGTGGCGTTCTATGTCATGGGACGTGTCGCCAAAATCCGCCGTGAGATGGGTAAATCGACCACGCAAGTCGCCAAATATCTTGACCTTGTGGCGTTAGGGACGATTGCGGATGTCGGTCATCTTGACCAAAATAACCGCATTTTGGTAACCCATGGGCTTAACGCCATTCGAGAGGGTCGGTGCTGCGTGGGGATTTTGGCACTCTTGGAGCAGGCGGGGCGGGACGTGCGTAAGATTACGGCAGATGATTTTGGTTTTGCCATCGCCCCACGCATCAACGCCGCAGGGCGTATGGATAACATGCGAACAGGGGTGGAGTGCCTGCTGACCGATGATTTTGGCGAAGCACACCGTTTGGCGATAGAGCTGAACCGTCTTAATCACTCACGCCGTGCCATAGAAACACAAATGCGTGATGAAGCCAGCAGTATCATTGATGAGCTACATTTGTCTGATGAATCCGATGATAAGCCCAAATGTGCCGCCAAAGCCATTTGTCTGTATCAAGACAACTGGCACCAAGGCGTGATTGGTATCGTGGCAGGGCGTATCAAAGAGCAGTTGTACCGTCCAACCATTGTCTTTGCTCCTGCCGATGCTGACAAAGTAGGCGATGATGACCTAATCAAAGGCTCGGGGCGGTCCATTGTGGGTGTGCATATCCGTGATGCCATTGAGACGGTGGCGATGGCAAATCCTGAGCTGATTTTGCATTTTGGTGGTCATGCGATGGCGGCAGGCTTGACCATTCATAAGCGAGATTTTGAGCGGTTTAAGGCAGAATTTTTAAAAGTGGTGGACGGCTTTGATGATGAGCTGTTTAGTGAATTAAAGTACACCGATGGCGCGCTAACTCCGCCTGATTTTAGTCTAGCCTTTGTCCATGCCCTAAAAAATGTCAGCGTGTGGGGCAACGGCTTTTTGCCCCCTGCCTTTGATGGGGTCTTTGAAGTGGTTAATTTTCGCATTTTAAAAGACAAGCATTTAAAGCTGACGTTGCGAGCCGATGGTGTGCAGTATCCGATAGATGCCATTTGGTTTAATTATGACGTGGACGAATGGGATTATCGGGCAAGTGCAGTGCATATTTTGTTTACCTTAGACATTAACGAGTGGCAGGGTAATAAGAGTTTGCAACTGATTATCAAGGATTTGGCGGTGTGTGCGATTGATTAGATAACATAAAAGCCGATATTGATTATCGGCTTTTGCTTTATTTGCCCTTAGCATCCGCCCAGATGATTTTGTGCAGTTGTAATTGAAAACGCACGGGCAAACCGTCCGCCAAAATCCACTCGGCAAGCTTTATCGCCAGATTTGACACGTCTGATTTACGCTCGTCTATATTAAACATGGGCGAAAACCACACCACACCACATTTTTTGTCAAGCTCGTATTTTTGCAAAACGTCTTTTGCCCAATCATAATCGGCACGGTCAGCGATGACGATTTTGATTTGGTCATGGGAAGTTAGATAACCTAAATTTTCCCATAAATTTTTATCCACTTCGCCCGATGACGGACTTTTTAAATCCATAACCTTTGACACCGCTATTGGCACGTCCTTGACCGACAACGCCCCTGCGGTTTCTAGCGAGATTTCATAGCCATTTTCTAATAACAATTTCATCAAAGCAATGCTGTTTGGCTGGGCAAGTGGCTCGCCCCCTGTTAGGCAAATGCGTTTGCAGGGGTACTCTTTGACATGCTCCAAAATCGTATCAAGCCCCCAACGCTCGCCCCCTGTAAATGAATAAGTTGTATCGCAATAGACACAGCGAAGTGGACAACCTGTCAGACGAATAAAAATGGTCGGCAAACCCATTGCCAAGGCCTCGCCCTGCAAGGAATAAAAAATTTCGGTAAGTTTTAGCCCTGCGGACGGGTCGGTGGTGGGGATTTGGGTGTTTCTAAGTTGAATGGATTTGGGGGTGGATTGGCTGTTGGCTGACATAGGGATAATAATGATTGAAAAACTCACTATTTTAGCAGATTTTGGCAAAATTTTGGGAAAATTATAACATTGAAAATATCAACATTAAGAATACACCAATTTAAATTTATCAGGCAAATAAAAAGGCGGGTGCGTGCCATAGGTTGGGTTAAGTGTAATAAAACCCAACATTTTAAGCCCGAATCTTAATTTTGTGGTAATTTTAAAGTTATTTTGGCATACAATTAAAGTTATTGGTTTTTCCTTGTTAAAATTTAGATTATTTTAACAGATTTTAAGGATATTTAAAAATCAAAATAAGAATTTATATGTAGAAAATTGGTATTATATTTCGATCTACTAGCTTAATAAATACAATAGGATTGATAATTTTAAAAGAAAATTGTTGGCTTTACTTTTAGTTTTAAGCAGAAAAATAATAAACAAAAGTCTGCTAATGATAAAAGCAAACAAAATTCTGCGATTAAAATGACTGATAAACAGCGTCTAATGTTTGCCAAAAAACTGGCGAGTTTGCCAGAGTTAGGCAGTTATGCCCCTATCGGAGCTAGTGCCGATGATTTTGTGAACAAAATCGCTGATGAACTGTTAGACCCCACCAAATCCGATTTTTATAAGCCTTTTTTGGAAGTGGTGGGGTTTAAATTAGTCTAGTCATATCTTACTGTGTTTTTGGTAGAGATAGTATATTGGGCTTGGTTTATCTTAAAGTAACTTTCTATTCATACTCCTGCTTGCATAATTATTCAACATTATTCAACGATTATTTCTTTTGAAAAGCACATGTAGGTTTATGATTAAAATTAAAATTGCTACAATCAGATGAGTGTGTTTCTGATCTATTATAGCTAATATTATTCCTATAAAGCTCATAAAAATCCAAGTCCAAATGTCTAAATTTTTCATACACAGCTTGCTCCATGACTTGATGGGACGTTCCACCATAAATATCCACCAACGGCTCCGTTAAATAAACCAGCTCTCGCAAGATTTTTTGCTATAATTCCTTCAACGAGTTTGGCATAAGTCGCTTCAGCTAAGACGGCTTCTAAAGCTGTAGGTATCAAAGCTACGAGTAAAGATCCACCTCCAAATCCACTCATAAAACAATCCTTTTCGTCTTGTTCTTGGAATAAAATATTATAATAGACTTCCTGCAAAACTAGGCTTTCCGTTCGCCCCGAGCTTGTTGAGGGGTGGCGGAAAACCGTTATGGTTCGACAAGCTCACCACGAACGGTTTTCCTTATTTT
>NZ_AUGF01000052.1 GCF_000426885.1 Moraxella caprae DSM 19149 | reverse complement strand
TGTTTATGGGTATTGGAATGCCTGTGAGCTTGTATTACAGTACACCCTCTCTTGGTCTTTTGCCTTGTCTTGCTTTTGGTATTTTAAGTTTTGTTGGCTTTTCTTTAGTTGGCTTGATTTTGGCAAGAAATATGGAGTAAGTAGGAGCTGATTTAATGAAAAATTTACCGACCCCAATCAGTACAGAACACCTGTACTTAATTCTCCAAGCTGGCGACATAACAGGACTGCGAGTATATAGTAGCAATCACTTACCGCCCTTATCTGCGTGAGCTGATGATAACCACAACACCGCTCTACCCTATTTTAAATTGCCCTAGCCCCAACAATGGCTGTGTGCAAGAACAGATTTTTGTGGATAAAGAGAATGTGAAAAGTATTACCGTTTTGGAATAAAACAACCAAAATAACTATTATTATGGCTAATATGAATCATAGTTTGATTGTCTTTTTCTTCTTCCATATAATCCATTAAATACTCAATAAACTTTTCCAGCAACATCATATCATCTGCACTTCCAAGATTTAAATACTTATCAAAAGTGGAGTTGGATAACAAATAGAGCGTTTGATAGTGATTATGGCTTTTTTGGTATATTTGTGCCTGTTGTGGCGATAAATCGTGTAATAACCCCAATAAATATTGATAAGTATTTTGTAATACTTTTAAGAAACCCCCCAATTCATCTTTTGGTACACTTGATAAATGACTTGGAATGTAGTTAAAAATAGGCTCGTGATGAGCAATTCTATTTCTAATCTCTTTGGCAACATCTAACCTTATTACTAGATTTACAATATTTCCCTGTTTTGACCAATAACGGACTTTATCAGAATTTTCATTTGGATATTGGTAGCCAGTCATTATTTTTGGTATAAAATACTTCCAACCAATTTCATTTTCTTTTAATTCGTCCGAATCAAAAGAAAATCCTATTTCGGAAAATGACACCCAAAACCCCATATTTAATTCTGCAACCATTCTATCATTGCTTGGTGTAATACCTTTATTGGATAACTTATTTTCTGATTTTTCAATTTGTCTTTTGTGAGTGTCTTTAAAGAAAACTTTGGTATTATGATATTGTGTAATATCAAGCCAAAATCTACCAAATTTTTCTACAAAAATATCATTGATACGATTTCTAAGCGTAACTTCAATCCTTGATAATAATAACCAAAAAGAACTTGCGACTTCCTCATTCCAAGCATACAAATTATACACTTGCTCAGGCGTATAATTTGTATGGCTTAACTCAAACTTTAAAAAGTGTTTATAAGTCAAAAGCCGATTGTGTGAAAAATCTTTAAAAATTTCATTTAGTTCTTGCATTTTTAATAACAAACCATTATAATATTTCGTGATTGCAATAGCCAACCTTTGGACTTCGGTGCTTTAAGCCCTCTCCATTTTACAGGCGTTATTGCAGAAAGGATAAAGCCACTCGCAAGAGTGGCTTTTGTTTTACTTGGGGAACAGCTCGCCCTGTCCATTTTTGAGTACATACTGCTTGGCGAAGTCTCGCACCAGTAAGCCCATTTTGCGGTCATTGGCAGCTGCAACTCGCTTAAATGACTCGTACAAATCTTCGTCCATTTGGACTGTTAATTGACGTTTTTTTGGCTTTTCGGTTGTATTGGTCATAATTTTACCTATTTTTTAGTTTGCGATTGGCACATTCTCTGCTTTATTTGCACCAAATCGTATTAACTCTATGGCGACTTCCTCAATAATAATGGCACTAAAAGCATAATATCTGAGGATATATTTGCTTTCGCTTTTGTCGTAATGTATCATCAAATCCTTTGCTTGACTTTGGGTTATTCCAATAACACCGTCATCATCGCCAATAATGATTTGCAATCCTATGGGGTCATGAACTAGTCTAACTTGTTTAGTCATAATATTAACCTTAACTTCAAAATATCTATAAATTTTAACATAAAAAATACATTAAATCAATGTAGATTTAATACTATCCTTTACTGAAATCATTGTTATTGTTTAGGTTAACATTAAGGTCTTTTTGTTTTCCAAAACCAATTTCTTTAACCGAAACAACATCACCTTTCCCATTTGAGTCATAGGTAATTTTCAAATCTTTCCCTAAATGCTCATTTTTAAATGATGGTAGGTTATCTATTTGATGTATTATAGCTGTACCAATAGCATTTTGCTGCAAAACTCTTGTGTTGCTCATAGCCCCCACAGTTCCACTATATGTTCCGCCTGCAACTGCGTAAATAGGCTCTTTGACTTCAATATTGTGTTTATTTTTTAGTTCGGCTATCGAGCGATTCATTGTATCGGCAATGTCTTTTTCTGCACCGCCATAATCTGCCCCTCTTTCTGCCATTTTAAATTGAATAATCTGCCAACCTTGCTGAATATGCAAAGAATCACGCCCAAGCAACGGCTTTGCTCTTTCCTCTATAAGTGCTTGATAACCATTAGGCTGTTTTTTCCACTCGCCATTAACAAGTTCATTTTCATACACAGGCTTTAAATTCTTATTATAGATAGTAATTTTATCAACCAGTTTTCTTTCTTCCACTTGCTTAATAACATCAGCAATACCATCATATATTTCTCTTTGAACATCTTCTCTAACATAACGACCAAAACCAGCTCCCCCTTGCTGCTCATAGCGTAAATGCACTCGCATTTTACTAGTCTCAAAGTCTGTTCCCATTACTTTCATTTCTACACGGTATGGGTTATCTATTTGGCGTAACTGAGAATCTATCCTTTCTATACTGCGTATCTTATTTGAAGTTCTGTCAAAAATAACATTTTGACGATTCTTGATAGCCTCATCTGTAACAGCAATAGCGACTTTTGAGGCAAATTCGTGAGTAATATCGCTAAAATGGGCTGGGTCATTTTGCTTAATGCGTTCAGCATTTGGATAAACATCTCTATGTTCATCAACATCAAAAACAACCGCATCTGCTTTTCCAAACTCTTCCTTAGATTTTTCAGTAAGACCAGATTTTCCAGAGCCTGATTGACCTGCATTTATTATCGCAATAGGATTGGGAACAGACTTTACTTTCTCATTGTTCTCTTTAACAATATCATCAACAACCTTATCAATATCATTCTGAGTGAATGGATATTTTTCAGAAAAATTGGTCATTATAATACCCTCGCAATAAAATCATCAATGTCTTGATTGATATTTTGTTGAATTTTTAAAACTTCGGAATAAGGAGTACCAAACAAACCATTTTTCAACAAGCGTAATTCTTCCATTTTTTCACGCAACAACAATTCCTGTTGCTCGCCAACATTTGAATATAATATTTTTCGTCTAATTTTGGAACGGTTTTGAGCAATCATTTCACCCACAGCCTCCAAAGTGATAAGCTCAATACTAGCAACACTTTTACCTTGATACAAATTTTTCATAATTCACCTCTTTTGCCTTACCTGTTTATGGCTTAATTATAGCATTTAAAATACATTAAATCAATGTATTTTTTACATTAATTTAATGTATTTTTTACATTATTTTTCAAAGCCCATATCTTGTTTTCTGACCAATCTATCATCTTGGATAGTGTAGCCATAATTTTTGTTTGCCATTTCAAAAGCACTATATTTGTCAGCACCTTTGGCAATGGCAGTAGGCAACTTTGCCACATCATCAGTAAGCACAATCGCCTCGTGCCTTGCTCTACTGACCGCCACATAGTAAACCTCTTTACCTGTCGTCTTGCTCTTGGTGTCAATGTTGATTAGCACCCTATCCACAGTTAAGCCTTGACTGCTGTGTACTGTGGAGCAATAATCATAATCCAAATGGTTTTTTTGGTTGGCATTAAAGGTATGGGTTTGACCAGTTTTTTCATCTTTGGCATATATTTTACCATTCTTAATATTTTCTACAATCAGTTTATCGCCTGTTACCGTCCCCATTTCTTGATTGCCTTTTGACACCCTGAGCCTGTCGCCTTTTGATACTTCAAATGATTTTTCCTCATACACAGACAACCGCTCAGAAGTTGGGCTGAATGTAATGGCTTTCCCTACCGAGTCCTCCACAATCAATAAATGGCGGTCTTTACCAACAACTTTGTACAATTCGCCCATTTTTAATTCTTTGTTTTTTGGGTTATGGGTTAGCTCAATCAAGGTATCCTCTTTAAAATAGCGTGCGTGTTTCATTTCAGCCTTAGACATATCATAGCGTTTTAATTGCGTGCTTGCCACGCCCTGCCCTGCCATACCAAGCTCCTTTCTGATAGCATAATTGATATAATCCTTGTCATTATTTGTACCTGTAACAATCAAGGTTTTTTTACGCTCATCAGCAGAAAGTTCTACATAACGAGTTACTAGGGTATCCAGCCTTTGGGTTCTGTCCTTAATTTCAAAAACCGATTTTTCTAGGGTTTTTATGGATTTGGATTGCTCATTATTGGCAGCAAAATAGACCGCCTGTTTTAAGGTTTCATCTTTTTGGCGTTGTATCTCATCAATGGTTGCAGTTGCCATACCATTAGCCATTAGTACATCAAAAGGTTTTCCTGCACTAATAGCTTTGGTCTGCTCTGTATCGCCCAGTAACACCACTTTGGCGTTTTTACTTTGGGCTATTTTTAGGAGTTTGTGCATTTCATTATTAGCAATAACCCCAGCCTCATCTACCACAATCAGGCTATTTGTTGTGATTTCATCTTGTAACTTTTTACTACTGAGCAACCTAGATAGGGTGTTTGCCTTGTGCCCGTCCGCTTTTAATGATTTGACCTGAGAGCCATAAGGAGCAAAAATATGGGCTTTGCCGCCAGCCGCCTCTATGTGTTTTATGGTCTCTGATAATGTATAGCTTTTGCCTACCCCTGCATAACCCTGAATGCCTATAACCCTATCGCTACTCGTCATCACAAGCCTTGCTGCGGACTTTTGACCGTCATTTAGGGTTGATTCAGACAATAACTTATCTGCGGTGCTTAGGTCATAATACGCATTTTTCAGCCCCCTGCCCTGCTGCATTAACCTCAAAATATCCCTTTCTTGTTCAAGGTCTTTTTTGGTAACATACCGCTCCTGTATGGCAACAAGTCTGCCTTGCTCAATGCCTTTTTTGACCGCCTCTTGTGCTGCCTCCACGCCAATCTCGCTACTGCCGTCTTTGGTAATCATATTAACCCATTGGCTGACCGTTTTTGCGGTATCATTATTTTTGTCGCCAGCCGCCTTATACAGGGTCTGTGCCTTGACCAAATCGCCATTGGCAATAAATTTATCCAAAAGACGGTTTGCCTCATTATAATCAATCTCGCCAAGCCCCTTTATTAGCGTTTCTTTAATAATTTCATCGTGAGTCAAATCTACTTTTTTATCAACCAAATGGTCAATCACAAGTTTCATCAACTTATCGCCTGAAAACTCCTTATTATGTTCATCTGTATAAACCTGCCCTTGCTCAAAATTGATGTTAAGCCCATTGGCAATTTCTTTCCATTCATCAGTCAAATCACTACTCGGAGGCTCATAATTCCACACCTCTCTTAAACTCTCTTTATCAAATGATTGTTTATTATTACCAAACCTAGCAACAGAATCTAGGGTTCTAATATCCTCCATATTCTTTGTATCCGATAAATTTTTGGATTTAGAAAAACTTAATTTATCCGAAATTATATCTACGATTTTTCCAATGCCGCCAAAGCCATTGCTACGCCATCGCAAGCCTCTATCTGTGTTGGTTCTCTGCTGGTGTAACTCCAACTGTTCGTTATCCGACAATAACACCTCACTTCCTTGTCTGGCAGGGTTTGCCACATTGCCGCTAGGCAGTTCATACACGCTGTCTGCTTTGGTAGTTGCTTGACTGGTAGTTTTTGCAGGCTCTCGCTGATGGTCTGTATGGCTAATGCCGAAACTTCGCTCATTGGCTTTCTCCTTTAATATTTTTGGGGATAGAATTTTTTCAAGACCTAATTTTTTGGCGGTCTTTTGCCAGCTTTCACGGACAATTTGGGTGTCAATGCTTTTTTTGCGTTGGCGAGTATCTAGGGTTGCAATTTGCTTTTGCTCTGTGGTTGCTGTTTCACGAGTTAAGCCTTTTTGTGCCAATGCCTCTTCAATTTGTCTGCCACGAGTGCTAAACTGCATAATCTGTTCACGGCTGATATGTGCCAACTCAAATGTGCCGTTGTCGTTAATTTTGATGTCATAGCCTAGCTCCTTGCATTTTTTGGCAAGATTGGTTTGATAGGCTTGGCCTGCCTCCCCAATGCTTTTCATAATTTTATCATTATGCAAGGCACGATAAGCACCGTCCTTTCTTTTGGTAATATTCAAAATCACAGAATGAGTGTGCAAATGAGGGTCAAGATTGCGGTTGGTCTCGTGGCGAAACATTGCGATTGCAAGGTTTTGAGTATTTTCTACACGGCTTTTGGATTTGATTTTTTGGCGTGCTTGGGCGTTACTTTCAATAATTTTTAGACTTTCTTTGACTGCCTCATTGTGAGCTTGAATAAGGCGTGTATCGCCAGCCACAAGAGCTTGAATACTAACCGACTTTGGAGCATTAAAGGTTAAATCAAGCCCTAATCTATCCTTTGCAGACTTACCTTTAAAATTTGAATCTCTTAGGGTTTCTCCTTTAAATTTGCCCTCCAAAAGCTGTGCAAAATCTTCTTTTTTGACCATTTCGCCTTTGAGTCCAAGTTCATTTGCCAGCTGTCCATACCACTCAGAGGGCTGCTTATCACGAGTATAATAGTCGTCTTTTTCCTCTTGATAGTAGCTATCAATAGCCTTTCCTATTCTTTGTTTGTCGCCCCCCAAAGATTGTCTTGTAATAAGTTGAGATGAAATCATTTATAATTCCACATCTTTAAAACTTTCGTTCTTGGTCTTGTACTGCTTATATTCCGCAGTAAAGCGGCAAATTGGGTAATCCCCTGCAAAACTGACAAAACCAGTCAAATCAGGCAAAGAAGTAATTTCAGACGGTAAAACCACTCGCTCACGCTGGACTTGTTCACTCGTTGAAGTGCTAGACTTGCCACCGCCACTACTGCGATTTTTGTTGTCCCTGATTACTTCGTGTTCGCCCAACGCCTTGCTCATTTCTTCGGCTGTTTCCGAGTCTGTTTTTGCTCCGCCAAGCACCAAAAGCGTTCTAAAACAGCTCATCAAGATAGTTGCTCCCTCTTTGCCATAAATTTGTTTTAACTGAGAAACCGACTGAACGCCAGCCACAACCCTAAGCCCATTTTTACGCCCTTTGGTTAATGCGTCCTCCAAACTCTTAATGTTATCAAGACTGGCAAGTTCATCTAAAAATAGCCAAATTTTTCTCTTACTACTCTCAGGCAAAGACAAAACGCTAGAACAAATCACATCAATCCAAGCCGAAATCAAGGGCTTTAATGCCTCTTTTTGTGATTCTTTCCAAGTAATATAAATGTTACCCCCATTCTCATTTTCCAAAAAATCACGAATAGAAAAATCACCCTGCGGCATTTCTTTAAAAATCGGAAGTCTTGATGACAATACAAAACGAGCAGAACCCAACGCCCTATCTGAGCCGTCCACAAACATACTTTCAGCATCTGTACCAGCCAATGCTTTTTTGAGTTTACCAACCTCTTCAACAGTTGCCAAATGAGCCACTTCTGCCATTGTTGGGGTTTCTGTTGAATTGGTTTTTAGGGTCTTCATTACAGATTCAAGCATTACCCTAGCAAAACCATTCCACTCTTCGGAGGAATGGTCAGCCGATTTTGGCACAATAGAACCGCAAAAATTGCGATAATCAAAATTGGCTCTAATTTCATTAAAAATAGACCAGCCTTTTGTTCTTTGGTCAAAAGGATTTAATAGCACATCGCCTTTTTTAGCAAATTTGCTAAACATATCAGCATTAGGGTCTACAATAATCAACCTATCGCCCCTGTTGATAGCACATTCTACCATTTCTCTTAAAGTTACTGATTTTCCAGAGCCTGTTGAACCATTTAATAAAATATGCAGTGTTTCAATCTTGGTTGGTATTGGTATTCCTGAAATGGTTATTTGCTCATCTTTTTCTTTTGTCATTGATGATAATTTATTTTTTGATACTATTTTTGTGCCACGCAAAAACTTTTTATATTCCTTTCCCTTAAATCCTACTTCATCAAACAATCCCATAAATTTACATAAAATAACAACAACAATTAAAGATAAAATGAATGCCAAAAGCAATCTAATATCTTCAAATTGAGTTGTCTTTATTGCGGCAAATTTTATAAATTCAAATTTATTTTCCTTTGGCATTGCGTGCAAATTTTTTAATGCAATTAACCAAACTAATGACGGTATAACCGTTACTAGAAAAATAAACAATACAAATCTTTGACCTTTATTCATATCATTGCTCCAATAGATTAAATGGATTTAGACCAACGGATTTTAATTTTTTTTGAGCATTTGCTACCTTAGTGGGCTGTGCTATCTCCCTTAGAATTAAAAGAGTTTCTAACAATAGGGCATTCTGTTCATAATTATCAACACTAGAATGGCTGTTATAATTGCCGTCTATACTAGATATATTACTAAGTATTTCTTTAATATCAATTTGAATAGACTGAATACTTTGCTCCAAAGTACCTTGCTCGCCCTCCAACTTTTTTCTAAGATATGTTCCCACACTCAAACCATAGCTTGCTGCCGTAGCCTCCAATTTTAGGTAGGTTTCTGTGCTAATTCTAAACGAAATTGTCTGTGTTGTCATCAATTTTTACCTGTTTACATATTGTAAACTATATTTTATCATATTTTTCAATAATATAAAATAAAAATGTATGCAATTTGCATACATTTTTAACCAACAAAAAACGAGCGATAGCCGTTTTTTGTTGGTTGTACCCACGATAGTGGGTGCGTATGGTGTATTACAAAATTTTTACCAAAATTTTGCTGCCTCATAGAGGCAGAGCGTAGCCAAATGACCCAAAAAGCAAAAAGTTAGCAAAAAGTTATCATATAATCAACTAAATATCATCAAAAAATCATCAAAAAATTTCAATAATAATCAAAAAGTTATCAAAAAATCATCAAAATAATCAAAAAATCACTAGAAAATCATCAAAAATCATACTATAATATCATCACTTCCCAAAATTGTGCTATAATAGCCAACAACCCCCACAGGAGGCAAAAATGAATGAGTAAGTTACCCGCAAAAAAGTCAGCCCGATTCCGAAAATTGCTACCAGTCGTGGAGGCAAAATTAGAGGAGGGTTACAGCTATGAAGAAGTGGCTGAGATTTTGAATAGAGATTATAATTTGGATTTAACGCTTGGCGTTTTTAGAAATTATCTTTACAAAGAGCGAAAGAACCAAAATAAACAGGCTGCTGATAATGTTTTATCAAACGAAACAATCAATAATATAGCCATTCAAGCAAAATCTCAAATTACAAATAAAGAATCAGAAACCAATTTACAGGCAATAAGTGAAACAAATGCCCCTAAATCAGAATCTGATGGCGATAAAGATTTGAGCGAGTATTTTTCAAAGTTAAAAAAAGACATTGAAAAAGAAAGAGAAAATTTATCATCAAATCAATCACTTTTTAAAAAAGGTTAAATTATGAAAATTGCAGTTTTAAATTTTAGTGGCAATGTTGGCAAAACAACCATTGCAAAAAATCTTTTGCTACCAAGATTAAAAGACACTCATTTTGTTGCGATTGAGTCTATCAATCACGGAAATCAAGATGACATCAAAATCAAAAGCAAAGATTTTTCATTACTTCAAGATGAACTACTTATCAATGATAATATTATTGTTGATATTGGAGCCTCAAACATTGAAGAAACAATGAGACTAATGGAACAATATAAAGGCTCTCACGAAGACTTTGATTATTTCTTATTACCAACTGTTTCAGATTTAAAACAGCAGCTTGATACGATTGAAACCGCAATTAAACTGGTTGAAATTGGCGTTAAACCAAATAAAATCAGGTTTATTTTAAATATGGTAAACGATTCAGAAAGAATCCAAAATGATTTTGCAAGAATTTTTGATTTTGCCAAAATAACCAAAATCAAAGAACCAAAAGTAGGCATTGATACAAGCGAAGTTTATCCAAAACTTATGAACAAAACCATTGATGAGTTATTGGCAATGACAGATTTGCGTGAAAAACTCAAAACCGCCAAAGATGAGAGCGAAAAACGCCAAATTGCCAATCTAATTGGAACTCAACGCCTTGCAATGACCGCCAAAGAAAATCTTGATAAAGTATTCAGCGATTTGGCTTTGAAATAATCAGCAAAAACAACTAAACTATTGATTTAAAAAAATCAATAGTTTAGTTAAATTAAAAGGATAATTTATGTCAGATAAAACCGTTCGTGAGGCAATGGTTACGGTTGCCCTTGAAGAAATTGATTCGCTCACTTCAAGACTTGAAGAGGTTGCCCAAAGCGTGCAAGACATTGGCGAGGTAATCCCTGCCTACTTTGAAGAGGCAAGTAATGAGACCGCCAACATTGTTAGGCGTGGCGTGGAGGCTGAGATTCAAATTTGCCAAAAAAGACTATCGGAAACATACAAGCAGGTCATTGATAGCATTGAGATTCAAAGACGGCTCAATAATCAATTAAAATCATTGGCAGAGAATATGGAAACCAACGGCAGCAACCAACTCAAACAAGCCCTAATACCTGCGGTAGGTGCTTTTTTTGGGGCGTTAATTGCGGTTTTATTGGGGTCATTATTCTAAAATCAAAACAATGGTGCATTATGAACAAACGAGATTTAAGAGGTGCTTATCATAAGGCGGATTTTGACTACAAAATGTCAAATATCTTTATTTTTGAATACACAGTTATTGTGCCTATCATAGTGGGGCTGTTTTTTAAATCTTGGTATGCTGGCATTTGGTCTTTTTTGATTTTAATTGTTATTGCACCAATTAAAATTGTTGGTTTGTTTTTGGCGGTTGTTTTTACAATTATGTGGGTCTTTGTTGGTTGGTCAATCGGCTACTCCATAGACGGCTTACACGCTAGAATATTGGGAGCTTTGATTTCTTTTGTGATTGGTTTTGGCGTTCACGCCTCAGCACTTGCTTACCTATTAGACTTTCTTGGTTCAGACTGATTCTCCTTTTCAAATAAATCAATATAACTAACACCGCTACGGCGGTGTTTTTTGTTGTCCAAAACCAAGCGACAAGATACAGGTGGGGGGTTAGGGGTGCTGGCGTATGGCGTGGATAGAGCAGGGCGATAAAAATATTTTTGTATTATATTGTATTTTGTATTGTAATGTATTACAATACAAAATACAAATTGATACATTACAGGAGCAAATTATGGCTATCACAGTTGAGCAAGTACACCGAGCCGCTGACGAGCTGGCAGGACAAGGCATTAACCCCACACAGGTAGCGGTGCGTAAACAGTTGGGCGGTGGTTCGTTCAGTACCATTGGCGAAGCATTGAAGTCTTGGCGAGCAATGAGAGATACCAACGCCCAGCTTGCCGAAGTGATTATCCCTGCCGAGATTGGGGAGCGTGCAGAGCTGTTGGTGGCTCAAATTTGGGAAATCGCCCAAAGCATTGCCAACGAGCGACTACAAAACGACAGAAAAGCCCTAGAACACAAAGAGAGCTTAATTCGTGCCGAGATTGAAGAGCTAACGGCGGTTATCGTTGCCCTTGAAGAAGAGCAAGAGAAAATGACATTAGAACTTGACAGCACAAAAGCCCTTTTGGGGGAATGTGGCACGCAAAAAGAGCAACTGCAATCAGAACTTGATAAAACACGCATAGAATGCTCAAATTTGCACGATAAGCTCACGGATAACCAAAAGCACGCCCAAGAGCTAGAAAAGCGTGTGAGTGAGCTTGCAGACGAAAATAAGGCTATGGTAGCAGAGATAGCACGCCTAAGCAGTCGCAATCAATTTAAACAAGACGAAATAGACCGCTTGACTGCCGAGATTGGCAACAAAGGGCAAAAGCACCAAGCAGAAATCCAAAGCCAGCTGGACAAATTGGACAAGCACAGGCACAGCTCGCCGAAGTCTCCACAGAAAACGCCACACTCAAAGGGCGAAATGATACGCTAACAGAGCAGTTGAACAAGGCACAAGCTGGCAACACAGCAAGCCTTACAAAGATTGAAAAACTCACAGCCGAGCTTGCCACGCTAAAAGCCAAAGCTGGGGCTACTAAGACAAAAACAAAGAGTAAGGCGGTCAAGGCGGAAAACTTGGACGGTCAGTAGGCAGGTTGAGTTAGGGTGGGGCGGTTGGTGGTGGTTATTTTTCTTTTGTCTTTTCAGTAAAAAACACCGCCCAAGCGGTGTTTAAATCAATATATAGTTGTCGGCAGGAGCTGTTTTAATACAATATATTGATTATCTCGCCAAAATCTCATCAAGAAAAACAAATGATTTTCTACTTCTTTTATCTATTAAATAATCTTTCCAGCAACCAACAATACCTTGATAATCCTTATTATTAAAGTAAAATCTTTCAATACCAGTTGCAGAAATTCTTTTTTGATTTGCCATTACAAATTCTTCTGCGTATTCTTTTAATTTGGCAATATCATTATCAATATTGTCAATAATTTTTTGTTGTTCAAACAGCTCTTTCTCTCTCTTTTGTTTTTTTGCCAATTCTTGCTTTTCTTTTTCAGATTCTTTTTGCTTTTTCAATAAAAATTCCGCCCCCCAATCTCCTTCAAAAGCCTTACGATATATTGCACCATAAGCCACTCTTTTTCCTTTTTCAGTCAATTCATCAGCATATTCATTGGCTCGTGCAATAATCGCTCTTATTTGCTCATCTGAATATT
>NZ_AUGF01000051.1 GCF_000426885.1 Moraxella caprae DSM 19149 | reverse complement strand
GATAACTCAAGCATGGGCGGTAGTATGCCGGCTGCGTCATCACCTGTTGGTTTTGGTTTAAAGACTCTGACACTATCACTTCTGTTTAGTCTGGGCATGACTGCCCATGCTGGCACGCCCACCACCATCACCGCCGACCCATCTGCCGATAAATCATTACAACCCATTGTTCTGCCTACCGCCAGTGGTATCGTCTCTGTCAATATCGCCACACCCAATGATAAAGGGCTATCCAATAATCACTACAGCCAATTTGATGTCAGCAGTACAGGTGCTGTATTAAATAACAACCGTAAAGCAGTCAATACCCAAATCGCAGGATATGTACAAGCCAACCCCTTTATGGCAAAAGGTGAGGCATCCACCATCTTAAATCAAATTAATTCTAACAACCCAAGTCATCTGGGTGGCTTTATTGAAATTGCAGGACAAAAAGCCGATGTCATCATTGCCAATCCATCAGGGCTTGTGGTGAATGGCGCTGGCTTTATCAATGCAGGTAATGTACATCTTGTGGCTGCAAATGGCAAGTTTGACCAAGGACAAATCACCGGTTATCAAGTCAATACCGGCAACATTGAAGTTAATGGTAAGCTTAACCTACAAAACACTGATTATGCTGCATTGATTGCTAAAACCGCCCAAATCAATGATGAGATTTACGCAGGCAGCGTACTAGATATTGTCACAGGGGAGAATACAGTTACTCTGCAAGATGGTAAATTTAACCAACTTTCTGCTGCCCACAAAAATGACGGTGCAAGCAGCACAAACCAAACAGGTATTGCCCTAGATGTCGCTGCCTTAGGTGGCATGTATGCAGGTAAAATCCGTCTTATTGGCACAGACAAAGGCTTTGGTGTTAACAACCAAGGGATGATTGCAGCAACTGGCAGCGGTGTACAAGCTGGTACAGGCACGCTCACTCTTGATCATCAAGGCAATCTTGTTAATACTGGCATAGTGTCTGCCAAAGATAAACTTGCCGTCAACACCCATAATCATTCTGTTCAAAACGATGGCACGCTACTTGGTGAACAATCCGACATTGCCATTGACACCGCCAAGCTCACCAACACAGGCACCATTGCCAGCACTCAAAACACTAAGATAACTGCCACAAACGCCATTGACAATCAAGGCAGTATGTATGGTGGTGTCTTACAAGTTAGCACTGATGAACTCACCAATACTGGTAAGCTTGTCCAAACAGGTACAGGTAAGCTCACTATTAGTACCCATACACTTACCAACACCAACAAAGCTGCAATTGGTCAAAGCCTGTATGAAAAAACCCAACTTAAAGCACCCTCTGTGCCAAGTACCGATCAAAGTGCTGGTACGGTAAGCCATCAGCCAGCAGACAATACAACAACAAATAACTCAAATAATGGCGCAAACACACCCAATCCATCAACCGATACGCCATCTGCCAACGGTTTTATCAGCACCACCAAGTCTTTAAACAATACAGGTGACAAAGCACTCATCACCGCCACAGGTGATATTGGTATCACCGCCAATCAGACAAGAAACACCCATCAGGCATCCATTGATGCGCAAAGCTTTACCACCAACACCCTTGCCAACACCGACAGTAAAATCGCCCTAGATGACATCCACTGGCAATTAACCAGCTTTGACAACAGCAAAGGCGATATTAGCGCCAAAGATGGTATGGTGATTGAGAGTGGGTCTACCATCATTAACGCAGAGGGTAGTTTGACAAGCGGTGGGGATATGGTGCTTGTTGCCAAGAATGAGTTTAATAATAGCGATGGTGTTACACAAAGTGCCGGCGGTGCATCTATCACAGCGAGCAGTATCATTAATAATCAAGGCATGATTCACAGTGCTCATGCCTTGACACTAAGTGCTGATGGCACACTGACCAACAATGATGGCGTCATTAGTGGTACTCAAAACACAACCGTTGCTACCAAAACAGCCATTGATAATGCGGATGGTCGCATTCAGAGTCATGGCAAGCTTAGCATTAACACACGGCAATTAAATAGCACGGGTACGATTTACGCAGCCCAAGATACAGCCATTACTGCCAGCCATATTAACAATGAACAAGCAGGTCTGATTGCCAGTGCCAAGGATGTCCGTATTGACACTCAAAGCTTAACAAGTGCTGGCACCATCAGTGCAGGTATGCAAAGTGATGGTAAACTTGGTAATACACCAGCCAATATCAGCATCCAAGCAACAGAAGGTATTCGTAATAATGGCAATGCTATTGCGACAGGCACACTGACGCTAAATGCCAATACTATCAATCTTGATGACAGCAAAACCCAGGCTGACAATATCACACTCTTAGCACAAGACACCATTAGTACACGCAAAACCAGTACTGTCGCTAGCAATAGCCTTGCCATCACAGCGCCAAACAAACTGGATAATAGCGAGGGTATACTAAGTGCCAATGAGATGATTGTTAATACTGATGTCTTGGATAATCGTCAAGGCACCATTAGTCAAGCTGGTAAAACAGCGTTATCATTGGCAATTAAACGCAGCATTGATAATACCTTAGGTACTATTAGTACTAACAGTGATAAACTTAAGATTGATACCAATCAGCTTATTAATCAACAAGGTGCCATCCACCACGCAGGCGTAGGTGAGCTTCATGTAAAATCAGAAAATCTAAATAACAACCAAGGCGAACTATTAAGTCTAGGCACTCAAACACTAAACATCAACAAAACCATTGATAACAGCCAAGGTGTCATCTCGGCAACTGGCTTTACCATCAACGCAGATGGTTTGGATAATACCGCAGGTCTACTGCAAGCCACCGATAAAGAGGCTGACAATTCTTTAAATATTGACAGTACCCTTGATAATAATAAACTTGCCAGAGAGCAAGGCAGTATTGATGTTGCTGGTAATTTGGTACTCACTGCCAAAGCTTTACAAAACCAAGGTGCGATCACTGCCAATAATCTTAAGGCGACCGTAGCCAATGTTAATAACACTGGTGCTATCGGTGTCAGAGGTAATATACAAATCGCTAGCAGTCAAGACATTGATAATACAGGTAATATCAGTGCAGCAGGTAACATCACCTTAAATGCCAATAATATCATCAGTCATCAAGGTGTCATGATGGCAGCTGACAATATTACAGCCACTGCCAATCGCTTAAACTTCAATCAATCCACGAGCAGTGCAGACAATATTAGCTTATCAGCACAAGCGGATATACACCATAATCAAGGGGCAACAGTTGCCAACAATAAGCTTAGCTTAAAAAATACAAGTGCCATCTATAATCAAGGCGGTGTATTATCAGCCAATCACACAAGTATTGACACCAAAGATTTGCAAAATGGTGGCATTATCCAAGCGGATGTGCTTGCCATTAAACAGCAAGCGGATTATACGCACACCGATAATGACAAACTGCTTGCAAATAACTTACAGTTTAGCACTGACGGCAAGATTATCAATCAAAGCCAATTAATTGCCAACCAAGACTTAACGCTTGGTGCAAATCATATTGATAACACCCAAACAGGCACCATTAGTAGTGGCAATCACACACAAATAACCAGCCAAACCAGCATCAATAACCAAGGCCTAATCAATGGCGAAACCACGGTGATTAAAGCCAAGGAGACAATCAACAATCAGTCAGGCGGTCGTATTTATGGCACGCACCTTGCCATACAAGCCGACACACTAAATAACACACCAGCCAAAGCAGAACAATCAGATGGCAAGTACACCGCCCCTGTGATTGCAGCCAGACAGCGTCTAGATATTGGTGTAAAAACGCTTAATAACAACCCCAATCCAGACAGAGCGGGCAAATTTAACGAAAACTTCGACAGTCAAGCCTTAATCACAAGCCTTGGTAGCCTGCACATTGGTGGCAGTCTTGATGACAATCATCACGCCACAGGCAAAGCACAGACGGTTGTTAATAAAGGTGCGACGATAGAGTCTGGTGGGGGGATGGTGATTGACACCAAAACCCTACTAAATGGCAATGCCGATTTTAAAAAGCATAAGGTTGAAGTGATAGAAGAATCTGTTCGTAAGCAAACGCTTTACCGTGCCCATGAACAAGCTTCTACAATACCTGCTGCTCAAAAAAGCACCGATACCGCTGATTTGGATAAAAAGCCAATGGCGGGGCTATTTGACTGCCCTCCTGACAGTGACTGCATTATTAATTACGACAATGACTCTGTCATCTGGACACACTTTGGGATTGAACCGCCCAAAGAACCCATTCCAGACATCAAAGCCAAAGATCTGTTGGATGAACCTGAGTTGCCAGAGGGGGAAGATGCTCAAAGCTGTACTTTAGCAGGTGCAGACAATCAAGCTTGTACGCAATATAAAGAAGCGTTGGCTCACTACACCAAAGTGATGGGTCCATTATTAAAATGGGAAGAGGAAAATTCTACAGCAATTGAGGCTTTGCAATTGGCTATCAGGGAGCATAACCGCCAATTTGCAAAAAGTGATTCCGACTTAGCTTTAAACATCTATACCACAGATGAAGCTTATTTGGGTCCAACCAGCAAAAAAGGTGCACCAGAAGGTGCTTTGTATGTTAGAGATATTAATGGTATTGGTCGTTTTGCAACCGAAGAAGTGGATGTTATTACCACAGACTTTGTTGTCTATGAAGATAAAACACTAGCCTCTGACCCAGCTCGTATGGTAGCAGGTGCTAATCTTGTTGTGTATGGCGATACTCTGATTAATGACAAAAGCCAAATGAGTGCAGGTGCTGGCTTTTTGGTGGTTGGTGATACGGTTGTCCAAACCCCTGATAATGGATTGTATGGCGAAAAAGTCAAGCAAACAGAAAATGGTTACTTTACCAGATACACTGTGGAGTCGTCAGCTGGCGGTCGCCGCCACAAACGAGTACCCACCAACAGTGGCGCCTTTGTACAAGAATTTGCACCGCTAGATGCTTACCAGCTTCCCATTCTAAATGCTACCATCAATACAATACCTGTATCAACGAAGCATCCACCAGATGCTCTAAGCAGTAATGATAACCAAGCACTGCTTGATGCCTTGCAAGCCAACCAAGCCAATCTCTCTGCTACTGCTCAAGCAAAGCTAACAGCACTGCTATCAGTCAAACAATCAGGGCAGGATGTGGATGAGGCTGTGCTGGCAAGCTTGGTAAATGAGTTAGAACACAGCATTGCTAATAATCAAGCAGTAGTGGTGACGAAAACTGATAACACCATCAATCTGCCAAACTCAAGCCTCTACACCATCAACGCTGATAACCCAAATCTGCCTGTGGTACAGACTGACCCTGCTTTTACCAATTACAAACAGTGGCTTGGCTCAGATTATATGCTAAAAGCAATACAATCAGACCCAAATCACATCCATAAACGTCTATCTGATGGTTATGGCGAACAAGCGCGTATTAAAGATGAGTATTACCTACTGACAGGCAGACACATCAACACCGATTATCACAGTAATGAAGAAGCCTTTAAACAGTTGATGGATAATGGCATCACGGCAGCCAAACAATTCGGCTACACGCTTGGCACAGCACTCACGCCTGATCAGATGGCAAACTTGACCAGCGACATCGTCTGGTTGGTGAAACAGTCCATCACCTATACCACCAAAGATAAAGATGGCAATAGCATCACCAAAACCGAGGATGTCTTAGTACCCAAGCTGTATCTAAGATCTGCCAACATCGCCACAGGCACACTTAGTCCTGATGGCAGATACAGTGCTGTCTCAGCAAGAAATATCAACATGCAGCTGACTGGCGATCTTGACAATAATGGCAACCTCATCGCCAAAGATACTGCTGCCATCACCGCAAACAATGTCAATAACACAGGCGTCATTAATGGCGACTTTGTTAAGATAAGCACAAACAACGACCTCATCAACCACGGCACCCTACACGCAAACAGTGCCATGGGTCTTGATGCCAAAAACCGCATCATGAGCCAAAGCCTAACCACCACCCAAACAAACACGCAAGGCAGAAGTAGTTCAAGCAGAACTGACTTAAGCCAAATCGCCACCATCAGTGTTGGTGAGGGCTTAAAAGACAAAACCGATGATAATGGCAAGCCATTAACCACCCTAAGTCTGCGTGGCAATCAGATCATCTATCAAGGTGCCACATCAGACAACGCTGGCGGCAATACCCAAATGACCGCCAAAAACGGCATTGACATCACCACCATCACCACAAGCAATCACATCAGTGCTGTGGCAGATGACAACAATTACTTTAAGTACAGTCAAACTACCGATGTAGGCTCAAATATTACAAGCTATGGTGACACCATCATCAGAACCACAGGCAAAAACGCAGACATCAACATCAAAGGCTCGCATCTAAATGCCACTGGCACCACAGCACTGATTGCCACAGGCGACATCAGCATCACTGAAGGCCGTGCTACCCAAAGCTTGGATACGGCAAGTAAATTTACTGACAAAGGCATACTAAGCAAAAAGACCACCCAAACTACCCATCAGATGGATAGCAATACCAGTATTCAAAGTACGGTGGGTGGTGAAAATATTCTTATCAAATCAGGTGGCAACACACAGCTAACAGGTGTAGAGGCTAAGGCTACTGAAACAATCCGTATTGAAACAGGTGGTCATCTAATCATGGATGCTGCCAAAGATACCTTATCTACTAAAACCAGTAGCAGTGAAAACAGCAAATGGATTGGTGCAACCGTTGATAAAGGTGACTATACTCGCACCTATGAGCAGGTAGATGCCATCACCACTACCTTGCAAGCCAAGAATATCGGCACCAAATCAAATGGCTCAACCCTGCTAGAAGGCACACAGTTTGACTATACGCAAAGTGCTTCAGTCGTCAGTGGCGAGAAGCTGTATTTACAAGCCGCCATCTCAGGCACCTCTGAACACACTACCAGTAATGATAACTATGTTGTCTGGCAAAAAACAAAAGACAGTGGCAGTATCAAACAAACTGCCACACTGCCAAGCTTTGTAGGCAGTAGCGAACCCACCATCATTGCCCTAGATGGTGTGGACATACAAATCCCCATCTCTCAAAAAGATCAAGAGGCAGGCACCACGCTACAAGAGCAAATCGATACACTCATACAACAGCCAGAGTACAGCTATTTAAATCAGTTTATTGATAGAGAAGACGCTACTTGGCAAGAGATTATCCTAGCAGAAGACAGCTGGGATTATGAGCAGGAAGGATTGACGCCTGCAGCAGCGGCTTTAATTTCTATTGCAGTTGGTATCGCTACCAATGGCGTTGGTGCAAGCCTTTTGGGTACAACAGGAGCGACTACCACATCAATGGCAAACGCTGCCTTTAGTTCTCTTGCGTCTCAAGCTAGCGTTACTTTGATTAATAATAAAGGGAATGTTGCACAAACTCTAAAAGATCTGGGCAAATCTGATACGGTTAAAAGTATGGCTCAAGCCGCCGTTACCGCAGGTGTCACAGCGAGCCTTGATAAAATCATCGCCAATACAACCAATATTGACATTTCAGCTAGCGCAGGGTTTGATGACAAGCTGGCACGAGGGGTGATTCAGGGTACGGGTCATGCTCTAACAGAAAGCTTAATGTATGGCACAAGCCTAGAAGAGTCCCTAAAAAGACATCTGACCAATCAACTGGTGGATGCCGCAGCAGCTGGTATTTATACTCATGGTGTCAAACCACTAGACATCAATGATACAGAGCTTATCAGTAATGTCGCTCATAAACTTGCTGCAGGTCTAACAGGTTGTGTCGCCGCCAAAGCCAAAGACCAGTCTTGCGAGTCTGCCGCCATTGGTGCTATTATCGGTGAAATGGTGGGTGACTGGATGGCTAATAAACATGAAGTCACCCTACCTGATGGTGAGAAAGTCCTTATCCTAAGTGATGAAGATAAACAAAAAATCCTAAACACCGCAAAACTCACCGCAGGCTCTATTGCCCTACTGTATGATTTTAATGTGGATACGGCAACGCAGAGTGCTGATGAGGCGGTGAGGAATAATACACTATATCAAGAACATCTTAATACATATTTAGAATTAATTTACGAAAATAGAAGAACAAAAAAATTCGATGAATATACTTTTATCAAGGAAGTAATTATGCCAGCAATGGCAAAAAATAGCGAACAAACATACCAAGAGTTTAATGCTTGTGTAAGTAGCTCTCAAGCATCTTCTTGTCTACCCCACATACAAAATAGACTAAAGCAAACAAATTATGAAGCTATCTTGAGGGAGGTTGGCATTATTCCAGAAGCATACAATCAAGTATTAGCTTATGCTCAAAGAAATCACGATTTGGCATATTGTAATGAAAGTTCTGGAAATGGCTGTTTAAATCTTGCGCAATTTAAGAGAAACATTGAGAGTGGAGTATTTATTCCTGCAACTTCAGCAAGAGTTGGGGTCAAAACACCGACACCCAAACCTGCAAAAGCTAGCAAGCCTAGTCAAAATATTGGTCGCAACAATACTAACTATTCTGACGATTTTCATGCAAGCATATCTAATAGACAACCAGATTATTTCATAAATTTACAAGCTACCAAAAGGGTGCATCAAGTTACAGCCCCCATTGACTTTGATGGACATATATTAAATGCAGAAATAAAATCTGGTGGAAAAGTTGTAGGAGGTCATTCTACTGCAAATGGTAACATAAAAATTCTATCAGTAACAAAACAACCTGATAAAAAAGGTGTGTATGAGGCAAAAATAGCAGTTAAAGACCCTACAACTGGATCTTACTTGCCGAAATCAAATAATAGTGGAAAATCCACAATGTTTCCTGAGACTTGGACAGCTGATAGAGTAAAAGTTGAAGTTGATTATGCTTATCAACACAAAATTACTCATCCTGACCCCAATAAAGCTAAGAATGGTATGTGGTATGGAAAAACACCTTCAGGGGTTGCCGTTGAAGGGTTTTTAACTCCAAAAACCACAGTTTACCCTTTGTACAATAAATAGGTTTTATATGAACTTAAAATTTTATTATTATTTGTTTAATGATGAATTATCTCCCACAGTTGAAATTGATGATTTTGATATATTATCAATGTATTTATTGGATCACGGTGGTTGTTTTACATCACATGTAGATTTTTTTGAAGAATGCATTTACAATGTAAAAAATAATATAGAGTTTGATATGAGTAGCAACTCGTATGGAGTAATAAAAAATAATGATAATTTAGTAATATATTTTATCTATGATGAAGATAAAAGTGTATCAATAACATTAAACAATTTTATAACTATACTTCAGTTATGGGTTGATTTTTTAAGGAGAAATCCCTCTCTCAATTACAAAGAATACCACACCATTAAGGGGTAATGAACGATCTTATTGGCGCAATATCTGAGTACTATACTTTTTACATCACAACCCAAAATATCCAAACCAGCAATGAATCACACTTCTTACAAAAAACCACAGGGGTGACTGCCAGTGTTTCAAGCAGTCTTGTTGGCGAGGTTCAAAGCCTAGAAACTCTAAAAGAGTCTGTTAATGACACCAACTCTCGCCGTGCCAAACTGATGGGCAGCTTGGCTGCTGTGTCTAAAGCACGCACCATCGCCCAAAACCTACAAGACGGCAAACTAGGCTCTATCAGAGCCCAAGCTACCATCGGCAGTCAAAGCACCAAAAGTGATAGCCAAAGCCGTCAAGAGATGAATGATGCTGCCAATATTCATGCAGATGGCAATCTGATCTTTGATGTGTCAGGCAAAGGCGCTGACAGCACGGTCACCATCACAGGTTCAAACATCACAGCTCAAGAAAATCTATACAACCGTGTTGAGGGCGATGTCCTCTACCAAGCCTCGACACAAACTGACACCCAAGACAGTCAAAACAGCAGCAAAGGCGCAGGCTTTGGTGTCTATGCCTCTGCCAATCTTGGCACCGATGGACTAAGCTCAAACTCTGCTGGCTTTACCATCAATGCCAACAAAGCAAAAGGCAGTAGCAGTGAAACAACCACCACCCACACCAATACCCAAGTCACTGTTGGCGGTACAACCGTCAATGACATTGGTGGCAGTCTCATCCTAGATGGTGCCAATTTAAACACAAACCATCTCACAGGCACCATCGGTAAAGACCTGATTGTCAAAAGCCGTCAAGACGAATATCAATACACCCATGATCAAAAACAAACAGGTGGCAGTCTTGATGTCAGCTTCCAAGGCGTACCACAATCTGCCAGTATCAATGGTGGTAAAACAGATATAGACGCAAGCTACAAGCAAGTCACCCACCAATCAGGCATCAAAGCCAAAGGTCCACCCTGTCTGTACAAGGACAAGGCAGCTTCACAGGTGGCTATTTCATCACCGATGCAGGTAAAAACCAAACCCAATTTGCCCAAGGCATCCAAACCCAAGATATACAAAATCAGCTAAGTTATGAAGGCGATGCCATCAGTGTCGGCATTGGTATTGGTGCAGACACCAGCAATCCAAATGGCAAAGCAAAACCTGCCCTACAAGGCTTAGGCTATGGTACAATAGACCCAACCCACAAAACTTCCACCACCCACTCTGCCATCACAGACCAGGCAGGACTTAGCCATATCAACACAGAAAACTTCAAACAAGCAGAAGTTCAAAACCAGCTTAATGAAATCATCACCAATGAGTTTGATAAGGAGCAGGTGTTAACAGAGCTTGGGGCTCAAGTAACCATCACCCAAGCCTTTGATGCTGAACGCCGTGCCATTAGAAGTGAATTTGCTCAAAAAGCAGAAGACTATCGCAAAGAAGCCAAAGACTTACCAAATGATGACCCAAGAAAAGCAGAGCTTGAAGAAAAAGCCAAACAAATAGACGACAGCCTAAGACTCTTTGACGGTATCACCTCAGCCTTGTATGCACCTAACTCAAATGGTATCATAGGTGATGTTGCAAGAGCAGCAAGCCCTGAGCTTGCTTATCGGATTGGGCAAGAGTTTAAAGAAAATAAAATCCTAAACCAAGCAGACAATGGCAACAGACCAGAAGAGCAAAGCCTACAACACCTACTGGCTCATGCCGTCTTAGGTGCTGCTACAAGCTATGCCACAGGCAACAACATCGCCACAGGTGCATTAGCAGGGGTAACCAGTGAAAAAACTGCCCCAATCTTAGCAAGCTACCTATATGGCAAAGACCCGAAAGAACTTAGCCAAGAGCAAAAAGATACCATCACCAATATCATCACTCTAGGGACTGCTGGTATCGCTTATGGGGCAACGGGTGATGTCAGTAGTGCGGTGAATAATTTGGATGTAAGCAGGAATGTGGTAGAGTGGAATTACTTGCAAAATACTCTGATGAAAGATGGTAGGCGTATAAAAGTTCCAGCATCTGACGAGATAAGGGTTTATAATTATTACGAACTGCTTGTTCGCATAGGTCTGATTGATATTGATGATGTGCCAAATGACGTTTTTGAATCTATAGCGAAAACAGGTCTTGTTGATCAAGAAAATGTAACAACTGATGATGTTAAAGAAGTAATGTCTGGCGATGTTTTAGAGTATAAACAAGGCAGGCTTCCACTAATTAATCCAGATTTTTTTGACTACAATCAAATAGAAAATTTAGACAATATTTCGTATTTTCAGCAAAACCCCAATACCAAAAACTTATTGGATATTTTAAAAAACAACCCAAAAGTAAGTGTTTCTTCCAGCGAAGATGTAGCTAGCAATATTAATCTGATTTACACAAGAGATTTTGATATTATTCAAAAAACTGGTTGGCGAAAATATGTTCCATTTTTAAATGATCCAGAAGTAAAATATGGCGATTTTCAACTATCAGAAATTATTATTAATGCCAATAACCAAGGCATCTCTGAAATTTATCAAACCCCTAAAGTTTATCCGCATAATTACAATTCTGGTGATTATAGCACGGAAATACGTACTGGAAGTAGTTTTGACACTCTTGGTTCACCTGTTGAGGAATCTGACTATGTTGCTGCTTTCAAGGAAGGCTGGTCTATTGGTGTAGAAACTGGACTTGCAAATGACCCTGTTTTACAAACGGGAAAAGTTGCTCTAGGGGCTTTAGCTGGGGTTAATCCGAGAAAAATAGATGAAAGACTATTGAAGCAAGTGGTGTTAAATGCTGAAAAAGGACATATTGCCTACAGTAAGGGAGCTATTGGAAATAAGATTATTGACGATTCTGGTTTTGGGAACTTTAGCAAGAATGAATTAAGGGCAGGATTGGATGGAACTTCTAACGATTCTATCCGGTGGCATTCTTTTCCAGGTGTAACAAAAGGAGTGGATGACAGGCAACTTATTATTAACGATAAGGAGGCATATCTCAAAGGCTTAGCTAAAATTTATGAGGCAAGCGGTCAGAAATTAAATGGTCGTACGGAGAAATTAATATCCGATAGCATTGATAGAAATAATATCTATTCTGTGAGAAATGGTTTGCCAGGCACTCATGCCGAGATAAGAACTTACAATTCTATTACTAGCCGATACCCGAATGTCAAAGATAAAGATATTAGTATAGCCACTGCTAGAGCGGGAGAGGATTATAGAATAGGTGAGAGTTTTCCAGCTTGTACTAGTTGTACAAGTATTTTGCCCAAAGAAGTAAATATTCCCACTGGCAGAATACAGCCTTTGCCTAAAGGTAGTAAACAAGATGGCAAAACATACAAGAGAGAAGAGTAATATGAATGTTTTCCGATTAAAATCTCATTTATTAAAAAATCAAGATAATCGTTGGTTTTTACAAAATCAGCCTTACACAGGGATTGTATTTTTTGATAAAGATAATTTTCAACTCGATGTGTTTGAAGTAGAGAGTGGTTATGTTACTAAGCCTTATATATCTCCATGTCAAAAAACATTAACAGGTATTTTACCATCTCCAATTTCTATTGATAGCTCTTCATTCAGCAATGAAGAAGAAGATGTTTATGGTTGTGGAACAATTCCTCAGATGTACCAAAATTCCATTTATCAAGGAATGTCTTATAATTTTAGAAATGGGAAATGTATTTATGAGGGTTGCAGTAATGAAGATGGTATTACAGAAAGCAAGATTCATTGGTCTTACAATCCCAATAATCCAATTCTGGATGATTTAAAGCAATTTGAATTGCAAAACTACGACAAAAAACTTCCGAGGTCTTTCTATTACTATTATCGCTCAAATAATAGTTTTTCATATTATCTTTGGGATGATAAGGATTATTATGAGCATATTAGTATTTCTTACTTTCCTGATTCAGGTATGGTAAAATCATTGTTTCTGCAAGGAGATGTATTAAAAACAAAATCATACTTAAATTGCCCAATACAATTGCCAGAAATATTTAGAATAATAGAAAATTATCACAATTTCATTTTTTGTGATAAAGTTGGTCATTTAGTTTTACGCATAGACAAAAGTTATATTCGGCAACTTTTTGACACATGGCTTAAAAATAATGCCTTCAAAAATATAAAATCTCTCAGCATTGGAGGTGTTGAAGGACTGGAGGACTTGTCAATTTTTAGCAATAAGAAATATTTTAGAAGTTTGGCAGAGCTTGCTATAGATGAAACATTGGATAAGTCGGTCATTCATGATTTAAAAATTAAAAATCCAAATTTAAGTATAAGATTATATTAATAGGAAAGTATTTTGATTTATCTTATTTTAGATGCTTATTATCATGATGTTGATGGTAAAACTACAGCAAATGTTTCAGCAATTAGATTTACTGGTATTGAGAATAACATTGTATTAAACAAATACAAAAACGTTGTTCATGATGTCAGTCCTTATCAGTCAGGTCAATTTTATAAAAGAGAAATGCCATGTTTATTAGGATTAATAGACAAAATCAATGATCCTTTTGATGTTATCATTATTGATGGCTATGTGTATTTGGATGGTAAGGGTAAAGCAGGTCTTGGTAAATATTTATATGACCAATTAATCATCAAAAAGCCAATTATTGGCATTGCCAAGACAAATTTTTATGGCATCCCATCAGAATATAAAGTATATCGTGGCAATAGCAAACACCCTTTGTATGTTACTTGCATTAATATTAGCATAGACACTGCTAAAACTTGGGTTCAAAAACTACAAGGTCAATATAGAATTCCTGATATCGTTAAAAAAACCGATATACTAAGCAGGGAAACTGATACAGAACAATAGCTCGGTAGGTTGGGTTGAACGATAGTGAAACCCAACATTTAAATTCAGCCCTTGATTTTGTTGGGTTTCGTAAACTCAACCCAACCTACGAGCTACCAGTGAAAAAACTGCCCCAATCTTGGCAAGCTACCTATATGGCAAAGACACAAAAGAGCTCACCCAAGAACAAAAAGATACGGTTACCAGTGTCATTACCCTAGCCAGTACAGCGACTACTTATGGCACAACAGGTGATGTCAGCAGTGCGGTGA
>NZ_AUGF01000050.1 GCF_000426885.1 Moraxella caprae DSM 19149 | reverse complement strand
TTTTCAATCTTAGCTAAGCGTTTAATGCCATACTTGGCTTGTTTAAAGCGATTGTTGGTACTGGTTTGGGGTTTAAGCAGTTTAACACGAGCAAGTTTTAAGACCTTGTAAATGGTAGGTCTTGATACTTTGTACTCGAGTGCCAGTGAAGTCACTGATTGCTTGTTTTTGTGGTAAGCAGTCCAAATGGCTTCCCTATGGTGGGGAAGCAGTCTTGTGTTTTTGTGTATGTTCATTTGCAGTATTTTACCTTAATACTGTAAATAACGCGACTGTTTCTAACACCTAAAACCTTATAAAATAAGGGGTTAAAATGGTAAAATGTGCAAATGTGTGCTAAAATATACTGAAATTTTAGACACGCATTTCGCCCTGTTTTAAGCCAAAAAATACCGCAATGTCGTGCGAACGCCCAAAGTGTCCTTTGGCTTGCCCATTAAAGACTTTATACACTTCTTGGGGTGTCCAGCCTTGCTCACGAGCAACTTTGGCGATAGGAATGCCTTTGGCACGGTACTCGGCTTTGACCTGCTCAACGGTTTTGGTAGTCATAACAACTCCTATGGTTAAATGTGTGATTTAAGATAAGTTTGTGTGATGTGTATATGATAGTGCAGAAATCTGCACTTTTCAAGTATTTTTTCAAAAAAGTGAGAAAATTTTCGTGTTTGGAACAAGATTGAAAGAAGAGCGAGCCAGATTGAACCTGACACAACCCCAATTTGCTGAAAAAATAGGGGTGTCAAAACGCACGGTTGTGGATTGGGAACAGGAAAAATCCAGTCCAACCATCAAACAGCTTGGCTTAATGATAGAAATGGGAATGGAAGCGTACTATCTTTTAAATGATTTTCGCATCGGCAGAACCATTGGCGATTTAAAACAGCTTCCCGCTTATCAAGAAGCATTGGGCGAGCAGATGACTACCCAAAATGCAGATGAGCGAGAACTATTGACACGCTTTCGGCAGGCGAGTGCCGAAACACGAGCATTTATTATGAAAGGATTGGAACTATGAAATCTCAAATCACACCAGAGATAACCGATAAGTTACAGCAGTTAAAGGAACTAAATGAGCAGTCCAAAGTGTTGCAAGATGAACTTCAAGGTTGGCTAGATGACTGTTGTGATGACTATTTGGGAGCATGGCTAAGGGCGTGTTTAGAAACTGGCAAACCATTAACTTTGCAATACCTAAAAGAAAGTGTGGCGGACAGTGAACATCGTACCAGTGGGAATAACATTGGTTTATGGCATCAACTCAATGAAGTTAAAAAACTGATTTCTGTTTATGAATTACAGACAAATAATGTTTTTGATTAAGGAAACTTTTATGAAAAAATTTGTACCGCTGCTACTCCCATTAGCACTCATCGCCTGCAGTGAACCTAGCACCGACACCACCAAAGAGCCTGTCGCCCCAAGCGTAGAAACCGCCACGCCTGCTACTGAGCAAGCAACCATCAATGAACCAAGCAAGGACGAGAATCAATTAATTTCACCACAAGAACCGACCAAAGAAGACAAAGAGCTGGTTTATAATTTTTGTTATGCACTGCAAGCAACAGCTGAGTGCGACAATTTAAGCATGAGGTTGGATACAGAGTCAAAAGTTCAAGAAAAGGTACAGGCATCAGACATTCGCTCGTCAGATTCTGCATTTGGGGATACCTGCACACAAGGCATTGCTGACGCTGTAAAAGACAAAAATGTTTGTGCGGTTGCTTGGGAGAAGTATGGCTGTGCAGGTTCGGTTACACCAAGATTGTTGCAGGAAAGTCCATTTGGTAATAAAAATGCGATTTTGTGCGAGTTTTAAGGTTCTGATAGGAGAATAAATGATGACCAAGAAAATATCAAAAAACTCTATTATCTTAGAGCCTTTGAATATAATGACCCTTTGGATTTGGAGCGGTGTTTACGCCAGTCGCTTGCTGTTGCTGATAATGTGTCTAAGACCGAGATTATCCGTGCAGGCGAGGTTACACAGATAACATATCGTGATTTATCTTCCACCAAAACAGATGGTGGTTTATTGCTTCATATCGAAAAAGGCAATCAGGCAGAAAGTATTAAGACCATCCGCCATAGATCCATCAATGTAACAGAGGAAGGGGAGGAGGTTTCACCGCCTCAAGATCAGTCTTTTATGAATAAAGAATGTTTCGTATTTATTTATGGACAACATGTTATTTTCTGCGGTCATAACAATATGTCGCAACACGCCCTAGCTGCTTATCTACACGCTTTAAGTGAGCATTGTCAGAGCTTGGATGATACTTGCCCTATATACAAGCCTAGTTTTAAATCTGTCGCGAACTATGATAAAATACAGATGATACAAGATGAGGGTGTTAAATCCATCTCGGCAGAGCTAACTGCGTATCATACCACCATAAAAAGCCCACCCAGTATATTTGGTAGATTAAAAGGGTTATTTCGCCAAGATGAAGAACTTTCAGATATTCAAGATCAGGCAGACTTGCAAGTCAATGTTGAAATAAGGCTAGATGGCAATACAAGAGCTAGCCAAGAGGCTCAAAAAGAGTTGCGTGAGCAGGCACAAATGGTTATCGGTGAAGAAAATGCAGACTTTAAAATTATCACCCAAAAAGGTAACACTATTGAGTCTGATGATGTTAAGCTATCAAAATTAGTGTACATATCCAAGCATAACAACACCAACGGATTAAGTCGGGCGGCAGTGTTGTCAGAACTAGTAACTTACTTTAATGAATTACAGCAAAAAAATCTGACCCAACTATGAAATGGCTACCAAAAAACCTATCTTTGCTAATATTACTGGCTATCATCATAGCTGGTGGTATTAGCTATGTAGCACAACCTTTGGTGCATGCTAGCCCTAATGCCAATAGTGTAATCATTAATGTTTTTACCATTTTAACAGGATTTTTGTTTGCAATTATGGCACTGTTTGCAAATGTGGAATATGATTCATCTGTGAATTGGCGACAGCTAGAAGTTCAAGAAAGCATCAATCAATCTCGTTTTGACAAGTTACATTTTTTGTTTTATCTATATCTAGCAGTATTGATATTTGTCTTTATGGCTGTATTACTAAAAGATAACAAACAATACCAAAATAGCCTATTCTTAGTTTGTTTAGAATACTTTTATTTGTGGTTAACTTCTTTTTCTTTAATGATGTCCATAAGTCTACCTAGTAAACTAAATACTTTTCGGAAAAACAAGTTTAACGAAGCCATTAAAGACAAAAGACCACAACCTTAGAAATAACAAAAAACAAACCCCCAAGCGTAAACTTGGGGGCTTTGGCTATCTAGTAGCTCTGTCCATATCATACCAACAAGACTTGTTTTTGGCAAGTCTTTTTTTATTGTCATCAAACCACCCACCCAAGCAATTTTTAAAACGCTTTAAAGGACTTATCACGCTCATCTTGGCATAATACCCCCAAATTTTAGCATAAGTTTGACAATGAAAATTCTTGACCTTATCACAAACCCACAAACAGGACGGCTGTCGCACACTCGCCTTTGGGCAAATGTGGCAAGTCTTGTGGCAACTGTGCAATTTATCCGCCTAAATACCAGCGATTGGGAGCTTTGGCTGGTTTATTTGGGCTCAGTTGGCGGTTATGCGGTTGCTCGTTGTCTGATTGCACAGGGCAACCACGCCCCACCCACCAAAGGAGAGAGCCTGTGAGCGACACAATAGACAAAGCCCAAATACAAAGTGAGCTGATTTTGGAGTATCAAATCAGACAAGCTACCCACAAGATAAGTCTACCCACCCGCACCCATTGCATTGACTGTGATGAACCCATTGCCCTTTTAAGGCAACAAAAAGTCGCAGGTTGTCAAAGGTGTGTGGCGTGCCAAACCCAGTTTGAAACCCAAAAAGTAAGGGGGTAATAAGTGGATAAGACTTTTATTAACATTGATTTTTGGCAACTGGTCGGCTTTTTATTGTCATTTTTGGGGGTGTGCTGGGGTTTTGGCAAAATGCTACTTTCTCAGTTTGCCGCCCAGCAAGACGAACGCCAAAAGATGCAAGACAAACTATCCGACAAGGTTGAGCATTTAGAAACCTTATTTGCCGAACAAAAAGCCGTCCTGCCCGAAAAATTTGTCCTACGAGAAGATTATATCCGTAACCAAGCCGTCCTAGAAGCCAAAATGGACAGCATTCAAAAGACCTTGACCGACCTGTACAAAATGGAGAGCCAAAGACAATGAACGAAACAGCACGCCGCGGTGGTATGCGTTGGCATATCATCAACACCCTGCACAAGGCTCGCCCCTACACCACCAGCGAGATTTTTTTGCTGGATGTGATGCGGGGGATTTATGCTGACATTACCGCCTTAGAACTTCGTCAGCAACTTGAATACTTATCCAATGCCAGTTTTATCAAACTTACCAAACAGCCAAACGGCGTATGGTATGCTGACTTAACCTATCAAGGTGTGGACATTGCCGAGTACACCACCGATTGTCCGCTGGGTATTGGACGACCTGAAAAATACTGGCAATCTTAGGGGGCGGTATGGCACAAAGAAGCAGTGTAGAAAAACTTCCCACCGATGTCCGCCACGAGTTAGAACGCAAACTTGCCGACAATGGCTTTGGCAACTATACCGAACTTGCCGACTGGCTAAAATCGCAAGGCTATGAAATCAGCCGAAGTGCCGTCCATCGCTACGGCTCAAAAGTACAAAAACGCTTTGCCAGTATCAAAGCAAGCACCGAGGCGGCACGACTGATTGCCGAGGGTGCGTCTGATGAGAGCGACACTCGCTCTGAGGCAGTCATTGCCATGCTACAAACCGAAGTGTTTGACGCTCTAATTGCCATTGGCGAATTATCCAACAACGAGCTTGATGAAGTAGCAAGACTTGATTTAATGGGCAAAGTTTCCAAAAATATCGCCCCTTTGATGACCGCCAGTACCAGACTAAAACAGTTCCAAAACAAGCTCAAAGCAGATATGGACAAAGCCTTTGAAAAACTAGAAGCCCAAAGCAAACAAGGCACGCTAGACGAACATACCCTAAAACGCATTCGTACCGAAGTGTATGGACTGATTGGCTAAAGGTTGGTTTAAATTAAATTGGTTAAAAAAATGACAAAGTCCACAAACAAAGACCCTGCCATCGTCTTATATCCTTACCAACAAAAATGGCTAAATGACAACAGTCGTTTTAAAGTTGGTATGTTTGCACGGCAAACAGGCAAGACTTTTACCACCACACTTGAAATTGTACTCGACTGTCTGGACAAAGAAAGTAAAGGTCAAAAGGCTCGTTGGGTTATCTTGTCAAGGGGCGAATGCCAAGCCAAAGAAGCGATGAACGAAGGCATTAAAAAGCACCTTGAAGCCTTTGGTATGGCATGCGAAGTCCTAGAAGTCCCCTTTGATAACACTACCAATGCCCTTGAAGTCATCTTAGCAGGTGGTAGTAAAATCACCGCTCTGCCCGCCAATCCCGACACCGCTCGTGGTTTTAGTGCCAATGTCTTTTTGGACGAGTTCGCCTTTCACGCTGACAGTCGCACCATTTGGAAAGCTCTATTTCCTGTTATTAGTGCTGGTTTTAAATTGCGTGTGGTCTCAACGCCCAATGGCAAGGGTAATAAATTTTATGAGCTGATGACTGATTTAAATAATAAAGCGTGGTCTCGCCACATCGCTGACATTTATACCGCCGTGGCAGACGGCTTGCCACGAGACATTGATGAATTAAAAGAAGGCTTAAATGACAATGATGCTTGGCAACAAGAATATGAGCTTAAATGGTTGGACGAAGCGTCCGCTTGGCTGTCTTATGATTTGATTGACAGTGTAGAACACCCCAATGCTGGCGATATGGATAACTACACAGGCGGTGCGTGCTTTGTTGGCGTGGACATTGGCATTAGAAATGACTTATTTGTGATCTGGGTAGTTGAGCAGGTGGGCGATGTATTTTGGACAAGGCAAATCATTGCAAGGAAGCGTATTAGCTTTGCCGAGCAGGACGCACTGCTTGATGAAGTATTTGACAATTACCGTGTCGTCAAATGCTGTATTGACCAGACAGGGCTTGGCGAGAAACCCGTGGAAGATGCCAAGTTTCGCTATGGGTCAAGCCGTGTGGAAGGTGTGATTTTTAGCAGTTCCACCAAGCTAGTCTTAGCCACCACAGGCAAACAAGCCTTTGAAGATAAGCAAGTGCGTATTCCAATGGGCGACACCGCCTTGCGAACTGATTTGCACAAACTTAAAAAAGTAACCTCCCCGACAGGCACACCAAGATTTATCGCTGAAAGTGACAATAGCGGACATGCTGATCGAGCTTGGGCGTTATTTTTGGCTCTATATGGAGCAAGCAATGATGCAGGCACAGTGCGAGTATCTAGCCGAAACCCTAAAAAGAAAAGCAAACTTACCCAAGGATTTTAAATGACAAACCAAAACCAAGCCCCAAAACTGGACAAAAAAGAACTCTCCACCCAAATCGCCACCGCCCACCGTTATTTTGGGTTATATGGATTTAGCCAAATCCTCCCAAATCCTGACATTATCCTAAGACGACTGGGTAAATCCAGCTTGTCTGCATATCGTGAATTACTCATTGACCCCATTGTGGCAGGGGCGGTACGCCGTCGTAAGGCAAGTGTGGCGGGTTTAAATTACCGCCTTGACAGTGATTTGTCTGACAAACAGCAAGCCGTCATAGACCAGATTTTTGACAGCCTAGACATTTATGGGTTGATTGGACAGATTTTAGAGGCGGTGTTGTATGGCTATCAGCCCATTGAAGTGATTTGGCAGTTTAAAAATGGTGTTTGGATACCTGTCAAACTCATTGCAATCCCCCAAGAATGGGCAGGCTTTGACGCCAATGGCGAGCTTTTGCTGATTGACGGCATTACCAAGACCACGCCACCACCCTTTAAAATCCTTTGTCCCACCAACAACGCCAGCTTTACCAATCCCTACGGTACAGCCGAGCTGTCTTGCGTGTATTGGGCGACCGTCTTTAAGCGTGGCGGTTTAAAGTTTTGGGCAGAGTTTGCCGAAAAGTTTGGCAGTCCTTGGATTATCGGACACGAGCCTCGCTCTAATACCGATGATGATACCAATAAACTCCTTGACGCCCTAGAAGACTTAATGGGCAATGCGGTGGCAACAATCCCCAACGACAGTAGCGTGGAAATCAAAGAAGCCACAGGCAAAACAGGCTCATCACAGGTGTTTGACGACTTTATCCGTTATTGCCGTAGCGAGATTAACATCGCCTTACTGGGTCAAGACCAAACCACCGAAAAAGACACAAGCCACGCCAGTGCAATGGCAGGACTTACCGTAACAAAAGACATTCGTGATAATGATTGCCGAGTGGTAGAGAGCTGTTTTAATACGCTTTTGGCGTGGATTTGTGAGCTCAATTTTCACAAGGTAAGTCCACCCAAATTTGTGCTATATGAAGACGAGGTGGGTGACAAAACCCTAGCAGAGCGAGACCAGATTTTGACCGCTCTTGGCGTGTCTTTTAATCAAAGCTATTATGAGCGGGCTTATAACCTATCGGCAGATGAATTTACCCTAAATGCCAAGCCAATGCCTACAAACACCGTACCAACCACCCCTAATTTTAGTGAAAAATCTTTCACTTTACAGGGCGATTTGTCTGACAAATTGGCGATAGGCGTGCCAAGTGATGATGAGCTGACCGCCCAAGTGGTGCAAATGCTAGATGATTTTACCAGTTTGGACAGTGTTAATTTGGACAATGAAACCGCCCTTTTGGAACAATTAGCCAGTCTTTATCCCACAATGAACATTGATGAACTCCAAGACAAGCTGACCCAAATGCTGTTCATTGCCGACACGCTATCACGCCTACAAACCCAAGAAGAAATGGGGCTAAATTAAGATGAGTAGTATTGATAAACTCACAAATAAAGAGCTAAAAGCCTTATTTGATATGCCACCCAAGCAAGCCATTGAACATTTAAAATCTAAGGGCTTACACATCGGTTGGGACTGGACGGACACGCACGCTCTGGCTCACGCACGAAGTTTCACAGTCGCCAAAATGACCGCCCTTGATATGCTCTCCACCACCAAAAAAGCCATTGAGCAGGCGATGACAGACGGCACAGGCTACAAGGGTTTTGAAAATACCATCAAGCCCTATTTGATACAGCAAGGGTGGTGGGGCGAAACACTGGCAAAAAACCCAAAAACAGGTCAGCTTGAACAAGTCAAATTGGGCTCAAATCGTCGCCTTAGAACCATTTATCACACCAACCGCCGAACGGCTGTGATGAGTGCCAAATACGAGCGAATGAAACAGGCAACAGACACCCACCCTTATTGGCAATATTCTGCTGTCCTAGACCGCCGTACCCGTCCAAGCCACTCGGCAAGGCATGGAGCGGTCTATGCCCACGATGACCCATTTTGGTCGCACTCGTACCCGCCAAATGGCTTTAGTTGCCGATGCACTGTCAAAGCAGTCACGACAAAACAAGCTGAAAAGGTGGGTATTAAACAAGGCGGTGATGAGCGAGTTTTGGGCGAAAATGGTTTTGGTGGCAATCCTATTGCCAGCCACTTATTTGACAAACTGTGGTATGACAAAGCCAAACAAGCCCTAGGGCAAAAACACGCTCTGCAAGAGATTGCCAAAGATATGGCATCTGATGTGCGAGTGGCGGGGTTTTTGGCGTGGGTCAGACAAAGCCAAATCAATGGACAAGTACAGGGGCGGACTTATGGGGTGGGCGTATTGCCCCAAAAGTCCTTTGAAAAATTGGCAAATGAGACAGGGCTTGATCTGGACGAGCTATCGCCTGTGGTGGGTTTTCGTGATAAGGTCATCACGGGACGCAAAAATACACGCCATACCGCTCACAATGACGCTTTGGACGAAGTGGCACTACAAAAAATTGTGCGTGAGTTTGGCAAGCCAGACTGGGAGCTTTGGGACACTCAAAATAACAATTTATTGCTTGTTTATAAAATGCCTGATGATAAAGTGATTAAGCTGACGGTGCAGATGACCAAGAATGGGGCGGAAGTGATAAGTGGATTTTATCAAGATTTAAACAGCATTAAAGGGTCTATTGATGGCAATGTATTTGCCAAAATCCAATAAAAATTCTGCAACTTTGACGGACTCGAACCGTAACCGAACTGGCACACCTAAGTGTGTTACTCCCCCCGCCCACGCAGGACTTGTTGCAGAATATCTACATTATACCAAACTTAGGAAACTTTGCCAATGCTCATTATCAACCTAGACGACAGCCAATGCCAGCGCACTTTGGCTCAATTATTAAGAAATGCTAGCAATAGCCGTGTCATTATGCAAGGACTTGCCACGGAATTAGAAACAATGACCACCGACAACTTTGAAAACGAAGCCTTTGGCGGACAGGCGTGGGTGCGTAAAGCCTTTGGTAATGGCAAAACCCTAACCAAAACAGGCGAGCTAAAAGACAGCGTTACAAGCTCGGCAAGCAGTACAACCGCCACCATTGGCACAAATATGATTTATGCCCGCATTCATCATTTTGGTGGTACAATCACCCCAAAACAAAAATCTCATCTTGTTTTTGCCACGCCAAACGGCTTTGCAAAAGTCAAATCAGTTACACTACCCGCTCGCCCATTTTTACCTGTCTCCTCTGATGGGCAATTACAAAGTGATGGTGATAGACGGTTAATAGAAGTCGCCTTATCCGCCTTGACATCTGGCACATAACCCAAAGCCATCCACCTAAAAAAAATCGATCCGCTATCGTGAGCTTATGTGCTAAAATAGGACAATAAAAAAGACAGGCATTTTTACCTGTCTTTTCCCAAAACTCAAAATTATACCCCACCCAACTTGTTGCACCTAGTGTAACGCCCTTGCAAAATGGTCTGTCTTAACTTGTCCCATATCGTTTTGAATTATCCCATTTATTGCAGAGTGTATGGTTGGTTTATTGTGGTGGGGTTTAAGTTGTCTTTGTTGTTTAGGGTGATGATGTTATCTAGGTCATTACCAAAGGCTTTTGTTGCCTCGCCTTTTAAGATGAGATTCTCTACATCATTAAACAGTAGGTTGTAAGAGCCTGTTTTTATAGCATTGCCAAACTCGTCAAAGCTATAGAATGGGCGGTCAATATGCTGCTCCACGGTGTCTATACCGCCATCGAACTGCTCTACAACGTTGTCAAACTCATTATCAACGACATAGTAGTCGTTGCCAAGACCGCCATCCATGAGGTCGGCACCCATGCCGCCGTCTAAGTGGTCATCGCCATCACCACCATAAAGAGTGTCATTGCCTTCGTTACCATAAAGAGTGTCATCACCTGAATTGCCATAAATAGTATCGTTACCCAGACCACCAGTCAAATGATTATTACCACCATTCGCCGTGATGATGTTATCAAACTCATCACCAATAACATTAAAATTGCCATCACCTAGCAAAGTAACCGCCTCAAAGTTGTTGCTGGACAAATCGAAATCAGAGGCGATGTGAATGGTGTCATAACCTCCTTCTAAGTCTTTGCCTTCTTCAAGGTAGGTGTCAAATTCATCAACAATATAAGTATCATCGCCAAGACCGCCAATGAGGGTATCAGCACCTTCTCCGCCCTCTAGCCAATCATTGCCATCACCGCCAATGAGCATGTCATCGCCCTCATTGCCAAATAAGGTGTCATGCCCTGCATTGCCCTCCAAGATGTCGTTACCTTCACCACCATAAAGAAAATCATCGCCCAAATTGCCATGTAGCATATCATTGCCACCGTTGCCATGCAAAGTGTCGTTATCATCACCGCCATGAATAATATCATGGTTATTACCACCATAAATAGTATCAAAGCCGTCTCCGCCATCGATGTGATTGATGGCATGGATATTGCCATGCAAGGCATCATTACCAGATAAACCTTTAATGATATTAAGATGATTATCTAGCGTTCCTGTAATAACATCATGACTATCACCGCCCATGAACACCACCTTAGACATCAAGTCTTCATGATACCAAACACCATCGTCAGCAAAACCGATACTTAACTTAGCGTTATTACTATTATTTAGATAGTTCTTTAGAATAATTTTGTCAGCATTGCCATAGTGAATAACTAAGTCATTGCCATTAAAAATCACCTGTCCAATCTCATCGGAAGTCATATCATCAAAGATAATATGACTTGCTTCTTTTGAATAATCTTCTTCAATGATAGTATCAATACCATCTCCCAAAGAAAAATGGTAACTGTCTATGCCGGCACCGCCTGTCAAGATATCATTGCCAGTACCACCGATAAGCACATCATGACCATCAAAGCCAAAGAGTTGATTGTTGTTTGTGTTGCCATTTAGGATATCAGAGCCACGCCATCCGTTGATGTAAATGTCATTTTGTGATATCGGTAGATGTTGTATGGGTTGCCCTAAGACCTCCGATAGTAAAATCATTTTGTCATTAAATTTAAAATAAATTTCTTTGGTTGAGCGTGCATCCATTGCACCTAATAGGGTTAGCTGATTATCGCCTGACTTGACAATAAGATTGCTGTTTTGACGATAAAAATCAAAATCTGCATGGTTGCCACCTGCAAAGACAAGTTTGTCGTATCCATCGTCTACATTGTTATAATGCACAAAATCTTTGCCCCAGTTTTTGCTAAAGACATAAGTATTGCGACCATCACCGCCTGACAGATAATCATCGCCCGCACCAGACACAATCACATCATCACCAGCACCACCATGAATGGTTTTGCCAGTTTTAGCATTAATCATGATGATATCATTACTGGCATTGGCGTTATAGGTTTTATTACCTTTATCATCTAGACTGATGATGTTATTGAGTTTTGATTTGTCTGCATGGGCAACATCAAACTCTTTAAACATCTTATCAATATACTCTTTGAGATTATATTTGTCAGATAACTCATCTCGCCATTCTTGGAGTAGTGCAAATGCTTTTTCATAACCACCAACTTCAATAACACCGCCATTTAACTTGATTAAATCCTTTAAGTCCTCTAAGGCTTCTAATGGACGAGTTTGATATTTGGATAATAGCATGGATTCAAACTTACCAAAATCCATCACCATCTCTTTGCCATTGGTATAAACTTCGATGGCTTCTAGGTAGGGCTTTAAAATGGTTTGATTTAATAGATTATGATACAGTCTGTCTTTTACCTCGTTGTATTTATCAACAAATACCTTGGTTTGACTTCTGTTGACTTCATATAGGTATTCTGTCGGTGTTATACCCATCATTGCATCGACGAATTTTACTTGATGTTTAAGTTTTTCATCGGCATTCTCTGGCGGTCTTTGGTTGACAATATAATCAGGCAAAGCTTGGTTTGGTGTTAGTCTAACCGTATGGACGGGTATATCCTTCTTATTAGATGATGAATTAGAGCTTCCTAGCGTCTCTGATATTGACAAATCAGACATATCGCTGATGGTTGCCGATCCGCCACGCCCACCATTTGATGAACCTAACATGGTAGATGATGACATGTCTATCCATTTGATATTTTCTTGTTTCATGATTTTAATATCAGTGTCAGCATATAAGACATCTGTCTTTGCCCATGCAAGCATCAAATCATCAAGCAGTGCCTTTTGAGCTACTCTTGTGGTTGCCTTGCTGTATCTTCCTAATATATCAGCCAGCTCATCAGACTTCATCGCTGCCTGCTGTATGTCAGCCAGTCTGCCCATGCCATAGACACTTGGCAATGCCTTGACTGCATCGCTTAGCTCTACTTTATTTAGATGGCGAGTATGAATGCTGTCTGCCTCAAAGTTGACATCAGCCAAAGTACCAACCGAACCGTCTGCCTTTACAAAGGTCGCTTGTTCTTTAATGATACCGCCATCAACCTCTTTATTAACAGCCTCTTTATTGTTTAGGTCAATGCGTTCAATGCCAAGCTCTTCTAGACTCATGAGTTCATCATCAGTGCTAACCCCATCACCATTCTTATCTTGCCATACTTTTAGCTCACCAAATGCCTTATCATTGGCATCAATCACACCATCACCATTATCATCAAGGTCAGCAAGTGCCTCCATGCCACTTGTGGCAAGCTCGCCATTGGCAAGGCGTGTATTATCCCCAAACAGCTCTGACCCATCATTAATCTTGCCATCGCCACTCACATCACGGACAAGCAGTCCATCGGACTTATCCACCCATCCTGTCGCCGTAGCGATGCCATCACCATCATGGTCAAACATCGCTCCATGATAACCAAACTTAGACACCGTACCCACACCATTACCATCTAGGTCTAGGATGATGGGGTCGTAGTATTGTTTTGTGTAGCCTTGGGTGGGGGATTCGTCGGGGCGTGGTTTGAATTTTTCGTGGCTATCACATTCAAGCCCATCAATCAGACGATTTAGGTATATACTTGTGGCTGTTGCGGCAATGGTTGCTCCGATAACAACTGGTATGGTTGGCACAAACGCACCGACAATACCAGCATATACCAAAGAGCTAGCTTTCCAAACAACAACATCTTGTGCAACATTAGACCACTCACCATGCAAAGCATGGTTGCCCATTTGCAGCAATGTCAATCCATTGCCGAATTTGGAAAAGCTATATTTTCCAACATCAGACAACCTATCTGGCGGATTCATATGAGATTTAAATGTATTCCATGCACCATCATAAGTCGCACCCAAATAGGTTACGCCATCATCAAAGTTGCCTTTATTTAAGTCTTTACAAGACATATTTATTCTCCTCTATTTTTCGGACAAAGACCGCTAAAAAAAATGCTATAAAAAGTTGTGTTTTGACAAAAAACTGTATGATAAAGTTAAAGATATAGTTGCCATTTCTTGCAACGTCTGTTCTTTCAAATTCGGAATATTCATCAAAAACATTAAAAAAAATAAATATGCAAGCTAGAAATAGAAAATAAAATGCAGAATGCAATGGGTTTGTGTTCGGATAACCACCATGATTTTCTCTAATAACTTTTCTTACATAAGTTGATATAATTTGCCGATTTCTATCTGTCAAACCTAAAATAAGACTCTTGCAAAAAACCAAAAATAAAATGAATATCTGGTAAAAGAATACAGTGTCATAAATCCATTTATTTTGAATTGTTCCATCCATAGTTTTAGCGTATGCAATAAAACCATCATAATTATCAGGGATAAAAAATAAGCTTGAAAACAAAATGCAAGGAACAATAATATAAACAAATTTTGGAAAAATCACCATTTCCCAAAAAACAATCAGTAGAATTTTTATATCCAAACTCTTAGAATCCATCATTAGACACTCAAAACCAATCAATTATGAATAAGCTTAATAATACCACACCAATCTCTAACAATCCACAAACAAATACTCAACATAAATCTCAAAAATACCACTCCTACGCCACCCTCTCCCACCATTCATCATTCACCGCTACCCATCCTGCCTGTGTAGCGATACCATCCCCATCATGATCAAACATCGCTCCCCCGCTCATCATAAATAGCACGCCAAACTTAGACACCGTACCCACACCATTACCATCTAGGTCTAGGATGATGGGGTCGTAGTATTGTTTTGTGTAGCCTT
>NZ_AUGF01000049.1 GCF_000426885.1 Moraxella caprae DSM 19149 | reverse complement strand
ATGATGCTTTAAACAAGCTAAGTCAAGAAAAGACAGAAGATAAACCCATTGTTCACTCTGATAGGGGTTGGCATTATCAGATGTTTCATTATCAACAAACTTTAAAGAACCATGGCATCACCCAAAGTATGTCAAGAAAAGGCAACTGTCTTGATAATGCTGTCATTGAGAACTTCTTTGGAACACTTAAAGAAGAAATCTTTTATGAACAAACCAAGTTTGCAAGCCTTAATGAGCTTAAAAAAGTAATTGATGAGTATATACACTACTACAATTATGATAGAATAAAGAGCAAACTAAAAGGACTAAGTCCTGTGAAGTTCAAAGAACAGTACAGAAACTTAGTCCTTAGTCAAACCACTTAACCTTTAATCTTGTGTTTAAGATCTGGGGGTCGGTTCAGAATATGCCCTTTTTTGATGGTTAAAAAACCGCCAATTTCTTGACGGTTTTATCAGTTTATTCCCACTCAATCGTGGCAGGCGGTTTGCTACTGACATCATAGACAACACGAGAGACATCGGCAATCTCATTCATGATACGCGTTGAGATTTTATCCACAAGCTCATAGGGCAAATGAGCAAAACGAGCGGTCATAAAGTCCACCGTCTCCACCGCACGCAGAGAAATCACCCACGCATAACGGCGTGCGTCCCCCACCACGCCCACCGATTTGACAGGGCAAAACACAGCAAAGGCTTGGGCGGTCTTGTCATACCAGCCAGACGCACGAAGCTCCTGCATAAAAATATCGTCCGCCACTCGCAAAATATCGGCATATTCCTTTTTAATCTCGCCCAAAATCCGCACGCCAAGACCCGGGCCGGGGAAAGGGTGTCTGTAAATCATCTCGTGGGGCAAGCCAAGCGTTGTGCCAAGTTTACGCACTTCATCTTTGAACAAATCACGCAGTGGCTCAACGAGTTCAAAGTGCAAATCATCAGGCAGACCGCCGACATTGTGGTGCGATTTGATGACGTGAGCCTTGCCGTTTTTGGTTTTGGCAGACTCGATGACATCAGGGTAAATCGTGCCTTGTGCCAAAAACTTCACGCCGTCCAATTTGCGAGCTTCTTCGGAGAATACTTCAATAAACTCTCGTCCGATGATTTTGCGTTTAACCTCTGGGTCAGTCGCTCCAGCGAGTGCGTCCAAAAAGCGATTCTCAGCGTCTGCCCGAATCACCCGAATGCCCATGTTATCGGCAAACATTCTCATGACTTGGTCGCCTTCGTTTAGGCGAAGTAGCCCATTATCCACAAACACGCAGGTCAATTGGTCGCCAATGGCTTTGTGAAGTAGTGCCGCCACCACCGAGCTGTCCACACCGCCTGATAAGCCAAGTAACACTTTCTCATCGCCAATTTGCTCTTTTAACTGTGCCACACGCATTTCAATGATGTTCTGGGGGTTCCACAGATTGCCACAACCACAAATACCATGCACGAAGTTGCTAATCACTTCCACGCCTTTAGCGGTGTGGGTTACTTCTGGATGAAACTGCACACCATAGAGCTGACGGCTTTCATCGCTGGCGGACGCAAAGGCACAGCTTGGCGTGCTTGATGTTACGGTAAAGCCGTCTGGCAGGCTTGCCACTTTGTCGCCATGGCTCATCCACACTTGGATTTGGGCGTTGTCGTCTTTTAAGCCGTTTAGTAGTTTGTCGTCCACCGCCACGTCAATTTGGGCGTAGCCAAACTCCTTGACCGCCCCTGCCACCACCGAACCACCAAGCTGGGCGGACATGGTTTGAAAGCCGTAACAAATACCAAGCACAGGCACGCCAAGCTCAAAGACGATTTGGGGGGCTCGTGGCGAGCCTGCTTCGTACACGCTTTCAGGGCCGCCTGATAGGATAATACCCTTGGGGTTAAAGGTTTTGATGTCGTCATCGCTCATGTCAAAGGGGTGCATCTCGCTGTACACGCCTGCTTCACGCACACGGCGAGCGATGAGCTGGCTGTATTGCGAACCAAAATCTAGGATTAGGATACGGTCGGAGGTGATGTTGGTCATGGATATTCCTACAGGTCAAATGATAAAGGTGCTATTATACCAAAACTAAACCGACAAAATCGCCACTTCTTTGACATAACTTTCAAAATCCGCCACGCTCTCCGCCAAAAGTTCATCATCGCCCAAGTGCTTGGCGTATTCTATCCAAAGCAGTAGCTGATAAATGCTGTTGTATTCTGCCTTTTTAAATTGCCTTACAAACTGCTTTATTGTACTTTCATCATTTAAATTTAAACGGTTAAACCACGTCTCAATCTTGATGCATTGCTCGGGTGTAAACACAATCTCAAACAACGCCCCCGTCAAAACATGGCGGTCTTCTTCAATAATGAGTTTACCCACCCGTTTGATTTGGCGGTTTTTGGCGGCATGACTGTCAATCTCGGTCAAATGCTTTAATTCGTCCAAAAAATACTCACTCACTGGCAAATTGGCAAGCTGTTTTTTGGAGAGTTTGGCAAGCGGTTCGGACAATTCTTGTAGACGTTCGTGGGCTTTTTTGATTTCGGTGCGAGACACTCTCATGTCTTGTTTTGACCAGTCGATATTCATAGATTTCTCTTTTTAAATTTAATATTAAAATATGTTTTGTAAAAAGTTGGGATAAATTACCATTTTTTGATAACAGGGCGAATAAATTTCCCCTACATTTGCAAATTTTAAAATATTTTTTATCTAAAATATACAAATTTTTAATATAAATCAATTCAATTTATTCGCCAATTCATACGTTATTTTTAACATTACCAATAGCGTTTTTCACGGTGTTTAATAATAATAGGCATATTATCAGGCAAATGATTTTTTAATAACTCGCCCACCTTTTTGGTAATATATACAGAGCGGTGTTTACCTCCTGTACAGCCAATGGCGACCATTACTGAATAACGGTTATTATTTAAAAAATTAGGGAGCCATTTTATCAAAAACTTACCAATATCGTCCGCCATAGTATCCACTTCTGGATAATTGCCAAAAAAGGCTTTTACGTCATCATCAAGCCCTGTTTGCGGACGCAAATTTTCTTGCCAATGCGGATTGGGCAATATCCGCACATCAAAAACAAAATCAGCGTCAATGGGCGTGCCATGTTTAAACCCAAAGGACAACACATTGACCGACACCACATTATCCACACCGATATGTTGGCGGACTTTTTCTTTGAGTTCGTGAATATTGAGCGTGCTGGTGTCAATCTTAATATCGGCATTGGTTGCAATCGGCTTTAACAGTTCAATCTCTTGGGCTAGGGCGTTGGGCAAGTTATTGGCGATTGGCATGAGTGGGTGAACTCGCCGTGTCGCCCCAAAACGTGCCACCAGTACACTCTCTTGGGCGGTAACGTATAGGATTTTGACCGCTTCATGGTATTTGTCGGTCAAGCTCTGATATACGCTTTCAAAGGCGGATAGGTCGGCTTTTGGCGTTCTGACATCAATGCCCAACGCCACTTTTTTGACATCATTGCCAATCAAATCATCCACCGCCTGCCCCACAAGCGACAAGGGCAGATTGTCAATGACATAAAAACCAAAATCTTCTAAAATATTTAGAACAGACGTTTTGCCAGAGCCTGACCGTCCTGATACGATGATGATTTGGGTGTTTGACATTTATTTTCCTTATAATAATTTAAACAGATTTCTTAAAAACTCCGCATTTAAAGAAAACCGTTCGTGGTGAGCTTGTCGAACCATGAAAAGGTTTTCTTTCACCCTTCGACTTAGCTCAGGGCGAACGGAAAACCAGTTTTACAGGAAATCCGATAAATCAATTTCTATATTATCCAAAAGCCGTGCCTTACCAACATATACCGCTGTTAATACCACCAATTTTTTATCAGTATCTTTAACGGGTTCTAATTTATCATTATAAAGCTCCAAATAATCCACGTTTAATCCCATGTTGGTTAATTCATCGTGGTATTTTTGGACAATGGTTGGATATTGATTTATATCCGACTTTATCATATCGGCTTTAATCTTTTGCAAGGTTTTTTGGATAATGGGGGCGGTAGTTAATTCATCATCATTTAAATAACCATTTCGTGATGACAATGCCAAACCGTCTTTATTACGGACAATCTCGCCACCGATGATTTTTATACCAAAATTTAGCTCGTCATTGAGCCTACGGATAATCGCTAATTGCTGATAATCTTTTTTGCCAAACACCGCCACATCAGGGCGGACAATGTTAAACAATTTGCCCACCACCAAACCCACACCGTCAAAATGCATGGGGCGAGTTTTGCCACATAGCATCTTGCTAATCTCGCCAGAGAGCACCTGCACATGGGGCGGATAAGTCGGATACATCTCATCAATACTCGGGGCGAATACCATGTCCGCTTGTACACTTTGCAATTTTTCGCAATCAGCGTCCAGCGTGCGGGGATAGCTGTCAAAATCTTCGTCTACCCCAAACTGCGTGGGATTGACAAAAATACTCACCACGACAATATCGGCATGGGCTTTGGCGATATTGACAAGCGATAAATGCCCGTCATGCAAATTCCCCATGGTTGGCACAAAACCAATGGTTTTGCCGTCTTGGCGGTGCTTGTTTAGGGCGGTTTGTAAGTCGTTGATATGATGAAAGATTTTCATAATTTTTGCCATTGATTAGTGAAAAGTATGTTCCACACTCGGAAAAGTTTTATTTTTAACCGCTTGATGAAAATTAACAAACGCCCCCAAAATATCGCCTGTCTCGTTGCCGTCATCTTTTAAAAAGTCTTTGACAAATTTGGCTACCTTTTGGGTATAAACGCCAAGCATGTCATGCATAACCAACACTTGCCCGTCCGTGTCCACGCCCGCCCCAATGCCGATGACAGGCACAGCAAACCGCTCGGTAACGGCTTTGGCAAGTTTGGCAGGCACGCATTCTAGCACAATCATGCCCGCCCCTGCGTTTACCAAAACTTCACAATCTTTTAATAATTTGTCGGCTTGTGTGTCCGTTTTGCCCTGCACCTTATAACCGCCAAGCACATTGACCGATTGGGGCGTTAATCCCAAATGCACGCACACAGGCACGCCATTATCCGTCAAGACCTTGACCGTGTCGGCAAGCTCGCTACCACCTTCAATCTTAACCATGTTCGCCCCTGCTTGCATGACCGCACGGCTACTTGCAATCGCATCAGGCAACGTGGCATAGCTCATAAAGGGCAAATCGGTCATAATCAAGGCGTGGCGGTTAGCTCGGGCAACATTGGCAGTGTGATACACCATGTCAGCAACGGTAACGGGTAGCGTGGACGCCTGCCCCTGCACCACCATACCCAAACTGTCGCCCACCAAAATCACGTCAATGCCCGCCTGTGCCATAAGATAAGCAAAACTGGCATCATAGCAGGTCAGGCAAGAGAATTTTTCGCCTTGTTTTTTGTATTTGGCAAGCGTGGATAGGGTTATGGGGGCGGTGTGGGTTAGGTAGGTCATACAGTCGTTCTTTTCAATCAAGGCTTGCGTATTTAATGTTTGCTTTCATAATTCGCCAAATGTTTCATCTTTTGCGACATTTTATTTAATCTATCAAGCAAGGCTTCTTTACGCTCGGCAATTTGCAACGCATTTAACAACGTTTCAATGCGTTTTTGTTCTTGATGACACTCTTTAAATGTCCCAAAATCAATTTTTTTGCACCACCCATTTGTATTCAAAATTGGCATTCATGTCAATTTTTGGGGCATCGTGAATTTGGACAGTTCTGACAATTTTTAATTCATTTCGGGCATGAACCACCGCATAATCGCCCGCCTTAAAATCGCTGTCAATTTCCGCCTTAAATGTATAGCAAAATCCTTTATAATCAAGCTCGGTATTATTGGTATTATTGATAATATCATTAATGCCGATATTATCTTCAAATACCGCCCCAACGGTAATAAAGGGTTTTTGTAAATAGTGGCTGTCTTGGTTCATATATTATCCTTAAAGTGCGTTAATCTCATCAATATCCAAGCCTGTCGCCAATGCAATGTCTTTTGGGCTGATATGGAGCCCTTTTAATGTTTTGGCAGTGGCGATTTTTTGCTCGTATTTGCCCTGCTCAATGCCTTGTTGCATACCTTTTTGCAAGCCTTCTTTTAACCCCGTTTGCAAGCCGTGTTCCATGCCTTGATAAAAGCCGTCTTTTATGGCGGTTTCTAATGAATTATGCAAATCACGATATACCTTTAAACTTCGCTCGTATTTATCAATCTCTTGGCGATTAAATGTGGCAAGATTGGCTTTTTCAAAGGCTTGTTCAATAATGCTATCTTTAAAAATGGCAGGAATGTATTGCAAATCTTCCAAATTTTTAATAAAAAATAGCCATTTATCAAGCGGTGTTACCAATTCATGTTCTTTTTTACAAAAATTGGGTAATTGCAAATAAATCAGCGTTAATTTATCATAAAAAATTTGATTATTTTGGTCTTTTAATTGCACCGTATAAATCACTTCTGGGTCATCTTTATGCTCATCAAATAAAAAATCCAAAATACTAATACAATACACCGCCTTTAATTGATAATTCCATTCACCTTTTTGGGCTTGTTCGTTAATCGGAAAAGTGGCGTAATATAATGTGCGGTCTTTAAAAAAAGTTTGTTTGGCTCGTTGCAATTCCACAATAAACCGCTCGCCTGTATGACTTTGGCAATAAATATCATAAATGGCTTTGCGGTCAAAATCGCTAATGCCCATTTGCTCGCTGTTTTTTAAGGTTAAGTCCTTAATTTGATGATGAGCGGGGAGCATGGCATTTAAAAAATCTATCAAAAAGGGTTTACTAGCTTCTTCGCCAAACAATTTTTTAAAACCATAATCGGTAAATGGATTGATAAATCTTGCTTGCATGATTGCTCCTTTTTACCAAGTTAATCCAACTTTCTAAGCCCATTCATGTCATGTGCCAATGCCAAATCACAGACAGCCTGCCCATTTATCATCAATTTATCATTTAACTCCAAAAGTGGCACCAGCACAAAACTTCGCTCAAAAATCCCACTGTGTGGCACGGTCAATCTATCATTATGGATAACTTCATCGCCATAGAGCAAAATATCCACATCAAGCGACCGCTCGCCCCACCGCCGTAACCGCACACGCCCTGCCCCCTGCTCTAAGTCTTGACAAAAATCAAGTAGACTCATGGCATCAAGGCTTGTCTTGGCGGACAACACCGCATTGACAAAATCAGGCTGGTCGGTAACGCCAAACGGCTTGGATACATATAAAGACGACAGCACCACATCACAAAACCGCTCATCAGCATCAAGCGTATCACGCACCGCCAAAATGTGGCTGGTCGGGTCGCCAAGCTCGTTGGCGATATTACCCCCCAGTCCCAGATAGATTTGTACCTTATCAGTCATCGTGTTTGGCTCGTGGTTTGGCATTGGATTTTTTGCGTTTTTTGGGTTTTGGCGTGTCCGTATCTTGGGCGGTTTCTTGTGGCTTCGCTTTTTGTCTTGTCCGCTGTCGTCCTGTTGTTTGGCATTTACTCGCCTGCGTTTTGGGCTTGGCAGAGCTTGGCACAGATGGCCGTAAGTCACTCTCAGTCAGCCCCTGCTCACGCTCTTTGATAGAGAGTGTTGATGACGGCTGACGTTTGCGATAACGCACCGATGGAATATAGGGCTCGTCATTGTCCAGCAGTTTGGCAAAATCACTCTCGCTGTACGTGCGACGCTCAAAGGTCGGCACATCCACCTGCCGTACTCTTGGTGTGGGGCGAGTACTCTTGGGTGTGTTGGCATTATCCACCACCAGTAGCGGTTGTGGCACATCATCCGCCTTGTCATCATCACGCCCTGAGAGCTGTTGTAGTTGTAGAAGTTCGGCATCTTTGTCAATATCAATGCCTGTATCTGCCCCACGTCGTCTGCGAGTGCGAGTCACACCACCCCCCAATGCACTTAGCATTTGGCTTTGACTGGTCGCATCGACCGCCAAATAACGTTGCCACCACACCCCCATGCCATTGGTCGGCTCAGACAGCGGACTGTCATCATGTCTTTCACGCATGATAAGAAAATCAAGCCCCGCCCGAAATTTACCCTGCGAGCTTAGCCTGCCCACGTCTTTGGGTTTGGGGCTGACGAGCTTGGGTTGCATGAACCAAATATCACTGATAAAATCTTCGGCAAATTTAGGAATGGCGGTCTTGATACGCTGAGCATCAAACACCTTGCGAGACGCTTTTATTTGGGCTTCGTGAAAGGGCAGGCCCTTTTTCTTAAACTTTGCCAAAGCATGCAAATAATTCTCCCACAACAGTACCGCATAAAAAAACGCAGGGTTTGCTGTTTTGCCTGACGCAATCCGCTCATCGGTGTTTTTGGCAACTTGCAGGGCAAGGCGGGTGGGCTTGGGCTGAGCGTAGGTCATCAAACTGCTCATCGCCCCGTATTGATACAGCAGGGGCAACAGCGGAGCCAGATAACCGCCCGTGAACATCTTTTGGGTCTCATCATAAAGCCGATGAGCCGAGACCTGCTCCAAAAGCGTCCAGCTTGTGTCATTAAACTGTTTGGCTAGGGCTTTGTCAAATTCAAAACCCAGTTTTGCTTTAAATCGCAACGCACGAAGCAGGCGAACAGGGTCTTCTTCCACACGCACTTTGGCATCACCAAGTAGGCGTAATGTGCCATTTTTGATGTCATCAACCGCCCCACAAAAATCGAGCACTTCACCCTTAATCGGCTGATAATACAAGGCGTTAATGGAAAAATCACGACGGGCAAAATCCTGCTCTATCGTCCCCCACACATTATCACGGGTAATCATGCCGTCATCGGTGGTGTGAGTGTCGTCCTTAGGCGGAGCCCGAAAGGTCGCCACTTCAATGAGTTCACGCCCCGAATAGACGTGAGCGAGCTGAAATCGCTTGCCAATGATGCGGCAACGCCCACCAAAAATCGCCTTAATCTCATGGGGGCGAGCGTTGGTTACAGCATCAAAATCCTTAGGAATAAGCCCCAAAAGGCTATCACGCACGCCACCGCCCACGATATAGGCGTCAAAACCTGCTTTGTTAAGCGTGCTAATGACTTCCACGATACTGTGCGGCAAAGTGCGTTTGTCAAGCCCCAATTTCTGTGCCGACAGCACAGTCGCTGATGATTTGGGGATTTTGTGTTTGGTTGGTTTTTTTTGCATAAGGTGTTTAGACTGCTTTTTTGATGTTTGGTCAATGGCGTGCTTTGCCATTGGTTTGTCTGTTTGGCGGTGCTTGGGCTGTTTAGACCGCTTGACTTTTTTGGTTTTCTTGGGTTTTTTGGGGCTAGCATGGGACTGCCCGAGTTTTGCGTCCGCTTTTGTCTTTGCCATGACTTGTGTCACTCATTGATTTACTAGGGCATGTTAAATTTTGATAACATTTATTTGAATTTATGAAAATTTACACTTTTAAATTGTTTTTACATGAAAATGGCTATCCCACCACTTGCATTTAAAAGATTAAAAGATAGGTAAAATCTTGCATATTTACCTAATTACACCCAACCAACTTGATATTTACCACGGGTTTGTAGGGGTGTGCTGATCACACCCTTTGATGGTATTACTGTACAAGGCGTGCTCAGCACGCCCCTACATCTACAAATCATTATGTTTGTAATGATTTTAAAGTTTATTGGTTATAAGCGGTCGGACTGTTTTTCATAATAAAAACTTGCTTGATAGAATGACCATCAAACACCCTTTAATAACCACCCATCATAAGCTTCATTGTACCTTGTTTTTGCCAAAAAAGCTAATGCACCGTGAGTCTGTGACGGTTTTTTTCCAAGGTTTTGACCCCAATGCCCTTAACCTTTGTCAAATCGTCCACACGCTCAAATCGCCCAAATCCCTCACGATAATCCACAATCGCCTGAGCGGTCTTTGCCCCCACGCCATTTAAGGTTGCAAGCTCGCCTATGCTGGCGGTGTTGATATTGACCCGCTCGCTCATCACTTTTTGGGCGGATTGTTTGGCGATAAGGGCTTGATACGCCTGTTTGGGGTCGGCGTAGCATTGGTGGGCGTGGGCGTGGGCATAAGATGATAAAGCCAATGCCAACCCCAACGCCCAACGCTTTAATTTACAGCTTTTCATTTGTGCTATTTTCATGGGCTTTTGCCATATCCCAATAGTTATCCATCTCTGCCAAATCGCTCTGTTCAAAGGTTTTGCCCTGCTCCATCAGCGACTTTTCCACAAAAGCAAATCGGCGTTTAAATTTGGTATTGGTATTTTGTAGTGCCATTTCAGCATCAATGTCCAAATGCCGAGCAAGGTTGGTTAGTACAAACAGCACATCGCCAAGCTCGTTTGTGATGTTGTCTTTTTGAGTTTCATCCAATTTATCTGTTTTATACTTAAAATCAGGCGTGGGTAATTCTGCTTGTAATTCGCCAAGCTCCTCTTGGAGCTTTTCCAACACACCGTCTAGATTATCCCAATCAAAACCAACCTTACCCGCCTGTTTTTGTAAGTTTTGGGCGGTCATCAGAGCCGTACCTGCCTTGACATCGGATAATAGGCGTTTTGGGCGGTCTTGGTTTTCAATCTCTTTAATCTCATCCCAACGGCGTTTGACGTCTTCGTCCGTTTTTAGATTTTCTTTGTCAAACACATGGGGATGTCTGCGAATGAGTTTTTCTTGCAAAGCATAAATCACGTCCGCCATGTCAAACCGCCCTTGCTCGGCATACAGATGCGCATGAAAGACAATTTGCAAAAGCACATCACCAAGCTCTCCTTTGATGTCATCGGTGGCAAGGGGGCTTTTGTCATCGGTGGCAATGGCTTCAATGAGTTCAAAAACTTCTTCGATGGCGTATTTTTGTAGGCTGTCGTTGGTTTGTTTTTTATCCCACGGGCAATCGGTGCGAAGGCGTGCCATGAGTGCCAAAAGGTCAGAGAATTGATTGGTTGGAGTCATGATTATTATCCAAAAATAAACCCCATTATACTAGATAACAGGGTCTATCACACCTATTTTATGCAAACTACTGAGCCAAATCTTCAAACAAGGCGGTGGACAAATAACGCTCGCCCGATGACGGAATCACCACCACGATGAGCTTGCCGGTATTCTCAGGACGGCTTGCCACTTGCAGGGCTGACCAGACTGCCGCCCCTGCACTGATGCCCACCAGCAGACCTTCTTTTTCTGCCATTTGACGAGCGGTAGCAAAGGCGGACTCGGTGGCAACCGTGATGACTTCGTTATAAATGCCTGTATTTAGAATGCTGGGCACAAAACCAGGGGCAAGCCCTTGTAGCTTATGAGCTCCTTTTTCGCCACCGCTAAACACAGGCGAATCAGACGGCTCTACCGCCACGATTTGTACGCTGTCTTTTTTGGCTTTTAACACTTCGCCCACGCCCGTAATCGTACCGCCCGTGCCAATCCCTGCCACCACAATGTCCACTTGTCCGTCTGTGTCTCTCCAGATTTCTAAGGCGGTGGTTTCACGGTGGATTTTTGGGTTGGCTAGGTTGTCAAATTGGCGTGGCATAAAATAGCCGTCTTGACTGGCAAGTTCGTTCGCCTTGGCAATCGCCCCACCCATACCTTCTGATGCAGGGGTTAATACAAGCTCTGCCCCATACGCACGCAGCAGAGCACGGCGTTCTAAGCTCATGCTCTCGGGCATGGTGATGACAAGTTTATAACCCTTGGACGCACACACCATGGCAAGCCCAATGCCTGTATTACCCGATGTCGCTTCCACGATGACGGTGTCGTTATTGATAAGCCCGTCTTTTTCGGCTTCATTTATCATGGATAGGGCAATGCGGTCTTTGACCGAGCTTGCGGGGTTAAAATACTCTAGCTTTGCCACAACACGAGCAGGCAAGCCTTCTGTTAGGCGGTTCAATTCTACTAAGGGCGTGTTGCCGATAAGGTCGGTGATGTTTTTGGCAATGTTCATAAAATTTCCCTTGTTAAAGGTTGTCGGTTTAAAATGTTACACGGTTAGCATACCAAATTTTTATGAAAATTTATAGGTAAAAAATGTTAAGCCTTATTCTATTTTGGCATTTAAATAATTTCACAATATCCACGGCTAAATCATGATAAAATTAAGCTGTTTCATGTTTATATTTAGGATAATTTATGACCGCTTTTAACCCCATCACCATCTCCTGCTTTAAAGCCTATGACGTGCGTGGCGAGCTTGATGTCAATCTCGACAACGCCATCGCCTACCGTATCGGACGAGCGTTCGCCCAATATCTTAATGACGGCAAAGAAAACCCTGTCATCGTGGTCGGCTCGGACATTCGCCCGTCTAGTGAGAGCCTAAAACAATCCGCCATTGACGGCATCACGGACGCAGGCATAGACGTGATTGATTTGGGCATGGTTGGCACCGAAGAAGTGTATTTTGCCACAAGCCATTACAACGCCATCGGTGGCATTGAAGTTACCGCAAGCCACAACCCCATCAACTACAATGGCTTAAAAATGGTGCGTGAAAACTCTCGCCCCATCAGTGGCGATACAGGCTTGGCGGACATTCGTGCCATTGCCGAGCGTGGCGAATTTGTGGTGGCGGACAAAGGCAGGGTTACCCTAAACACCGACAAAACCGCCTATATTGACAAGCTCATGAGCTTTACCGACACCACTAAATTCACCCCCAAAAAAATCGTGGTAAACAGTGGCAACGGTTCGGCAGGGCCTGTGGTTGATGAACTACAAAAACGTCTTGGCGATAACATTGAGCTTATCAAAGTTCATCACACCCCAGACGGCTCATTCCCCAACGGTATCCCCAACCCCATGATTATCGCCAATCAAAAAGCGACATCGGATGCGGTCATCGCTCATGGGGCGGATTTTGGTGTGGCTTTTGACGGTGATTTTGACCGTTGCTTTTTGTTTGATGAAAAAGGGAGATTTATTGAAGGCTCATACATCGTGGGCATGCTTGCCGAAGTGTTTTTGAAAAAACATCAAGGCGAGAGCATCGTCTATGACCCCCGAGTGATTTATAACACCGAGAACGTCATCGCCCAAAATGGCGGTACACCTGCCATCAGTAAATCGGGGCATTCGTTCATCAAGCAAGTCATGCGTGAGACGAGAGCAATTTATGGCGGGGAGATGTCGGCTCATCATTACTTCCGTGATTTTGCCTATTGTGATAGTGGCATGATTGTGTGGCTACTGGTGATTGAGCTTCTGTCGGTAACGGGCAAAACTCTATCCGAGCTGGTAAACGGCCATATCAATGATTTCCCCAGTTCAGGCGAGCTAAATTTTCGCTTAGGGCAAAAAACCGCCAGCGAAATCAGCGAGCTGTTAGAGCAAAAATACCATTCATCAAATCCTGCCAAAAACACCCTAGACGGACTCAGCCTAGATTTTGGCAACTGGCGGTTTAATCTACGCTCATCCAACACCGAGCCACTCATTCGCCTAAACATTGAAACCAAAGGCGATAAAGCACTCCTAAAAACCAAAACTGATGAAATTTTGGCGGTACTAGATGAATGCGGCGCGGTGAGTGCTGACCATTGAGTTTCAAGCCAAAAAGAGCTGATAAAAAAACAGGGTAGTGATTGCTACCCTGTTTTTTTGAACATGGTTGAATCTTTGGGAATCAAGAATCGGTTCAATAGACAAAAAGAAAAAACATTCCATTCTTCCTGCTTTTTAGCTTAATTGATTCTCCATAAAACCAACTGTATTGACATATCTTGGATAGCCAGTACCATTATAGCCATTTGCCTTTGTCTTAATTTTTGGTATGATGGGATAAATAGGTGTGTTCGACATCTCCATCTCGACACTCACATCATCAACCACTTTAATAAAGTCAAATTTGCTGACTAGGTAGTATGCCATGGCGGAGGTCATGTCAAACTGAGAGTCTTCTTTAAGGTAGTTTGAAACCTCACCTAATTTAAAACCTTACTTTCTATTTTCTGCCAACATATATCCAGCTCTTGCCAACAACGCATGATAAAACACATCTTTCATAGAACTACTCATAAAAAACTCCTGTTACCTTAAAAAAAATGAAAATTGAGAACGATTATATGCTGATTTTAGTGAGTTGTAAATAGGGATTTTTGCAAAACCAAAACGATATTCTCATCTGCCCATCACCCTTTCTTTGATACTTCCCCATTGCCAGTTTTACCATCTTTGACAAACCTAACACCCCACATCATCAACATGCTTTCTAACAACCCCTGTATGCGTTAAGACAATCCTATAGGACAACTCATCAGACACCGAACAATACTTAATATGTCCAAAATGACCACGTGGACTAGCACTGACCCCAAAGTACTTAATATAATGCCTAGATGCTGACACTCTCATGTCAATTCTGCCATGTTTTAAATTAAGCCCATACTCTTTAATCAACTCACCATCATCAAGACGGGCATTACCATCTAAATCCCTAAACACGATAATTTTTACTCCCGACTGCTTATGGCAACGATTTGACTCATCGGCAGGACACATAACAATGTTTTGCTTAGTAATATGGCTTTGACTGCGGGCTTCTTTTAATGCATCAGTAACGACAGATGTAACATTATTTGCTTCCATCCCCCGCAAAACCCGCATCACACTAGGATAAGCAATCATACCAATCACACCAATCACAACCACGACCACCATCAACTCAATCAACGTGAACGCCTTTTGCCCACCCATTAATATCACCCTACGCACAAGCAAGTTACTCACATAAATATAAGTAAAGTTAAGTCAGCTATTATACACAAATTCAACGATTTTAAAAACCAAAACCCCCTCTATCAATGACAGAGGGGGCTAAATAAGGTGCTGACGATGACCTACTCTCACATGGGCGAACCACACTACCATCG
>NZ_AUGF01000048.1 GCF_000426885.1 Moraxella caprae DSM 19149 | reverse complement strand
AATTTATTTTAGTTCAGTAAATATTTGGGAAGTGGCAATCAAATCAAAACTGGACAAACTTGATATTGTTGGGGCAAATCCAAAAGGACTGTATGATGATTTGTTGGACGGTGGTTATGATGAATTGGCTGTCTTATCAAAACATTGCATACAATAGACTTCCTGCAAAACCCAAAATAAGGAAAACCGTTCGTGGTGAGCTTGTCGAACCATAACGGTTTTCCGCCACCCCTCAACAAGCTCGGGGCGAACGGAAAGCCTAGTTTTGCAGGAAGTCTAATTAGAAAATTTGCCTTTTGTGCATAGAGACCCTTTTGATAGATTGTTAATCAGTCAAGCCATGAGTGAAAATTTAACTTTAATTACTTATGATAACTGTATTTTAAAATACGATTGTGTTAAAACTTTAAAGATTTAATACATAAAAAAACCAAATAAGAGACATTTATGAAAATCAGCGAAAACTGGCTCAGACAATGGGTCAATCCTACCAATACTTCTGCCGAGCTTGGCGAACAACTGACCATGCTTGGCTTGGAATTGGACGGCATGGAGCCTATCGCCCCCATGTTTAGTGGCGTGGTTGTGGGGCAGGTCATCACTTGCGATAAGCACCCCGATGCCGACAAACTCTCTGTTACCACCGTCAATATTGGCACAGATGAGCATTTGCAAATCGTCTGCGGAGCTCCCAACGTGCGAGCAGGGCTAAAAGTGGCGGTTGCTACAGTCGGAGCGGAGTTGCCTCCCATTGATGATAAGCCCTTTAAAATCAAAAAAGGCAAACTGCGTGGCGTGGAGAGTCAAGGCATGCTCTGCGGTGCATCCGAATTGGGTCTTATTGATGAGATTGACGGACTATTGGAGCTGGACGATGACGCTCCGATTGGCGTTGATGTGCGTGAGTATTTGGGGCTGGACGGTCAGATTTTTGATGTGGCGATTACCCCCAATCGTGGCGACTGCCTAAGCGTGCTGGGTCTATCTCGTGAGATTGGCGTGGTTAATGGCTTAGCCCTAAACCGCCCCGAGATTATTACAACCCCCCCCACGCTGGATAAAGCGGTAGCCGTCAAAGTAGAAAACCCCACCGCCTGCCCTCGCTATCTGGCTCAGTACATCGGCGACATTGACCGCAGTGTTAAAACCCCCAAATGGCTCAAATATAACCTAATGGCAAGCGGACTTCGCACCCATAATTTTTTGGTTGACGTAACCAACTTTATCCTATTAGAACTCGGTCAGCCCCTACACGCATTTGACGCTGATAAAATCGTGGGAGCGATTACGGTACGCCTTGCCAATCAAGGCGAAACGGTGGAATTACTCAACGAGCAAACCATTACCCTAAGTGGCGATGAGCTTGTTATCGCTGATGACGTGGGCGTGCTTGCACTGGCAGGGATTATGGGTGGGTCTCGCTCGGCGGTGTCGGACAGCACGACCAACATCGTGCTAGAATCGGCTCATTTTAACCAGCTAAACATCGCAGGGCGTGCCAGACGTTTTGGTTTGCACACCGATGCCAGTGCCAGATTTGAGCGTGGGGTGGATTTTGACTTACCCAAACTCGCCCTTGACCGTGCGGGGGCGTTGATAGCCACGATTGCAAACGGTCAAGTCGGACAAATCACCACCGCCGAGAGCGTGGCGGATTTGCCAAAACGTGAGCCTGTGCGTGTGCCATTTGACAAGGTAGAAAAACTGCTTGGCGTGGCGTTGTCTGCCGATGACATCACCGACCTATTAAACCGCTTAGAAATCAGTACCACGTTTGACGGTACGGCATTTGTCTGCCAGCCCCCAAGTCATCGTTTTGACATTGCCATATCAGAAGATATTATTGAAGAGATTGCCCGTGTGCATGGCTATGACAACATCGCCCCACGCCTGCCACAGTTTGCAGTGGACATGAGTTATGACGATACAGCGGATTTGACCCATGTGCTTAAATTGACCCTTGCCAAACAAGGCTATTTTGAAGCGGTGAGTTTTAGCTTTTGTGATGACAAATTAGAAAAACTGCTCCACGATGACAAATTGGGCGAGATACTGCCCCTTACCAACCCAATTTCATCAGAGCTTGCGGTCATGAGACGTACGCTACTATCTAGCCTACTGCCCATCGTGAGCCACAACCTAAACCGCCAGCAAACGGACGTGCGACTGTTTGAAGTGGGTTTGTCGTTCGTGGGTAAAGATGTCGCAAGCCTCGCCCAAATCGGCAGCCTTGCCATCATCGCCACAGGACGGGCAACCGACAGCATTCATGGCGTGCGTGGCATGGACTTTTATGACCTAAAAGCCGACATCGAAACCCTGCTCCCTGCTCATGTCCGCCCAAGCTATGAGCGGGCGGATTTGGCGTTTTTGCATTCGGGGCAAAGTGCGTATGTGTCGGTAGGTGGCGAGCGGATTGGCTATTTTGGGCAATTGCACCCCAGTATCAGCACCGCCTTAGATTTACCGACTGTGTGGGTGGCTCAGTTTGAACTGGATAAACTCATCAATCTGCACCGTACCGCCCTTGATGTCGCCTTGCCAAGCAAATTCCCAAGCGTTCGCCGTGATTTGGCGTTTTTTGTGGATAAGGATTTGGCATGGCAAGACATGGCAGATGTCGTGCGTGATGTGGCAGGCGAGCATTTGACAGACGTTGCCTTGTTTGATGTCTATGAAGGCGACAGACTGCCTGCAGGCAAAAAATCACTGGCATTTGCCATGACCTTGCAAGATACCGCTCATACCCTTTCTGATGATGAGATTAAGGCGTTGATGGATAGGGTGATTGTGGCATTGACCGACAAATACCAAGCACAACTGCGTGATGGCTGATGTTTATCAAGGGCGAATGTGGTTCGCCCTTAACCCTAACAATGCCAATTTTAATTTAATTTTAAAAGGATAACACATGGCAACCTTAACCAAAGCAGACATGGTAGACCATTTGACCATTCGCCTGCGTATGACTCGCCAAGACGCTCGCAAATTGGTGGATACCTTTTTTAGTGAGATTAGCCAAAGTTTGGCGGACGGTAAAGAAGTCAAGCTCTCAGGCTTTGGCAACTTTGAATTAAAAGACAAAAAATCCCGCCCCGGTCGCAACCCCAAAACAGGGGAAATTATCCCTGTCAAGGCTCGTCGTGTTGTTACCTTTAAGGCAGGGCAAAAGTTTCGCCGTCAGATTGAAGTTAAATAAAACCAAAACAAAAAAACCCATTCCATGAATGGGTTTTATCTTATACCCCCATCAATATCCGCCTCATTTTTTGCATAATTTTTCCAGTTGGGTCAAATCCATTCTTATCATGCCCAGCGTGTCCGTGATATTAACTTTGCCGTCTGCATGAATATTATCCTTATTTTTATGACAACTGACCTCTAAGGGCATTTGGCGATAAGTTGTTTGCCATTTTCCACCCCGAAATTCAAAATCCACCATTTGAGTTTTTGCCACGAGTGGCGATAAAAACAGCGTGGCAAAAAACAAAAACAAAGTCATCATCGGCACAAATAATATGAGCGAAATCATGCCTTTTAATGCTTTATTTTCACCATAAAGATAATACGCCCCCACCAAAAATACCACGATTGCCACCCCAAAAAACACTTTATCCATATATCCAAATTCTAGGGTAATGAATTTATCAAAATGCACCAATCCCAACATGATGACAAATAAGAAAAAAGACGAATACGCCAAATGCCCTGCCCGCTTACCCAAATCTACACCCATTGGAACATGCTCTTTGATATAATCTTGATTGTCAATATGACAAACAGGAAAACCCAATGAATGAAATAGCCTCACCAATTCATCAACATCATCAATTTGCCACACACCATCTTCGATAATCAGTCGCTTTTTGATGTCGCCAAATTTGTCTTTTTGAATACCATGAATTATGAGGGTTTTATTATATTTACTCAAATGGGGATTGAGTTTGGCAAGTAGCTTACCCATCATGGCTCGTGGTAGATTTTCAGTAATTTCTATTTTGTCAATTTCGTGCCAAGCAATAGGGGCACAATTAGGCAATTTATTTAAAAAATCCTTATTGATACGAATGCCCTCTGCATCTATGATTAAGGAAGAGTCGGCAAATTTGGGCTTAAAATATGCCCGTGCCAACAAATAAACGCTCACACCCGCCACGACAAAAATACCAGCATGTTCCCACCACAACAGATTATCTTTAAACCAAGTCAGCACAAGAGCCAAACACGCCATCGTGATATTGATAATACCATTAATGGTAACAGATAACTGATTTTTTATTTGCTTAGAACGCATGGGGTAGAGGCGAGCATTCATGATTTATCCTTGTTATTTTGTGTTTTATTTTACACTCTACAAAATGAAAAAGTGCTACGGTTTCCGTTCGTGGTGAGCTAAGTCGAACCATGACGGAAAATAGCTCAGGACGAACAGTTTCCGTGGTAAAATTCAATTTTGTTAGCTGTAGCATAACACCAAAAAAACAAAAAACCCATTTTATCAATGGGTTTTTATGGTTAATTCAGCAAAAATCACAGCTCGCCAAATTTGCGTTTGGCTTTCTTCTCTTGGCGTTTGGCAAAGAATACTTCTTCGACCGCTCGTTTTTTGTAGGGCTTTTTCACACCGTCTCTACCGCCAAATTTTGCCGTCTCTTTGCCGTCCTTTCTTTTGTCATCACGCCATGCACGCTCGCCTTTGTGGGTATTATCACGCTGTCCAAATTCACGGCTGTTTTCACGAGCATAGCCAAAAGATTTGGGTTTATCTTGGCGATAATCCCTGTCTTGGCGAGTGCGTCTGTCGTCTCTGTCGCCAAAACACTCTTGGTACGGCTTGGCAACACGCTCATCACGTCCACTCTCGCCACGCTCATATCGCTCTGTACGGTATTGGCGTTCACGGTTTGGTCTGTCGCCTTGTCGGTCATAAGCCTCATGTCTGTCATGACCGCCAAATGATGACCGCCCTGAACGAGTGACAAACTCCGCTCTCTCGCCACGCCCAAAACTACGACCGCCGCCACGACCATAACGCTCGCCACGTCTGCCACGCCCTTCACGTCTGCCGTCTTTGTCTTTGGCACTTAGGGCAACTCGTTTGGGTTCTAGTCCTGCGACCACTTCTTCTTTCATTTCACGGTTTAGATAGCGGTTGATGTGTCCGAGCTGACGTCTGTCGTCCATGCTACATAGGTTCATGGCGACCCCTGTCCGCCCTGCTCGCCCACAGCGACCAATGCGGTGCACATAGTCCTCGACTTGACGAGGCAAATCATAGTTCACCACATGGCTAATGGCAGAGATGTCAATGCCACGAGCGGCGACATCGGTGGCAATCAAAAAGTTGCACTTGCCCGACTTGACATCGCTGATGATGCGGTTACGCTTACCTTGTGGCAAATCACCGTGTAGATAGCGAGCCGATAATCCTGCTTCGGTAAGCGACTCGGCAAGCTGTTCGGTACTGCGTTTGGTGGCGGTAAAAATCACCGCTTGGTTAATCTCGGGGTTGCCCAAAAGTTCAATCAAAATCTTATTTTTGTGGTGAAAATCATCACAAAAATACACACTTTCATCGATATGAGCCGACTCAACTTTGATGGAGACACACTCAGGGTTCACAGTAAAGCTCTCGGCAATCTTGCCAACCGCTCCGTCCCATGTCGCTGACGACATCACGGTTTGACGCTTACTCGGGGCGGCTTCTAAGATGGTCTTAATGTCATCGGCAAAACCCATGTCCAGCATACGGTCAGCTTCGTCCAGTATCAGCGTGTCAAGCTCGGACAAATCCACACGCCCGTCATTCATGTGGTCAATCAAGCGACCGGGGGTGGCAATGACAATCTGCACGCCTTTACGCAAGGCACGAATCTGTCCGCCATACGGAGCCCCGCCAACCAATGGCACACTAAAAATCCCACGCATTTCACTGCTGTATTTACGCACGTTGTCCTGCACCTGCATGGCAAGCTCTCGGGTGGGGGTGAGTATCAGGGCTTTAATGGCGGTCTTTTGGTGGCGGTTGTGTGATTTTTGGCTAAACTCGCTGGATTTTTCGGCAGGTTTTGGCTGGGCTAATTGGTGCAAAATCGGCAGGACAAACGCCGCCGTTTTACCCGAGCCTGTTTGGGCGGACAGTAGCAAATCACGTCCATCTATGGCATGGGGGATTGCCCCTGCCTGAATGGGCGTGGGCGTGGTATAGCCTGATTTGGTCAGGGCTTTTAAAATGGGTTTGGCAAGATTTAACTGCTCAAAAGTTAAGCTGTTTTGCTCTTTTTGCTCGGTGGGTTGCTCGCCTGTTTGCTCATTTTGTGGGGCAAAATCTTGTTGGTGTTGGGTTGTCATAAATAACCTTGATGTCATGATGTTGATAATAATCGCTGGCTTGGCGAACGTGGTTGGGTTTTAAAAAATTATCTAAATGGCAAAGGATAGCCCTTGCCAGACCCAATCATGTTTTACAAAAACACCGAAGACAATTCATACTGCCAACAGTTTGCCATTGGTTTTACTTTTATCAATAAAAGCAACCTTGACAAAATCAGCAATCATGATGATAAGAAGTACACAGAAGTCATTTTAGACATGCCATTTTAATTGTATTAAAAATAAACAATGGCAATTTGCATTTTTCTGATATATTTATCATTAAAAGTAATGATGAAATATCCAAACGCCCAGAAGTATAAAACGAACTTAACTCGTTCTTAAACACATTTGATGGCAAGACCGTCCTAGCCTACGATGTGGCTTATTCTAGGGCGTACCCTAATATCAATAGAAAATAAGCAAATTCAGCGATGATTTGGCAAATTATTTTACCAAAGAGAGCCATTATACCACAGTTTTTGGTAAAGTAGGCAGGAAATTTTGGTAAATTTTAGGGGTTTTTGGCTTTTAAAAAATTCTCAAAAATGCCATAATATAATAAGTAGCATGAGTATTTTATTTTTTATGGCAATTTTAATTTACACTCTACAAAATGAAAAAGTACCACGGTTTTCTGTTCGTGGTGAGCTAAGTCGAACCATGACAGAAACCGACCCGCAGGCAAGCTTGTGGCGAACGGTTTCCGTAGTAAAATTCAATTTTGTTCGCTGTAAGTTAATTTTGTTGATATACTCAATCCGCTAAACATGGGTTTGTGAAAATAATCATTACAAGTTATTAAAGGACATGACGTGGTACAGATTCGAGACAGCTTGCCCTTGCTGACAGGCAAAGACTCAGGCGACAGTGCAAGCCTAGCAGCAAGCCTTGTGGCAGACCAATTACACCCCGATTTTCAGGCACAGCTTCACAGTCAAAAACTCACCACTACCCACGACCACAGCCACGCCACCGACACGCCTGCCAAGATTAGCGAGAGCGACATTGACATTGACAAATGGCTATCCAATGTCGCCCAGCGTATCGGCAAAGATGAGTTGCCCCTGCTCAAAAAAGCCTGCCAATTTGTACAAGTACAATCATCCAAACCACATAACTCTCGCTCAGGAGCGTATGTAACAGGCATTGGCATGGCGGACATTTTAGCGTATCTGTTCCAAGATGAAAACGCTCTGGTCGCTGCCATGCTCTATCGCTCGGTACGGCGTGAGCTAATTAGTATGGACTCCATCGCTCATGAGTTCGGGGCAGACATCGCCCATCTCATCGAAGACACGCTTGCCATGGGGCGACTGTCTGAGGTGATAGAGGGCAACAAACGGCTTGAAGATTATTTTGAAAATAACAACCGTGAACAGCTATCGACCATATACAGCATGCTCATTAGCACCACCAATGACGTGCGGGCGGTACTCATCAAACTTGCCGAGCGTACCTTTGCCATGCGTGAGTTGTCCTTTGCCACGCCCGACCGCCAAAAACGGGTGGCTCGTGAGGTCATGACCATCTATGCTCCATTGGCTCACCGCTTATCCATCGCTCAGCTAAAATGGGAGCTAGAAGACCTAGCTTTTCGCTATCTTGCCCCTGATGAGTACAAACGCATTGCCAGTCTGCTCGCCCAAAAACGTAGCGAGCGTGAACGTTACATCGAAGAAGTCAAGCAAACACTCACCGATGAGCTAAATCGGGTCGGTATCAAATGCGAAGTCTCAGGGCGTGTCAAGCACATCTACTCCATCTATCGCAAGATGATAAAGAAAAACCTATCCTTTGACCAGCTCTATGACATCAGAGCCTTACGGGTACTGGTAAACACCAACGCCGAGTGCTATCACACCCTAGGCGTGGTGCATGGACTGTGGCGACACGTCCCCGAGCAGTTTGATGACTACATCACCAACCCCAAACCCAACGGCTACAAGTCGCTACACACGGTCGTCATCGCCCAAAATCGCACCCTAGAAGTGCAGATTCGCACCTTTGACATGCACTTTGAGGCGGAGCTTGGCAAGGCGTCGCACGTCAATTATAAAGAGGGCTTAAAAGGCAATAAAACAGACGACTATCTCACTGCCAAAATCAGCTCGTTAAGACAGCTCTTAGGCGGAGACAAAAGCGAGAGCGACGAGATAGAGCTTGACAACCTTGATAACGTCCAACAAATCTACGTGTTTAGCCGAGACGGGGACATTACCGAACTGCCCAAAGGGGCGACCGTGCTTGACTTTGCCTACCATGTGCATACCGAAGTTGGCAATCGTGCCCAAGGGGCAAGGGTAAACGGGCGTTATGTGCCACTGACTCATCAGCCCAAAACAGGCGACCAAGTGGAGATTATCACCAAATCAAGCCGTGAGCCGAATCGTGACTGGCTTGTCTCATCGCTGGGTTACATCTACACCGCTCGTGCCAAAGCCAAGCTACGCCAATGGTTTAACAAGCAAGACCGTGACAAAAACATCGAAACGGGCAAAGCCCTGCTACTGCGTGAGTTAGAGCGACTGAGCGTGGCGGTGTCGGGGGTGGACTTTGGTACGCTGTGCCGAGAGCTGGACTACAAGGGCGAAGATGAGCTATATCTTGCCATCACCATGGGCGAGATTGGGGTTAGCCAAATCTCAGGCAAAATCATCAAGGATTTGAACTTAAGTACGCCCAATGTCAGCGAAACGCACATCAAATCCAAACCCCAAACTCGCCCCAACAAATACAAGATTGACGTGCATGGACTTGACAATGTCGAGATACACCTTGCCAAATGCTGTAACCCCGTGCATGGCGAACCCATCACAGGCTTTATCACGCTCATGAATGGAGTCAGTATCCACAGTAGCGACTGCGTGGAGCTGTCACGGCTCGCCCAAAAAGAGCCAGAGCGGGTCGTCTGTGCCGACTGGCAAGCGGAGTTTGGGCGGTATCAGCCTGTCTGTGTGGTCGTGGACGCTCACGCCACAAGCGGACTGCTGCGGGATTTGTTTAATGTCATCGACCGTGAGAAAGTCAATATCCAACGTGCCGAGACAGTCTTTGATGATGGCATGGACGCCCAGATGAAATTCTTTGTGGAAGTGGCAGGCATTGAGCATTTATCTCGCCTGCTTGCCAAAATCGAGCAACAGCCAAGCGTGGTCAAGGCAAGGCGAAGTGTGGGTTAGGATTTAGGGCGTGTCTGCCCTAAACACTTGACCACAAAAAACGGTTCGTGTGTGAACCGTTTTTTGTGGTTGTCAGGCTGTCTATTTGGCGTGCTTGATACACTCTGTGGCATACGGCACCGCGTCGAGTCGCCCTTCTTCTATCTCTTCACCGCACTCACTGCATTCGCCATACAAGTCGTTTTCAATGCAAGATAAAGCGACATTGACTTTGGCAAGGTTTTCTTGGGCCTCGATGAGCAGATTTTTACGCATGTCGTTTTCTTGGGCGGCGACAGCTTGATCGTCCCAATGTTGTCCTAGCTCATCTTGGGGGTGCTCTAGGTGATTGGTGATTTTATCAATGCGGTATTCATACTCTGCTTTTAGGGCGAGCAAATCGGCTTTGTGTTTGTTGATGTCCATGATAACTCCTAATGGCTAATAAAATAAAGGATTTAAGTATAGATTAGCACAAATTTAGGGTATTGGGTAGCGGTATTTTTAGCCCCCTGACAAATAGCCATTTTTTATTAAGTTTGCTACAATACCCCAAATTTTTTATTGACACCACACCATGAAAACCGATTTTGACACCCGCTCCATTGCCGAATTTACCGAATCCGCCTACCTAAACTACGCCATGTACGTCATCATGGACAGAGCCTTACCGCACATCGCCGACGGCTTAAAGCCCGTCCAACGCCGTATCATCTACGCCATGAATGAGCTAGGACTTCGCCACACCGCCAAACCCAAAAAGTCCGCCCGTACCGTGGGCGACGTGCTGGGCAAATACCACCCGCATGGCGATACAGCGTGCTATGAAGCCATGGTGCTTATGGCACAGCCGTTTAGTTATCGCTATCCGCTTGTCATGGGGCAAGGCAACTGGGGCAGTCCTGATGACCCCAAATCCTTTGCCGCCATGCGATACACCGAAGCCAAGATGAGCAATTACGCCAGCACCCTATTGTCCGAGCTTGGCGAAGGTACGGTGGATTTTATCCCCAACTTTGACGGCACGATGAGCGAGCCTGCCACGCTCCCTGCCCGCCTGCCAAACATCTTGCTAAACGGCACCACAGGCATAGCCGTGGGGATGGCGACCGACATTCCGCCCCACAATCTCACCGAGACCGTCAAGGCGTGTATCAAACTCCTAAAAAACCCCGACATCACCACAGCCGAGCTATGCAAAACGGTGCTTGCCCCTGATTTGCCGACATCTGCCGAGATTATCACGCCAAAAGATGAGCTTGTCAAAATGTACGAGACAGGGCGTGGCAATTACAAAATGCGAGCGACTTATCATATTGATAAGCAAGACAAAAATACCGTCATCATAGACGCTTTGCCCTATCAGGTCTCAGGCTCAAAAATCATTGAGCAGATTGCCAAACTCATGACCGACAAAAAACTGCCGTGGGTCAATGACATCACAGACGAATCCGACCACGAGAACGCTTGTCGTATTGTCATTGAGTTTAAGCGTGGCAAGGTTGAGATTGACAAAATCATGGCTCATCTGTTTGCCACGACCGACCTAGAAACGTCCTATCGGGTCAATATGAACATGATTGGGCTAAATGGCAAACCCGAAGTCAAAAACTTAAAACAAATCCTATCCGAATGGCTCTCATCACGCCGTAGTGTGGTGCTAAGACGACTCCAAAACCGTCTTGATAAGATTGACAAACGCTTGCACATCTTGGCAGGTTTGCTCATTGCCTATTTGCACATTGATGAAGTCATTGCCATCATTCGCACCGAAGACGACCCCAAGGCGGTCTTGATGAGCCGTTATGGGCTGTCTGACACCCAAGCGGACGCCATTCTTGACATCAAACTTCGCCAATTAGCCAAACTAGAAGAGATTGAGCTAAATGCCGAGCGAGACGAGCTACAAAAAGAGCGAGCCATCATCGCCGAGCAAATAAATAACCCCAACAGCCTAACAAACCTTTTGATAGACGAGCTAACCTTTGACATGAAAACGCATGGCGATAAACGCAAATCGCCTGTCGTGGAGCGTGAAGAGTCTGTCGCCATCAAAGCGTCCGAGCTGACCCCGAGCGAGAGCGTAACCGTCATCATCTCAAAAGCAGGCTGGATTCGCATGGCAAAAGGACATGAGATTGACCCTGTCGCCCTAAACTTTCGCACAGGCGATGAGTACGCCACGCACGCCCTTGGCAAGACGGGTGAGCGACTCATCGTTCTTGATAACATGGGGCGTAGCTATGGGCTAGACACGGCAAGTCTGCCGTCCGCTCGTGGGCAGGGCGAGCCGATTAGCAGTATGCTCAACTTGGCAAATGGCGTAAAAATTGAGCAAGCCCTATTTGGACAATATCCCATTATCCTAGCCAGCAGTCAAGGCCATGGTTTTATCACCGACACCAAAGGGCTAGACACCGCCCAAAAAGCAGGTAAAGCGGTGGTCAATCTGGGGGGTGCGACCCTGTTGCCATTTGCCCCTGTGGATAACGCCATGCACATTGCGGTGGTAAGTAGTGGCGGAAATCTGCTCATCTTTAACCGTGATGAATTACCCGTACTGACAAAGGGCAGGGGCAACAAACTCATGAGCCTAAAAGACAACGAAACGCTGGTGGCGGTGTGTGCCTTAGCCGACACGGACAATCTTATCATTCGCACCAATAAGCGTACGCTCACCCTAAAACCTGCCGACTGGGCAAGCTATCAAGGCAAACGTGCAGGACGTGGCGGAGCATTGCCAAAAGGGTTTTTGAGCGTGGTGGGGCTTAGCACGGCGACATCATAAGCAAATTTAGAGTAAGTTTATGGAATGCTCATTACCGCCCACACTTATCCAACATCGCCATGATTTTATTAAAATGAACTTAAAAAACATGGCGATCATCTTATTGTGCGTGTTTGCTTTTGCGGTACCGATTTATTTTTTGGCAGATTGGCATACTCTCATTAAATGGGTGGCTTTGGGAATGTTATCATCTCTAATCCCCCTTTGCATTTATCTGACACTACAAAGTCGGCAAATCATTCATCAAGACGCACAAGGCATCACAATAAAAATTGGGCTTTGGCGAATAAAAACCGTAAGAATAGATTATCAAGACATCATCGCTGTCACCGACATCTATTTGCCTGCCAAACGTTATAAAAATCCGCCAACCATTTTGCAAATCTCCTATCATCATAAAAACACCATTTACCAACAAAATATCAATCTGTGTCGTCACGATGCACAGATATGGGTGGATTTTCAGATGTTTTTGCTTCACAAAAAGATCTTCAATCAAGTATTGTATCAAAAATCCGCCATACTAAATCTGCCCCAAACCTTTAATTCTCGGTATTATCTGGTAGGGTTTTGTGTGGTTGCAGGTGTGCTTGCTGTGATGGTGTTTTTATTTTATATCGCAATGGGCGTGTATCATTTTAATGAGCTGTCGCCAGATGCCCAAATTCACCTTTTTGTGTTAGTGGCATTTTTGATTTTTATCATCAAGCTACTCATTGATGGGATTAAATTCATCGCCAAAAGTGGTACAATCACACTACACCCAGACCATTTATTAATCAAAACCATTTTTAACAAAGAAATCATCATCAAATTATACTTACTAAATTATGAAAATATCAAAACAGACATATCGGACATCAATGTTTTTCAAAAATTTTCTTTTAATGATGTCAGGCAGGATTTTATACTCATCAATCATCATAGCCACGCCCAAGCGGTTCAAGATTTTTTTAAGAGAAAATCTTGTCAAGTATTAAGGCGCGTCTACCATTAATAACTTTTCTATAAAATAAGACGAGAATTTAACGATTTAATTTATTTTTTACATGAAAAATGACTATCCGACCACTTATTTTAAAAAAATTACACCCAACAAACTTGATGTTTACTACGGGTTTTGTAGGGGTTGGCTCCGCACACCCTTTGGTGATATTATTGTGCAAGGCGTGCTCAGCACGCCCCTACGTTCACACATCATTGTATTTGTAGTAATTTTAAAGTTTCTTGGGTATATCATGCCAAAAACATCATCCATGCTTTAGCATCACCAACAACCCATTTTAGGACAAACCATGCACAAATTCATCGCCTATATCCCCGAGTCCGACCTAGAAAATGTCAAAACCGCCCTATTTAATGCAGGGGCAGGGCAATTTGACGGATACAGTCATTGTTCTTAGCAAGTGCTTGGCGTGGGACAATTTAAACCTTTAAAAGGGGCAAACCCTGCCATCGGTCAGATTGACAAAATAGAATACGTCCCTGAGTGGCGGGTTGAGACCATCGTCCCTGATGACAGGCTCATGGATGTGGTGCGTGCTTACAAGTCCGCTCACCCTTATGAAGTGCCTGCTTACGATGTCTATCGGATGGCGGCGATTTAGTGGGGCTTGCCAAGCGTGCCGACTTATGCCAAAATAGAACAACCATAGACAATATTGGCATTTGGGAAAGTCAAAAAAAACACCAATAATGGTGAGTATTATGGTTTATTGTCTCTATGAAATATGGAGTTTTTATGACAACTCAATCTTTATTTTTTAAAAAGTTTTCCAAAAAATCCCTAGCCCTTGCCCTGCCTGTGTGCTTACCGCTGTTTTTTGGGGCGTGCAGTCAGCCTCAAAACCAAGCCCAAACAGGCGACACCACCGACAAGACAAGCGAGACCAAGACGGACACCACCACCCCAAAATCTGACCGTGATACGCTGGTTATCAATAACGGTGCCGAAGTCGGTTCGCTTGACCCACACAAAACAGGGGGCGTGCCTGAGTCTGGGCTTGCCCGTCAGCAGTTTGTGGGGCTAGTTAGCACAGATGCTGATGGCAATCTTGAGCCTGCCATTGCCGAAAGCTGGGAGAGTGCCGACAACAAGGTGTGGACGTTCAAGTTGCGTGATGCCAAATGGTCAAATGGCGAGCCGATTACCGCCCATGACTTTGTGTTTAGTTTTCAGCGTATGGTTGACCCAAAGACGGCTGCCAACTTTGCCAACTATGTGGCGGATGCTAAGTTTTTGAATGCAAACGACATCATCGAAGGCAAAAAAGCCCCCATCGAGCTTGGCGTGAAAGCCATTGATGATAAAACCGTTGAGATTACCCTATCCGAGCCTGTGGCGTTTTTGCCTGACATGCTCACCTACACCGCCATGCGACCTGTTCCCAAAAATGTGGTAGAAAAATTGGGCGATGACTGGTCAAAAATCGAAAACATCGTGGTAAACGGTCCATACATCATCAAAGAGCGTGTCATGGGCGAAAAAATCGTCCTTGCCAAAAACCCCCATTATTATGATGCCGACAAAGTCGCTATCCCAAACCTTGTGCTACTGCCGATTGATTCTGGGCAGACGGACTACACCCGTTATCAGGCAGGCGAGATTGATGTGACTTATACCGACATTCCAAGCAACATTCTTGCTAAGGCTGACAAAAATGAAGTCAAAACATCGCCATCGTTTTGCTCGTATTATTATGAGATGAACGTCAATAAACCGCCCTTTGATGACGTGCGTGTTCGACGTGCGATGACCTTGACTTTAGATAGAGAGCTGATTGCCGAAAAAGTGGCGGCTCGTGGCGAGACTCCTGCCTATCAGATGACCCCAAAAGTTACCGCCAACAACCCCAACTACACCCCAGATTGGCAAAAACTTGATAAAACCGCTCGCATTGCCGAAGCCAAAAAACTGCTGGCAGAAGCAGGCTACAACAAGCAAAATCCTTTGAAGTTTGAGCTACTCTACAACACCAGCGAAAACCACAAAAAAGTGGCGGTGGCGGCTCAGTCCTTATGGCAAGAAGCCCTTGGCGACACCATCAAGATTGAGCTACACAACCAAGAGTGGAAATCCTACCTTGCCACTCGCCGTAACCACGAACACCAAATGGCTCGTGCGGCATGGTGTGGCGACTACAACGACCCTGCTACGTTCCTAAACGTCATGAAAACCAAAGGCTCGGGCAACTATGGGGCGTATTCTAGTGCCGAATATGACAACCTACTAAAAACCGCCTACACCGCCAACAGCCCCGAAGAGCGTGCCAAGGTGTATCATGAGCTTGAAGCGATTTTGGACAAAGATGTGCCAAATGTGTGGGTGTATCATCAAGTGAACGTGCGTGCGGTAAAGCCATATGTCAAAGGCTACTCAACCAAAGACGCTCTTGGCAACTGGCAAGCCCGCCATTGGTCATTTGAGTGATGTGAGTTTTTAAATCAGGAAAATTAGTACAACAAAAAGGGCAAATAATGAACCGCCCCCCAAAGCTCGCCACTCACACTAACCTTTGGGGTGCTTTCTATGGCAAAATACACCACCGACTTTAAACTGTCTGTAATAGCATATTATCTAAACGGACACGGTTACAAGCAAACCGCTAAACAGTTTAACCTATCCACAGACAGTATGATCAAGCAGTGGGTCAAACTCTATCAAGCACACGGCATTGATGGCATTAAAAGACGACACACCAAAGCCGTCTATGACACAGACTTTAAACTAAACGCAATCAAACAAATTCAAAAT
>NZ_AUGF01000047.1 GCF_000426885.1 Moraxella caprae DSM 19149 | reverse complement strand
GACTGAGAGCAACCAACCATAGAAAATAAGAATATAAAAATAGTTAAAATTTTCAATATTTTCTCCATGTACAGCCAGCAAAATTGAATTTTGCTACGAAAACCGTCGTACTTTTTCATTTGTAGAGTGTATAAAGTCATCAATAGATACACCCAACCAACTTGATATTTACCACGGGTTTGTAGGGGTTGGCTCCGCACACCCTTTGATGATATTACTATACAAGGCGTGCTCAGCACGCCCCTACGTCCACACATCATTGTATTTGTAGTAATTTTAAAGTTTCTTGGGTGTAGCTTAATCAACATTCTTGATAAACGCATTTTATCAAGAATTACAAATTAAGTGAACATTTATTCGCTTAATTTGTAATTTTGATTATATCATAATAACTTTAAAAAAAACAATGCCATCCATTGCTAAAAGTAACCCATTCATCACAAATTTATTGATTTATTATTTTAATTTATATTTAAAAAATATTTTAAAATTCCAATAAATACAATAATTTTAATTTTAAGCATTTTAAAACACCCAGTAAAATGTTAAACTAAGCCATTTGATACAAAATGACAAATCAGGTGTTTTATGGCAACTTATGATGAGATGAAGGCAAGACTACAAGGCTCGATGACGGCACTGGTCACGCCCATGACGGCAGACGGTGCGGTGGATTATGATGCATTGGCTCGCCTGATTGATTGGCAGATTGAGTCTGGCACGCACGCTTTGGTGGCGGTGGGTACGACAGGCGAGTCGGCAACTTTGTCTATGAGTGAGCATGGCGATGTCATTGAATTTTTTGTCAAACAAGTGGCAGGTCGCATTCCTGTGATTGCAGGGACAGGGGCGAACAACACCGCTGAAGCCATCGAGCTGACCGCCCACGCTAAGGCAGTGGGGGCGGATTTTGCCTTACTGGTCGTGCCGTATTATAATAAACCCACCCAAGAGGGCATGTATCAGCATTATAAGACCATTGCCGAGGCGGTAGACATTCCCCAGATTCTCTATAACGTCCCAGGGCGGACAGTCGTGGACATGGCAGAGGATACCGTAGCACGCCTTGCCGACATCCCTAACATTGTCGCCATCAAAGATGCCACGGGCGATTTGGAGCGTGGCAAGGCACTTATCGAGCGTGTGGGCGAGCGTCTTGTGGTCTTATCAGGTGATGACCCAACCGCCCTAGAACTCATGAAATTCGGGGCAAAGGGCAACATCTCGGTAACGTCCAATGTCGCCCCCAAAGCCATGAGCGAGATTTTTAGCTTAGCTTTGGCAGGTAAGTTTGATGAAGCAAGTACCATCAACCAAGGCATTGAGCATTTGCACAAAAAGCTGTTTTGTGAATCTAGCCCCCAACCTGCCAAATATGCCCTGCACAAGATGGGCATGATTGACACGGGCATTCGCTTGCCTTTGGTGTGGCTGTCAGCAGGCAATCAACCCATCATTGACCAGGCACTACAAAAAGCCAAATTGATTTAACAGTAAAAAGAATAAGTGAGGATAACATGACAACGCTAAAAACAACGCTAAAATTAACCGCTCTTGCCATGATGAGTGTGGTGCTACTGACGGGCTGTCAAAGCATCAAAAGTGTGCTGGGCAAGCGTGATAACGGCAGTCTGGACTATGTCCACGCCACCAAGCTAGACCCCATCCGCCTGCCCGCCAACCAAGCGTCCGCTCCATTTATCCCCCTATATGATGTGCCAGAGGTGGCAGGCGAGATTGCTCCATCGACCAACGAGTCGGGCAAGCAATACGAGCTACCTAGACCACCACAGGTGAGATGATGGTTTGGCACGAGCGTTGTTGTTCGTGTCTTTTTGTTTTATAAATCTTATCATGTAAATTTATTGTGTAAACCGCCACCAAACACGGAGAGACCCATGCAAAAGCAAGCCCTAATTTATACTGGCAAAGCCAAATCTGTCTATGAAACGGACAATCCTGATTATCTGATTTTGCATTTTCGTAACGATGCATCCGCCTTTAATGGCGAGAAAATCGCTAAGCTTGACCGCAAAGGCAGGGTGAACAACCGCTTTAACAGTTTTATCATGAGTAAACTGGCAGACGCTGGCATCGAGACGCATTTTGAGCGTGAATTGTCAGACGATGAAGTGCTGGTTAAACGCCTAAAAATGATACCCGTAGAATGCGTGGTGCGTAACTATGCAGCTGGCGGTATTGCCAAGCGTTTGGGGCTTGCTGAGGGCTTGCCACTCATGCCGCCGACCTTTGAGCTGTTTTATAAAGATGACAAATTGGGCGACCCCATGCTCGCCCCAAGTACCGCCATTGCCTTAGGTTATGCCACCGCAGACGAGTTGGAGCAGATGAGTGTGCTGACTCACAAGGTCAATGACGTGCTAAGTCAGATTTTTGATGAAGCGGGTCTTATGCTGGTGGATTTTAAATTAGAATTTGGACTGTTTCATGGGCGTGTGGTGTTAGGCGATGAGTTCTCGCCAGATGGCTGTCGCTTGTGGGATAAAGAAACCAAGAAAAAACTTGATAAAGACCGTTTCCGCCAAGGTTTAGGCGATGTCGTTGAAGGTTATGAAGAAGTGGCAAGACGTATCGGCGTACCGCTTGATTGATGGGTGTGAGCAAGGGCGGTTATCGCCCTTGTTTTTTATGATATTTACCCCAATTTGCACCAATGCTAAATTTTAAAGAAATTCATTTGTGGGGGCGTGCTTTCTACGTCTCTTTAATATTGATGTTTATAGGTGTGTCCAGCATGCCCAAAGCCTGTGATGACATTGAGCTTGTTAGGTATGATTGGATGGATTTGGCTTTTATGCGCTTTATTTCTTGTATTCAAAACGTGGCATGAGTCCATCATGCCCCTACACGCCCACTCAAAATACCACCATCCAAATCCTGCCCAATCCACCCCCCAGCCCGCCCCAATCTACCCCAACGATTGACGATGCAGTACACATCTGTTAATATCCATATTATTTGTAAGGAAAAACATGGACACCCTACGCCCCACCGACCTAAAAACCATTTTGCATTCCAAACGTGCCAATCTGTACTATTTAGAGCATTGCCGACTCATGCAAAAAGACGGGCGAGTGCTGTATCTCACCGAAAGTAAAAAAGAAAATCTCTACTACAATATCCCCATTGCCAACACCACCGTGATACTGCTTGGCACAGGCACGTCCATTACCCAATCTGCGGTAAGGCTACTGGCAAGTGCAGGCGTGCTGATCGGCTTTTGTGGGGGCGGTGGCACGCCTTTGTTTATGGGAAGTGAGATTGAGTGGCTGACCCCACAATCAGAATACCGCCCCACCGAATACATTCAAGGCTGGCTGTCGTGGTGGTGGGACGATGACAAACGTCTGGCTATGGCAAAACGCTTGCAAATGGCTCGGCTTGATTTTATGAATGACGTATGGGGGCGTGATAAGGACTTGCGTGGGGCAGGCTTTGATAGTAAATCTGATGAAATCATCAGCTTACAAAATCATTACCGCACCCAAATTTTAGGGCAAAATAGTGTATCAGATTTGCTTGCCCTAGAAGGACGTATGACCAAAGATTTGTATAAATTTGCCGTCAAACACACAGGCTATAAGGGATTTAGCCGTGATTATGACGGCGTGGATAAAGCCAATCAGTTTTTAAATCACGGCAACTATTTGGCATACGGCTTGGGAGCGACCACCGCTTGGGTGCTCGGCATTGCCCACGGATTTGCCGTCATGCATGGCAAAACTCGGCGTGGGGCGTTGGTGTTTGATATTGCTGATATTGTCAAAGATACAATCATCTTACCGCTTGCCTTTATGTGTGCGTCTGATAATGCTCGTGAGCAGGAATTTCGTGAGCTGTGCTTGTCTTATTTTACCGATTATCACGCCCTTGATGTGATGTTTGAAACGGTAAAGGGGCTTGCTCTAAACAAGGAATTTTAAATAAGGATTTTGCATGATTGTTACCTTTATTTCCCAGTGCCAGAAAAAAGCCATAAAACGCACTCGCAAGATTTTGGATGCTTTTGCGGATCGCATTGGCGATAACGTTTGGCAAACCAACATCACCGAGATTGGTCTAAAAACGGTGTACGAGCTGTTAAAATCCACCGCCAGCAAATCAACCGCAGTCGCTTGCCACCGTATCGCCACTCGCCACCGCACTGAGCTTGTTTGGGTGGTGGGGAATAAATCCAAATTTAACACCACAGGGGGCGTAGCCGTGAATCGTACCAGACGTTCTATTTTGCACCATGATTGGGAGAATAACTGGCAGTTTTTGGACGGCATTGGCATCATCGCCACATTGGCAGGACTGCTCCATGACATCGGCAAATCCACGATAGGCTTTCAAAATAAACTCTTTGCCACCACCAACATCTCCGACCCCTACCGCCACGAATGGGTGTCGTTAAAACTCATCGTCTGGCTGGTGGGCGACTGTGCTACCGACCAAGCAGTATTTGAACGCCTTGCTCATGTTGATGAGTATCTGGCAAATAAGGCATTGCCGACTTTGTCCGATTTTGGCACGCCAGATAAAGCAGATATGGGCAAGCTCCCCCCTTTAACCAAATGGATTATTTGGCTTGTGGTAACACATCATCGCCTGCCACCCGCACACGCTTATTATTTTAAAAAGCCCGAGGCGTATAGCACGCCAGAGTGTTTATCAGGCGATGTACAAAGTTATTTGGCAAGTCTAGAAGCCATAGAGCGTTGGGTGTTTAATAAGGGCAATAAGGCGGACGACTTTTTTAACTTTAAACAGTTTATTTTGCACAACAAACTGTGGCAAAAACAGCTCAAACGCTACGCCACAAAAGCCCAAAATTCGCCCTATCTGCAAACCCTTATCAAGCAATATCCCCAAGCGGTATCCGACCCATTTTTACTGCATTTATCACGGCTATCACTCATGACCGCTGACCATAATTATTCTGGTTTAAAAAAAGATGATAAAAAACGTCATCAAGGAAAATTTGACCCAAGCCTTATTGCCAATACCATTAAAATTGATGATAAAAACCAAACCAAACAAACACAAGCCAAGCAAACACAAATCAAACAAACATTAGACGAGCATTTATTAGGCGTGGCACAATTTAGTGCTCAATTTGTGCGGATTTTGCCAACGTTGCATGAAAATTTGCCAACCCTACAAAACCACAATCCTTTATTGCAAAATACCGATACGGACGGATTTTTGTGGCAAAATACCGCCTTTAAAACCGCTTTAAAACACCGTGAAGCGACCGATACACACGGCTTTTTTGGGATAAATATGGCAAGCACAGGCAAAGGCAAAACGCTTGCCAATGCTCGTATCATGTACGCCTTGACCGATCCTAATAAGGGGGCAAGGCTTACTGTGGCGTTGGGGCTTCGTGTTTTGACCTTACAAACAGGGCAAAGCCTACGCCAAAAACTGGCTTTGACGGATAAAGAGCTTGCCGTATTGGTGGGCGGTCTTGCCCAAAAACAGCTTTTTGAGTTGCAAAACAGCGACAATGACACCGAGATAGCCTCGGATACAGGCAGTGAGTCCGCCCAAAGATTGCTAGATGAATTTGTGGATAGCGACATTGACACGGATTTGGGCGAGCTAAATCTTGGCACGCTCGTAAAGAGCGACCACGCCAAACGCCTGATAGCCTCCCCTGTGGCAGTCTGCACCATAGACCACCTAATGCAAGCCAGCGAGTGCAAGCGTGGTGGGCGATATATCGTACCGATGTTACGGCTGTTTAGTAGTGATGTGATTTTTGATGAGCCTGATGATTTTGACCAAAACGACCTGCCTGCCTTGTCTCGCCTTGTGCATTTGGCAGGAATGTTTGGTTCTCGGGTGATGTTGTCGTCTGCGACATTGCCCCCTGATTTGGTGGCAGGGCTGTTTAAGGCGTATCAGAGCGGACGTATGATTTATAACGCTAATTTTGGCAAACCTGCCCCAAAGGTAGTGTGTGCGTGGTTTGATGAAAATGTGAGCAAAGCGGTACAAGTGGCAGATGATTTTGATGTTCATCATGAGCAGTTTATTAGGGGGCGTGTCAAGCATTTAAATGACAATGCTGTGCGTCATTGGGGCGAGATTTTGCTGATTGATGAGATGGATAATGAAGACGATGACGAGCTTTATAAAGACATGGCAGGCGTGCTGTTTGACAAAGCCAAAGCCTTGCACGACTTACATCACACCCAAATTCATGGTAAGACGGTAAGTATTGGGCTTATTCGCATGGCAAACATCAATCCACTCATCGGTATCGCCAAAGCCATGCACGAGACGGGCGACATGGCAGGGTTTGACGGTTGTCAATTTTATTTGGCGTGCTATCATGCCAGACAAGTGCTTATTTTGCGAAATCAGCTGGAAGTGCGACTTGATAAACTCCTAAATCGCCATGACCCAAAGGCTCTTGCCAACAATCCTGATATTATAGACAACCTTGCCAAGCACCCCGACAAAACGCACCACATCTTTATGGTACTTGCCACGCCTGTGGCGGAAGTGGGGCGAGACCATGATTATGATTGGGCGATGATTGAGCCAAGCTCCATGCGGTCTATCATACAAACAGCAGGGCGAGTGTGGCGACATCGCACCGATAAGGTGGCTTTTGCTCCCAATATTGCCATTTGGGATAAAAATATCAGGGCATTAAAGGATAAAGACATTGCTTTTTGCCGACCGGGATTTGAAAGCGAGCGTTTTCCCCTTGCCACGCACCAAGTGAGCAAACTTATCAAACAGGCAGATTATGAACGCATTTCATCGGTCGCTCGGATTAGCAAATCCGCTACGCCAGAACCCAAAAAGAATCTGGCGGATTTAGAACACGCCGTCATGCAGGATTTGATGAACAATGATGACATCAATGTGGTCAATGCTTATTATGAGCCAGATACCGCCAACCGTCTGCACGTTCATTTGTCTTGTCTGACACCATTTCGCCAAAGTCAAAAGCAGACAGATTTTATCATCAATCCGCTTGATAACACCCTAAATATCTCGTCCTATGACAGCGTAGAGACACACGGTGTAGCGAACGCCAAAACAACCCATGAGATTATCCCAAAGGCGATAACGTGCCAAAATCCCAATCTTGATACATGGCTGACCGCCAATCTATCGGACGAGCTTGCCAAGCTTAGGGAGTATTATCCAGACACGTCTGTCAATACGCTCATCATTCGCTTTTGCGTGCTGACCATTCGTGATGATTATCATAACGGCTATTATTTTGATGAGCGGTTTGGGGTGTATGAGCGGTAACGTGGTAAATACAGCTAACAAAATTGAATTTTACTACACAAACCGTTCGCCTTAAGCTTGCCTGTGGGTCAGTTTCCGTTAGGTTTTCCAAGCTCACCACGAACGAAAAACCGTAGCACTTTTCATTTTGTAGAGTGTAAGTCATCTATGCGATGTGGAATGTGTATTTAACATACATAATTTTCTAAGTCATCTTTGTGATGAACTTTATATTATACTTGATTTATTTATCAATAACAAAATTTCATATATATTTTACAAATATAATGGTTGAAATCAATTTTTAAATATGCTTTAATACCCTAAAAATAACAAGGAAATCCCATGACGGCACCGACCACAAACACCAATTTGACAACCGATGATATCAAGCGAGCGATTGATGAGTTTTTGCTCGCTCAATTTCACAAAAAAGCCGACAAAGAGCTAAAACAGCTTGCCAAAGCCACAGAAGCAGGCGAACCCACCAAAATCGCCCAAGCCCAAGAAGCACTTGCCCCCATACAAGCCAAATACCAAAAACAAACATGGCTTAGCGATGCCAAAAAAATGGCAACTCAGCTAAAATTTGGCACGCACATCTCAAAAGGCGTACACCCCGATGCCAAAGGCGACAACATCACCGCCAACGCCACGTCCTGCCCATTTGTCGGCACGCACACCCTTGATACACCAAGCCTTGATGCCAACGGCAACGCTGCTGCCCTGCCACTGGCGAGCTTTTTTGATTGGCAAGTGGGCGACATCAAAATAAGACAGCTTATCACCGACAAACACCCTGCCTTGGTGGGGGCATTTCATGATGACGTGGCGGTTTGTGATGACTATCGGCGGATTTTTTATGACACGCTCACAGGCAAAAAGGACGTACCTGCCACGCACGAACGCAACAAACAACTTTTTTGGGCATTGCCTGATGATGAATATCATCTCATCATACCGCTGTTTGCGTCCGCTCTTAGCCATGATGTTTTTCATAAAATTAATCACTTACGCTATTCAGACGCCAACAAACAAGCCCGAGACAACCGCTTTAAGGGCAAAGAGACGACCGCTTATGTGTCGGTTGTGGATTTGGCAACGATACAGCTTGGTGGTACAAAGCCCCAAAACATCTCTCAACTTGTCAGCCGTCAAGGGGGCAAAACCTATCTTTTACCGTCCTACCCACCCACCTTTACAGGCAGTAGCGATTTGTCTTTTGCCAAGACAGCCAAGACGATTTTTGGCAAGTCGCTAGCCTATGTGGTCAAAGATGATATGGACGAGCTTTTTAAACTGCTTGTTCGTGTCAATAAAAACCACAAAAACACCATAGACGTTCGCACCGTTCGTGATGACATTTTGCAAAATATTATCTTAAGCGTACTACAAGTCGCCCATGCTATCCGTCAGAAAGAAGCAGGCTGGTCAAAGGCTTATAAACTTGCCTTGCACCAAAAATACTGGCTAGACCCAAAGCGTGGCGAGCTTGACGGCGAAGATAAATTTAAAAGAAATCATGAGAGCAAAAACTGGCAAAACGATGTACAAAAAGATTTTGCCCATTGGATTCAAAACGAGCTTGAAAAACGCTTGGCTTATTATCAGCAAGAGCAAAAAAAGAAAAACAAGCAAGCGGTAGAGCTAGAATTTGGACGGGCGGAGTTTGAGCATTGGCAAAAAGAATTTAAAGACACCTTTAACGCAAGTTTGCGTTTGGGGCAAGGAGTATTGACATGAGTTTTATTTATCCACAGCATTCGCTGGTCGGCTATGTTCGCCTTGACCGTCTCAAAATCATCAATGCCAATGCCGTCTCCGCTCCCTTGACTTATGGCTTTCCTGCCTTGACAGGATTTGTTGGGGCAACGCACAGCCTAAGCCGTAAAGTATCAAGCCTTATGGGTTTTGAAAATATTCGCTTGGACGGTGTGCTGGTGGCGTGTTTTGATTGCCAAGTTCAAACTTACCAAGAAGGCTACAAAGACAAAACCTTCGCCCAAACTCGCAACCCCATTTTAAAATCAGGCAAAACCGCCCCAATCATCGAAGAAGGGCGTTGTCATCTCACCATCTCTTTACTCATCGGTGTGTATAAAGACAGCGTGCAGGATTTGACCGAAGATGAAGCAAATCAGCTCACCCAAAACGTGCAAGAATTTGCCCTATCCCAACGCTGGGCAGGCGGCAGTCTAACAGGCATAAGTGGCGTGCATTTTGTCAAAAAAGACGACATCGATGAGCAAAAATCTCGCCTTTGTCCTGCCTTTATCATCACGTCTGCCCATGATGAGCTTGGCAAGATTACCCAAGAATTACAAGAGCAAAATCCCAACGCCACCGCCCTAGACGCACTCATTGAGACAGCGGTGTTGCACCACACACCGCCCACGGATAGCCAGTCTGAGTGGACGACTCATTCGGTCAAAAAACAGCGTGGCTGGCTTGTGCCTATGCCTGTGGGCTTTGTTGGTGTCTCGGACAAATACAACAAGGGGCAGATGAGCCACGCTCGCTCGGACGAGTACCCTGCTCAGTTTGTGGAAGCGGTATATTCGCTTGGCAAGTGGCGATTTGCCAATCGCATAGATGATCTAGATTCTGCGTTGTGGTATGGCGATTATGATGACACTTGTGATTTATATGTGATTAAGCATTCTAAATATTTGTAATTTTAACCTTTAACCAACTTTAACCCAATAAAGGAAATTGTCATGACCCTAAAAACCCCTTCCGTGCTTGCTTTTGAACGCAAACTTGACATCTCGGACGCAACCTTTTGGCAAACCAATGGTAAAGACAAAATGCCTGTACTTGTCCAAGAAAAGTCCGTGCGTGGCACAATCAGCAATCGCCTAAAAAACGCCATTGCCAGCGACCCTGCCAAGCTGGACTCCGAAATCCAAAAGGCAAATTTGCAAACCGTGGATGCAAGTTTTTTGGACGAATCGTGCGACACGCTCATCACTCGCTTTACGGTCAAGGTACTGCCCTTTGACGGCAAAGCCAACGTCTGTAACGAACAAGCCTATCAAAACGCCCTGCTTGATGTGGTGCAAGCCTACAAAGACGAACACGGATTTGATGAGCTTGCCAGACGCTATGCCTACAACATTGCCAACGCTCGCTTTTTGTGGCGAAACCGCATGGGAGCAGAATCGGTGTCGGTGGTGGTAACGCTTGGCGATGAGTCGGTGAAATTTGCCAACGCTCGTGAATTGCCGCTCAACAATTTTGATTATCAAGATGACAAATTGGCTCGTTTGGCAAGCTGGATAAAAGGCGGACTCATGGGCGATAAATTCACCATTTTGACGGTGGAAGCTCATGCCAAAGTCGGATTTGGACAAGAAGTGTATCCGTCCCAAGAGCTGATTTTGGATACGGGCAGTAAAAAAAGCAAGGTGCTTTATCGTGTGGGCGACACGAGCCAAAACCGTGCTGGTATGCACTCACAAAAGGTCAGTAACGCCATTCGTACGATTGATGATTGGTATCCAAATGCCGAGTTTCCTGTGGCGACCGAGCCTTATGGGGCGGTTACGACCCTTGGCACGGCATTTCGTCAGCCCAAAGAAAAGCAGGACTTTTATAGCTTGTTTGACGGCTGGATTAAAGACGGCAAAATCCCAAGCGACAACGAGCAACACTACGTCATGGGCGTATTAATTCGTGGTGGCGTGTTTGGCGAAAGCGGTAAGGAATGAGCATGGTTTATCAAGAAATTACCCTAATCCCAAACGATGACATACCGCCCTATGCGATATGGAGTAAGCTCTACAACCAGCTTCATATCGCTCTTGCGGACGTGGCAAATGGGCATGGCATCAATACCATTGGCGTAGCATTCCCTGATTATCGCTACAGCGAGCAGCACGACAAAGGCACGCTCGGCAGTCGCTTGCGGGTGTTTGCCCCAAGTCGTGATGAGCTTGATAAGCTCGATTTACCCCTACGCCTGTCTCGCCTGTCTGATTATGTGCATATCAAAGCGATAGCGGACGTTGGCGAGCGAGCGACAGGCTATGTGGTGGTGGAGCGTTATCGCCATTATGACTTGGGCAAGCAGGTGGAGCGGTTTGCTGATTTTAAAAATTTGACAGTGGAGCAAGCGTTGGAGCATTGCCTTGCCCACAAGAAAAAAGCCAAAAATTACCCCTTTGTCCGCCTAAAAAGTGAGACCAACCAACGGCAGTATCATCTGCATGTCCGCCAATATACGGTCGCCAAGCCACAAACGGGGGTGTTTAACACTTATGGCATTACCAACATTAATGACGAGACCAAGGCAAGCGTTCCGCATTGGTGATTGGGGTTGGTTGTGCTAAAATAAGGGGCATGATACAGGTTTACACCCTTTATTTTTTGACTATTTAAAAACTTGATAAAAATCAAACACTTATAAACAGGCGAAAAAACATTGGGTAAACGCCCAAAATATGGCTGTAAGCCTTGATATAAGTGGGTTTTATGTTGTATAATTCTTATTCCACATCGCATAGATGACTTAGAAAAAGCAAAAACCGCAATGGTAGTTATCCCTGCTATTCCACATCGCATAGATGACTTAGAAAATGATAGGTAAGGGTGGATGTTCTCTTTTTATTATTCCACATCGCATAGATGACTTAGAAAGTGATAGTCGTATTCCACGCATTGAACTTGTCATTCCACATCGCATAGATGACTTAGAAATTTGACTTTTGGTAAAAAGTCGGTTTTTGATAATTCCACATCGCATAGATGACTTAGAAATATCCAATTCGCACGGCAGGGGGCAAGGGTGTATTCCACATCGCATAGATGACTTAGAAAAACGAATTGACTAGTGAACAGCAATCTGAACAATTCCACATCGCATAGATGACTTAGAAATCATAGGTTAGGAAGGAATTGTAACAGGTATGCATTCCACATCGCATAGATGACTTAGAAACGACCACGAAACCATAGAACAGGCATTAGCCAATTCCACATCGCATAGATGACTTAGAAAATCAGCGTGTTTCATCATAATAAGCCAACCACATTCCACATCGCATAGATGACTTAGAAACCGCCTATCGTGGAGGTGCTATGTGTGGATAATATTCCACATCGCATAGATGACTTAGAAATAAGTTACCAGTTTTGCTTTATGACTACTATTATTCCACATCGCATAGATGACTTAGAAAGCCACGATTTATTGCGTATGGCAATTCCAAGCCATTCCACATCGCATAGATGACTTAGAAAACTTTTCCACCGTTGCCAACCCTTTTCCACCGTATTCCACATCGCATAGATGACTTAGAAAACGCATTGAACTTGTCAAAGACATAAACAAGCATTCCACATCGCATAGATGACTTAGAAACAAATGTCCACTAATTGCAACTGCCACCGCAGATTCCACATCGCATAGATGACTTAGAAAATTGAAGAGTTTAAGCACCAATTAGACCCCGATATTCCACATCGCATAGATGACTTAGAAATAACAGGGGCTAAGATATGCAAGGGCAAAATAATTCCACATCGCATAGATGACTTAGAAAGTTTTGGAAAGTCAGTAAAATTATGCAATGACATTCCACATCGCATAGATGACTTAGAAAAATTTGTGGTGGGAAGTATTCGGCGTAACGCTATTCCACATCGCATAGATGACTTAGAAATGTGTGATTTTTAATACGCATTTTCATAACATATTCCACATCGCATAGATGACTTAGAAATGATAGTCGTATTCCACGCATTGAACTTGTCAATTCCACATCGCATAGATGACTTAGAAATCTATGGTTGGTTAAGGGTTTTAGAACCCTAGATTCCACATCGCATAGATGACTTAGAAAGGGTTATTATCGTCAAGAAGTACCCGGTCATTATTCCACATCGCATAGATGACTTAGAAATGAAATGCGTGAACTATACAAAAACCGTGATAATTCCACATCGCATAGATGACTTAGAAACACCACAAATTGGAACATTTTAATACTTAAACATTCCACATCGCATAGATGACTTAGAAATCACATTGCTGGGCGGATGACAAAACCACGATATTCCACATCGCATAGATGACTTAGAAAATCAATGTAGCTATCATCAGTAACTGCAACTGATTCCACATCGCATAGATGACTTAGAAATTTGGGAAAATTTACTTTGTGTTGCATACCCTATTCCACATCGCATAGATGACTTAGAAATAGATGGTTCTAGTTTAAAAGTACCTATTTCTATTCCACATCGCATAGATGACTTAGAAAAGAACAAAAAAATATGACAAGAGCAGAAATAAATTCCACATCGCATAGATGACTTAGAAATTGGGTCTTTTGATAATCGGTAAGACCAACAGATTCCACATCGCATAGATGACTTAGAAAATTTGATACGCCTGAAATGCGTGAACTATACAATTCCACATCGCATAGATGACTTAGAAAATGCATAATCAACCATCCCAACACCATACACAATTCCACATCGCATAGATGACTTAGAAAACCCAACCCATTGGCAACCCCTACCTAAGCCAATTCCACATCGCATAGATGACTTAGAAAATCATCGCCAACAGCTCGTCTTGATAATTCTATTCCACATCGCATAGATGACTTAGAAAATAGTTGCAGTTACTGATGATAGCTACATTGAATTCCACATCGCATAGATGACTTAGAAAATTGGTTATGGTTATTTTCTTGAACGCCTTTTATTCCACATCGCATAGATGACTTAGAAAATATGACTGCAAAAGGGCGTTTTTATCATGATATTCCACATCGCATAGATGACTTAGAAAGGGTTATTTTGTCTGCACAACTCAGGCATCGAATTCCACATCGCATAGATGACTTAGAAAAAATAAAATGGGCGTTGTTAATCATGCTTTGGATTCCACATCGCATAGATGACTTAGAAAGCGATAGTCGTATTCCGCGCATTGAAATCTCTATTCCACATCGCATAGATGACTTAGAAATAGTGTGCTAGGACAAACGATTGGCAAAAGTAATTCCACATCGCATAGATGACTTAGAAAACATTATCAAGCCGTATTCAGAATTGACAAGGATTCCACATCGCATAGATGACTTAGAAAACGCATTTTGGATTTAAAACATGACGGCTATCATTCCACATCGCATAGATGACTTAGAAAATAAAATATTTATGCATTTATACATAAATATGCATTCCACATCGCATAGATGACTTAGAAACTAACCATAGGAAACCAACGCTATGAATAAGTATTCCACATCGCATAGATGACTTAGAAATGTTTGTGGCACGGATTCAATGCCTTTTTAAGATTCCACATCGCATAGATGACTTAGAAAAAGCGGAGTGGGAACGCCAAGCCCAACGCCAAATTCCACATCGCATAGATGACTTAGAAATTGCTGAAATCAGACAAACAAAAACCCCTAGCGATTCCACATCGCATAGATGACTTAGAAACCGAACTTTGCAAATACTTAGACTTTCGTAATATTCCACATCGCATAGATGACTTAGAAAAACAATCAAAATGAAAATCGTTGTATGATTCTTATTCCACATCGCATAGATGACTTAGAAATAGTAAAATCAATGACTTAACAAAAAATTCTAATTCCACATCGCATAGATGACTTAGAAATTACCCTCAAAATTCTCCACGCCTTGCAACGCATTCCACATCGCATAGATGACTTAGAAATGCCAGCCCTTGCTACATAAGCTCTCAACGCTATTCCACATCGCATAGATGACTTAGAAATTGCTCGTGCCACATCATTTAGCATTGAGGGTATTCCACATCGCATAGATGACTTAGAAATCTATTTAGCTAGATTGTTTTTGATTAAGTTTATTCCACATCGCATAGATGACTTAGAAATACTAATAGAGGATACTAATATGGGAACTTCAATTCCACATCGCATAGATGACTTAGAAATTGACAGCTTACTAAAAGCTATTGTTAAACCCATTCCACATCGCATAGATGACTTAGAAATTGCCAATGCCAAAGAGATGGAAATTGTGCAAATTCCACATCGCATAGATGACTTAGAAAAACTAAAAGAGGTTGTTATGAACTTGTCTTTTATTCCACATCGCATAGATGACTTAGAAATGCCATTTTTATTGCATTATACTTTGGTTATTCATTCCACATCGCATAGATGACTTAGAAAAGGAGAAACCCAATCCACAGGAGAAACAAAATATTCCACATCGCATAGATGACTTAGAAATTTTGTTGCAGGTGCCCAAACATTAGAATTCCATTCCACATCGCATAGATGACTTAGAAAAAAACCCCCCTCTCTTTGCACAAAATGACAATTCCACATCGCATAGATGACTTAGAAAAACAACCGCCCCTAATGGGGCTAAGGAAAACAATTCCACATCGCATAGATGACTTAGAAATTGTAAACTTCTAGATGAGAACAACACGCATTATTCCACATCGCATAGATGACTTAGAAAGTCCTAGCTGTTTTGCTTTTAGATGTTGGGCTATTCCACATCGCATAGATGACTTAGAAAGCTGTCCATCAAAGACTTTGCCATGTCCTTACCATTCCACATCGCATAGATGACTTAGAAATCAATGGCGTTATTCTGCCAATATTTATTTTGATTCCACATCGCATAGATGACTTAGAAATTTTTGGCTCTGGTTCAAAAAGTATGCTACAGAGAAAACAGTTCGTGGCGAGCTTGAAACCTAACGGTTTTCCTACCCGCAGGCAGGCTCAGGGCGAACGGAAAACCTAGTTTGGCATACTTTTTAGACCACTACC
>NZ_AUGF01000046.1 GCF_000426885.1 Moraxella caprae DSM 19149 | reverse complement strand
GTTACTTTTAGCAATGGATGGCATTGTTTTTTTTAAAGTTATTATGATATAATCAAAATTACAAATTAAGCGAATAAATGTTCACTTAATTTGTAATTCTTGATAAAATGCGTTTATCAAGAATGTTGATTAAGCTACACCCAAGAAACTTTAAAATTACTACAAATACAATGATGTGTGGACGTAGGGGCGTGCTGAGCACGCCTTGTATAGTAATATCATCAAAGGGTGTGCGGAGCCAACCCCTACAAACCCGTGGTAAATATCAAGTTGGTTGGGTGTATCTATTGATGACTTTATACACTCTACAAATGAAAAAGTACGACGGTTTTCGTAGCAAAATTCAATTTTGCTGGCTGTACATGGAGAAAATATTGAAAATTTTAACTATTTTTATATTCTTATTTTCTATGGTTGGTTGCTCTCAGTCGCCGACAGATTTTAATAAGAAAAGTTACAACAATCAGAAAAACCATGCTCTTGATGATGCTCAAAAAATGTCAGGAAAACTGGTAGTTTCTTTTGAAGAAATAGAGTTTATTTATCAAAACGAAAAATATTATTTAATTGACTCTAAAAAATTATTAAATGATAAAATCCAAACAAAAAGACTAAAAGATGATAAATTTTTCATCAGTGAAACACTATGTATTACAGGTGATGTTTTGCACAAATACCACAATGAATATCGTGGTTTTGGTCATATGGAAAAGTATGATAAAGCAATCTCTATAAAAAGCATTTGCTAAGTTTTGATAAAAAATAGAATGGATATATCTACCATCATCGAGCCTTGTAGTCTTGCCTTCATCTCATCATAAGTTGCCATAAAACACCTGATTTGTCATTTTGTATCAAATGGCTTAGTTTAGCACTTTCACCGTGACCTTTGAACCATCTTGGATAAATTATTTTTTATTGATTTTTTAAAATTATTTTTAAAAGTATATTGATAAAATAAATAACAAACAATGGGCATGACACTGATAGATAATGATTGATTTAATCATTTTTGTCGGTTTATAATAAAACACAACCCTGTGGATGTTGTCATTTTGAATCATTTCATGTTAAGGACATTTATGAAAACAAAAACCTTGCTACTTGCCACATCGTTTGCCCTGCTTTTGCCCAGCATTGCCAACGCCCAAACCGAAGACAGTCAATACAGACCCAACACCAAAGTTGTGTTTATTTACAACCAAGAGCTTGATGAGCCATATAGCACCCGTTGGTTTGCCAAATTAGAAAAAAGACAGGGCAAAAAACGCACCGTATACATTGAGACGTGGGAAAAATACGTCAATAAAGGCTTTATCACATTTGACTGTGGCAACCCAAAAGCTAGTGTGCAACTAGATTTGTATGGTTGGGGCAAGTTTGGCGATGACAGCCAACTTGAAAAAACCACCGTCCATTCAAAAGACTTTAAAGCGTGGCAAATGGGCGATTTTGAACCTTTGGCTGGCGAGTCTCCACCTTATGAGCTTTATCAAAAACTTCGCACCAAATACTGCAAATCTTAACCACCAAAAAGGGTGCGACAAGCACACCCTTATTTAGCCCTATTCAACCCTAAGCCCCAAAATCGCAGGGTTGCCATCACGAATGATGCCGATGGTGACCACGCCTTTTTTTGGCAGGCTCTTTAACGCCTTTTCAAACTCGCCAATGCCTGCTGTCGGTAGATGATTGAGATTGACAATGATGTCCCCTGCCATGAGTCCCGCCTGCCCTGCCAGTCCTGTGACATCCACCGAGCTGATGACCACGCCACCTGCCACGCCAAACTCCTGAATCATGCGAGCTTCACGCCCTGACAGCTCTTTTAAACGTAAGCCCAATCTGACACCATCACTGGCGTTTTGACTGGTAGAGACATCGCTCGTCTCGGCAAACTGCCCACTGGCACGGTGCTGTTTACCTGCTCGTAGGTAGGTCAGCTCAAATTTATCACCCACCTTGGCACGGTTGATGAGATTCAACAAATCAGACGCTCGCCCGATGCCTTGCCCATTAAAATCAAGCACCACATCGCCTGCTTTTAGCCCCACCTTATCAGCAGGGGAGTCAGGACTGGTGCGAGTAATCAGGGCCCCTTGCGGTCTGTCAAGGCGATAAGCTTCCGCCAGATTGCGGTCAATGTCCTGCAACACCACGCCCAGATAGACTCGAGAGACACGCCCTGTCGTGCGAATCTGCTCATAGATGTCCATGGCGGTGTCAATGGGAATAGAAAAAGACAGCCCCATGTGTCCGCCAGTGCGACTAAAAATCAGCGAGTTAATGCCGACCACTTCGCCTTTTTGGTTAAATAAAGGCCCGCCCGAGTTGCCTTGGTTTAGTGCCACGTCCGTCTGAATGAACGGCACGACCGCTTCACGGCTCATGTTACGACTCTTGGCAGAGACAATACCCGATGACGCTGAGTAGTCAAAACCAAAGGGCGAGCCAATGGCAAGCACAGGCTCGCCCACTTTTAGGGTATCGCCTTTGGCAACACTTAGGGCAGGGAAGTTTTGCCCCACCACCTTTAACACCGCCACATCGGACGACTCATCTGAGCCGATAAGACGTGCATCTAGCTCGGTGCGGTCGTGTAGGGTTACGGTGATTTTATCCGCCCCTTCGACGACGTGATGATTGGTAAGAATATAGCCATCTTGGGTAATAAAAAAGCCCGTGCCGTAACCGTATTCTACCGTTGGCAGGTTTGGCACGGCGACCCGCCCCCCAAAGAACTGCTGTAAGGCTTGTACCTGCTGAGCCAATGCCAGCTCTTCTTCGCTGACCTTTTTGGTAATACTCACACGCACCACGCCACTAGACACCTGTTCCACTAGGGGCGAAAAATCCATCGCCACCGCCCCATAAGCAGGCATGGCAACAGGCAGAGCGATAGGGGCAAGGGCAAGGCTTAGGGCAAGGACGGCAGGTTTGATGTTCATAATAATTCCTATTTAAATAGTCAAATTATCCTAAAAAGCACGCCATTCGTCAAGGCAAAATGTGTTTTTAAAGGTTATGAAGTCTTGCTTGCATGGATAGATTTTAGGTAGGGGCGTGCTGTGCATACCCATAAAAATGACAACATTAAAGGACGTGTGGAGCCAGTCCCTACAAACCCTTGGTAAATATTGAGTTTGCTAGATGTATTTTAAAATCCGCTAAAAATCAATCCGCCAAATATTCTTGTAAAACTTGCATAATCTCCCCTGTCACGTCATCAGGACGTTGGTCGGCATTGATACGCTTGATACGCTCGGGGTGTTTTTGATATTGATACAAAAAGCCTTGATAAGTTTTGTCAAAAAATCCTTGCCCTGCACTCTCAAAGCGGTCGGCTTGACTTCGCTTACCTGCCCGCTCCAAGCCAATGGCAGGGTCTAAATCAAGCCAAAAGGTCAAATCGGGCTGTCTTGGGATAAAATCAGCGATAAGCCTTGCAATCTTGGCAAGTTCACGCTCATCGCCCCCAAACCGCCCAAAGCCTTGATACGCCACGGTGCTGTCAAAAAAACGGTCGCAAATCACCCATTTGCCGTCCGAGAGTGCTGGCAAAATGGTGCGGTGCAAATGGTCGGCTCGTGCGGTAAACATAAGCAAAAGCTCGGTGTCGTCATTGATGTGGGTTTTGTTGTCCAACAAAATCTTACGCAAGTCTTCGGCAAGCGGACTACCCCCTGGTTCACGAGTGCGAATGTGGGCGATGCCAAGACTGTCAAGTTTGGCACAAAAGCTATCAACGGCTGTGGTTTTGCCCACGCCTTCGGTGCCTTCAAAGGTGATGAATCTGGGTAGTTGGTTCATTGTTATTTCTCCGCCATCACTTTACGATATTGTGCCACCGCTTTATTATGTTCATCAAGCGTTACGCTAAATTTATGACCGCCCTTACCTGTCGCCACAAAATAGATATACGGCACATCGGACGGGTGCATTGTCGCTTCTATGGCTTCGGCAGACGGCAGAGCAATGGGCGTGGGCGGTAAGCCGTCAATCTGATAGGTGTTGTAGTCGGTTCGCTCGTCAATGTTGGAGCGGTAAATCTTGCCATCATAACGGTCAAACAGTCCGTAGATAATGGTTGGGTCGGTTTGTAGTCTCATGCCTTGACGTAGGCGATTGACAAATACGGCTGATACGTCTTTACGCTCGGACGTGATACCCGTTTCTTTTTCGATGATACTTGCCATAATCAGGGCGTCATAAGGTGTCTTGTAGGGCAAATCTTTATCACGCTGTGTCCATGCCTTATCCAATATCGCCATTTGGTCGGTGTGCAGTTTTTTTAAAATGACGGTATCACTCGTGCCTTGGTTAAAAAAGTAGGTATTGGGGGCAAATTGTCCTTCTGGGTTGCCGTTGGGCGTGCTGACATTTAGAGCTTTGGCAACTTTGGCATTGTCTCGTGCCACGTCCGCCCATGAATACCCATCAGCATCCGACAGAAGCGGTGTGAGTAGTTCAAGCTTGACCCCATCGGTCGTTTTTAGGGTGTGGTATAGGTCTTTGACCGTCCTGCCTTCGATGATTTGCACCTTTATCATGGCAACTTGCCCCCCCTGCCCCAAAATCTTGACAACATCGGCAAGGCTCGCCCCTTGTGGGATTTGGTATATTCCTGTTTCTAGGTTGCCTTTGGCGTGGAATTTAAGATACAGCCGTGTGGCGGTGCTGGACGCAAACGGACTGGTCTGCCATTTGTCCTTGACAAGCAGGCTATGATAAGTGTCACCCTTATCCACCGTCAAGGTCTGGGCAGGGCGGTCGGTCTTGGCAAAGGCGGTTACATAGACGATGACACCCCACAGGGCAATCAGGGCTAGTACGACAACCAGAGCGAGCCATTTTAAGGGCGATTTTTTTGAAGTTTTTTTGTTTGGCATGGCAACATTGGATGAGAAAAGTCATGCTTATTGTAACAAATTGCCACAAAAATTTTTAAGATTATTGTAAAATTAACAGGATAATCTCACATTGGATATTTTATAGGCATACCCATGACCACCCATCCATTTATCCTTGCCAATGTCTTTACAGATGGCACGCCCTTTGGGGGCAATCCGTTGGCAATCTTTCCCCACGCCAATTTTGATGATACCACCATGCAAGCCATCGCCTACCAATTCAATCTCAATGAGACGGTGTTTATCACGCATTTTGACAAACAAGCCCACACCGCACACATTCGCATTTTTACCCCAACCATAGAGATGCCCTTTGCAGGACACCCAACCATTGGGGCAGGGTGGTATTTGGCGAGAACGCACGGTTTGTCGGCACTGGACATCAGCACGCCATCTTATGCCGTCCGCCTACACCACACATCAGCTCGCACCACGCTAACCACCAACAGTTACGCCCTTTGCCCTGCCCAGACAGACCGCCACACCCTTAGCAACTTGACCGCCCTACCCCAAGAGATGTTGGCAGATAAGGCGTATTTTGTCAATGCAGGAGTGTGCCAGCCCCTTCTGCAAGTCAAAGACATGCAAGCATTGAGGCATGCCAAGGTAGATTTGGCAAGTCTAAAAAATATCTTTGATAACAACAAAAACCTTGCCATCAACCAAGGCTTAACGCTTGAACATATGCTGTATCTGTGGTATATGAGTGATGACACCATTCATGTTCGCTTATTCTTTGAACAAAATGGGATTATCTTAGAAGACAGTGGCACAGGCTCAGCGTGCGTGAATCTGGGGGCGTATCTGCTTGACAATGGCATAAATCATAGGCAATTTACCATTCATCAAGGCGACCATTTGCACCGCCCAAACCGTCTGTTTTTGGGACTTGATAACGGCATACAGATGGGTGGACAGGTAAGGCAAGTCGGACAAGGCGAGTTTTATTTACCCTAAATAACGCCAAATAAATTTTGCCCAAAACAAAAACCCGCCCGTAGGCAGGTTTTTGTGCTTTGTTGCATGCTAGTTAGTAGCGAGTGATAAGGGCAATCGGCTCTTTTTCGTCCATTTTGTCTTTAGGGACAAACACCACTTCACCGCCATTGTGGCTGACTATCTCGATAATCTCGCTGACCGCATCATCGGTTACGCCGTCCGCTGTCGCATCGTCCGCCACAAGCAAGGTCAAAGCAGCCTCATCAATGGTCGCAGGCACGATGTGTCCTTGACGTACGAGAAGTTTGACGGCATTGCCTTCAACTGCTGAGCGGTAGATTTGTTGTAAATCGGTGCGTACCATCTTCTCGTTACGGGCTTTTTCAAGCTCGCCTTGAGCAGTTTCGTAGCGGGTCAGACGCTTGTTCTCAACCAATTCTTGTACGCCTGCCACAATCTCTTCGGCACGTCCGTCTTTTAGGTTGGGTAGATGGTCAACCTTGCCAATGACAAAGCTGTCATTGTCCACTACCTGCTCATAAAAGCCCAAAGTACGACTATCGCCCACCAAAATCACAGGCAACGGGTCAATGTTACGAAACTCCTGCATGCTCTTGTCCACACGGTTCATAAACTCTTTTAGATAGCTGTCGTCATCCGATGAGCCTGTGCGGTCGGCTTTTGAACCTGTAGGCAGACTTGTGTTTTTGATTGGGAAAGTCAGCTTGCTCATTTGCGATTGACGTTCGCTTTCGCCACCAATTTCCTTGACCACACGGTCGTTGGTCGCCTCAATCAGGCGAGCATATTCGCTTGTAATCACAAGTACATAATAATGCACCGCCTCAGACATATCACGCACCAAGTCTCTGGTGGCAAATTTTTCGCCCAAAATCACACGCTCTTTGGCATCAAATGGCAAACGCAAAATTTGGGCTTCATTTTCGTTGGCAAAAATAGCAAGCGTATCTAGGTTATAATTATGGTCAAGCTCGTCTGTTTTGGCATGGATAAGCTCCATGATGGCATCGCTTATGCGTTTGTCATGCTCGTTTGCGATACGCTCTTCGGCGACTTTTAGCTGATTTTTTAGAGCAATATGGTCTTGCTCATTTTCTGGGTGAGTGCGGTGAGTTTTGACAAAGATACTCACGGCAGGATTGCCACGGGCAGATTTTAGGTTTTTCAATGTTGCTTTCATAACAAACTCCTTAACTTGATTACTAAATGGCTAATCATCAATCAAATGATTGATTGAATTTAACCGTCCGATTATAAAATCTAAATTTAAAATCTGATGATGATTGTAGCGAGTTTTGGGGCGTTTGTCTGTTAAAAAATAGGGGGTTTTATGGTTGAAATGTAGTCACAAAATCAGCCGTGTGAGATTGATGGCAAGGTTTGTAAGTCTTTGTAAAAAGACCTATTTTGATTGGGGAATTTATGTATAATGGGGAGTTGGCAGAGTTTTAAAACAATTTCTAAAATCTAAAAACACAAAAAATGGGTAATGACACCCATTTTCCAAATTAATTTCGCTTTAATCTTTTTTATCAAAGACCACGCCCCTTGCCATTTCCATGCGTTTGGCAAGCTGAATGTCTCGCCCATGCACTTCATATTGGTCAGGCTCGCCAATGCGTACTTTGAGCAAAGTATAGGTGTTCTCCCACGTGGGGTAATGTTCTAGCTCTTCACAATAGAACGCCACACGGGTGGTAAAGGCGATGACGTCAGCAAAACTGGCAAATTCATAGGTTTTGACAAGGCTATTGCCATCTAATGCCCAGCCTTGCAATCTTTCTAATTGTAAGGCAACTTGGTCTGCGGTAAGACTACTCATGATGTTCCTTTGGTTAGGTAAAATATAAAAATACACAAAGCCATTTTACCAAAATCTTCAAAATTTCGGCAAGATTTTTGGCAAATTTACCAACATTTTTGTAAACGATTATCGCAACATACTCACGCCAACAGTGACTGATATTCGTCTCGCCTGTCGATGTAGCTTGCCACAAAAGAACAGCTTGGCACGACCTTTTTGCCGTTATCACGGGCATAGTCCAAGGCATGCTTGACCAATGCCGTACCCAGTCCGCGTCCGCCCAGCTCTTTGGGGACGATGGTGTGGTTATAGTTTAGGGTGTCATCATCGATGACTTCATAGCTTAAAAAGCCAGTATGCTCATCAATGGTTGCTTCAAACCGCTGTGTGGCAGGGTTGTGGGTAATGTCAGTCATGGGGTATCCTTAATGGTTGATATTAAAGGTTGAAAGTTAAAGGCACTGCTCTTATGCTAACACAAATTTTATTGGGATAAAAGCCTGTTTATACGCTTATCGCTGTACATGGCATGCCACACAAGGTGCATTGACAAATCAGAATCATTTTACCAAACCCATTTACCAAAATATTACCGACTTTTGGCACTCATCATGGTATGATAATTCGTCAGTTTTTAGATTTTTAATCATTCGATATGATTTAACCTTAAAATATTATTTATAATAACAAAAACAGTTACAATTTTTTGTGTAATGTTGTAAACTAATAGCCTATAATTATCAGGGGGTGACACATGACCGAAGACAACGCCAATCCAAACCCAAACGCCAGTCATCGTATCTTAGTCGTTGATGATGACGCCAGACTGCGTGCCTTGTTACAGCGATTTTTAGAAGATGATGGCTTTACCGTGCGTGCGTGCCATGATGGCAAGCAGATGGATAAACTCATGCAACGTGAGATGTTCTCGCTCATCGTGCTTGACTTGATGTTGCCTGACGAAGACGGCATCGCCATTTGCAAACGCCTGCGTGCCGATAATGCCGACACTCCCATCATCATGCTGACCGCCAAAGGCTCGGACACCGACCGCATCGCAGGGCTTGAAGCAGGGGCGGACGACTACCTGCCCAAGCCCTTTAATCCCAAAGAGCTACTGGCTCGTATCAAAGCGGTGCTTCGCCGTCATAACCGAGAACTGCCCGGGGCCCCATCTCAGCAGATGGAAGTGGTGGAGTTCGGTTCGTGGACGCTTGATTTGTCCACTCGCACCCTAAAAAAAGACGGCAATATCGTCACCCTAACCACGGGCGAGTTTAGTGTTCTAAAAGCACTCGTTCAGCACCCCAGAGAGCCACTGACCCGTGACAAACTCATGAATCTGGCTCGTGGGCGTGAATGGGGAGCGATGGAGCGTTCGATTGACGTGCAGGTCTCACGCCTAAGACGACTCATCGAAGACAATCCATCTCAGGCTCGCTATATCCAAACGGTGTGGGGTGTGGGTTATGTCTTTGTCCCTGATGGGGCAGAGAACTGATAACACAAAAACCAAACAACGCTTTGTTGTTTGGTTTTTTACTGGATATCCATCTTAGACTATCTGTATAGACGCTTGCACATCAGCCTTTTTTGGCGACCACTTTACGCACCTTTTCTCTGGCACGGTCTTGTTTTAGGCGGGATAAATAATCCACAAACACAATGCCTTTTAGGTGGTCAAGCTCATGCTGAATGCATACTGCCAACAGCCCATCCGCCTCAACGCTAAATGGCTTGCCGTCAGCATCTAAGGCATCAATCTGCACACGAGCAGGGCGACTGACATCATCATACACCTCAGGAATGGACAAACAGCCCTCTTTATAAGGGACAAGCTCATCGGTCAGTGGCGTAACTTTGGGGTTGATGTACACCTTGGGCTGTGGTTCTTCGCCTTCTTTGGCGAGATCCATGGTTACCACTTGCACATGCCTGTCCACCTGTGTCGCTGCCAGCCCAATGCCCTTGGCATCATACATGGTCTCAAACATGTCGCTGATTAAGGTCTTAATCTCATCAGTAATCTCGCCAACCTCGCTTGCCACAGTACGCAAACGTGGGTCAGGATAATGTAAAATGGGTAATAGTGCCATAATGTCTCTTGTCGTTGGTTTTGGGGTATTATATCGGAAAATTGGGTTTTGGTAAAATGGATTTGGGATTATCGTGGTTTGACGGTCTTTGTTGTTGGTAAAAATAGCCTGAAAAAGACAAAAAACCGCCACCAAACTTTAAATTTATGTGTTTTTATGGATTTTTCACACAACATCATTTAGCCAAATAATGCTCACTAACAGGTTGTAAATATTTGCCGTCAATCACAAGACATTTGGCGGATTTTTCTTTGTTATTACCCTTATCATCAAAAAAATCTACTGATACAGGGCAAAATACTTTGGTATTACCCAAATTCCATATCCTATTATCCCATAAGTTTATCAAACACCCAAATAATTGCCATTGCAATGACTACTAATAAAATTGGATATTGCCCAATTAATGCCATAAAACCATTTGAGTTATCTTCTTCATCGTACTCAAACGATGCGTTCTTATCAAATTTTGTATGGCTTTCTTTTTTGTTAACAATGCCAGCTTTGACACTGCCATCTTGCTTGATTGCAATAAAGCCATCATCTTGTTGTGGTAAAGTTATTGCAATAGGCTGCTCTTCAACAAACGCAATATCCGATGATATGTGTTCGTGATTTGCAAATAAGTCGGTCAAGTTTGGCATTAATGCAGGGTTGGTTAGCATTGACAAAGTACAAACATCGGTGGTTAACCACGCAGGTACATTTTGACTTTCTCGATTATGAATACACCTATCTAAACGCCAAGTAATTCTTGTGATATCATATTGAGAATCCAACCATAATTTAACAAAATCTTCACGCCAAAATCTTGAAGGTAATACAGTAACAACGCCCTGATGATGTTCATCTATCAAAATAGGAAAGAAATTCGTAGAAATCAATCCATTGGGCAAATGCAGTCGCCAAACAAAAACCGTTGAGATTTTTAGTGCCAAAGAAGTAAAAACTTTGGGGTAATCCATACCTTGTGAATATTCAGTTTCGCTTGTGATACGGTCAGCCAATTTTGCCAAAGTTGAATCGGTAGGCTTGGTATGTTTGAGCTCGTACAACTTGTGTACCAAGCCAATTAATTCGGTAATGTGCGTCCGTCCAGTTGGGTCATAGATGATTTCGGCAGGGTAGCCTTCAATCTTTTGAGATTTTTTACCTTCATATAAGCCATCATTAGAATACATTTCTTTATTGGCTTGAATAATCGCTCCCCAAACGACCTTTCCAGATTTATACAAATTTGCCAAATTGGTCAATTGTTGGTATAAAAGATTATTTTTATCCATCCAAGTTGGTTTTTTGATTTGTAAATAATAGCGTTCAATGGGTTTTAGATTGGCTAGTTGTGCGGATAAATTAACTTCAACCAATAAGTTATTGGCTGATAAAATTTGGGTATCAGCTGGTATGATCTCACCAATTTTGTTTAAAAAATCAACCACGTAATCATAAAAACTGATGTATTGTTCACCTGCTAATACTTTATAAACAGGAAAACTGGCAAGAAAAACACCTACATTTTGTTTATTTGGCAATTTTTTATCATAGCCAAATAGTACCATAAAAGCACTGTCTGGCTCACCGCTTGCCAAATTTTCAAAATAAACCAAGCCAGAATTAACAAAATGTTTGTGAAAATTTTGCTTGGCAATTTCGCCAAGTAAATCAGGATTTTTAATTTCTGACGAATGAAACCAAATGCCTACTTGCCCCCTTGCTCGTGCAAATACTTCGCCAATATAACCACTTAGCAACATAAATAAATTGCTCACTTCCAAGTCATCATCAAGTGGGGTGTTTTGGGTATTTAATTTTGCTTGATGATTTTTAAAAGCAATCATAAATTTATCGAGCCGTTTAAGACTCGATAAACTAAAATCTAACTGACATTTTAAGAGTTGCTGATGATAAGCAATTTTTGAGTCAGATGGATTCTTTTCAAAAAAATCAGCAATTACCCCCAAAATCGCAGGGGTTGCCGTTCCCATTGGGGTATAAAACGGGTCGTAATTGCTCTGCTCAATAACATCGGTTAAATCCGAATATTCAAAAAAAGAATCCATCTTCATCTCCAATTAACCCCCAATCTTCTTATATTTCATTCTCTTCGGTGTGGCGTCTGCACCGAGTCTGTCTTTACGCCATTTTTCATATTCTGAATAATTGCCGTCAAAAAATTCAGGCTGTTCATTCTCAAATGACAAAATATGCGTACAAATACGGTCTAAGAACCATCTGTCGTGGCTCACCACCATCACCGTCCCTGGGAAAACTTGCACCGCATCTTCCAACGCTCGCAAGGTTTCCACATCAAGGTCGTTGGACGGTTCGTCAAGCAAGATGACATTGGCGCCTTGTTTTAGGGTTTTAGCCAATTGCAGACGATTTCGCTCACCGCCTGATAAGTTGCCGACGAGTTTTTGTTGGTCTTGCCCTTTAAAGTTAAAGCGTCCGATATACGCACGGCTTGGCGTGGTATACTCGCCCACCGTAATCATATCAAGCCCGTCCGAGACTTCTTCCCACACGGTTTTTTTGTCGTCCAGATTATCACGCACCTGCCCCACATAGGCGACTTTGACGCTCTCACCCACTTCTACTGTACCTGTGTCAGGTGTGTCTTTGCCTGTAATCATATTAAACAGCGTGGTTTTACCTGCCCCATTTGGACCAACAATCCCCACAATTGCCATTGGCGGTACGGTAAAGGATAGGTTTTCATACAGCAGGCGACCGTCAAAGGACTTAGAAATGCCTTTAACTTCAATGACTTTATTGCCAAGTCTTGGTCCTGGTGGAATGTAAATCTCCGCCGTTTCGTTGCGTTGTTGGAACTCACGAGAGTTCATTTCTTCAAAGCGTTCTAGGCGAGATTTGGATTTGGCTTGCTGACCTTTTTGGTTTTTACGCACCCATTCTAGTTCTTGCTTTAAGGCTTTGGCAAAGGCTTCTTCTTGCTTTTGCTCTTGTTCTAGGCGTTTATTTTTTTGTTCTAGCCATTCGGTATAATTGCCCTCATACGGATAGCCATAGCCACGGTCCAGCTCCAAAATCCACTCTGCCACATTATCCAAAAAGTAGCGGTCGTGGGTAATCGCCACAATCGTGCCTGAATAATCTTTCAAAAATCTTTCAAGCCACGCCACGCTTTCTGCATCCAAATGGTTGGTCGGTTCGTCAAGGAGGAGCATATCAGGCTTAGACAAAAGCAGTCGGCACAATGCCACACGGCGTTTTTCACCGCCAGACAGCTTAGACACGTCAGCGTCCCACGGTGGCAGGCGTAGGGCGTCCGCTGCTTTTTCAAGCTGAGTGTTTAGGTTGTGAGCGTCCCACGCCTGTATGATATCCTCCATTTTACCTTGCTCTGTCGCCAATTTATCAAAATCAGCATCAGGCTCGGCATATTCGGCATAAATCTCGTTTAAGCGGTCAAGGGCGTCCAATGCCTCACGCACGCCGTCCTCCACATTGCCACGCACATCTTTGGCAGGGTCAAGCTGGGGTTCTTGGGGCAGATAGCCGATTTTGATGCCAGTAGCGGGGCGTGCTTCGCCATTGTATTCGGTGTCCACGCCTGCCATAATGCGTAGCAAGGTGGATTTACCCGCACCGTTTAGCCCCAATACGCCAATTTTGGCACCAGGGAAAAAGGAGAGTGAAATGTCTTTTAAAATCTCACGCTTGGGCGGTATGATTTTGGAGACTTTGTTCATCGTGTAGATGTATTGAGCCATAGCTATCCTTTTGATTTAAAAAGAAAAATTACAAAATAAAAACAAGGGATTTAACTTGCTATTATCGCATTATTTTTGGGTTTGGGCAAGGTGTTTCATTTTAGGATTTGGGTAGGAGAAATTTGGCGAGAATAACCGAAATGACTCCCACAAGTACAGACAATACCAAGTATAAAACACTCAGCATTCCAAGTACCATAAAACTCATTAAGAAAAATATAACTAATGAAACCACAAATGCTACTAAAAATGGTTTATAATAATCGGCAGGTTTGGTAATTGTTATTTTTAAATCACTAATAAAATAAGCAGTTATTGCAAAAACAATGATTGAACTAATAACACTACAAATCAGACTAATCATTATAAGAAGGTTGGCAAGAGGATTGCCGTCAAAAATGATAAGCCATAAGGAAAAAATAAAAATAGGAAAATTAAAAGATAAAGTCCCAAATATCATATAATTTTTGATGACTTTTTTGGCGGGGTAATTGTTTTCTAATTTTTCATTCATAAAATTATCCTGTTAATATTTTGGTAAAATAAATTTGGCTAAAATGGCTGATGGCACTCCGCTTATCAATGCAATACAAAATATTAGTATGATAAAATAGACAGCACTTTCAAATTTCAACAACCTTGAATCAAGTTCTATGAGCGACAAAACGCCAATAAAAAAACCAACCCCAAAATAAAAAATACCAAAAATGCAACACCAAAAGGCTTCAAATAGTCAAATGGTCTTTTGATGATGATTTTAAAATAGCTAATCACAATACCGCTTAACAAGGCAGGTACTAAACTCACCAAAAACCACCAATAAAAATAAATAGCCAAACAACCCCAATCATTACGACTTGTCATAAAAAGGCTAACAAATGGCAAGGTTAGAAGACCGCTTAATAAGCCTGCAAATAAGGCATAAGTGATGATGATTTTTAGGGTTGGATACTTTGTCATATTTTTCCTTTTAAAATATCTTTACCGTTTGATAAATACAAACACAAAAAATCACAAACCCAGTCAATGGCATTCTTTCTCAAAATTAGCTATAATAACAAACCTAGCCACAAAAGCAAATAGCCATTTATCACTCTTGCCAGATTTATCAGAAATACAGTCATGCCCGAATTACCCGAAGTTGAAACCACCAAATCCAGCCTTGCCCCACTCATCGGTCAGCGTGTCAGCGACATTTACACGTCAGGTTATCGCCTGCGTGAAGTAATACCAGACGACCTAGACGAGCTTGTCGGGGCAAAACTTGTGCGTGTGGTTCGCCGCGCCAAATACCTACTGCTTGATTTTAATAAAAACGGCTCGCCCCTGCGCCTGCTCATTCATTTAGGCATGTCAGGCAGTCTGCAACAGCATGACGCCCTTGCCCCACGCAAGCATGACCACGTCATCTTTGGCTTTGATGATTCATCGGTGCGTTTGCATTATCATGACCCCAGACGTTTTGGCATGGTGATGTGGGCAGATGATGCCGAGCGTTATCTTGACAAACTTGGGGTAGAGCCTTTGGATGATGCCTTTGATACCGACTATCTGTATGGGATGATTCACAAAAACCCCAAACGACCCATCGCTCGCCCCATCAAATCCGTCATCATGGAGCAGTCCATCGTGGTCGGTGTGGGCAACATCTATGCGGTAGAGAGTCTGTTCATGTCAGGCATACACCCTGCCACGCCTGCCCATCAGATAGATAAAGACAAGATGGCCGTACTGGTCAATAACATCAAGGCGATACTCGCTCGCTCCATCAAACAAGGCGGGTCAAGTCTTCGGGACTTTACCGTGGGGGCAGGCAAAACGGGCTATTTTCAGCAAATTCTACTGGCTTATGGGCGGGCAGGTGAGCCGTGTACGGTGTGTCATGAGATTTTGGAAAACATTAAAATCGGTGGGCGAGCCAGTGTGTACTGCCCGAGCTGTCAGCCACTTAACCTAACTTAATCCCACTGTTTGATTTATCAACTGTTGGCAATCATCAGACGTCGCCAAATGTTACTGATTTGTTTACCCCTTGTCGGAAAATTTTACCGTCCACCCACTTTTTGGCAAAATAAGCTTGATAATATGGGCGGAACTTGTTTTAATATTAGCATAAATCTATCTTGGGCAAATCGCCCCCATTAGGATACTCTCATGAAAATCAAACACACACTATTGGCACTGACTGCCACCGCCCTTATTAGCAACACCGCTCACGCTGCCATTGAGATTGATGAAGAAGATTTTGGTCCTACCTATGGTTCTGCGGTACTTGACATTACCGTTGCCAAGCCGTTGCAGTTGGTTGGTGCGGTTGCAGGCACGGCACTTCACGCGGTAGGCTTGCCATTTTCTATGGCATCAGGCAGCGTGGAGAGTTCTTACAAGACTTTGGTTGTCAAACCTTGGTCGGCACTCTCTCGTTGTGTGGGCTGTACCGAAGCTTATGACAACTACCGCAACGCCCACCAAATAAACCCTAATGAAGTGCGTATCGTTGTGGACAGACCTTCTGAGATTATCATCAACACCGACCAAAACGTGGTTGTAAACCCACGTTGATTGATAATTTTATCATCCATTGTTTTTGTTTCTCCAACCTATTTACCCATTTTTGGTAAATAGGTTTTTTATTTGGATGTCAAAGTAACAATATGGCAAACTTTAAAAAATTAGGTATTGTTAAAAACAAATACATAAGTTAAAATAGCTCAATACTTTACCATAGAGTAAAAACCAATGAACGAAACATTTGATAGTTGTCCTAAATGTAAGCACAAACACTTTGTCAAAGCAGGTTTTAACAATGGCAGACAACGCTATAAGTGCAAAGGTTGCAATCATTACTTTTCAGTACATAAACCAACGCATCATAAAAGCGAAGAAACCAAGCAAATGGCAATCAATATGTATCTAGAAGGTTTGGGCTTTCGTTCAATTGGTCGCATATTAGGTAT
>NZ_AUGF01000045.1 GCF_000426885.1 Moraxella caprae DSM 19149 | reverse complement strand
TTTCAATCTTAGCTAAGCGTTTAATGCCATACTTGGCTTGTTTAAAGCGATTGTTGGTACTGGTTTGGGGTTTAAGCAGTTTAACACGAGCAAGTTTTAAGACCTTGTAAATGGTAGGTCTTGATACTTTGTACTCGAGTGCCAGTGAAGTCAATGATTGCTTGTTTTTGTGATAAGCAGTCCAAATGGCTTCCCTATGGTGGGGAAGCAGTCTTGTGTTTTTGTGTATGTTCATTTGCAGTATTTTACCTTAATACTGTAAATAACGCGACTGTTTCTAACAGTTTAGCTCTTCGCAATAATACAGCGAGACTATCGCATCTTTTTTGCCATCTTTATTGATGTCAGCATAAATAATGTCTTTTTGCGACAATGCGTACGTATAGGCATCTTCGCCATTATACTCTATCTCTTCTTGATTCATGGCGTGTACCGTTTATTTACTAGGCTGTTTAAGCTCTCTGCATGGGCGGTACTGGTGAATAACAAGACAGCAGGCAGTAGATAAGATAATTTCATCATTTTCTCCGTGATATGGCTAGGTTAGGTTTAAATCATCAAGTTAGGACAAGATGACTTAATCATCCATCATTATATAGATAAAGAACTTTAAAATTACCACAAACGCAATGATGTTTGGGCGTAGGGACTGGCTCTGCACGTCCGATAAAATCATTACATCATCAAGGGCGTGGAAAGCACGTCCCTACAAATCCTGTGGCAAATATCAAATTCGTTAGATATGATTAAAAAAGCACTGAGACAAAACACTTATTATCAATTTTAAAATAAAGGGCATTGTTTATTGATGATATTTTGGATGAATTTATAGGAAAAAAACCAACAATCAGTAAGTTACCATTTTAATTTAAGACTGGGCAAATTTTAAACCCCCTTTACACGAATAATTTACAAGAATTATTCTCAATTCTCTTGTTTTTTGCTTATTTTTGGTATATTATAACATTTTATTTATCTCAGCTCTGACAGGAGAGTATCATGCAAGTACTATCATCACTCAAATCCGCCAAAACCCGCCACGAAGATTGCCAAGTGGTTCGCCGTCGTGGTCGCACCTTTGTCATTTGCAAATCCAACCCCCGTTTTAAAGCCGTGCAAGGCGGTAAAAAACGCAAATAATTGGGCGTCATGCCCCCGAACCGCTCTTTATGAGGCGGTTTTTTTGTAATTACTTATTTTAAAATGTCGCTGTTTTGTACAGATGGGCAGGCTTGCGTTGTCAAGCATGGCTTATTTTGTTATGATGATTATATTTACTACCCATCATATCTCTTTTTATTGGACAAGCCATGAGCCAGTCAGACATTTTTAGCACACTCATTCATCATCACGACATTCAGCGTAAGCTGTGTCAAGATTTTCAACATGCCATCACCCAACAAGACCGCCCCAAAGCCGAGAGTGCCTTTATCCCCCTAAAAAATGAGCTAGAAGCCCACGCCGCCGCTGAAGAGCGTCATCTGTATGTGCCTGTGATGGCGTTTGATGATGGGTTAGAACTCTCTCGCCACGCCATTGCCGAACATCATGAGATGGACGAGATGATGGCGGTGCTGTCCGATAGGCGAACAGGGGACGAGCGATTTTTTAAGACGGCACAAGAGCTTATTGATGAGACCTTGCACCATTTAAAAGAAGAAGAAAATGAGTTTTTTAAGGAAGCCAGAGAACTGCTTGACAAACCCACCCAAGAGCGACTGGGCAAGTTATATCAAGCCGAACATCAGGCATTTGAAGATAAGCATGGGGAGTGATTGTTTTACAATGCAGACCCAAACCACTTTAAAAAATGGTAAAATAACCCATGAATTTTGACATCATACCACCCATCACTGGTAAAGATTGCTTTGCCAAAATGGGTGCTATCAGAGACATCAACCGCCTAAAACGCACCTATGGCGGAACCAATTGGAAGAATGCAAGGGCTTTTGCCTTGTCAAAATAAACAACGAAGTCTATGAAGCCGAAATCCATTGGTACGAATGTCATGGCATTGATGCGGTTGAGTATAAAATCAAAAGGTTACTATCATGAAATGGTTATTGTGCATTAATAATAAAGACTACCCTGCCAGTTTGGAAGTCATGAAACTTTACAAACAGCTAGACGACCCAACCGCAGAGCAGTTGGGCATGGTACGAATCATCGATGAAAGCGGGGAAGATTATCTGTATGCCAATTCCCTATTTATCCAAGTGCCTGCTGTCTTTGGCAATCACATAGACATAGCTTTGTCCGTCTAGTGCTGGACTTATTGAGTTGCCAAGCAACCTTGCAAAGCGTTAAATCTGCCGATACACTTCATCAAACGGCACACGAAACCGCTCGCCCCATACGCCCTGCTCGCTACGCACACCGCACGACACCACCATATTAATCTCGGCTATGGCAGGCAGTCTAAGTAGGGTCTTTATCATCGCCCCGTCAAAGCCTTCCATGGGGCAAGTATCAAGCCCACGCTCACTCATGGCAAGCATGAACGTCTGAGCGACCAGTCCACAGCTTTTGTGCATGACGATACGAATGTCATCTTTTGAGACGTCCTTTTGCATGGGGCGAACCTTTGAGATGGCACACGCCACGCCCTTTCTTGCCGTCCCCACCAGTGGCACATCTTGGGTGTAGAGCAGGGGCATGAGCCGATTATAATAATGGTCAAATTTCTTAATACGCCTGTCCACCTTATGAACAGGGCTGTATGTACGTACGTTTTCACGCTCAAAGGCAAACACCGATGTGGCACGCTGTCTGTGCAAATCAGGACGTATCACGAACACCACCATTTGGTCAGCGGTCGTGGCAGAGCTTTGGGATAGGCAGGCTTTGGCAAGTGTGGCGAGTGTGGCTTTATCGGTGATGTGGTAGCACTCGTACAGTTGCATGTTAGAGCTGGTCGGAGCAAGCGTGGCAAGGGCTAGGCAGTCCTTGACGATGTTGGGGTCAATGGGCGTGGGTAGGTACTCACGCACGGCACGGCGATGGTGCAAGATGTCAGATAGGCTCATAATCTATGTCGGTTGGGTGTGAGGTAACTATTATAGCATGGTTGGTGCGGTGATGATTTGGCATTTTTGCATAAAAATTTTGCATAAAAAAGGGCGAATTTATTCCGCCCTAATATTTTTAAACATTTTTACAAACGCATCTCGCCCTACATCCAGTCCCTATCTGCCACTTCTTCTACATTCTCAGGCAGACGAGTTACCAGCACTTGGTCAATCTTATAATGGTCAATGTCCACCACTTCAAATTTTAGATTTTCATGCACGACAAAATCGGCAGGACGTGGAATCTTCCGCAAACGATACATGATAAAGCCCGCCAACGTCTCATAATGATCCCAATCTTCAAACTCCACCACATCAAGGGCGTGCTTGACATCATCAATGGGCGTACTTCCATCGATGAGCCACGAATTTTCATCACGGCGGATAATCTGCTGTTCTTCCTCGATGGGCGACCCCCAGTCCCCCATGACCGTCATCATGATGTCGGACAATGTAATGACCCCGACCACCCACGCATATTCGTTGATGACGACCGCAAATTTTTCTTTACTGGCACGAAATTTATCCAAAAGCTCGGACAAAGTGAGCGTATCAGGGATAATCAGCACGTTACGAATGGTACTCTCGTTAAGCTGTACAAAAGATTGGTTGTTGAGTAGCCTTACCAAAATGTCTTTGGTGTCCACATAGCCGATGACTTGGTCAATGGTCTCATTGCACACCAAAAATTTGGAATAAGGAAACTCAGCTATCTTTTGTCGCATGGACTCTTCGGACTCGCCCAGCGTAAAATACACCACATCTTCACGCACAGTCATCGATGACGGCACGGTACGCTCTTCTAACTCAAAGACATTTTCAATAAAATGCTGTTCTTGCTGTAACACCACGCCTGCTTCTGCCCCTGCATCCATAATGGCAGAGACATCATCAAAGGTAATGCTCTCTTCTCGCACGGTGCTGATTTTGAACAGGCGAAATGTGGCGTTGGCAATGCCGTTGATAATCCACACAAGCGGTTTGACCACCTTGATGACCACGAGCATGGGATTAATGACTGCTAGGGCGACCTTTTCGGGGTTTATCATGGCAATGCGTTTGGGAATCAAATCAGCATATAGGATAAAGATGAGCGTTACCACCGCAAAACTCGTAAAAAACGCAATACTCTCTGTCCACTGCCCTTGATAAAACTGTCCGATAAACTGGGCAAAATAAGGACGAAGCGCCCCCTCCCCCACCGAACCACCAAGAATAGCGACTGCGTTTAGACCGATTTGGCTGGTGGCAAAGAAGTCCGCCGAATTTTCTTGCAAGTGCATGATTTTATCAGCACGATTATCGCCCCCTTCGGAGATGAGTTTTAGTTTCAATTTTCTTGCCCCTGCTAAGGCAATCTCAGAAATTGAAAAAAAACTTGATACTAATATCAATATGAATATTAAAAATAAATGTTGTAATAAATCCATGTGAATGCTCAAAATTTTTTAATGTTTTGTGGTAGTTTATCAATTTTCGTTTAAATTTCAAGTACAAAGACGTACGCCCACAAAAAAGGGCGAATACTCGCCCCTGATGTTATTTGGGTTGGCAATGTATCACTTGCCCTTTTACCCCGCTTGCCATGTCGGTCATGAGATACACATAGGCAGGCATGATGTCTTCGGGCGTTTTTAGGGTCAAAGGATTCTCTCCTGGAAAGGCGTGGGCTCTCATGTTGGTGCGAGTCGCCCCTGGATTGATGCAGTTAAACCGCAAGGCGGTGTGGTTTTTGGTCTCTTCGGTAAAAATGGTACTCATGCCTTCTATCATCTGCTTAGATAAGGCATACGCCCCCCAAAAGGGTCGCACTTTTGCCACGCCCGAGCTTGTGAACACCACCGAGCCACTGGGGGCGGAGACAAGTAGTGGAAATAGGGCTTGGGTAAGCATAAACACGGCTGTGCCATTGACATGCATGACCTGCTCAAAGGTAATAGGGTCGTACATTTCAAGTGGGGTCAATGCCCCAAGCACGCCTGCATTATGTAGCACGCCGTCAAGCCTGCCAAACTCTTTTTGAATTAGGGTCGCAAGCTCATTCATCTGGGCAAAGCTCGCCTTTTCTAAGTCCATGGGCAAAATGGCAGGCATGGCAAGCCCCAAACTCTCTATCTCATCATAGACCGCTTCTAGTTTGGACTCTGTTTTGCCAAGCAGGAGTACAGTCGCCCCACATTTGGCATAGGTTAGGCTTGCCACTTTGCCAATGCCGTCCCCTGCTCCTGTTACTAGGATAATCTTGTCGGCTAGGCTGTCGGTGGTCGGGGTATAGTTTAAAATGTCTTGTGTCGTCATGGTTGGGTACTGATTTGTTTTATTAAGTAAAAATTAAAATATGGTTAAATTTAAATAATTTTATACTTGCTTAACTCCAAAATATACCACCGTAGGCGTGTACTAGTTTTATTAACGGGCGTGGAAAGCCCACCCCTACAAGCCTGTGGCAAATATTAAGCTCATTAAATATATTTTTTATTTATTTTATTTAAAAGGTGCGTGGCACGCATATTTTATCAATGAAAAATTAAAAGCGGTTAAATTTAAATCATTTTAAAACTAGCATTGTCAAATTGGCAACGGCTTAAACCAACCCCAACACCAACCGCCCCAATTCATCAGGCGTATCCACCACCTTATCCGCCCCCCACTCATGGGGATTTTCATCAGGGACGATATAGCCAAACCCTACCGCCACCGTCATCATGCCAGATGCTCGCCCTGCCTGTATGTCTCTGATGTGGTCGCCCACATAAATGCAATTTTTGGGGTCTATGTTTAGCTTTTTGCACGCCAAAAACATCGGCTCTGGGTCGGGCTTGGTGTTTGCCACATCATCAGGGCAAACAAGCACCGCACAGCATTTGGCTAGGTCTAATTTATCCAGAAGCTGTTCTGCTAAATATCTAGGTTTGTTGGTAACAATGCCCCACGCCACGCCTTTACTTTCTAAGGTGTCGAGTAGGCTGTCCAAGCCGTCAAACAGTCGGCTATCCACACAAATGTCCTGCTCGTACAAATCCAAAAACTCTTGACGATAGGCAAGCATTCGCTCGTCCGTGTCCGCCACGTTCATGAGCTCATCGCCAAACATCAAACGCACCATTGCCCTAGCCCCTGCCGAGACCTGTTCACGAATGGCAGTATCAGCGGGGCAAGGGTGATTGTGCTTGGCACACATGAGCTTGATGATACGGATAAAATCAGGGGCGGTGTCGATGAGCGTGCCGTCTAAGTCAAATAAAACCGCATTTAGCTTTGTTGTGCTTGTCATGTCAGCCCACCGCCTTTGGGCTTCGACCCTTGACAAACGACATCATGTAGTTGACGTCCACATTACTGTCAGAGAGCCAAAACCGCTTGGTTAAGGGGTTATAATGTAACCCCGTCATGTTATCACGGGCAAATCCTGCCCTGATAGCCATGTCATCAAGCTCGGCAGGCGTGATGAATTTGTTGAAATCGTGCGTGCCTTTATCCACAAGGCGTAGCACATACTCCGCCCCCACAATTGCAAATAGGTAGGATTTGGGGTTACGGTTAATCGTGGACGTTACAAACACGCCATTGGGCTTTAATAAGGCAAAGCACGCACGCACAATCGCAGACGGGTCAGGGACGTGTTCTAACATCTCCATGCACGTTACGACGTCATACATCCCCGCCTGCTCGCTAGCAAGCTCTTCTATCGCCACACAGCGAAAGGCGAGCGTGTCGGTCATGCCTGTCCGCTCGGCATGAATCTGCCCTGCTTGCAGGTTTTGCTCCCCCAAATCCACACCCAGCACGTCCGCCCCACGCACCGCCATAGAATGCGACAAAATACCGCCACCACAGCCCACGTCCAGCACCTTTTTGCCGTTTAATCTTGAGCCAAAAAAGGCACACGTTTGGTCTTCTATCCAGTCAAGGCGTAAGGGGTTAATGTCGTGCAAGGACTTAAACGCCCCTTGTCTGTCCCACCATTCATCGGCGAGGCGGGTGAATTTGCCAATTTCATCAAAGTCGGCATTGTGGGCGGTGTGTGCGGTCATGAGCTATCCCAAGTGATAAATTGGCTTATCTTACCATTTTTAGCGATTTTTAACCACTTTTTCCCTTGCTTTTCATACAGATTTTGGCAAAATTTGTGTTGTTCATTTAAAAATGCTTAAATTTTAGGCAGATTTCATAAAAATTTACATAATACAACGCTTGATTAAGAATTCTATTACCCAATTTTGGCAAAAATAAGTTAAACTATGCGATATTTTTATTTACCCATATTTGGTTTTACCAAAACGATTTGTTGGCACTGTGCCAATCTAGGATTTTTTATGAAAAACACCCTTAAATTCACCGCCCTTGCGTTGGCGGTTGGTCTATCTGGCATGGCTCATGCCAATTTTGTTGAAGGTCAAGACTACAAAGTCCTGCCCAATCCCGAGAAAATCGCTGGCGATGTCATCGTGGTGCGTGAGTTCTTTTGGTATGGTTGTCCGCATTGTTACAGCTTAGAGCCACACATGCAAAAATGGGCAAAAACCCGTGCCAAAGACGTGGCGTTTTTCCGCACGCCTGCCGCCATGAACCCTGTGTGGGAAGTGCCTGCCCGTGGTTTTTATGCCGCCCAAATTATGGGTTATGAAGAAAAAACCCACCAAGCCCTATTTGACACCATCCACAAAGACGGCAAACGTGTGGACAGATCCAAAGAAACCCTTGCCGACTGGTATGCCACCCAAGGCGTGGACAAAACCAAGTTTAACACCACTTACGACTCATTTGCCGTTACCACCAAACTAGAACGCTCAAAAGCAGGGGCGAAAAACTATCAGCTCACTGGCGTGCCTGCCGTTGTCGTGCATGGTAAATATGTGGTTGCAGGCGATGATGCCAAAGTTACCCAAGTGGTTGATTTTCTTATCAATAAAGTGCGTGAAGAGAAAAAATAATCAGCTCGCTCATACAGTCCGTGCCATGATTGGTGCGGACTTTTTTATGTCTTTTTATCATCGTTTAACTTCAAAATACACCACCAAAAGGTGTGGAAAGCACGCTCCCACAAAGGTATTTTTCAATATTTAGCATTGGTGCAAATTGGGGTTGATTTACTATAATTACTCTCCCCTTAACAGCTCGCCAAACACCCCCAAACTCTCTCCAAACTCGCCCACCTTTTCGCTGTCTAGCTCCACGCTCATCACGACATGGTGAGCATAGTCCACCCCTAAAATCTCGCCACCCACTTGCCCGACCAGATAGCGGATTTGGGCTTCGTGGGCAAAAGTGGTGGCGACTTTGACCTGTGATTTTGGCACAAATGGCACAAGGATCATCTCATCTACCACCAGTTGCGTGGCGGTAGCGTAAGCTCGTGTCAATCCGCCTGCCCCCAGTTTGATGCCGCCAAAATACCGCACGACCACCACCAGCACATCGCCAATTGCCTTGTGTTGCAACACATTTAAAATCGGTCTGCCTGCCGTGCCGTTTGGTTCGCCGTCATCGTCAAAGCCTGCCGATGTGGTGTTGTGTGGGTCGCCCAAAATATAGGCAACACAATGATGACGAGCGTCAGGGTGTCTCTCACGCAACTGTTCCACGTGAAACATCACTTCGTCTTTTTGGCTAATGGGATAGGCAAAGGCGAGAAATTCGCTTTTTTTGATTTCATAAACCGCTTGGCAAGGGGCAGATAAGGTATGGTAGGTCATGCGAAAATTTTTCTAAAAATGTATAAGTATGATACACTAAACACCATTATTTTTAAACCAAAACACCTGAGACCAAACAATGAGACTAGACAAATTTTTAAGTAAAGCCACTGAACTCTCCCGCAGTGAATGCAAAAAAATCCTACATCGGGGCGAGATTACCGTAAACGATAAAGTCATCAAAGACGGTAGCGTACATATCAATGCCGATGATGACGTGCTGTGGGCAGGCGAGCCGTTGTCAGTGGCGGACGGTAGCCGTTATATTTTGCTCTATAAGCCAGACGGCTTTGAATGCACCCTAAAAGCCAAAGAATACCCCATTGTTACCGAGCTGATTGCCGTGCCAGAAGTGGCAAGTTTGCGGATTGCAGGACGGCTTGACGTGGACACCACAGGAGCACTACTTCTATCCGATGACGGAGCGTGGCTACACCGAGTTACCAGTCCCAAGCGTCATCAGCCCAAACGCTATGAGATTACACTTGCCGACCCGATGACCGCTGACGAGCAAGCCTGTGCCATAAAACAAGTGGCAAACGGCATTTTGTTAGAAGGCGATACCGAAAAAACCCGCCCTGCCGAGTTGTCATTTACAGACGAGACGCACGCCACGCTTATCTTGACCGAAGGTAAATATCATCAGGTCAAACGCATGATGGCGTATTTTGGCAATAAAGTCATCGAGCTACACCGAGCAAGCATTGGCACGATTACGCTGGACGGGCTTGAGATGGGCGAGAGTCGCTTTTTGAGTGATGATGAGATTGGGCAGTTTTGATTAGGATGTGAAATTTGGGCAATAAATACGCCACCTCCCCAATTTTTATGGATTTTTGCCAATCATACTTTACTACCCAACCTTGTCAGATTGTGGGGAAGTTGTAAACGGCTCTCGTTGGCTTAGATTTTGGGGTATAATCTATGCCAAATCATTTTGGGATAAACCATGAAAACATTTAGCACGTTACTTACCCTAAGCCTTGCCATCACAACTGCCGCCGTCAGTCTGCCAAGCACCGCCCAGACACCTGTCTCCATTACCGCAAGCGACGACCAACTCATCAAACAAACCCTACGCCAAATCGGACTTGCCACGCCCGTTCGCACCATCACCCCGACAGGCATTGGCGAGCTTTTGATGGTAACGCTGACCACGGGCGAGAGCCTACTTATCACGCCTGATGCTCGCTATGTGATTAACGCCACCGCCGAGCCGAACCCCAGCACCATTCACGCCATCAACCCTGCCATCATGAGCGATAAGCCCACAGGCACCCCGATAGACGAAGACCATAAAATCGCCCTGCTTGCCAACATGAACGCCCTGCCCCTAGTCACCCCTGACACCGTGTTTTTTCACACGAGTATCAAGGGATTGCTTTGGGCGGTTGCTCAAAATGGGACGCCATTTTTGGTCAGTGCAGACGCTCGTTATGTCATCGGGGGTGATGTCAGCGTGATTGCCAACGGCAAACTTGGCGGACTTGACACCGCCTTTGAGACCGCCAAAAACCGCCACACGCTTGCCACCTTAGACCCTGCCAATCTGACCATCTATCCTGCCAAAGACGAGCGAGCGGTCGTCTATGTCGCCACCGACATCAACTGCCCCTACTGCAAGATACTTCACAAAAACATTCCCAATCTTACCGCCAAAGGCATTACCGTCAAAGTCATCGGTTATCCTGTCTATGATGAGTCGCCTAAGCCCATGCGACAAATCTGGTGCGAGCGTGATAACGCCAAGCGTGCCAAGCTCCTAGACCTTGCCATGAAAGGGGTCAAGGTAGGCAACCAATGCGGTAATGACGACAACCATCTGTCATCCAACATCGCCAAAGTCCGCCCCCTTGCCATCATCGCCACCCCTGCCGTCTATGGCGAAAATGGCGAGTTGTTTGAAGGCAACGTGGCAAATGATGAATTGGTCAAATTTTTGATGGCAAAGTAGTATTGTCTTACTCCAACCTCAACTTAAAATGGTAACTTATTGATTGCTCAATAATTATTTTTTAAATTGTAAGGGCGAATTGCAATTCGCCCTTGATAAATCAGTCATTTATGTAAAGTTGAGAATGGGGTATTGTCTTGACAAATATTTTTAAAATCGCTATATTAAAATCATTTTTTTAAGAACAAAACCATGACCCACTTCATCACCTGCGACTTACTGGACGACAACGAAGACAAAACCATTCACGTCATACCACCCACGATAGACGGCAAATCGTTCAAGCACTATGGCGGTATCACAACCTTTGGCGGGCAAGCCGTTACGGTCAAATGCTTTGAGGACAACTCCCATATCAAAGAACTGCTTGCCACAGACGGACAAGGCAAAATCCTAGTCGTGGACGGTGGTGCATCCCTACGCTGTGCGTTAATGGGCGACATGATTGCCAAATCGGCTGTGGATAACGGCTGGGCAGGGGTCATCATCTGTGGCTGTGTGCGAGACGTGGACGAGATTGCCAAGATGAGTCTTGGCGTGCTAGCCTTGGCAAGCATTCCCAAAAAGAGCGTAAGAAAGGGCGTGGGCGAGACAGGTCTGCCGATTGCGATTGGTGGGGTGGTCGTCCATGACGGCGATTGGGTCTATGCCGATAATAATGGCGTGATTGTCAGTGGAGAAAGATTGGTTTAGGTTTGGGGTTGAATTGGGGATTTGGGTTGGGTTTTAATTTAATCCAAAACCCCATTTATCAATCCTAATTTAGGCAGATTATCAGGGTAAATCATCAAATGTTAAATCTGGGCGAATATGATTCGCCCCCGACACGCCTTTTTCTTTTAAAATCATCACTCCCTTGTCCGAGCAACGATCTCGCCAGCCCCACTTGTCCGCTATCGGTCAAGCCTTGCACCACGCTGTCAAAATCGCCCTGTTCTCGGTTTTGACTCAGTTTAAATCTGCCAACCATCTCACCGACATCCACCGTCAAGCCCAAAATGCCCTGTATCTCGTCCGCCAGATAGTCGGTAGGAGCGTCTTTCATTTTCCAAGGGGTGTCTTGTGTGCTTTCATGGATATTGGTCAAGGTGCCAACCGCACGCATGAGTCCCTTGACATCATCAAACACGCCAGCACGCCCACGCACCTGCACCACTTCATAATTCCACGTTGGCACATGGCGGTGGTGGACGTGCTTGGACGGATACCAGTTGGGCGTGATATAGCCCTCTTCGCCATAAAACAGTATCATCACGTCTGTCCCATTGACATACTCAGCAAGCGGATTGGCTTTGGCAAAATGAGCGATGAGCGCGTCGTCTTTTTGCACCACATAAAAGGGCAACAAATCCGCTTGGGGCGTGCCGTCTTTTATGCTAATAAGCATGCCTAATGGGTGGGTTTTGATAAAGTCGGTAAGGACGGTGCGATCGGTTTCGGTAAAGAGTGGGGGTAGGTGCATGGCTTTCCTACATCAATCAAACGGTTACACTAACAACAGCAAGAAGAACTATCATACCAAACAGACTTGGCAATCCAAAAAACAATAAAAAGAATATACCAATACCGATTTTCGCCCAAAGATTTTTAAATCCACAAAAATCAAACAGCATTAAGGCAGTCAAGGTGTAAATCAGTATGTCAATAATGATAAGGGCAAATATTTGTGAGTCTCTTAGCTCAATAAATTTTGATAAAATTATCAATGCAATAATATTGGTAATCAAAAATATCAAAAATATCAACGCCCAAACCGCCTTTTGTGCCTTTACCATGATAAGTATCAGATAGGATAACATCATGCCAAAGAACAACCCAAACACCACACCACCTATCATAAGACCAACATATAGCCCAAGCCACACCAACAGCACCGAGCCAACGGCGGTTAATGCCAATGCACCGACATTGTTGTTGGGCGTGGTGTTGTCAAGTGGAGTATTGTCAGGCGTGGTGTTGTTAGGATTTTGCAACTTGCCCAATCCTCTGCCCCATTACCACCGTCTTACCATGTACAAACTCATCGCCCCATATGGCATTTGCCGATTTTGGTAGCACGATAATGGCGGTAGAACCTAGATAAAACCGCCCAAGCTCATCGCCTTTTTTGAACGTGATGTCATGCGTGCGGTGCTGAATGTAGGGCGTGCGTTTGATTGCCCCTGTCGCCACAGACTCAATCCCCGCCACAATCATCGCCCCAACCAGCACCACGCACGCACGCCCAAAAGCGGTATCAAATTCGCACACCAACCGCTCGTTACGGGCAAACAGGTCAGGGACGTTCTCGGCGGTGGTGTTATTGACCGAAAACAGCGTACCTGGCACATAGCGTGTGGCAACTAACGTACCGTCAAAGGGCATATGCACACGGTGGTAATTAGTCGGGGCAAGATAAATCGTGGCAAATGAGCCGTCCACAAACGCCTTACCCAGCTCAAAATCTGCCAAAAGTTGCCCCACGTCATAATCTCGCCCCTTGGCTTGGAGTAGTTGCCCATTTGTGATTGCTCCGATTTGGCTGATTTTACCATCAGCGGGGCAGGCAATGCCGTCTGCAGTGTCGTCAATCGGTCGCATACCACTCTTTAATTCACGAGTAAAAAAGTCGTTGAAGCTCTCATAATCGTCCAAATTGCCACGTTCATATTCTGTCAAATCAATGTTGTAAGCCTTGGCAAAGGTATGGACAAAGGCTTTTTTGATGTACGGATTTTGGCTTTTGGCAAGGTAGCCTGCCACTTCGGATAGGGTTTGCTGTGGGGCTAAGTTTTGGGCTAGGGTAAATAGGTTCATGTTCATGCCTTACAGTTAAAATAACAAATCAACCACGCTATTGTAACGTATTTTTGTTAAGATAAGGACTTCTTTTTTTAATAAGGCAGATAAAAATGCTCAAAATGACGTTTGCAAAAACCTTTAAAAAGACATGGCAAACCACCTATGACGGCATGGACATTGTTGTTAATAATGGTTGGAATTTTCTGGGTCAGACCACAGAAGAGATCATCATAGACGGCAAACAGGTGCATTACTACAAAGGGAGTAATTTTAAAAGATTTGGATTTGCCAAAGATTTTTATGTCAATGACACCAAAATTACCGTAAAAGTCGGTAGCAGTTGGCATTGCTGTGGCGTGGCGTGTCAGATTTTTATCAATGATGAGTTTTATTATGGCGATAAAAAGGTGCTGTTTGCCAATTTTTCGGCGGGTTAATGTTTGGTATAATAACTGTTTTTTAGCCAAATTTTATGCCAAACACCCCCAATCCCATGACCGCCAAAGAACGCCTATTTCATGCCATGCTGTTTGAGATTGGGGCGACTGGGCTGACGGTGGCTGTTTTTGCCCTGTTTGGCGACAACCATAGCCATGCCCACGCTACAGGCTTGGCGGTGGTAATCTCGGTGCTGGCGGTGGTGTGGAACATGGTGTTTAATTTTTTGTTTGACAAAGTGGTAACGGGCGAACGCCTTGACTGCTCGCTTGGCACTCGCCTTGTTCATATGGGCTTGTTTGAAGGTGGGCTGTTTTTGGCAACCGTGCCGATGATTGCCTACGCCCTAGATGTCTCGCTGTGGACGGCGTTTATTATGGATATTGGCGTGGTGGCGGTGATTGGGGTATATACGCTACTTTTTAATTGGGGGTATGATTGGGTGCGATTTTTTATTGTCAGAAATAACGCATGAAAAAGCCGTTTTTGATATTACTCTTTACGTCATTGGGCGTGGGAATTTTGGCAATCGCCTTTTTGTTTTGGGTGCTTGTTGTTTATCATGAAAGCTATTATATTTGCACAGAAAAAACCCAAAAATGTGTTACTGTCATTGTATTTCATCAGGGCAGAGATAGATTTTTGCGGTTTTATGACGGCAGAATATACAGTAATTTTCAGCTTTTGGGCAAAGACTATGCCGAATCTTATGTAGAACCTGACCCCCATGTTCATATCAATGAGCGGGGGCAAATTGTGATTACCGATATTGACTTACCCAAAAAATATCAAGGCAAATTACAAAATGTCCATTTTGACGAAAAGCCCAATGGCAAACATGACATAGGTGAATCTTATGTTCACTTATCATTTTATCCCTTGCTGTTTTAAACTTGATTGTTTTAAAAATATCATTAAAAAGGAAATCTATGAAAGCCCTAATCCAACGAGTTAAGTCCGCCCATGTCGCCGTGGACAGTCAAATCATCGGACAAATCCAATCAGGCGTGCTTGCCTATATCGGCATTGGCAAAGATGATGATTTTGATAAAGCGTGCAGACTGGTGGATAAAATCATCGCCTACCGCATTTTTGAAGACGACAACGGCAAAATGGGCAAATCAGTGTCCGATGTGGGCGGTGGCTTGCTACTGGTGTCGCAATTTACCCTAATGGCAAAAACCGACAAGGGTCGCCGTCCTGATTTTGCCCCTGCCATGCCCCCAGATGATGCAAGGGCGTTGTTTGATAAGTTAGTGGACTATGCCAAACAAGTCTATCCCGATGTTGCCAAAGGTGAATTTGGGGCGAATATGGCGGTCGTGGCGGTCAATGACGGCCCGATTAATTTTTTGCTTGACGTGTGATTTTTATAATTTACCATTAAAATTGTTATGATAAAATGGGCATGTCAGAGCAAAGAGTATTCGCCCAAAATCAAGGTTTTTTAAAAGGGTAAATGTGATTTGCCCTACAAACCCCTTTAAAACATCATCAGCCCCTTATTTTACTCGCCCCACATCGCCCATCAGGTTATCAGGCAACGGCAAAATCTCCCCAATCTCTGCCACATGCTCAGGCGAGCCGATGACGAGTGCGTCAAAGCCGTCATCATGCACCACGCCATTGACGATTTGCACTTTGCCGACCTTGTCGCCGTCTTGGACAGGCTTAGGCAGTCGCACACGGTGTAAGTAGGCTTTTGGACTTGCCTTAAAGTAGAGCCGTGCGATAATCTCCTGTCCTAGATAGCACCCCTTATCATAATCCACGCCCCCACGCTGGTGCAGGCGTAACTCTTGGGGTTGGAACAGCCCCGCTGTGGCTTGGGTTATCCACACATTGCCCGTCTCAATGCTCGCTTTCGCCCATACTCCAAAGTCAGCAAGGTTTTCATCATTATCAAAAGTCGGCACGCCATTTGCCACGATAGGATAAATGGGCGTGGGGGCGGACTGGCTAAATTTAGAAAACGCCCCGTATTTTTTGATATGGGCGGTAAGATTATCCATGCAGTCCGCCGACGTGATGAGTACAAAGGTCTCATCATCAGTGCGAGATACCCACAGTCCAAAGGTAACACGCCCTTTTAGGTCGCTAATGGCACAGGGCAAAAAATCATGGGTGAGTTTATCAACATTGACGGTTAATTGACCTTGTAAAAATTTGGCGGTGTCTTTGCCGTTTAGGGTGATTTGTGAAAATTGGCTCATGGTGTTCTCGGTTGTTATTTATCATTTGTCATTTTCATTTCAATAAGGGGGCTTGGCTTTATTTTCAAGCCAAAATGTATCAAAAATGATATAATAGACCTCCTGCAAAACCCATTCTATGCTAAAATACCTCAATGAACTATGAAGCCTCCACACACCTATCCGACACCAAATTCAAACGCTTAGTTGGCATTGAACGCAGGGTTTTTAATGAAATGCTTGCTTGTTTAGAGCAAGCACAAGCTGCTGTACATCAAAGAGGCGGTAGAAAACTTAAAATCAGCATGCCCAATTTGTTAATGGCAACCTTACAGTATTTTAAAGAATATCGCACCTATGAGCAGATAGCCGCTGACTTTG
>NZ_AUGF01000044.1 GCF_000426885.1 Moraxella caprae DSM 19149 | reverse complement strand
TTTTGTGCTTTGGCGTATGTGGTAGTAAAACACACTTCTTGGCAGGTTTGAAACTGCCAGTAGGTTGTTAAGTTTGTGTTTATGCCTTAATTCTTGAACAATCAGGACTTGTTCTTTAATTGTTCCTTTTGACGAATTAAGGCATCGAGCTTTTTTAGGTAGTCGTTTTCTGCTCTAAGATAGGCAAGTTCAGCAAGTAAGTCATCAACGCTTTTTTCATTGTCTGGTTTGGCCTGCCAACTTGGTTTGCTTGTTGTTTTGTTTGTTAATTTGTTTTGATTGGCGTTGTGTTTGTTTGACATTGCTTTTCTGCCTTTGGGTTTGGGTTCTAATCCCATTATACCAAAGGTTTGGTAGGATTTTAACCAGTTTGACAGTAAAGATGGGGTTGGTAGATTAAGCTCTATGGAAAGCTGTGTTAAGGATTTGCCATTTTGAAGTTGTTTGATTGCATTAAGTTTAAAGTCTGTGTCATAGACGGCTTTGGTACTTCGTCTTTGAATACCATCAATGCCGTGTGTTTGATAGAGTTTGACCCACAGCTCTACGGTTTTGTGGTCTAAACCAAAATGTTTTGCTGTGCGTTTGTAGCTGTGATTGCTTTGATAATGAGCAATGACAGAAAGTTTAAAGTCGGTGGTGTATTTTGCCATAGAAAGCACCCCAAAGGTTAGTTTGGTGTCTAACTTTTGGGGTGCGGTTCAGAATCACGGGTTTTTTACAGCTATCTGCATGGTTAGGGTGGGTCTGCCCTTTTTTGGTGCAATCTGCATTTTAAAATTTATGAATCCAAATGGTTATTTATACAAAAATACATAAAGAAGGCATGCCCTGATGTTTGATATAAATTAATTAAAGATAACATGGTTTTTTATTTATCAAATTTCATAAAAATTAAGATTAATAGTTTTTTAAAAAAATGTAAAAAAGATAATTATTTCAGATACTTATAAATAAAATTCCTAATATTATTAATGAATTTTTCCAATATTAACCATTGCAAAAATCAATGTTATTTTATACAATATTATCAATATTGAGCATGATTATTATTAATAAATCTACCCAATATTATTAAGAAAGTTTAAACAAACATAAAAAGCGTTAGGAGCGGTTATGAGATACACTTCATTTTTAGGTCAAGGCGTCATGATTGGTGCAATTTGCATGACTGGACTTTTATCGGCTTGTGGCGACAAAGAGCCTGCCACACAAAATATTGTCAATACCGACAACACCAACACCAAAACCATCAAGGTGGCAGTCAATAGTGGCATGTCGCCTTTTGCTTATATTGATGAAAAGGGCAATCCCATCGGTTTTGATGTAGAACTTATTACTCATATCGCCCAAAAAAATGGTTATGCCGTCAAGTTTAATGTTCTGCCTTGGCAAGAGATGTTTAAATCGGTCGAGCAAGAGACGAGTGACCTTGCCATTTCATCCATTTCTTACTCTACCGAACGTGAAGGTAAATATCTGCTTAGTAATCCTTATGTATACATGCCTGCAGGGATTTTATCTTTGGATGGCACCACCATCAACTCAATATCAGACCTAAAACCCATGCGTTTGGGCATGCAAGATGGGGCGATTTTTATGGACATCGCCAAGGAAAACGGGATCGAACAAGTGATGACCAAAGAAAAGATTTTTTTGAGCTTTCAGGACCTGATTAATGGCAAAGTGGATGCCATCATTAGTGACAAACAAATCATTCAACATCTTACCAAAAGCTATCCTGAATATAAAACCAATATCTTAGAATATGGTGACGCTAGCAACAAAGGATCGTACGCTGTAGCAATAGCACCTAAAGGCAAAACTCAAGTCATCGAAATGTTCAACCAAGGTGTCGCAGAGATGAAAATATCAGGCGAGCTGGCACAACTTGAAACAAAATGGTTTGAAAACAATGGCAATAAGCCAAATTAATCAAGATGTGTTCAGGTGCTTGATTTATTGGTTGATTCTTGTTATAATGTTCAAATTAAAATATTGGGGATGTTCTGGCTTCGACGCTGGTAATGAAACCTAATGATGCACGTCAAGAGCGTATGCCTCTTGTAAATCAACATACATTTAAAATAGTCGCAAACGACGAAACTTACGCACTAGCAGCCTAAGGGCTACTTGGGTCGGCACAGATTGCCTTTGGTCTGGTTGCTCACCCCGATGCGAACGCACAAAGGATAGCATCTGTTAGTGTTGCGATGACAGGTGCGAACTCTTAGCAAATCGTCCAATCCACCCTGACTGTCGGGTCGGTGCGGATTAAAGCCAAAGACAGACTCTAAGCGTGTAGAGTCATGGGCGTAGTGTTGGCGGACGCGGGTTCAACTCCCGCCATCTCCACCATTTACATAAATCAAAGGCTTAACTCATATTTTGAGTTAAGCCTTTTTTGTGGGCGAAAACCAAACACCTCATAAGATAAGAATCCAAAATATATACCCAATAAATTTTAAAATTACTACAAACACAATGATTTGTGGATGTAGGCACAGTAATGTCATCAAAGGGTGTGCTCAGCACACCCCTACAAACCCGTGGTAAATATCAAGTTGGTTGGGTGTAACAGCTTTTCAAATCATATTCTAATAATCATGCTCATTGACAAAGAAGGAAATATCAGCGTTTTTTCTGCAAAAACTCTTCATCGCCACGCACCTGCTTTTCAGACAAATATCGCCAATAACGAACGGGCAGATACTGCTTATGTAGCTTGGGATTGATACGCTCTTTGATGGTTGCATTGGCAAAATATCCCTGCCAAAATCGCTGATAACGAGCCTCATCATCACTCCATACCGAGTGACTGTCTGCCAATACATCATCAATCCCAACAATCATCTGTACGTCTGTATCGCCCTGCCTTGACAAAATGCCATAGCCCCGCTTGATGTCATAAATGGCAAAATCTTGGTCTTGATAGCGTGCCTTAAAGTGATTGGTAATGAGTGGCAAAACATTAAAATCAGGGTTGATTTTGGCAAAATACACCCCGTCTGTGGTATGCTCAAAGCGGACAAAGGCTTTCATGCGGTGTCGCTCTCGCCCCACTGATTTGACCGTTTGGTGTAGAGCCATGACATCGGGATGGGCGTGGTCTTTTAGAATATTTTTTGTGGGATTGGTCAGGGCGTATTTGACCACACCAAAAAGCACGTTTGGGATATAGTCAAGCTCGGATAAGTACGCCCACATGAGCTGTCTTATGCCATCTTTGCCAAGCGTTTGGGTGAGCTTGGTCAGCACCCGTTCGGCTTTGGCAGGGTCGGTTGTTACATCCACGACCGTGTCAAAAAACTTTGGTATGTACTCATGACGGCACACCAATGTCGCCCTATCTGTGCACTTTTGCTCATAACAGACAAATACCGCCGTCAGCCAGCCATCAAAATCACTGTCATGGGTTAGGGTAATGTTATCATCAATGGTTAATAAATCCAAATTATTTTCCAATTCATCAAAATAAGCATATTACACTGGGTAACATTATGCACGCCAATATCACAAAAAACATCTTGGGGCGTATTGATAAAACCTTAAAACAAAGCAAGCTGTCCTGTTCGCTCGTCTTTGAATTTGGTTTGGGTTTGTCCGATAAGATATTGCCTAAAATTATCCTTGGTCAAATGTGCCAAATGTTCATTTTTGCCCGACAACGCCATAAAATACTTGGCACGATTGACCGCCGCCCCCATCTTTTGGATATGTTCCAAAGTCAGCGTGCGAAACTGTCTTGCTTTGATGATTTTTTTGGCGGTCTTGACCCCAATACCGGGTATGCGAAGTATCATCTCATACGGAGCGGTTTGGATATGCACGGGGAAAAACTCACGGTGGCGTATCGCCCACGCCAATTTGGGGTCGCACTCTAAGTCCAAAAAGGCTCGTCAGGCGTGACAATCTCATGAGCTAAAAAACCATAAAACCGCATGAGCCAATCGGCTTGATACAGGCGGTTTTCACGCACCATCGGCACAGGCGTGGAGATAGCAGGCAGATTTTTGTCCGCCAAAACAGGCGCATAGCCTGAATAATACACCCGCCTTAGGTCGTATTTTTGATAAAAATGACTGGCAAGACTCACCACTTGTAAATCCGTCTCGCCCGTTGCCCCCACTATCATTTGGCTGGTCTGTCTTGCGGGGACAAATTTGGGGGCTTTTTTGTGGTGCTTTTTGCTGTCTTTGAATGCCACAATCTCATCTTTGACCGTTTGCATGGGGGCTTTTAGTTGGTCGTGGGTTTTTTCGGGGGCGAGCAGTTTTAGCCCTGAGATGGTCGGAATCTCGATATTGGCACTTAGGCGGTCAGCATACAGACCTGCTTGGCGTAAAGGTATGGTTTTTAGATGGATATAACCACCAAAGCGTTCTTCTTCACGCAGTCGCCGTGCCACTTCAACGAGTCGCTCCATCGTATAGTCGGCACTTTTGAATATGCCTGAGCTCAAAAACAGCCCTTCGATGTAGTTTCGCCGATAAAATTGCATGGTCAAATCCACCACTTCTTCGACCGTAAAGGCGGCTCTGGGCGTGTCATGGCTACGTCTTGACGTGCAGTAACTACAATCATAAATGCAGTGGTTGGTAAATAGGATTTTGAGTAGGCTCACGCACCGCCCATCTTCGGTAAAACTGTGGCAAATGCCCGATGTGGACAAATTACCAAGAGAACCCCCTTGGTTTTTGCGGTTTGAGCCTGATGATGAGCAAGAGACGTCATATTTGGCGGCGTCAGCTAGGATGTTGAGCTTGCCTTGGATGCGGTCAAAATTGATGGTCATGGCGTATGATGATAATCCTTGATAAAATAAAACTTGATAAATAAGCGTGTTGATAAACTGTCTTGGTATCTGGGTGTAACTTTATGATTTTATTAAAATTTTAAAAAAATGGGGGCGTGATACATCAATTTCAAGGGATTTTTAATTTTTAATTTTTAATTTTTAATTTTTAATTTTTAATTTTTAATTTTTAATTTTTAATTTTTAATTTTTAATTTTTAATTTTTAATTTTTAATTTTTAATTTTTAATTTTTAATTTTTAATTTTTAATTTTTAATTTTTAATTTTTAATTTTTAATTTTTAAAAGATTATCGGCGAAGGTTTTGTTTTGTCAAGTCTTTTACTCGCCAATCACTTCGCCCCACACGCCACACACAAATGCCCGAATCGCTTGCCAGTTATCATCATCGACCACGACCTGTTTTTCGGATAATGCCAGCTCGTGCGTGGTTTTTCTCAGCGCCAAATACGCCTGCGTGAGCCTGTCGCACCAGTCATCAGACCACAGTCCTGTCTTTGCCACTTCTTCAAAAATACGCACGTTGTCCGACCAGATGGCAAGGCTCGGGTGAGCATGGGCGTGGGCAAGCACCATAAACTGAGCCAAAAACTCAATGTCAATCAACCCACCAAAGTCCTGCTTGATGTGAAAAGACTGAACCAGTCCGTGGTTGTTGGGCTGATTTGATGATTTGGTGCCCAGATGTTCTTTCATCTTTTGACGCATGGACAGCACGTCTTGGCGTACCTGCTCGGACTCTCGGTGAGCGGTCAGCACCTGATGGCGAGTGGCATCAAAGGCATCCAGCACCGCCTTGTCGCCTGCAATGCCCCTAGCCCGTACCAATGCCTGATGTTCCCACGCCCACGCCTTATCACGCTGATAGCCATCAAAGCCCTGCACCGACACGACCATCACGCCTGCGTTGCCCGATGGTCGAAGACGCATGTCTAGCTCATAGGCACGCCCATCACGGGTCTGCGTGGTCAGATAAGTGATGACCTTTTGGACAAGGCGAGAGGCGAACTTCATGCCACTAATCACCTTGACATTGTCGCCCACGGTATCAGCTTTTTCGTCAATGTCATGCAAAAACACCACGTCCAAATCTGACGCATACGACATCTCAATCCCGCCCAACTTACCATAGCCAATGACCGCAAAACCGCATGCCGTCTCATCGGTGGGCATGCCATTGGCACGCACAGGATGACCGTGTTTGGCGACCAGCTCATCATAAGCCCTGCTAAGTGCCGATGATAGCACAACTTCGGCGATAAAGGTCAGGCTGTCCGAGACTTTCATGATGTGGCGTAAGCCTAGAATGTCAGCGGTTGCCACGGCCAGCACCTGTGACTTTTTAAAGGTGCGAATGGCGGTCAGATACTGCTCATCATCAAAGGGCAGTACCCGAAGCAGCTGTTGTCTTAGGATGTCAGTCAGCTCTGCTTTGTCGGGCAAATGCAAATAACGCTGTTGCAAAAAGTCATCAAGGAGCATGGGGTGCAAGGCAAGCTCTCGTGCTATCCACGGACTTGCCGAGAGCATGGGAATGAGCCCCATGGTCGCATTCGGGTTCTCTGCTATCATCACCAGATATATCGAGCGACGACAGATGGACTCCAACAGCGTGATAAGGCGTGGCACCGCATCATCGGCACGCTCCGCCCCATCACTCTTGGCATGATGACAGAGTGCATATAGCAAAATCGGATACGCCCCATCAAGGCGTGCCTTGGCATCAGGCTCTAAACTGGTGACCAGCTTGGACTGCCAAAACTCATCTAACAAATGCAAGCCATCAGCACTGAGCAGTCCCTGCAACGCCCGCTCCATCTCTGCCGTTTCGCCCAGTGTCTGCGTAGGGCTTTGGCGGTCGGTGACCATGCGGTTAAAGGGAGCAAAGACATTTTGCCGATGACGGGCAAGCACCGCTTGAAAATCCGCCACACTCTCAAAGCCTAGCACCTGTGCAATCGCCACCAGCTCATCGCCCATCGGCAGTCTCTGGGTCTGCTCATCATGACGGGCTTGGATGGCGTGTTCTAATCGCCGTAAAAAGCGATAAGCATCCATGAGCTTGGTGCATTCATCATCATCTAGATAATCAAGCTCACCCAACATAGACAGCACATCCAGACAAACCGACCGCTCGCCCAATGCCAAATGATGACCGCCATAGATGAGCGAGAATGCCTGTGCGATGAACTCAATGTCCCGAATACCGCCCACGCCCAGTTTGACATTATCGGTGTCTTGACGTTGGGCTTGCTGTGCCATGATGAGCGTTTTCATCTCACGCAGTGCTGAAAAGGCGGTATAATCGATATAATAACGATACACGAAATTTTTCATCACTGCCGACAGCTCATCAGCAAAGGGCGTGGACACGGGATTGACCACTCTCGCCTTTAACCACGCAAACCGCTCCCACGTCCGTCCATGCTGATTAAAATACTTCTCTAACGCTGACAAGCTCATGATGAGCGGACTGCCATCACCCCACGGACGCAGTCGCATGTCCACCCGAAACACAAAGCCATGCTCGCTGTGGTCGTTAAGCAAGCGGATGAGCATTCGCCCGAGCGTGGTCATGAACTTCTGATTCTCCACGCTCTTTTTGCCCTGCTCACTAATGTCAGTATCGCCCGCCCCTAGATGTACAAAAATCAGGTCAATGTCGCTTGATAAATTCAGCTCTCTTGCCCCGAGCTTGCCCATGGCGATGACGGCAAATTCATCAGGCATGATTTTGGGGCTTTTTTTGCCCACGCCCCCCATGCCTGTCTGTGCCAACTGCACACTACTGGTCATGGGTGTACCGTACCGCTCTGCTGTCTTGTGCCATGCATAGTCCTTGGCAAAGCACACGCACGCATCGGCAAAGTCCGACAGCTCCGTGGTGAGTCTCTCTAAGCTGATGACCCCTAACGCATCTTGCCATATCCATTTGACCATCAGCATGGCTCTAAGTTCTCGCATCGCTTGCATGACTGCCGATTCATCAATTTCATCATATCGCATATCGGTATATCTCATATTGTCTTTTTTATCATTCCCTTTTTTATCATCCTTATTTATGCCATCTTTTACATCATTCTCTTTTATGTCATCTTCTGCACCGCTTATGCCTGCACAAATCATCACAAACTCTCTGATTAAGCCATCAAACACCGCACGGTCAAGGGAATGCGTCAAACCAAATCGACCCAAAAACGCACCGACCTGTGACGGCTGTTTTTGATAAATACCAAAGGCAAAAGGACTGGCAAGGGCAAGCGTGGCAAGCTCGCTATCACTGGGGCAAAAATCAGACATGGCAACTCGCTAGATTTGTTGATTTGAGATTTATTGATTGATGATTTTTGCTTATTTTACACCAAATTTAAAAATTTACGCTATAATATCCAAAAAACAACCCATCATCATCATGGCACACACCCTACTACTCATCACCAAAAGCCCCCACGACCGCCAAGGCAAAGAAGCCCTAACGACCGCCACCACGCTACTAGACAGTGGCGAGCGTGTCTCGGTGTTTTTCTACAGTGACGGAGCATACACCGCCAATCGCCTAGCGTGGCAAAGTGCGGACGTGCCTGATGTCGCTCGCCTGTGGGTCGCCCTTGCCGAGCGGTATCATCTTGATTTGCCCGTCTGTGTCAGCACCGCTTTGGCACGGGGTATCAGTGACGCCGATAACGCCAGTCGTCATGGCTTGGACAGCGAGAACATCCTACCCCCTTTTCGCTTGGTCGGACTCTCCGAGCTGGCACTACACATCGATGATGACACCCAACTGGTGCAGTTTTAACCATGAATATCCTAATCAAACTTGCTAGCGACAACGAACTCATCGCTTATGAAGCACTCGCCCTCGCCTTTGTGCTGGCGACCTTTGACCATGATGTCACGCTATTTCTGGACACGCCCACCCATCTACTGCTTGGCGACCCTGACAGTCGTATCTATGGCATGATACAGTCGCTTGATTTGTACGACATAGAAAAGGCGTGGCACGGCTTTACTGATGAGCAGATGGCACGATTTGATGATGACATTCGACACGCCCTAGCTGATGAACGGTGTGTGTTCTATGATAAACGTGCGTTATTTGACAGCGTGCTTGAATTTTAACCCCATAATTTTAATTATATAACCAATCCTGCAACTAGCCCCAAACCCGCCCCATGACCATGACCGACACCACAACTCCCCTGCCTAATGAGCTAACCTTGGACGCTGATGGGCATTTGACCGATCACACGCTTTGGACACCTGCCATCGCCCAACACCTTGCCGATACCTTGAATGTACAGCTAACGGACGCACATTATCGCATACTGGCACAGGTTCGGGCATTTTTTGACAAATATCATCACAGCCCTGCCACTCGCCCACTCATCAAGCATCTATCCATCGCCCTGCCCGATGATGAGATTAACAACGCCAAACTCCAACAGCTCTTTAACACAGGATTGGTCGCACGCCATGTCAATCGCTTGGCAGGACTGCCCAAACCGCCGAATTGTTTATAAATGATTGATTAGGGTGTATTCTTTGATTTGTACAATCTAAAATTTAAAAACAAACCACTTTTTGCAAGGTTTGTTTACATTTTATTACAGTAAAATGATGAATATTTGGATAAGATAAGTTTTGAGAGTTTTTCTCACCCATTTTTTAACTAGGAGTTATCTTATGAAAAAGGTACTTGTTGTTGCCCTAGCTGGCATGTTCGTACTAACCGGTTGCAACACCATCAAAGGTTTTGGTAAAGACGTATCAAGAACTGGTGAAGCCGTGACTGACGGTGCTCAAAAGGTTCAAAACAAAATCTGATTAATATCCCATCAAACAAGCCCAATCTACACCAAGGTTGGGCTTGTTTTTATGCTGAATTTAACTTCGGTTCAACTTCGCTTTATCCGCATGGCATTTGCCACAACAAAAAGGCTAGACAAACTCATACCAATGGCGGCAAGCCAAGGCGGTACATAGCCCATACCTGCTGGCACTAGGATAAGCGTATTATACACCAACGCCCACCGCAGATTTTGGCGGATGATGTGGCGAGTTTTGACTGATAGATTGATGGCGTTATTGATGACGGATAATTTACCACCAAGTAGCACGCCATCTGCCGACACCTGAGCCAAATCGCTCGCTCCTGCCATCGCCACTGATACGTTGGATGCACCGAGTACAGGGGCGTCATTGATACCGTCTCCCACCATCAGCACGGTATGTCCGTCTTTTTGTAGCTCTTTGATGTGATTGACTTTATCGGTTGGTGATAGACCATGATAAGCGTGTTCTATGCCAAGCGTTTGGGCGACTGTCAAGGCGTTGTCGCTTGGGTCGCCTGTTAGCATGAGTGGGATAATGCCGTGTTTTTTTAGGTTGTCTATCGTCTGTTTGGCGTCCGTGCGTACCACGTCATTAAAGTAAAAACGTGCCACCATGTCCCAGCTCTCGCCTGCCTTAACCGACAACGCCACTGACATATTTGCCCCGAAGGTATCGAGCCGTTCGGCCATCACATGACCGCCACCGCCATTTAACACAAATCCGTCATGCCCGATACGATACCACACCCCGTCCACACAGCCTTCCACGCCCCCTGCCGTGTGGTGCGTGGCGTTTTGTACTTTTGGCAAATGCAAACCGTGAGCGGACGTCAGGATAGCCCGTGCCACAGGGTGCTTTGAGCCGACTTCTAGGCTTGCTCCGACTTTTAGCCAATGCGTTTTGTCATGGGTGGTATAATCCACATGCAGTAGGTTGGCTTGCCCGAGCGTGAGCGTGCCTGTTTTGTCAAATGCCACATGGCTGACTTCCGACAGGCTTTGAATGGTATGCCCCCGAGTCGCCAAAAAGCCCAAACCTGCCAGTCGGTTGGTCGCCATGGTCAGAGCAATGGGCGTGGCAAGGCTCAACGCACACGGACAGGTTGCCACCAGTACCGCCACTGTTGCCCATAGGGCTTGGGTTTTGTCCACAAACAGCCATATCACAAAAATCAGCACCGACAGCACGAGCACCCGAGCGACAAACCACCGTGCCATGCGGTCGGCATCTTGGGCGATTTGTGGTTTTTCGCTCATCGCACGGTTCATCAGGCGGTCGATGAGTGCCATTTGACTGTCGTCCGTTTGGGCGGTTACAAGCATGACAAAAGGCTGTGCGTCATTTTGTGAACCACCTGCCAACGTGTCGCCTTGCTTTTTAACAATCAAATCACTCTCACCTGTCAAAAGACTCTGCGACACCGTGGCAGACTCCGACAACAGCACGCCATCACAGGCGATTTGTTGCCCTGCCTCTACCCAAATGACATCGCCGACCGTTAGGGCTTGGGCAAGCACTTTATCATCGTCCGCCACGTCATGACTGGCATGAGCATTTTGCCAGTCTTTGATGAGTTCGTTATCCAACGAACCATTGGCAAATTCTGCAATGAGTTCGTCCGAATGCCCAAGCCGTTTGATAAGCACAGGCTCAATCACGACCAAATCGCTTGCCATGTTAGACGCTTTTAGCCGTGCGTTTTGCTCAATGTAGCGACCGGCGAGCAAAAAGAAAATAAACATGGATACCGAGTCAAAATAGGTCTCGCCCGACTGGGTCAGCGTGGCGTATAGGCTTGCCCCAAAGGTTACGATAAGGGCGATAGAGACAGGCACGTCCATATTGACCTGCCGAGCCTTTATGGCGTTATAAGCGGAACGAAAAAACGGTACGCCTGCATAAAAAATGACAGGCATGGTAACAAACAACGCCACCGCCCTTAGAAAATGACGGTGTTCGTCCGCCATGCCCGAATAATCGCCAAAATACAGCCCGATAGAAAACATCATCGCCTGCATCGCCCCGACCGCCGCCACGCCCAGACGGATAAGCATTTGCTTGTTTTGGCGTTTCATCATGGCTTCATGCGTGTCCTGTCGATACGGACGAGCGTCATATCCAACCGAATGCACCGCCCCCAAAATATCGCCAATACTGCAACGGCTCTCATCCCAGTTTACACGCATACGCTGTTGGGTGAGATTGACCTGACACGCTCGCACCCCGTCCAGACCACGCAGGCGTGTCTCAATGAGCCATGTACATGCCGTACAACGCAAATTCGCCACCGACAGTTCTGCCGTACTGCCACCGTCTTCACGATAGACGAATTGGGCTTTGACATCGTCATGATTATAAGCGTCAAAATTGGCAAGCGGTAGTGGTGCGGTCGGGCTTATCTCACGGCGGTCAAGATAGTATTGTGATAACCCAAGCTCTACAATGCTCTCTGAGGCAAGCTGACAACCCAAACAGCACATGGGGCGTGGCTTATCAAAAATCACGGTAAAAAATGGCTCACTGGGCAACTTCTCGCCACAATGAAAACAATGCCCGTCAGGGGGCAACACTAGGCTGGTGTCAATGGGGTCTTGGGGGGTGTCGGTCATGGCGTGTCATGCGTGCAAAAGTGGTATTATAACATGGCTTGGGTAGAATGGGTGAGGCGGGGTGTGGCAAGCTCATTGCTTTTTAAATTTGACATCAGCTAACAAAATTGAATTTTACCACAAAAACCGTAGCACTTTTTGATTTTGTAATGAGGCGATGGCAAATGGTGTAAAGCAAGCAAACGATGCCATACAAAAAGTGGCTGATACCTACAAAACTGCCGAACAAAAAATTGCAGACGCCTACAAAAACGCCGAACAAGCTGTTAAAGATGGCGTAAAAACTGCCGAGGAAAGCCGTTAAAGAAGTTGCCCAAAAAGCCCAACAAATCGCCAAAGACCTTACCAAAGAAGTCTCAGACACACTCAAAGAAATATCCGATGAGCTTGCCGATGCCTTTGATAAGTTTAAAGAAGCAGTACAAGACACCTTTGACAAATGGCGTGAACAGGTTGGTGATTTCTTTGCTAAATTTGATTTTCCCAACATTCCCACAGATTGGCTCCCCGACATCGTTAAAGATTGGCTAGATTTGCCACGCTCAGGCGAATACCACATCTATGACCCACTTACCTTGGACTTAAATGGTAATGGTCTGATTGACGTGATTGGCACGGATGGTTATAAAGGGGCGTTATTTATTCATGACAATCTCAACATACCTGCAATCAGTGAAGAAGAAAGATGGGTAGCTTGATTGTTATAAAAATAATCTGTTTTATGGTTAAGAAAACCCATAAAAACATAGAGAGCAAATGCTATGTTTGTGAATGAATGGGTTTATAATCAGTCGGTTGTGGGCTTTGGTTGGCTAGGTTTTGATAATAAACCTAGTATGTTGAGGCCTAAAATGTTGGGCATTACTCTCACTTTACCCAATCTATCAAGCAAGGAAATACCATTTGAGGGATAATCATGCTAGATAATATTTTACTGTTAATATTACTCAATGCTTTATATTATTGGGTGGTATTCTCCACTGGTACTCGGTTTTTAAAATTTATACAACAACTGCCCATTGTTTCATATTTTTATGATAAGAATGAAAGTGAAATGAAAACATCTGCCATGACTGATTGGGTGTTAGTAAATGTGTTTTTTATCATTATTTTACTTGTGATGGGTTTAAATGCTTTTAATGGTCAGACAGGTGATGATTCTTTTATTGATTTCTTATTTAAGTTATATAGACGAGTTAGAGTATTATTATGAAAAAACCAATCGCATTATTTTTAATTGCCACTCTTTTTGGCTTGGTAGGCTGTGGTGATGATAAAAAATCCGAAGAGATGGAATTTAGGGAGGCTGAAAAACTATTATTTGTAGATAACAACTGTACAAAAGCTATACCTGCGATTGAAAAGATGGCTCATCAAAACAAGAATTCAGGTCTGACACTGCAAAGCTTGATGTATGAGCGTGGTCTATGCCAAGAGATTGATATTGAAAAAGCCATACAGTCTTATGAAAAAGCGACAAATGATAACTATGCCCCTGCCATGAATGCTTTGGCAGGGCTTTATTTATCACAAAATTACAAAAACTTAAGTGGAGATTATGCGGTTGATAAAGCAATTGAATTATTGAAAAAATCCATTGATAAAAATCAAAACAGTCATGCCATGTTATTAATGGGGAAGATTTATTATGATGACACCTATCAGCATAAAGACATAGAAAAGGCAAAATTTTGGTTGAATAAAGCTCATGAAAATGGAGATTCTAATGCCAAAGTGCTTTTGGATAGAATTTCTTCGTAATGGTTTATAAGCTGATGGGATGGCTTTCGAACAAACCCAACAATTTCAAGGTTTAAGCTATCAACCTACCTAATCTATGGGCTTGTCATTTAATAAAGCAAAAATGAAACAGTAATGTTGATAGCAAAGTTAAAATAATTTAGTTCAACACAAATTTTTTAGGAGCTTAAAGATGTTTTCAAACCCTGTAAATCCTGAATCAAATACATCGCGCAAAGTTGCAGATGTTGCCTAAATTAACAAAAAAGCAAATGAGCATGTTCACAATAAAATCAATGATGCCATACCAAGTCCTGCGGATACCGCACAAATTGTGCATGATATAATCAAAGACTTTAATGAGGCTGATAATCTAGAAAAGTCTGGCGATATTATTGAGGCAAGCAAAAAGAAGGTAGAAGCAGTTGCCAATATTCTTGATTTCCATCCAGCAACTTGGTTTGGTGCAGATGCCGACCCAGCTAAAGAAAATATTACAAAAGTAGCAGATATTATCACCAAAAGAATGGTAGAAATAGAAAAAATATGGGACGAAATGGGTGAGATAGCAACTACCCATCAAAAACTCCCCCGCACAGGCGAATACTACGTCTATGACCCATTAACCTTGGACTTAAATGGTAATGGTCTGATTGATGTTATTGGCACGGATGGTTATAAAGGGGCGTTATTTGACCATAATGGGGATGGTATCGCTACACAGGCAGGATGGGTAGCGGTCAATGATGAGTTATGGGAGATGGTGGTGTAGGGGTGGTATTTTTAGGATTTATATTGGGTATTTGTTGCAAAGTAAGTATTTATTGTGATACTATTTTAATAGTTTTCCTGTAAAACTAGCCTTCCGTTTGCCCTGAGCTTGTCGAAGGGTAGTGGAAAACCATTATGGTTCGACAGGCTCACCACGAACGGTTTTTTCTAATTTAGGGTTTTGAAGGAAGCCTAATATATCCCAATTTAATTGCAAAAGGCTGGCATAGTATGGAAACCAACCATGTAATATCTCATCAAACTCTCATAAATATATTAAATGATTTACTTCCCTTTAAGTATTTTCATATTTTATTATTATCATTTTTGTATATAATTTTTAATTATAATAACACTTTATTTTATGAAGGGTACAATGGTTTTTTTCCTTCAACTATTTCTATAGGTTTTAATTCAGAAAACAAGAAAATATTTTATGATTTTTATTTGATGTATTTTTTGTCAATATATATCTTTATGGTTTTTAGATATATTTTAAAAGGTTTGAGCAAAAATGTTCAAAATGAATTCTTGTCAGCTCATCTGTCGGGTCTGAAATCAAGACAAAAAAAAATAACACCAAATCCTAACGCAAATAAAATCATTAACACTGGAATTATTTTATCTCTTTTTGTACCACTATTTTGTTTTTTTGTTTTTGGTATGACGGATGTTGGTCAAACTAAATTTTTTATGAGTTTAACAAATAGTTCCGATTTATTTTTTTATATATTTTTAACCCAACTAAGCATTGGTAATATTTATGCTATTCTTTTCTCAGTCACTCTAATGGAGATGAAAAAATATGTCTTGTTCAATTAGCAATCCTACGCACACATGGATGGCAGGTAGTGCAGATTTAGCAGCAGATGGAATTTCCAATAAATTCAGCTTCCATCCTGATAACACCAAATTTTTAAAGTTTGGCTCTATGTATACTGCTTGGGGTATTGGTCAATCTTTAGGAAAGGGGCAATATTATGATGCCATGCAAGGAATTGCCTCAGCTTCTATTGGTTATGCAGCTGGTGCCACTACCACATTAGTGTTGGAAGCAGCTATTTTGACGGCTATGGGTTCAACAGCAATTGTGGCAACTGGCGTACTTGCAGCTGGAGTGCCCTTAGTGATAGGAGCTGTAGTTGGTACCGCTGTGACAGTTGCTATTGATAGTTATATGGATTCATTTCAAACCTGCGACAAAGACCCCACCGAAGATTTTAAACCCAACAAAGACGAATCCCCTGAAAAAGGCTACACAAAACAATACTACGACCCCATCATCCTAGACCTAGATGGTAATGGTGTGGGTACGGTGTCTAAGTTTGGCGTGCTATTTATGATGAGCGGGGGAGCGATGTTTGATCATGATGGGGATGGTATCGCTACACAGGCAGGGTGGGTAGCGGTCAATGATGAATGGTGGGAGGGGGTGGTGTAGGGGTGGTTTTTTGAAATTTATGTTGGGTATTTGTTTGTGGATTGTTAGGGTTTGGTGTTATATGATTAAACCGACTTTGCAGACTTAGTGTCTCAAATAGAACGAGGTTTTATAGAAAATCTATTAATTACTTTTATTTTAAATTATGGTTTCGTACTCTACAAAAGCAACTTGGTTAATATCAAAAGAGATAGCCCCTTTTGGTGGATTCTATATTTTTTCTTATATCTTCATTATTTTTTTATCAATATTTTTAAATCTTATTTTTACCATAGATTATGATGGTTTTTTTAATTGGTCTCAGACGATTGAGGCGAACTCTATGGTTAGAATGACACATGATTTTATTGTTTTTTACTTAATATTTAGTTATATTTGGTGTTTTTTTAAATATATATTCAAAAACTTATCTGATTCAACAAATGATATTATTTGTTTATCTTTTGAGGAATTTTTTGATAATATGAAAATTTATCAAAACCTCAATTCATCTCAATATCGTTTTGTGTTATTATTACTGTCAATATTATCCTTGAGTGTAGCAATATTAATTCTGCATTTATTCACTATGGAGCATGGCGGTGCACATACTAGAGTGGGTCGCATGTTTGGTAGCGGTTCTTTTCAAGCTATTATGTATACTAGCTTAATGAATTTGGCTATGTTTTTTGTCTTTATTTATTCATTTGTAATATGGGAGCAAAGAAATTATGTCTCAGAATAACTGCAAGACCCCTTGGGGTCAAACACTGGCTTGGAATGCAGCTAACAGCTTTGTTGGTGCAATCGATGAGGCTCTTGATAAAAAGAGTCTTATTATTGGACTTGGCAAGGTTGGTAATGTGTATTCAATTGGAACTATGCTTGCCAAAGCGATGAGTGGCGATCATCAAGGAGCTCACGAAACAGGAGTTTCTTTTATTGGAGGTTTTGTTGCTGGTGCAGCAGTTACAGCTCTCATGGGTTCGGCATTAATCCCTACTCTAATCTCTATCGGTGCAGCAACCTATGTTAGTTATAGAATAGATGATTATTATAACCAAAAACATTGCGAAAAAAGAGATGAAACCGAACCCTACCGCCCACGCCCCGACGAATCCCCCACTCAAGGCTACACAAAACAATACTACGACCCCATCATCCTAGACCTAGATGGTAATGGTGTGGGTACGGTGTCTAAGTTTGGCGTGCTATTTATGATG
>NZ_AUGF01000043.1 GCF_000426885.1 Moraxella caprae DSM 19149 | reverse complement strand
CTTAGCTAAGCGTTTAATGCCATACTTGGCTTGTTTAAAGCGATTGTTGGTACTGGTTTGGGGTTTAAGCAGTTTAACACGAGCAAGTTTTAAGACCTTGTAAATGGTAGGTCTTGATACTTTGTACTCGAGTGCCAGTGAAGTCACTGATTGCTTGTTCTTATGGTAAGCAGTCCAAATGGCTTCCCTATGGTGGGGAAGCAGTCTTGTGTTTTTGTGTATGTTCATTTGCAGTATTTTACCTTAATACTGTAAATAACGCGACTGTTTCTAACAGATAAACTAATACGCAGGTACGCAGGTACGCAGGGTAGGATTGTTGATGGTTGTCATAATGTCAAAAAATTATCTGATTGCCTTATGCTAAAATAGATTGGGGGCTTTGTCAATGCGATTGTTCTGTGCCTTGCTTATAAACCCCCCGAACCACCTCCCCAATCGCCTTTATCCCCTTCTCCAAAACATCATCAGGTTGGGCGATACTCATGCGAATACATTCATGGGCGTGGCGATAATCAGATGTATCAATTCCCACAAAAAAATGCTCACTGGGAATAATCAGCGTTCCTTTTTCTTTTAAAATTTCATATAAGGATTGAGTGCTGATGGGTAAATTTTCAAACCAAATCCATAAAAATATCGCCCCTTCTGGCTTATGGATTTTGACTTGGGGCAAGTCTTTAAAGGCGTGTTTTAAAAGATGAATGGCGGTATGGGCTTGCTTTAAATAAAACGGGCGAATCTCTTGTAATGACAGTTCATTGATTTTATCATTGTTGATAAGTGGCGTAACAATGCTCGCCCCAAAACGACACGGAGCAAGATTGACAATGGCATTTAGGCTACTGATTGCCTTGATAATCTCGGGTTTGGCAATGACAATGCCCGTCCGCACGCCAGCCAGCCCCACTTTTGATAAACTAAAACACAAAATGATATTGTCATGCCACACCAAATTCGCCTTGGTGTGAATGATGTTAGGAAACGGCATTCCGTAAGCGTTATCAATAATCAAGGGAATGTTGTGTGCTTGGGCGATGTTATCAAGCCGTGCCATTTCATCATCGGTCAGCACATTGCCTGTGGGATTGGTCGGGCGAGAACAGCAGATTGCCCCAATTTGATTATTTTTTAATGCGTCCAAGTTTTCTAGGGCATCAAAATCCACTTTATATTTAAAAAAGCCGTCTTGATTGTCATAATCGCACAGCTCAATCCTGGGATTTATGCCAATAAAATGCTTGCCATCAATATGAGTGTCCGCATAGCCGATATATTCAGGGGCAAGTGGCAATAAAATGGACTTATCGCCATCATCAAACGCCCCACCGAACAAATTAAACAAATAAAAAAAGGCGTTTTGCGAACCATTGGTTAGGGCAATGTTGTCCTTGGTAATGCCCCAATCATAATGGCGATTAAAAAAGTCCACCAACGCCGTGATAAATTTGCCATCGCCTTGCGGATTAGAATAATTGCTGGCACAGTCTAAGGCAACACTGTCCGCCCCATCGCCTTGTATGCTGTCTTTGAGCATTTGTAGGTACACGTCATTGACCGAAGCGATGTTGGCAGGGTTGCCACCGCCCAGCATATTAACAGGTTTGTTGCTGTTTAGAGCATTCCCCAAATCGTCCATGAGCTGTAATATGCCACTGTTTTGGGTGAATTTTTTGCCAAATTTTGAAATGTTCATGCCAATTATCCAAATAAAAATACCATTTTAACATTTTTGGCAAAAACTGTCTGCTCATATCGCTATGGTATGCGTGGGGGGATTGGGGTATAATGGGCTTTTGATTTTAGAGAAAACCCCATGACACAAACCACCTTAGCCGACCTCCAAACAAAAGCCAGACAATGGCGACAAGACATCACCTTTACTCAAGACGTGCTTGGCAAGCCCTTTACTTTTCATACCACTTGGGGGATTTTTAGCCCAGAACGCCTTGATGATGGTAGTCTTATGCTCCTTGACTATATTGATTTTAAGGCTCATGATAATTCCATAGACCTAGGCTGTGGCTATGGTGTACTCGGCATGACGGCAGGACGTGAATGTCCAAACGGTCAGCATATTTTGATTGATAAAGACTTTGTGGCGGTAGAATATGCCCGCTTAAATTGCCAAAAAAATGGCTTGACCAATACCCACGTTCAGCTCTCCAACGGCTTTTATCATGTGGATAAAGACAAAAAATTTAGCCTTGTCATGAGCAACCTGCCAGCCAAAGCCAGCAAAGAACAACATTATCTGTACCTGCTGGACGCTTATGAACGCATGGAAGTGGGCGGACGGTTTTATGTCGTTACCATTAACGGACTGCGTGATTTTATGAAACGCTCCTTTAATGAAGTGTTTGGCAATGCCGACAAAATCAAACAAGGCAAAACGTATACGGTGACGCTTGCGGTGAAGGAATGAATATTCATGGTTAATTATGGAGTTGTGATGAAATTTTTAAAATCAACATTAATGTCATCTTTATTATTAAGCACGATGGTTTTTGCAGGTACTTTTGAGATGTTGACAGATAATCTGGATACATTGATGGCAAATCATCAATCAAAAGGTTATCAAAAACCTATTAAAGAGATAATCATAGAAAATGTGAGTAAGCCACAATATCACCCCGAAATCACTGAAGGTACAAATTTAAACGTGGGCGACCATGTTTGGAAAATATCCTATGCGCCTTATAGTGATGATGGCAATATCGTCCTGCTAAATCCCCACCCAACCTTAGAAGCTCTTAACCAAAGAGCCTTGCATATTGCCAAGCAAGCCATCAAGCGAAGAGTAAGCCCACTAACCGAAACAGATAAACAAGCCTTTAAAGACCTGTTTAATGATGAAAATCTGAAAAAATGGGAATAATCGGTCAGTCATGAAGAAAAAGAATATCTAAAGTCATTTTTGGTTCAATTTACCGACCAAGACATACAAAAGATAATTGACATTAAACAAGAAATGCAAATTAATTTTGGTACTTTTGAAAAAGATGTTTCTAATAAGGCTCGCGAGCGGGTTCGTTCTGCTTTGGCAGGATCTGAATGTGGTGAGTACTTACAAAAAGAAGTTGCCAATCCCGTTATCTTAGAAGCCAAAGTGGGTGAACAAGGTAGAATTTCACATCTAAAAATACACGGCATTCACAATCAAAACCTTAATATTTGCCTATCAAGAGGCATTCGGCGTCAACAATACATGATTTTAAATCAAGATGGTGTGCCTGTCCCTTATGATTTTTCCGTCACAATAAATCTGAAGCTGACCGAATAAGATAAACTCAAGAAAGAGAAAAACTATGAACTGGCAATCCCTACTCTGTGTCGACCGCCTGTGGATTGAAAATGGCGAAATTCGTAAAATGCGTGGCGAGCATTCGCCCATTCGTAGCCAATTTCATACCGATTATGACCGTGTGGTGTTTTCATCGTCCTTTCGCAAACTCGGGCGAAAAACCCAAGTCCACCCCTTTGCCAAATCCGACCACACTCACAACCGCCTAACCCACAGCGTAGAAGTGGCAAGTGTGGGGCGTAGTCTGGGCAACAGCGTGGGGCAGGGACTGGCTCGGCGTAGGCTACTACCGCCCCACATCAGCTCGTATGACATCGGCACGCTGGTGCAGGTTGCGTGTTTGGCTCATGATTTGGGTAATCCACCGTTTGGGCATACGGGCGAGGACGCTTTGCGTGAATGGTTTCGCCAAAATAATGAGTATTTACAATCACTTAGCAAGGCGGAGCAAGCCGACATCACCACTTATGAAGGCAATGCCCACAGTTTACGCATTGTCACCACCACCGAAATGTACGCCCACGCAGGCGGTATGCGACTGACTTGTGCCAGTCTTGGCACGCTCATGAAATACCCGTGGGGGAGCGTGGGGCAGACCAAATTTAACATCTATCAGAGCGAAATGCACATCATGCGACAAGTGGCGGACAGGCTCACGCTTGCCACGCATGGGGCGGACACATGGGCAAGGCACCCCTTGTCGTATCTTATGGAGTCGGCGGACGATATTTGTTATGCCTTGCTTGATTTAGAAGATGCTGTGGAGCTTGATTTGATTGGCTTTGACGATTTTGCCAAAGTGGTCAAACCGTTACTTGGGGCGGATTTTGACGATTATCAAAACATCAAAGATAAAAAACAACGTATCGGGGCAATGCGTGGGCGAGCCATTGGCAAGGCGGTTGATGAAGTGGCAAGGCGGTTTTTTGATTACCATGATGAGTTGTTATCGGGCGATTTTATTCACAAGGATTTGCTTGTGGTGTGTGATGATGCGGTCAATGAAACCTTGAAAAATGCCAAAAATCTTGCCAAAAATCAGATATTTAACCACCATAGCAAACTCATCACCGAGATAGCCAGTTTTGGCTGTTTGGGGCAAATTTTGGACTTAATCGTCCCTGCAATCCATGCCAAACTTACCCATAAACCCCTAACTGCCAAGCACCGCCTTGCCTTAGAACTTCTAAAAGACAGTCCAATCACGGATACCGATAGCCTATATGATGGCTATATGAAAGTGCTGGATTTTGTGGGCGGTCTGACCGATAATTCGGCAGGGCGACTGGCAAGAGAGCTGTCAGGCGTGGGGCTGGGGTAGGGGTTGGTTGGCGGTAAATGGTGTTGTTTTTATGGCTTTTGTAAATTTTTACCCAACTTGCCCCAAACAAAAATTTCAATTATAATGACATTATCATTACATCAGCATTATTTTCATTTTAACTTTTTAAAATAGGAGCGATGATGAGCCATACCAATTTTAATATGCGACTAGACAACGACCTACGCCAAAAAGCCTATCCTGTGCTAGAACAATACGGCTTGACCCCAAGCCAAGCAGTGCGGATGTTTTTTAATCAAATCGCCCAAACAGGCAAAGTGCCATTGTCTTTTGATTGGGGGCAGTCGCACACGCTTAGTAGCAATGGCGAAAAGCTGTTGCGTGAGAGTATTCAAGCTTTTGAAAATGGCGAAACCGAGCGATTTGATAGCTTAGATGAGTTAAATCAAGCAATGGCGGAGATTGCTCGTGGCTAAACGTAGTTTTGAAATGGGCAATCCCTTTAAAAGGGATTTAAAAAAGCATTATTTGGCATTGATTGGCGAAGCGTGGATGGAAGTGTCTGATTGCTTATTAAATGCCAAACCCATACCCAAAAAATACCAAGACCACCCATTGCAAGGCGATTGGGTGGGGTTTAGAGATTGTCATATCAAGCCTGATTTGGTGCTAATTTATAAAATAAATGATGAAGTGGTGGAATTACATCGGCTTGCCACGCATAGCGAGTTGTTTGGTTGATAATAACCATGCCAACCGCACCATAAATTTGACATAGTTTACAAGGGAGAATTGCAATTTGCCCTTATAAAAACGGCACGCATTCACGCCAAGCCGTGCAATCCTTTCCCAGCTCTCTTCTGACATAAAAATCTTCCACCATTTTGGCTTGTTGTTCAACGCCGTAATTAAAGAACGGTTTACCTTCTTTAAAAGTGTAGCGGTATTTTCGGTTAAATATCGCTTTACGAACCACCTTTATGCCCTGCTGAATTTGCCAAACGTGCGTCAGTTCGTGAATAAGCCACGCCCGCAGGTGCAAAGGCTTATCGCTAAACTCCTCACAAAAATCATCTTTATGAAAATACACCCAACCATTGGGCGACACCGCATAGCCCTTTAACACCCACCACGCAGTTGTCAGACGAATGTCATCAAGGGCAAGCGACTCGCCAAACACCGAACGAGCCATTTGGCGTTCGCCGTCTGTGAGTGGGCGGATTGGGCGGGTTTTTAATTTCATCATTTTTAAAAAAAGTGTATAATGGGGTATTTTAGCAAAGTTTATTCCTTTATACCAACCATTTAAAATCAGAAACTTGACAGATGTTAAAAAACACCCCAGCCATTTGCCCACACCCAAGCTGTCATAAAGTGCTTGATGATGTGATTTATCATCACGGCATTATTTTTTGTCCACATTGCCAAACAAGTTTATTGGTTAATCCCTTTTTGCCAGAATTAGAAAAGATGACTTTTGCACAATTTTCAAGGCGATTTATTAAAACACAATGGAAGTTTTATATAGGTTCTATGATTATATTTGCAATTTTTATCGCTGTTATTGAAGTGGTTGCAAATTTTGATAAACTAAATTTAGGTTCTGGGTTTTGGATAACACTATCGTTAATGGCATTGATATTGCTTGGTATTGGCATTTATTTTATGGAAAAAAATTTACAAAATTATCATTATTATAAATTAAAAAATAAGCCCCTTTTAAAGGGTATAGATACTTATGATTTGGTTAAAGATGATTTTTATGTCTCGGTTGCTTTGGAAGATTTAAAGGTAAAATTTAATACATTTGCCCCTTGTTGTCAAAATTGCCATTCGCAAAGACTTCATCAAAAAATTGATAAATTTCATTGCCAAAATTGCCATCATCAATTTATGATAAATCAAAAATTAAATAATATCAATACCTATAATCTTGTTATTACCCATATTTTGATGTTTGTTGTAATAAGACATTTTGACAGTTTTTATTTGATATTATTATTTATTCCTTTATTATTTTTGGTTAATTTAATTTCTCAATATTACTGGTGCAAAACCCCAAAATGGCAACTTCAATCCCCCTAGCCGAACGCATTCGCCCAAAAGCCCTAAGCGACATTATCGGACAATCGCATTTATTGGGCGAGAACGCCCCCATTACCAAAATGGTGCGTGAAGGTTATTTACCGTCAATGATTTTGCACGGCAATGCAGGCATTGGCAAAACGACATTGGCAAGTTTATTGGCAAATAGCGTAGGGCGAGAATTTCGCCCCTTATCCGCCATCAATAGCGGTGTCAAAGAATTACGAGAAATACTCACGCCAAGTGACGGTTTATTTGCCACGCCCCCTGTGGTATTTGTGGACGAAATTCACCGTTTTAATAAAGCCCAGCAGGACGCATTATTGGGAGCGGTAGAAAGTGGGCAAATTACTTTGATTGGGGCGACCACCGAAAATCCGTCATTTAGTGTTAATAACGCTTTATTATCCCGTTGCCAAGTTTATAAATTAGAACCTTTATCCGATGATGAGATTTTTCAAATTATCAAGCGGGCGATTGCTATTGATGAACAATTAAAAAAACTACCGATTGTTTTAAATGACATTTCGCCCATTTATGGGTTGGCACAAGGCGATGCAAGACGTGCATTAAATCTATTAGAACTCACAATTTATGCTTATCAAGGCACGCCGATTGTGATTGATTTTGACAGTATCAGTAAAGTCGCAGGGCAAACGCTCGTCCGCTATGACAAAGACGGCGATATACATTATGACATCATTTCCGCCTTTATTAAATCGGTGCGTGGTTCTGACCCTGACGCTTCTATTTATTGGCTCGCTCGTATGCTCACCGCTGGCGAAGACCTTGCCTTTATTGCCAGACGGCTTGTGATTTTGGCATCGGAAGACATTGGGCTTGCCAATCCCAATGCCCTATTACTTGCCGATACCGCTTTACGAAGTGTCAAAGAAATCGGAATGCCCGAAGCAAGGATTATTTTGGGGCAAGTGGCGATTTATTTGGCGACATCGCCAAAATCCAATACCAGCTATAACGCCATTAATAAAGCCATAGAATTTACCAAAAGCGATAATACGCCTGTGCCACTTCATCTTAGAAATGGCGTAACTGCTTTAATGAAACAATCAGGCTATGGCGTGGATTATATTTATCCGCACGATTATCCCAACCATTATTATCCCCAAAATTATTTGCCTGATAATTTAATAGGAATGCAGTTTTATGAATATGGCGATAATCAAAAGGAACAGACGAGTTTTGCGTTTATAAATTGGTTAAAAGGACAGAATTAAAATGCTAAAACCCACCCACGCCGATATTTTAAATAAACCTTATTCTCAAATGAAGGATTTAAAACTTTATTGCCCTGATGATTTAGAAAAAATCAAAGCCGACCATAAATCTGCTTGGCAAATTTTTAAAGAATTTAATTTAAAGGTTTATCAAAATTTACCAATGCACTTTGCCAAACCCCACATTGAAAATTGGTGCAATGGTTGGGAAATCAGACGGCATTTTTTCGCTTATTATAAATATGATAGTTATCTTGGCAATGCTCCGATTATTGCAATCATTTTAAATCGGCAAAGGTTGATTATTTGTTTAACTTGGTATTCTTATAAAGCCAAAGTTTTCAATAGCAGTTTACAAAAATTTAATGCTTGGACGGATAAAATTAATTTGGAAAATTGTTCAGAGTTTTATGTATGGCACAGTAGTGTGGATTATTATGGCGAGTTTCAAAGCGTGCGTGAATTTGATTGTGATAAAATACATTTAAAAGACGGTGAATTTTATCGTTTGGGTAGGTTTATCCATAAAGATGAGCTGGATAAATTTAATGACGATGAATTGATAAATTGGACAAGACAAACCATTGAGCGATTAAGCAAGGTGTATGAATATTGTCATTAAAAATGGGGCAAATCTTGTTCGCCCCATGGTTGCCTATCTCATCGAATTAGCCTTTTTTAATCACCACATAACGATAACTGCCGTCATCAAGGGTTTCTTGACTGGCAAGCGTATGCCCCAAATGCCGACAAAAGTTGGGAATGTCTCGTGTGGTCGCAGGGTCGGTGGCGATGATGTGAATTTCATCACCGCCTTTGGCGTGGCGAATGCTCTTATGTAGGAGCATGACAGGTTCAGGGCAAATCAGCCCTGTGGTGTCCAGATGATGAATGGTGGTCTCACTCATGAAAAATCCACCCCCTCAAAATCGCTGATGAGTTTGCGTTCATCGGCTGTCCACGCCTGCTTGTTACCGTCTTTGTCGGTGCGGACGATGGTGGCGGTGCCATTGGCAACGATGGCATTTTGGGTAGTGCTGTAATATTCATAAGCCATCGACAGACTGGTATTGCCTATTTTGGTGCATTTAACGCCGATAAGTAGGGTGTCAGGATAATGCACGGGGCGTAGGTAGTTACATGATGAGCCTGCTAAAATGGTTAAAGTTTCGTCCTTGAACATGGCAAGCGAATGCAAATAGCTGATACGGGCAGATTCGGCGTAGCGGTAATAAGCGACATTGTTGACATGATTAAAGGCGTCCATCTCGCCCCATGCCACAGGTTGGACGTGGACGATGGGGTAGTCGTGTAGCTCGGTGGGGCGGTCATTGCCTGTGAGTGTGGCGGTGTAAGGATGGGTCATGGGGATGTCCTTTTAAGTTTCAATTTATCTAAAATGATTAACAGATGATGAATTTGCTGTTTTTTTGCCTATTTTGGATTTATTTTAACATCTGAACACTGCTCAGCTCCTTGTTTTTGGGGCTGTTGGCAAGTAAATCATAGATCCAAAATAGGGCGTCATCGATGGTATTTAGGGCGACTTGCTGTCCGATTTGCCCTGTTTTGGTGTCGGTGTTGTTTGTATTTTTGCCGTCTTTTTTGCCGTCTCTGTCGCTGGCTTTGTTTGCCAAAGCGGTTTGTTCAGATTGCTTTTTTAGGCTCTCAGGGTCAATCTTACCGCCGTGTAAGGTAATATGGCTTTCTAACTGTGAACGGACTTCTTGTAAGTAACTGGTCATCAGCCCCCTGTCTCGCACGTTTGCCGAACCGATGGCAAGCGATAACATCATGCTGGCGTCATGCAGTAGGATGTCGCCACGACTTAGGGGGGCGTTGGGTGTGCTGGTCTGCTTGGTGCGTAAAAAGGCTTGCACGTCTCGCATTTTGATGATGTGAGCCTGCCATGCGTCAGGCTGTGTTTTTAGCGTGCCGATGTAGGCGATGTCTGCCTTTATGCTATTGCTTAGGGCGGATTTGACCGATGGGGCGATACCAGTCATCTGCCCAAGCTGATAATCAATGGCTTGCAAGGCGGTCAAGGTGTCATCATAACTGCCTTGTTCAAAGAGCCTGTTGGTCATGGCAAGTTCGATTTTTAAAAATTCAGCGTCTTTGCTCGCTTCGGCTTTATTTGTTTTTTTGTGGCTGTCGGTTGGGGTGATGGCGAACAGGCGGTCGTCCATGTCGTTTAGGCGAGTATCGACGGTGTCCATTTTGGCAAGGCGTTCATCCACTTTATCCACGACCGACGTAAAAGAAAGGTATAGCCACAACAGTCCACCTGCCAGTAGGATGATGACCAGCCATTGCAGTCGCATGAGTACCACCCGAGCTTGGTCGGCTTGTTTTTTAAGCTCTTCTCTCTCGACTTCTTTGGCGTGGGCGAATTTGGCGCCCAGCTCTTCTAGATTTGACTTGATGGCTTCGGCACTTGGACTGTCAGGTTTTTTGGTGTTTGGCATGATGATAAAAGCGTTAAATTTTAAAAATGAGTTGCCATGACGTCTTGTATGGCTTGATTTAGGGTTGATTCCGCCAAATCCACCACGGGATAGACACGGCTGTGCGGATAGTGCGTGGCGGTTAGGGCGGTCAGGCGATGACCTAGGGTTAAATATATCACATTTTGTGGCAAAAGCCCATGCGTGTGCGTGCGATGGCTGCGAATCTGTTGGTCATACACACTCTGCCAAGCGTTTAGGCTCATCTGACTGCTGATAAGGACAAAGATGGGCGAGTGCTTGCCAATTTGATGTTGATGGTTTTGACTACTATTAAAAGCTCCATCGGGACTGTCATCGGTGCTATCGCCAAGCAGACGAGTAAAATCGCTCGCCAGCTCTGACGGCACGCACCGCTCATAAAAGGCGATGGCACGCACATTCACGCCTCGTTTGATGAGTGTGTCAGACAACAGTCGCCGTCCACCGACCCCACGCCATATCAGCACATCATCGCCTGTGTGTAGCTCACCGATGGCGGGCATGGCAAGCATGCCTTCGTTGTTCATCGGGCATCCTACATCAAAGGGGGTTAGCACCGAAAAACCAAACTCCGCCAAAGCGTCCGCTGTTGGCTGTCCCACGGCGATGACGGTTAGGGTGTCATGATGGGGTAGGTCGCAGGCGTGGTCAATGCCTTGCTCTTTTAAAAAACGCACCGCACACACCACCGCTTCCACGCTCACCACGATAAGTGTATCAAATTTGCCATGGACAAAATCCACCAAATCCTGCATTTCTGACTGCTCTAATTCATCAAAATGCCGAATGACAAGCAGTGGTAAGCCGACACTGTGGATGACCAGATTCATGTCAGCTTTGTGCTTAGGACGGGTGTTGATGAATAGGGGGGTCATGGTGCTGGGTTGATAGTGCCTATGGGGTTGTTGGTATTAGTTGTCTTGATGTTGATACAGGGCTTTTAAAATCTCATCCGCCCCTTGGGTAAGTAGCTCTGTGGCGACAGCTTGCCCCAGTTGCTCGGCATTTTGGATATTTTGTGTGGCGTTGTCCGTGATGTCGGTCTGGGCGGTGACTTTTAAGAGGGTGCGACCATCAGGCGTGCCTACTCGACCTTCTAGGTGCAGAACGCCTTTATCAAGCTGTGCAAATCCTGCTATCGGTACTTGACAGCCCCCCTCTAAGGCATGGTTCATGGCTCTCTCGGTGATGGCTCGTAGGGCGGAGATGTCATGGTTTAAGGGCTTGATAAGCTCCCTAATCTCATCATCTCGGCACTCGATGGCAAGCGTGCCTTGCCCGACCGCAGGCAGGCAGATGTCGGCAGGTAGACTGTGGCGAATGCGTTCGTGCAACTCTAACCGCTCCAAGCCACTTTGAGCAAGGATAATCGCATCATAGTCGCCATTATCAAGCTTGCCAAGGCGTGTGCCAACATTACCACGCAAGCTGATGATTTCTAAGTCAGGGCGATAGGCACGCAGTTGGCATTCACGGCGTAGGCTTGATGTGCCGACCTTTGCCCCTTGGGGTAGGTCATCTAAACTGGCAAAATGATTGCTTGCAAAAGCGTCGAAAGGGCTATGGCGGTCAAGATACGCCCCGATGATAAGCCCGTCAGGCAGTACCATGGGTACGTCTTTTAAAGAATGTACGGCAATGTCAGCTTCACCGCTTAGTAGGGCGGTTTCTAGCTCTTTGACAAATAAGCCTTTTCCGCCGATTTTGGCAAGGGGGGTATCTAAGATTTTATCGCCTTTGGTGACCAGCTCTAACAGACGAATGTCAAGTTCGGGGTGGAGTTTTTGAAGTTCGTCTTTGACAAAATGAGCCTGCCAAAGTGCAAGCGGGGATTGGCGTGTGGCGATGGTTAGGGTTTTCATGATTGTGTTATCGCTATGTTATCTTATCAATGATTGCCTATTTAACCACATTTACCCCAAAATGCCAAATAAAAATTCGCACCAGTCATTTCTTGACATGGCTGCCATTGATAATTTAGTGTCAAATCAAGGCGGTTAAAATATAAAAGGACAATATAAAAGGGCGAATCAACGCCCTTGGGTGGTATCGGATGGCTTGTCCGTTAAATGCTGTGAATTTTTTCTCTGAGCATGGGCAGATGACGGCGTGATACCGACAGTTTCTCAGGCATGCCCCGAAAGCGTACTTGATATTGACCGCTGTCCACCGTCTCCAACAAATCCAAATAATCTAGATTAATCAAAGCATTACGATGAATGCGGAACATGATGCCTTCAAACTCTTCTTCTAAGTCTTTTAAGGTTTCATCAATGAGCACCACGCCATTTTTATGGCGTACTTTGACGTATTTTTGGTCGGCGGTGAAGTAATACACGTCAGACAGTGAGATGAGTTCAACGCCACGGTGCGTGCGTGCGGCGATGTACTGGCGAGTGCGACCGCTTTTGCCGTTTTGCTCGTTAAGACTTGCTTGTTGGGCGGCGTTGATACGACAGCACTTTTGTAAGGCTTCTTTAATATCATCTTTTTCAATAGGTATCGGTAAATAGTCACTTGCTCCCCATTTTAAAGCGGTTAGCATAAGATGAGCTTCATCTAAACCAAAGAAAATCAGGGCGGGCGGGTGCTTAAATTCATGGGTTAATTTTTGGCAAAATTCCTCAATGTAAGCCAAGTGAGCATTGATAAATAGAACCTCAGGCTGGTGTTCCATCACCGATGTATAAGCTTCTTCTAAGCGTTCTGCTTGCCCGACGATTTCATGCGTGAGTGTCTCGATAATTGTTTGAACATGTTTGCGTAGGGCTGGCTCGCTCTCACAAATTAGAATTTTCATTTGCTTCTCCTTAATATTATGGCATGTGTTACAGTATCCACTTGCTATTGATGAATAACCAATAATGATGTGGATTTACAAATTATCATAACAAATGCTAGTCAAATACCATCAATGTAATGAAGAATAACTAAATGTCATGTCTGTTTTTGATGAATAATGTTATTTATGAGTTAAGTTTTACTAATTAAGGATTTTAGCAAAAGTTAACCTAAAAGAAAAGTGGGTATATCAAAATTTTATTCAATTCAAAGCAAGAATTGTGCCAACAAATCTAAGGCAACCATAATTATTGGTAACATTGATGGGCTGTCTGTTGACTATCTTATCACAGCATTGCAAATTTTAGCAATCTTTCTAGGAAAGGTTGCGAGTATAAGTACAAATAATCGTCATACATGGTTGGTGTTTTAGGCTCTGCAAGTTGTGTATGAAAATTTGACATATTTTTATAAAAATGTGCTAGAATAAAAAAAGGCAGACTAGACAATCGCCGTCTGACCATTGATTTAAAGTTAATATTATGATAAATGTTAGTTAAATTAAGTGGTCGGAGGGAGGAAAGTCCGGACTACATAGGGCGACGTGCTAGCTAACGGCTAGGGGGCGAAAGCCTACGACCAGTGCAACAGAGAATAGACCGCCCGACCACTCAACCAAGTGTTTATTGTAAATTCAAAAATTATAATTTTAAAGAATATTTGGTTGAGTGGTCGGGTAAGGGTGAAACGGTGGGGTAAGAGCCCACCGCATGACTGGTAACAGTTCATGGCAAGGTAAACTCCACGTGTAGCAAGACCAAATAGGTATCCAATGAGTTGCCCGCTTAGGATACGGGTAGGTTGCTTGAACGCATGAGTGATTGTGCGTCTAGATGAATGATTGTCCACGACAGAATCCGGCTTATCGGTTTGCCACCTTTTAATAAAATCTGATAAAGCGTGATAACGCCAACCCCCGCCAAAGCCTTGATATTGCTATTATCTAGTGTTATCATAGCTTGTCACAAATTAGCAAAAAATTTGGCTACCAAACTGGCTACCAAAATAAAACGGCTACCAAAACGGCTACCAAATTTGGCATAAAAAAGGGGGCAAAAATGAGCATTAGCACCGACAGCGGACTAAAAAAGCCATCAGGCAAGCCATACAAGATAATAAAGAAATTTCTTATCCCATTACTGGCACAAAGGGGCTTTTGGTTCGCATATGCTCCAAAAATGGCAAGGCGACCGTAGATTTTCGCCATCGCTACACCCACCCCATTACCGCCAAACGCCCCTATATGACTTTGGGGTAGTATCCTAGCTTTTCTTTGGCACAAGCCAAACAAGCCTACAATGACAACTTAGCCTTACTAGAATAAGGCATAGACCCATTAGAAAACCGCGACGCCCAAAAACAAAACGAGCTTATCAAAAGAGCCAACACCCTAAATCATTTCATTGATGAATGGCAGACCATTCAACACGCCAAAAACCTAGCCCCCGACACCTACCGCAAACAAAACGACAACACCGCCCGCATTAGAAAATCTTTGGGGCATTTGCAAATAACCGACATTAGCCCCGCCACCATCATTGAGTTTGTCAACGACATTCAAAAAACCCGCATTTACAAGGGTATTGAAGTAAAAGGCGTGCTAAAATCCATTCTACAAATCGCAGTTTCAAGGCGTATCATCAACCACAACCCCGCAAGCGACCTAACAGGCACTTACACCTAAGAAACTTTAAAATTACTACAAATACAATGATGTGTGGACGTAGGGTTGTGCTGAGCACGCCTTGTCCTTGTATAGTAATATCATCAAAGGGTGTGCTCAGCACACCCCTACAAACCGTGGTAAATATCAAGTTGGTTGGGTGTATAAGCCCCACAAGACCCGCCACAAGCCCGCCATTACCGAGCCTTACGCCTTTTCTAAATTATTAAATAATGTAGACAATGTGGCAGATACTTTTGATTATAACCGCCAAATTTTACAGCTTTTGGCAATGCTATTTGTGCGTATTGGCGATTTGTGTGCAATGCGGTGGGAGCAGGTGGATTTGGCAAATGGTTTATGGGAATTTCGCCCTCAAAAGGCGGGCAGTAGAAAAGATATGAATGATGTGATTGTGCCATTGCCCCGCCAAGCCGTTGCGATTTTACGGCAATTACACGCCAAAACAGGCGACACGCCTTTTGTATTTTATACGGGCAGAAAAAACGCCCCGCACACCGACCCCCAACGCATTAACAACGCCCTAAACAGCAAGACAATGAATGGCGGGGCGGGCTATTTGGGCGTGCATTGTCCACACGGATTTAGGGCAAGTGCCAAAACAATGCTAATGGAACGGCTAGGCTATGGCGAACTTATCACAGAATTGCAATTAGGGAATACAATGCTAAACCGCTATGGGCGGGCGTATAGCCGAATGGAAATGTTGTCAGACCGCCAAAAAATGCTACAAGATTGGGCGGACTACCTAGACGACTTGCGGGCAGGCAAGATTGGCAAGGTCATCTATCTTACTGGCAAACAACCCAAAGCGGTCAATGAATAAAACCAATCATTGAGCCATTGCCAAATAAACAACATTTTATTATCATATATTGACATAATGCCCCATTTAGCGATAAACGAGGCTTTTTTTGTTGGATACTACCCCCTTATTATAAATAATATATAAATATAATATTTAGAATTTATTAATAATAAAATGTGTTTATATAGATTAGCAAAATGGGAAAATAACCGCCTTAATGATTTATTTTTTTAATGATAAAACCTGCCTGCCTAACCCGCCCCAATTTTTGCCCCAAAATCCCCCTTTATTTGGCAATCGCCCCCATTTGTGCTAAGATAAGCCATTATCACACTGATACCCAAATACACAAAGCATAACAGGATAAGACAATGATTTTAGACTTACCGCCCCATATTGAACACGCCATTACCACCACCGCCAAAGAACAGGGCTTGACGGTGATTGAGCTTTTGGCAAGGGATTATATGGTGGACGATTTAACCCAAAGTTGGGCATTGACCCACCAAGATAAGGCGATGTTGCAAGAATTGCTAGACAGTCCGCCCGCTCCAACCCCAAAACTACTTGCCTTGTTTGATAGCCATAAGGATTTTAATAAGGCGGTTGCCAATGCAATTTGAATTATTGGATAAGCACCATAACCGCCAAGCCTTTGATTGTGGGAATGATGAGATTAACCGCTATCTATGGCAAATGGCAAGCCAGCACCACAAAGGGGCGTTGCTAGGGTGCATATTTTGGCAAATGATAGCCATATTGTCGGATTTTATACCCTTACCAGTACAAACCTAGATAACAGCGATAATGGCATAAAAGGCTATCCCCGCCATATTCCTGCTATTTTGATTGGTAGAATGGGCATTGATTTACGCTATCAAGGGCAAGAACTATCAAAAACTTTGTTATGGAATGCCCTAACCAAAATCAAGGCAATTAGCCAAGATACGGGCGTTATGGTTGCTACCATTGACCTAAAAAACGACAGTCTAGCCAATTATTATACCCAATATGGCTTTAAGCCCCTACAAAACGCCAATAGGCTTATTATGAGTGTTGAGCATTTGCCGAGTTAGTTTTATTGTTTTGCAAGGCTAGGGGTAGCTACCGAACGGGCGGGATTTTCTACACCGACCGCCCCCGCCTTGCCCTTTTTGTTTGGTGTAGTAGGTGTAGAGAAATGGGGCTTTATTCTGTTAAGGATTATTTCACTTTTGACGATGTTGCAAGCTATTTAAATGATTTGGGCATTTGCCAATTTAATATTATCGATGACAACCAAGCCAATGTTTTAAAAACGCACTTATTGGGTTTTGTGTCTGAGAAAAAAATAACGCCCGTTTTTTTGGGTTGGGCATTATCAAAAACCCAAATAGACCAAATCGGCATCGAACAAGCCAAAGCAATATTGGATAACCCCAAATTAAGCGATGACCCAATAGAGCAAATCAATACCATTAAGGATAATAATTTATATCGGGGTTATTTTTGCCTTGATATTTCTCAATACAAAAACCTAATCAAATTTGACAATCTATACATTAACCATTACGCCCCTTATTATGAAAAATTGCCCGATATTGGCGATTTTGATTATTAGAAATTTGTTATACAACATATTAATTTTGATGATGTTTTTTATCCAAAAAAGCAATTAGGCTTCTTGCAAAACCCAAAAATAAGGAAAACCGTTCGTGGTGAGCTTGTCGAACCATAACGGTTTTCCGCCACCCCTCAACAAGCTCGGGGCGAACGGAAAACCTAGTTTTGCAGGAAGTCTATTATATGCCACTTTTGGCACGCCTGCCAATAAACCCATTATCACAAACCAAGATACACCTGACCCCTTTAATGGTTATGAAACCACCGCCATTACTGCCTTGATTGATGTTGTTAATTGTTTTTGGCCTTAAATCATCAAACTAACTGCAACACCTTTTGATAATAGACCT
>NZ_AUGF01000042.1 GCF_000426885.1 Moraxella caprae DSM 19149 | reverse complement strand
AACCACATCAACCAAAAATTTACCAAAGTAGGCAGACCACAAACCAACGGCAAAGCTGAACGGGTCATACGAACATTGATGGAGCTTTGGCATAATCAATATGAGTTTGTCAGCAGTGAACACAGAAAGCAAGAATTAACCAGATTTCTTAATTTCTACAACACTGTTAGACCACATTCATCTTTAACCAAGAAAGATGAGATTACAGGAAAAACTTTAACTTTTACTCCTTATGAGTGGTTGGAGTTTTATTTTAAACAAAGTGTAAATAACGGGTGAGTTTCTTACAGATTATGCCCATAAAACTTTAAAATTACAACAACTTCAACGGCATGTGGATGTAGGGGTGTGCCAGACACACCCCTTGATGGCATACAATTAGGGCGTGCCTGCCCTTTATAACACTATTTACAATATAGAAATATTTAGAAAAAACTAATCGTTTTTGCAATGAAAAATGGCTAAATCTTGTTTTTCTGTGTCAAAAGCTCGTTTGATAGAGTGGCTATCAAACTTCACTTTTTCCTTGAAAAACGTGCGATTTTTCTCATTTTTCATTGCAAATACAAAAGGCAGGCACGCCCTAGCATTAAGCTAATTTAATCTTATCTTTTAACAAAAACTCCATGAGTGCCTTTTGGGCGTGCAAACGATTCTCGGCTTCGTCCCACACGACCGAACGGGGGTCATCTAGTAGGTCATAGCTTATCTCTTCGCCACGATGAGCAGGCAGGCAGTGCATAAATAGCACGTCTTTATCGGCGGTATCTAGTAGCTTAGGTGTGATTTGAAAGCCTACAAAGTCGGCTTCACGTTTTTTCTGCTCAGCTTCTTGTCCCATGCTTGCCCATACGTCTGTAACGACAAGGTGCGAATCTTTAACCGCATCGGCAACGCTGTTTGTCAAGGTTAGGCGATGGGCGTATCGGGCGACCAGTTCACTGTTTGGCTCATAGCCCTTTGGCGTGGCGATATTTAGATGAAAATCAAACTGCTCGGACGCTAGGATGTATGAGTTGCACATATTGTTGCCGTCGCCGACCCACGTTACCGTTTTGCCCTGAATGTCACCTTTGTGTTCAAAAAAGGTCTGCATGTCGGCAAGCAGTTGGCAAGGGTGATAATCATCGGTCAAGGCGTTAATGACAGGCACGGACGAATGTTTGGCAAAGGTCTCTACACGCTCATGGGCGAATGTACGAATCATCACGATGTCGGTCATCGAGCTAATCACACGAGCCGAATCTTCTATCGGTTCGCCACGCCCAAGCTGGGTGTCGTTGGGCGACAAAAACAAAGCCTGACCGCCAAACTGCCCCATGCCTGTCTCAAAGGACACACGGGTGCGAGTGCTGGATTTTTCAAAAATCATGGCAAGCGTGCGACCGACAAAGGGACGATAAATCTCGCCTTTGTGTTGCATTTGGCGAAGTTCACTGGCACGACTGATGACCGTACGAAGTTCGTCTTTGGATAGGTCAAGTAAGGTTAAAAAATGGCGAACGCTCATGCCAACTCCTTGTTTTAATCATGGAAAAAATAAAGGCATGAGTATAACAAATCTTTTTATAAAAATGCAATGCCTTAACCGATTTTATTGGTAATTAAACTTATGCCACAACACCCCGATGTGGGCGGTTGGTGGTTTTACAAAACAGCTCATAACTAATGGTATTCGCCCAATGTGCCACGTTATCGGCAGGTAAATCGTCGCCCCATAGCATAACCGTATCGCCCACACCCACAGGCAAGCCTGTGATGTCTATCATCATCATGTCCATGGCGACACGTCCGACAATGGGGGCAAGATAAGTTTGAGTGTCTTTGACGATAGACACCTTGGCATCAGTAACCACACGGGGGTAGCCGTCGCCATAGCCGACACTTAGCACGCCAATACGAGTAGGTTTGTCCGTTCTCCACAGTCCGCCATAGCCGACCTGCTCGCCTATAGGTAGCTCGTGCGTGGCAAAGATTTGGGCGGTGAAATTCATCACAGGGGACAGACCTAAGTCATCGGCAGAGCTGTCCGCTACAGGACTTGCTCCATATAAGGCAATGCCTGCACGCACCCAGTCATGATGAGCGTGGGGAAAGTTGATGATACCTGCCGAGTTACAGAGCGAGCCTTGTACATCGCCGTACAAGGATTTTAGGGTGGTTAGCACGTCATCAAACTGCTTGATTTGTAAGGCATTGGCAGGGTGGTCTTTGTCATCAGCACAGGCAAGATGACTGGCAAGAATCAGCCGATAACCCTTATCATGTAAAAGTTTGGCACAAGTGAGCACATCATCACGCCCAAGACCTAAGCGGTTCATGCCCGTGTTGTATTTGAGCCAAATGGTGCGTGTGGGGCTATCCATAGGCGGAACGTGCGATAACGCCCAGTCCAGTTGGGCTTGACAATGCACCACGCATTCAAAGCCGTGGGTTTGGGCGACAAGCCATTCATCTTGGCTAAACACGCCTTCGATGAGAATAATGCGTTTGGATAACTGCCCGCAAATCTCATGCACTGCCAAGGCTTCATCAAAACTTGCCACACCAAAAGCGTCCGCTTGCATAAGAGCAGGCAGACAGTGGGCGACCCCATGACCGTAAGCATTTGCCTTGACCATTGCCATGATGGACGCATGGGGGGTGTGGCGTTTGATGATGTCTAGATTATGGGCTAGGGCGGTTTGGCTTATGGTGATGTGAGTGTGTCGCATGGATTGTCCTGTTTATTTGTCATTCTTCTTCATAATCATCGGGTCTGTCGCCAACAATCAGATTATCAAAGCGGGTGTACTCGCCCACAAACTTAAGGGGTAGTTTGCCGATAGGGCCGTTACGCTGTTTGCCAATGATAATCTCGGCAAAGCCTTTGTTGTCCGCCTTGTCCTTATAATACACTTCATCACGATAGATGAACATAATCAAGTCAGCGTCCTGCTCAATCGCCCCTGACTCACGCAAATCCGCCATCATCGGGCGTTTGTCGGTGCGTTGTTCTAGGCTACGGTTAAGCTGAGATAGGGCGATGACAGGGCAGTTCATCTCACGGGCTAGGGCTTTTAGGCTTCGGCTAATCTCGCCAATCTCTTGGACGCGGTTGTTCTCCATGCCCGGTACTTTCATAAGCTGTAAATAATCCACGACAATCATGCCCAAGCCTTCGGGGTGATTTTTGGCGATACGTCGGCAGGTAGAGCGGACTTCGGATGGGGGTAGGTTGTTACGGTCGTCAATGTACAGATGAGTGTTTTGAAAAAAGGTCATCGCCTGCGACAGACGCACCCACTCATCTTCGCTCATCTGTGCTGAGCGTAGGTTGCTTTGGTTAATGCTACTAAACCCCGACATCATCCGCATGAGAATGGATTCGGCAGGCATCTCCATGGAGAACATGACCACGGGTAGCTCTTGCACCAGTACTTCTTGGGCGAGATTCATGGCAAAGGTGGTCTTCCCCATGGACGGACGTGCCGCCAAAATAATGAGATCGCCCCGTTGCAAACCTTGGGTTTTGTTATTTAGCTCTTCAAAGGGCGTACGCAGTCCGATGAGTCCGCCTTGACGGCTTTTAATCTCAACGAGCTGATCGGTCACGCTTTGCAAGATGTCTTCAACTCGCCGAACCCCCTGTTTGCCCGTGCCACGAGAGTAGTCTTCATTGATACGAAAAATATCCGCTTCGACCACGTCCAAAATCTCGCTCACGGTCTGTTTTTTGGGGTGATACGCCAGATTGAGCATGGTATTGGCGGATTTGATGAGCTGACGATAGACCGAGAACTCACGCACCCGCTCGGCATAGGGGATTAGGTTAAAGAGCGTGGCAGGACTTTGGTTGATTTGCATGAGATACTCTTCCCCACCTGCCATGGCAAGTAGGTTTTGCTGACTTAAAAAGTCATGCACCATCAGTGTATCATAAGGCTGATTGACCCGTGATAAATGATTGATGGCGTTAAAAATCTGCCGATGACGCTCGCCATAAAAATCTTCTGCCTTGACAATACCATCGATTTTCTCAAAGGAATCATCAATACTCATGAGTGACGCCAGTAATGCCCGCTCGATGTCCATGTTATGTGGCGGTTGTAGGGTTAGTAGGTCATCATTGGTGGTGTTGGTATCTTTTAGGGTGCTAGCTTTGGTCATGGCGATGATGTTTATTTTTTTAAAAAGTAGGCGGTAAATTTTACCACAAAGCCCAAAAATGTGCTTTTTAAAATGTTAATTAATCGGTAAAATAGACGACTCATTTATCCACAGATGACATCAATATGCAGACCACACCCCCCAAACCCCTACTTATCACCACAGGCGAACCTGCTGGCATTGGCATGGACATCGTCATTGATACGCTCGCCCATCACGCCCACGCCTTACCCACGCCCCTTATCATCTGTGCGGACAAACACGCCTTTGCTGAGCGAGTGGCACAGTTACAAAAGCAAGGCAAGACACAGACGGACATACTGGCGGACATGACAGTGATGGATGACATCGGTGGGATTGACCCATCTGACCCACGCCCTATCTACTTGCTCCATGTGCCTTGTTTTGCCCCTGTGGTCGCAGGTGTGCTAAATGCCGATAACGCCCGTATGGTCAAGGCTCAGCTTGACATCGCCCACACACTTGCCACCACCCGCCAAATCCGTGCCATCATCACCGCCCCCCTACAAAAATCAGTGATGATAGACGGTGGGGTGTGCCTAGACAATGGCGATAAATTTAGCGGTCATACCGAGTATTTTATGCACAAAGCAGGCGTGGACAAGGTTGTGATGATGCTTGCCAATGCCAAGATGAAAGTTGCCCTAGTTACCACGCATATCCCTCTAAAAGACGTACCCAGTGCCATCACACCCCAAGAGATTCGCCAAACGGTGCAAATCACCCATGATGTGATGGTGCATAAATTTGGCATAACCTGCCCCAAAATCCTAGTATGCGGACTAAATCCCCACGCAGGCGAAGACGGACATCTGGGCGATGAAGAGCTGATGGTTATCAACCCTGTTTTGCATGATTTTCGCAAAAACGGCATGGACATCAGTCTTGCCATGCCTGCCGATACCTTGTTTACCGAGCGACATCTGGCGGTGGCAGATGCGGTGATTGCCATGTATCACGACCAAGGGCTTGCCCCCCTAAAATCGCACGGCTTTGGTGATACGGTCAATATCACGCTAGGCTTGCCCTATGTGCGAACGTCCGTTGACCACGGCACGGCATTAGACTTAGCAGGGACGGGGCAGGCAAGTAGCAGTAGTCTAAGGCGTGCTATCGAGATGGCGGTGATGATGAGTGGGGGCGTGTGATGGGGGTTGTTAGGAAACTTTTTACTCTACACTTTCAACATTGGCATCACCCTACATCTTTAAACGTGATAATCCGCTTTTTCTTAGACGCAAGCTCATACACAGGACTGAGTTTGTCCGCCAGCTTATCGTCATCTAGCAGAGTTTGAAGGTGTCATTTTTTTGAAGATTTTTCTTTTCTTTGGTTTTTGTATTTTCAATAATTCCTGTTCCATCAGTTACACGGACATTCACCAGAATGTTAGAAAGTCTTGCACCGCAGATGATTTCTCCATTTTTGTTCACGCCTTTTGCGACTTGATTTTCGCCACAATTTTTCGGAAAATGAATGAAACTATTTTTTGTAAAAATTTTTCAAATTTTATTCGTATTGAGAACGCCATAATCCGTCATCTTCTGCCATTGCCATACTGTCTTTATAACGGGTTAATTTGATATATAAAAATATTCCAAAAACAGCATTAATCACACCCGTGATTAAAAATAATTGGGGAATGGATAATGTTAATACCGTTAAAATGATAATAGAGAAAATGGCAGAGCCAACCATAAATATCGCATTAAAGATATTATTCGCCCCAACAATGCGTGAGCGATGGCTGATGGGAGCATAAGCCTGCATAAAAGCATATAACGGCACGATATAAATACCGCCCGACAATCCCAATAAAAACAAATCGGCAAATACCCGAATCGTGCCATTCATATTTAACAGCTCACTGATGGTATAAGTGCCATGGGCAGGGGCATTAATACGAATGCCACTTAGCGACAGATATAAATCCACGGCAAATACGCTAAGCCCGATGATGCCGATGGGCAAAAGTTTTAGGCTGATTTGGTTTTTGGTGAGTGTTTTGCATAATAATGAGCCGATGGCAGTGCCAACAGAAAATAAAGTTAATAACAAAATCACCACCGATTCATTACCATGCAAAATCACTTTGCTAAATTCAGGGGTTTGGGTTAAAAAAGTCGCCCCATAAAACCAAAACCAGCTATTGCCCAAAATGATAAAAAACAATAACGGCAAACCATACAAATATTTGATGATATTAAAACTGGTGCGAAAAATATTATAATCTACGTTTAAATTCGGCTCGTGGGGTGGGACGACAGGGATAAAGCGAGATGCGATAAAGCCCAAGATGGCGATGAGTAGGGTTATGCCCGATATCCATACCAGCGAGTTGTTTAGCTGAGTTAAGACCCCCGCCAATATCATGCCTGTCAAGATGGCAAGACTGGTGCCAGTTTGGAACAGCCCATTTGCCCCGACCAGCTCATCTTTGTGCATGACTTCGGGCAGGTAGGCATATTTGACAGGGCCAAAAAAGGTAGAGTGCGTACCCATTAAAAATAACGCCACAAACAGCAAGGGATATAACTCAAAGACAAATCCGACCGCCGCCAAAGTCATGATGATGATTTCTAATAATTTAAGTTTTTGGGTGAGTTGTGATTTTTCGTATTTATCGGCGATTTGCCCTGCCAATGCCGAAAACAAAAAGTAAGGCAAGATAAATAGCAAGGCGGCAAGGTTGTTAAGCAAGCTGACCGCAACCCCCATTTTGGCGGCGGCGGTGTAGGTAAGCACTAAGATAAGTGCCTGCTTGAACACGTTGTCATTAAATGCCCCTAAAAACTGAGTGGCAAACATCGAGCTAAAACGACGGGTTTTAAATAGGGAGAATTGGGATGCCATGATGTTTTGTGTGTTGATAATGATAATTTAGTTGCTTATAATAGCAGATATTTTTAAAATTTTTAAAATTTATCATGAAAAAAGTTGTATCTGTACACAAAAAAACACGCCTGCTCTTGTGCTTGCATGCCCTGATGGGGGTTGGGGTATTGCCTGCGACAGCAAGCCAACTGTCAGCACCACCGACCACGGTCAATCCTGATATGTCAATGTCTGCGATGGCAGGCGAGACCAATAACAGCGAGCCAAGCAAGACAGATAATGGCGTGATGGATGATAGCAAGCCGAGCGGTACAGAGATGTTGGCAGGCGGTCTGCCTGATGATGTGTTTTTTGGGGACATGTCCACCAGTCAAATGCTGACCACGGCAGAGATTGAGAAAAAATTACAAGATGCCAGTACGGACAACTGCTTTTATGAGACAGCAGATGTCAGTCATGCCGACACCCGCCATGAAGATGGTTTTGCTAAGATTGAAGATGGCGACATTGCCACGCTGGGTACGGATAAAACACCCATCGGGCTGGATGAGAGTACCATTACCAAACTGCCCACTTATGAGGGTGTGACCGCAGGGCAGGATGAGACGGAGGGCGAGCTTGACCCGACCGCTTATTTGCCTGAGTACGAATATGAAGCGAACACACCGCCCTCACGTCCTGATGCCATCGTCGATGAGATTAAACCACCGAATCTGGTCAAACGCCTATACAGTCGCCTGTTCAATGACGGCGTAGAAGCGGTCACTCGCCTAAAAGTCAATGTCTATCACAGGGGTGAGCGTGTGGGCTGGGATACGGCGGTGGAGAGCTTGGATGACTTTGAAGCCCTGCGAGCCAAGATGATGGCAAAACGCATGAACAACGCCAAAGCGACCGACAATGCCGACAAAGTCGCCCGTAAAACCCTAAAATCCGAGCCATTTGCCAACATCGTGACCGCCTTAGAAGAGATTAGTGCTGAGAGTGTGGCGGACTTTGGGGCGTCCGTGGCACGCCTTAGACAGACGGTCATTACCGCAGGTCAAGCGGTGGGCTATTATGATTTGAATTTTAGCATAGAGCGGGCAGGGGCAGGCGAGATAAATCTGGTCATGCATGATTTGGGCGAGCCTGTCGTCGTGGATAATGCGGTGCTAGACGTGCGTGGTTTGGGGGCGGATGACCCTGCCTATGTCCAAGCCCAAGACAACGCTCCGCTTAAACAGGGCGATGTCTTTCATCATGGCAACTATGAAGCCAATAAGGCGGTCATTGATGAAGTCAGTGGCGAGCATGGTTATTTTGATGGCAGATGGCTTAGCAATTCAGCGGATGTGATACTGCCTGATAATGTGGCGGACGTGAACTTAGTCTATGACACAGGCGAGCAATACCGCTTTGATGATGTGGTGTTCTTTACCGTGGATAAGGATACAGGTCAGCTGACGACCGACCCTGACAAACTGCCTGTCAAGCCCGAAGTGCTACGCAAGCTGGTCACCTTTGAGATGGGCGATGCCTATAATCGCACCGCCACACGCAACCTAAGCAATAACTTACTTGCCACGGGTTATTTTAATGCGGTCAATACCGAGATTGTCCTGCCCAGTCAGACCCCAGAGGTGGGGATTAATTTTGAAAATACCACTGCCCGAGCCGAGACGGAAGATGGCAGTCAGACGGTGGATTTGGGTGATGGCGTGACGGCGACCATTGACCCGATTGACTTCACCACGAGCGAGATTATCAGCGACAAACTGGCGTTGGTCAAACAAAAAGCCGAGCAACTCTATAACGCTCCTGATGACCGCCTGCTTGTCACCGACAGCAGTAAGCAGTCACGCAGTATTTTGGGGCGTATCTCGGATGCAGTCAGTAGCGTGGCTAAGATGATACTGCCTGATGAATCTAGCGATTTCCTACCAGAGTTGCCCGAAGGCGTAGAGTCGCCTGTATTGGCAGGGCGAAAAGGTGGGCAGGATGTCTATGAAGACAAAAAAGTGCCACTATATATCTTTGTGATGTCGGACAAACCCCGAGATGCCCAAATCGGTGTGGGTTGGGGGTCAGATAATGGGGCAAGACTCATTACCAAGATTGAGCATAATCTCTTAAACCGAGATGGCATGCAAGCAGGGGCGGATGTGCGAGTCTCACAAAACAAAAAGGGCGTGGAGATGTACATCACCCGTCCCATGAGCCATCCTTTAAACGATAAAGTCAAAGCGTCACTGGGTTATGATGAAGAGAAAATCGACCAAGGTGTGGGACATTTTGACTTATCAAGTAAGACTTTGGAGGCGGGGCTAAGCCGTAATATCATCAAGGAAAATGGCTGGAATCGCACCTATTCGCTACGATATCGCCTAGATGAGCTTGAAACTCATGCCCCAAAAGAGACGTGGCAGGATTTGCCGGTGCAGTTTGAAGGTGGCAAGCCTACCCAAAAAGCTCTGTTACTGGGCTATGCCATGAATAAGATGGTGGTGGACAATCTGGCAAATCCCATGCGGGGCTATCGTCAGTACTATTCGTTAGAGCTGGGCAAAGAAGGACTGCTCGCCGATACCGACATGGCGATACTGCGAGCAGGGCTTAGCGGTGTGTATAGCTTTGGTGATAACAGCTACGGCAAAGACCGTCAGCACCAACTCATCGGCAGTCTCAACCTAGGCTATCTGTGGGCGGATGATTTTAATGCCGTGCCGTACAAACTCCGCTTTTTTGCAGGGGGCGACCAAAGCATTCGTGGCTATAACCATGAAAGCCTGTCGCCTTTGTCCGATAAAGGCTATCTGACGGGCGGTCAAGCCCTAGCCGTGGCAAGTGGCGAGTATAACTACGAAATCTTAGAAGGCTTGCGACTGGGCGTATTTGCCGATGTGGGTAATGCTTATGATAAGGACTTTAAAAATGACACCAAAGTCGGGGCAGGCGTGGGCGTGCGTTATGCGTCCCCTGTGGGGCAAGTGCGACTGGACGTAGCAACAGGCGTGGGCGAAAAAGACAAATCGGTGAAATTGCACTTTTTTATCGGGGCGCCTTTTTAAAAATTTGGTTCTAGCTCAAAAAGTATGCTATTAAGAAAACCGTTCGTGGTGAGCCTGTCGAACCATGACGGTTTTCCAGCCCGCAGGCATAGCTCAGGGTTAACGGAAAGCCTAGTTTGGCATACTTTTTATACCACTACCAAAAATTTAAATGATAAGCCCGTTCAAATTTTTATTTTAAATATTCGTGGGCATTGTGAGTGGATGATTTTTTTGGATGGATTTGTAAGGGAAAATTGCAATTTGCCCTATATAAAGCTGTAAAGCATTGATTTTTAAGTGAGTAATTTTTTATCTTATGTTCAAATTTGGCATATATTCTTATTTGTCATGATGATTGATTTTACATTGAAAAATTGCTCAAATTATGGTTTAATGCACCATTTTTTATGATAATTTTTATCGCCTAACGACCACTGTTTGCCATGACTGACCACAAACCCACCGACCCCCAAAATGCCACGCCTGATGATAAGGCAGGGACGGATTTGTCCCATCAGTCAGGCACAGACCCATCAAACACACCGCCAAAACCCAAATGGCAGGTGTATCTCATTCGGCTGTTTGTCGCCATTATTATTGTACTCGTGCTGATTTTTGCATTGCTGTTTTATGCCATTAGTACCGAGACTGGCACCAAATTTTTTTTAGAAAAAATCGCAACCGAGACCGGCACTAAGCTGTCCTACGCCAAAGGCAGTTTGCGCGGGGGCGTGTGGGTGAATGATGTCATCATCGCCCAAGGCGAAGACATGGAGATAAAGGTCAATCAAGCCTATGTCAAATTGGGCTGGCGAGCGGTCTTTGCCCGTCAAGTGCATTTGGCAGAAGCAAGCATTGATAAGCTTGACATCATCAATCACAAACCGCCCACAGGCGAGCCGTTTGATTATGCGACCATTGATTTGCCCGTTAGCCTACGCCTACAAAACACGACCGCAAGCACGGTCAGCTACACCCAAAAAGACAGCACAGGCGGTTATAAAGACGCCATTTATCTGTATGACATCGCCTTGGTAGATGGCAAATGGGCAGGGACGGATGTGCATATCAAAGGCGGGAGCCTTGATTTTAACCATGACGTGAGCGTGAGTAATGTCAATGGCGAGATTCGTCTGACAGGCGACTATCCGCTCTCTGCCACGGCGGATGTTAAGGTGTCCGCTTTGGATAAAGCGTATTTTGACATACTACACGCCACCGCCAAAGGCACGCTCAAACGCACGCACGGCAAGGTTACCAGTAAATATAACAAACACGACATTCATGGCGAGTTCGTCGCCCAAGGACTAGATGATGGCTCGCCATTTAGTGCCAAACTGTACGTCAATCATGCCGTCCTGCCCTATGCCGAAGAGCAGAACATCACGATAAAAGACGGGATAATTACCGCTGATGGCGTGGTTGAACGCATTGAGTTACGCATGAATGCCGACTTGACAGGCAGAGACATACCAGCCGGTCGGTATTATGGTCGGGGCGTGGTGCGTGATGGCGGTATGGACATCGAGGCATTAACGGCAGACACCCCAAGCGGACAGCTCCATGCCGATGGCAACATGGCGTGGTCAGATGAGTTCATGATGGATGTGACGGTGCGTGGCGATGGCGTGCGAGTGCGTGAGTTCATGCCTGTTGAATACACCGATTATCAGGCGTATCTGCCGACGGTGCTAGATGGGGCTTTGGGTTTTCAATATTTTTATCTGGATAAGGCGACCAATGAGACTCGCTTGGCATTTGACCTAGCCCAAAAAGATGGCGAGCGAGTACAGGCAACGCTTGCCCAAAGCCAAGACAGCCCTAACGCTCCGTGGCGGATTCATGCCGATTGGCAAAACTTGGTGCGGGCAGGCGTGCCAAACATCGATAACATCAATAGTCCACACGGTACGGCAAGTATTCGCCTAGAAGAGGGGCGAACCTACATCGAGGGCAAGGCGAACATCAGGGCGTTATCGGTTGCCCCTGTGGGGGATTATGACATTCGTGCCAATATCGAAAAGGGCGAGCGGATTCATCTAACCGATTTTCATTATCAAGGCGAGCTTGGGGACTTGACGGGGACGGGGCGGATTGACCTTGCCACGACCAGCACGCCGTTGGCTTGGCAGTTTGATTTGGCGACCGATGGCTTTATGCCCAATGCGTATTTTGACACCCCTGATAAGACCCCGTTTTCACTCATCAAAGGCACTATTCTAGCCACAGGGCGAATGCGTGAAGATAAGCAAAATACCAAAGTAAGGACAAATCGAGCAAGCTCGCCAAAAGAGCCAAATCATACAAGACAGTCGCATGAGATTAACATCATTCGCTCGGACTTGACAGCGACCCTTGCCGATGATAGTACCATGACTCTGTCAGGCGAGGGCAAGGCGTTGGTGCAAATGGTAGGTTCGGACGTTAGTCATTTTACCGCTGACTTTAAAGGTAAATTCGGTCAGAGCCTACTGCCTAAGATTGGTACGGGCGATATTTTGCTTGGGGTTCATGGCGACCTAGATAAGATGAACATCAGTACCCTAGATTATCGCACGCCCAAAGGCAGGCTGTCAGGGTCGGGGGTGCTGACACTCGCCCAAGGCATTGGTTGGGAGATCAAGGCTCGCCTTGATGAGATAGATACGTCTGCCGTGGTGGATAATACGAGCTTGCTTGCTGTCATCACAGGCGACATGAGTAGCACAGGCAGTTATCAAGATGGCAAACTGGGCAAACTCACTGCCAAATTTGACGGTCAAATCGCCCATGATGACATGCCAGATGGTCAGCTTGCAGTGGATGTCAGCGGAGAGGATGACCGCTTTGTGGTACATCGCTTGGAGCATGCAGGGGAGGCAGGCGAGCTGTCAGCATCAGGGACGGTGGACATCGGGCAGATGGCGTGGGACTTGACGGCAAAAATGAATGCCTTGAACATCGGTCGCTTTGTGCGTGACATGGACAGCGAGCTGACAGGGGGCTTTACCACGACAGGGCGATGGGGTGGGGACATTCAGCGTATCGCCATTGATGGCTTGGCTCTGACAGGTGTCATGCGAGGGCAGAATGTGACTGCCACAGGGTCGCTGTCGGGGGAGTTTGACTTGCCTGATGATTTGGGTGGGTATATTGGCAGTCTAAAAACCAGTCCTGACAGTTTTGATTTACAAAGCATTACCGATTTTCAGCGTCAGTTAGAACAAAACACCAAACAAACCCGCCAAATCATCCGTAAGTTAAACGCCGATAAAGTCCAAGTTCGCATGGGCGATAATGTCGCAAGCATACATGGCAATGAGCAAAATCTTACCACAGCACTTAATATTACCGACCTAAGTCAGCTCATCCCGAGTGCTCGGGGGGCGATAAAAGGCGGTGTGATTTTGGTGGATAATCGCACCGAGTTACCGACCATTTATGTGGATTTAAATGCTAATGACGTGCGTACGGCGGATGTTATCGTCCAAAAGGCGAGTGTGGTGGGTAAAATTGTCAATCTAGGCAACGCCCCCAGCCAGCTATTGGCTGAGGTCTCAGACATCATCGCCATGGGGCGAGTGGTGAATTCGGCACGACTTGATTTTAAAGGTACGCAGGATAAGCACGAGTTAGCACTGACAACCAAAAATGCTCAGGTGGAGGCACGTGCCAAAGTGGTGGGTGGTTTTAACAGCCGAACCAAGACTTATCAAGGCGTACTGGGTGAGGGACGGATGGAGACCCGCTTTGGGCTGTTGTCACAAAGACAGCCGACCGAGTTTAAGATAGGGCTAGATAAGAGCTTACAAATCGCTCCGCACTGTTGGCAGACCAGTAAAACCCGTGCAGGCGGTACAGGGTCTTTGTGCCTACAAGACACGCTGGTCTATACCCCCAATGAAATCAAAGCGGATTTGGTCGTCCAAGACCTTGATACGTCCGTACTCTCGCCTGCCATGCCCAGTGACATTTTTTGGCATTCTAAGTTAAATGGCAAAGCCAAAATCAGCCACAAAAAAGGCAATACCAGTCCCCAAATCAATGCCGTGCTATATTCGGATAATGGGCGACTGGGACTGTATGGCGATGATACAGGCTATGTGGAAATGCCCTATGAGCGTATCTCGGTCATAGCCCAAAGCACGCCCACGGGGCTAAAACTACGCACCGATGTGGCAGGGACGATAGGCGAGGGCTATGCTGATGTGCTGATGAATCCATTCACCGATGATAAGCCCATCTCGGGAGCGGTGGTGATTAATGACATTGATTTGGCGGTGGTGCGTCCATTTTTGCCAAGTCTAAAAGCTCTATCGGGCAATGTTACACTCCAAGGCGGTGTGGGCGGTACGCTGTCTCGCCCCTTGTTTTATGGTAATGTTGAGCTGACAGGTGGGCATTTGGCGGTCATGGATGTCCCTTTGGATTTGACAAACATCAACCTATCAGCCCAAGTGTCAGGCATGCAAGCGACATTGGCAGGTGATTTTTTTGGTGGGCAGGGGCAGGGCGTGCTGACAGGGCAGGTGGATTGGCAACAGGAACTCCAAGCCAAGGTAAATCTCTCTGCCGATGATTTGACCATCAGCTCGCCTCCCATGGTTGTGGCACAGGTCAGTCCCGACCTTGAAGTGGTGGTTAAGCCTTTCTCTCGCTATGTGGACATTAAAGGCGTGGTGGCCATACCATCAGCGACCATTCGCCCGCCCGAAGCACAGGGTGATGTCGTGGTTCAGTCGCCTGATGTGTCGGTGCTTGACCGTCGTCTGTCGGGTAATGTTGCACAGGTGCTGGCAGTGTCTGCCCCGTGGGATATTAATGCCGATATCGGATTGGATTTGGGTGATGATGTGACATTTCGTGGTTTTGGTGCCAGACTGCCACTGGCGGGGGCGTTGCACCTAACCCAAAGCGGACAGGGCAAGACCCAAGCTCGGGGCGTGATACAGGTGTCTGAACGCACCAAGATTGACGGCATTGGACAAAATCTTGAGCTTAACTACGCCCAAGTCCGTTTTAATGGCGACATGCTAAATCCACGCCTATCCATTGAAGCTGAAAAAGAAATTGAAGGACAAACAGTGGGCGTGCGTATTAAAGGTACAGCAAATGCCCCAGACATTAGCGTGTTCAATAACGCAGGGCTATCCGAACAGCAAGCGATGAACGCCATCATTACAGGGCGACTGTCGCCATCGGCAGACAGTCAAATCTCTGAACAAGGATTTCGCTCACAGGTCACCAATAACCTAGCAGCGGCAGGGCTAAGTCTTGGCTTATCAGGCACACGTGGGCTTACCAACCAAATCGGCAGTGCATTAGGCTTTGAGAGCTTGACGGTGGACGCATCGGGCAATTCAAGCGATACGCATGTTAATGTTACAGGCTACATCACGCCTGACTTATATATCCGCTATGGTGTGGGCGTGTTCAATGCTGAGACCGAGCTGTCCATGCGATATCAGCTGACTCGCCGTGTCTATGTGCAGGCGACATCTGCCACTGAGAACATGGTTGATGTGATTTATCGTTGGAAGTTTTAGGTTGGGTGATGGCATTGTTAATTGATTTTAGGTGGTATTGTAGGGGTAAATTGCAATTCGCCCTATCTAAGACAAAAACCAAAAAGCACACCACAGATTAGGGGCGTGCTTTTTGGTTTGGAGTTTATGAAATTTCGATAAATTATTTGGTTAAAATCAAGCGGTTATTGCGTGTCAGACGCAAGCGATATTCTTCGCCCTGATGTTCAATCCGTACCTCCTTGGTGAGAGCGAACAGGTTCTGTGAATGTAGGGTGGGCAAGCGAGTGGATTCACGGTTGCTAAAATAACGAGCGATAGTCATGGTCATGACAAGTTTCCTTATGTTTGGACGGGTTGCGGATATTTTTCCGAGCCGTCTAGCTGATAATAACTATTGGCTTAAAATGATAATTTTATCTAAACACTAAATTTTTACAAACAATAAAAATTATCATTTGTAGATATGATACCAAATTTTCCTAAGATTGCAAATATAAATTGCAAAATTTGGTAAAATTGACCATTTTTCTGATAAAAGGTATAAATATGACTACCAAATGCAAAACATCACCAAAAATCACCCCTGTGGCGGTAGCGGTATTACGATATGGCGATGAATTTTTATTGGCAATTCGTCATGCTCATCAACATCAAGGCGGTAAATTGGAATTTGTTGGCGGTAAGATTGAATCAAATGAAACACCCCAAACCACCATAATTCGTGAAGTGGGCGAGGAGCTGGGATTAGATATCTCTACCAATAGCATGTGTGAGTTTGGGCAGATTTGCCATGATTATGGCGATAAAATGGTGAGACTATATGTGTATGAAATTGCCCTAACCGATAGCCAGTATCTTGATTTTAAAGACAAAAAATTCGGCTTGGACAATCAGGCTTTATTATGGCTTGATAAAATGACTTTATTACAAAGTGATGAACGGTTTCCGCAAGCAAATCAGCAGATTTTGGTGTGGTTAGATAATAAATAATAAAAATACCCCTATTTTTAAAATAAATAACCCTTGTCAAAACACCCAAATTCCTTTAAAATTTGGGTGTTTTGTTATATTATCCATTCCATTCATTCATGATAGGACAGCATATGAGCATTTATCAAGACCACCTAACCAAACGCCAAACCCAAGAAACCCAAGCAACTGAACTGCTTGTCGCCCTTGCCAAACTTGCTAGCCAAAACGTAAACATTCTGTTTTTTGGTGAGCGTGTGGCGTTGTCGGTATCGGACATTCTGGCCAAGCACGCCAAGGCAGGACTTGACGTGGCGGACACCCTTGCCCTTGCCAAAGAGATTACCGCTACCAATACCACCGCCGATTTGGGTCAAGCGGTTAAAGCAGGCAAAAAAGCAAGCGACTTTGCCAATGGCACCGAAATCCCTGCCACGGACGTGGTGCTATACGGCTTTGGGCGTATCGGGCGTATCTTGGCACGTCTACTTATGAGCCGTCCTGCCTCTGATAAGGGCTTGCAACTAAAAGCCATTGTGGTACGCCCCGCAGGAGACGGCGACCTTGACAAGCGTGGCTCACTACTAGAACGTGATAGTGTGCATGGCTGGTTTGACGGCTCGGTGGAGATTGACAATGCCAATAGCGGTATCATCGTGAACGGTCGCTTTATCAAATTCATCTACGCCTCTGACCCCAGCGAGATTGATTACACCGCCCACGGCATTGACAACGCCATCGTGATTGACAATACTGGCAAATGGAAAGATGAAGCAGGGCTTGGCAAACACTTGGCAAGCAAAGGCGTCAAAAAAGTCCTACTCACCGCCCCTGCCAAAGGCGACATCAAAAATGTGGTCTATGGCGTAAACCATGACACCATCGGAGGCGACACCATCGTATCGGCAGCGTCTTGCACCACCAACGCCATCACACCCACGCTAAAAGTGCTACACGACACTTATGGCATCGTAAACGGACACATGGAAACGGTTCACGCCTTTACCAATGACCAGAACCTTGTGGACAACCACCACAAATCCGACCGCCGTGGTCGTGCCGCTCCCCTTAATATGGTAATGACTTCAACGGGAGCTGCGTCTGCCGTATCCAAAGCCATTCCAGAACTCAAAGGTAAACTCACAGGCAACGCCATTCGTGTGCCAACGCCCAACGTCTCTCTTGCGATTTTAAACCTAAACTTTGACAAAGCGGTTGGTTCTGCCGATGAGCTAAACGCCTTTATCAAAGCCAAATCACAAAGTGAGCAGTGGCAAGAGCAAATCGACTACTCAGACAGCCCCGAGGCGGTATCTACTGATTTTGTGGGTTCTGAAAAAGTGGCGATTTTTGACGCCAAAGCCACCATCGTAAGCGACAACCGTGCAACCCTTTATGTGTGGTATGACAACGAAATGGGATACAGCACGCAGGTGATTCGTGTGGCGGAAGTCATGGCAAGTAATTAATAGGTTGTTTATTTGCTAAACTGTTAGAAACAGTCGCGTTATTTACAGTATTAAGGTAAAATACTGCAAATGAACATACACAAAAACACAAGACTGCTTCCCCACCATAGGGAAGCCATTTGGACTGCTTACCATAAGAACAAGCAATCAGTGACTTCACTGGCACTCGAGTACAAAGTATCAAGACCTACCATTTACAAGGTCTTAAAACTTGCTCGTGTTAAACTGCTTAAACCCCAAACCAGTACCAACAATCGCTTTAAACAAGCCAAGTATGGCATTAAACGCTTAGCTAAGATTGAAAAGTCCAT
>NZ_AUGF01000041.1 GCF_000426885.1 Moraxella caprae DSM 19149 | reverse complement strand
AGCAGACAGTGGTTATCAAGGCATACAGCATTTATACAAGCAAGCCTTTACGCCACTAAAACAAACTAAGAAATATCCACTTGTACAAGAAGCCAAAGATTATAACGCATTATTGTCTAAAACACGGGTGAGAGTAGAACATATCTTTGCCAAGTTTAAGGCCTTTAAAATGTTCTCAACCACCTATCGTAAATCATTGGCAAGATTTGAACTTAGGGTAAAGCTCGTGTTTGGGTGGATTGGGTAGTTTTGCAGGATGTCTAATAAAGATTTTCAAGCATTTTTAAATTATGAAAGAAACAAGGATGAAGTTGAGAACAAAATTGGTGAGTATTCGGCAAATATAGCAACCAAGCAACAAGAGATTACTGATTATTTGGAAGGCAAGCAAACAAAGATTGAAGGTTTTTCTGATAAATTAGATGACTTAAAAAGTCGTTATAACTTCGTTCTGCTTAACAAAGGATTTGAAGAGTTGTTAGGCAAAAAGGAGACGGATGCTTTTATATTAATGATGTCTTTAATTGCTATGGGTATTCTGATAGTATTTTTATTTTTTCATAATATATATCAAAATTACTCAGATGATGTTATGTGGGGGAAAATTGCAATTAGTATTGGCTTGGAATTAATTTTAATTTATTTTTTTCGCATTATGTTGATAAAACATAATTCATTAAAAACACAAATTATGCAACTTGAATTAAGAGTTGCTCTCTGTCAGTTTATTCAAGATTACGCTAAATACGCCAAAGAAATCAAACAAGACGACCCAAGTGCATTAGAAAAATTTGAAAATGTGATATTTAGTAATATTCTAGCCGATAGTAATGACTTACCAAGCACCTTTGATGGTGTAGAGCAAATCGGCAATCTTATCAAAAATATGAAAGGCTGATGATTTTTGGGCAAATGTGAAAAATCCATGAAAAATCCCCACACCCCACAAAAATCCATAATTTTGGCGTATAATGGAAATAACTTAACATCTATGCCACACCATGCACATTCTCATCATCGAAGACGACCCTGCCATTGCCACGACCTTGCGTTTTTCCTTAGAGCGTGAAGGCTATACCGTGTCATGGGCGGACACCGTTGCCAAAGTCGCCCTATGCCTTGATACGCCACGCCTTGACGCTGTCGTGTTGGACGTGGGATTGCCTGACGGAGACGGTTTTGGCGTGTGCCAAATGATACGCCAAGGCGACAAGCACGCCCACGCCCCCATACTGTTTTTGACAGCACGCACGGACGAGATAGACCGCATTTTGGGCTTGGAGCTGGGGGCGGATGACTACATCGCCAAGCCATTTAGCCCCCGAGAGCTGATAGCACGGCTAAAAGCGATATGGCGTAGAGAGAATATCTTTACCCAAAAATCGGACAAATCTGATACATCAGGCAAATCAGACCCTGCCCACACCGACTTTACCAAAACCACGGGCACGCATACTTGGCGTTATCAAGCCCATGATTATTCACTTTTTCTAAATAATCACGCCTTGACCTTATCAAAAACCGAGCTTGGTATCATGCTCACCTTGCTTGCCAATCCCACGCATATTTTGTCCCGTGAGCAGATTTTGGCAAGCATTTCCGACCACCCCGAACACCGCCTATCACGCACCATTGATAGCCACATCAAGACCTTACGCCAAAAATTGGGCGAAGTGTGTGGTGATGAGATTATTATCACGTATCGGGGGCTTGGGTATGGACTTGTTAATTAATCGTTAAGCCCATACGCTTTTGAATGGTTTTTGGGATATAGCCAGTTCTTGCTGGTTGGTCTGTCAAGCCTAGCAAACCATAAATCTGTCCGCCAATACCCGGAATAACTTCGCCTGTTTGCTTGTCTTTTTGTGCATCAATAGCAAAATAAATAAACTCAAATTTATTGGCAATATCATTTGGAAATTCTGCTTTTAGAGTATCTTGAGAGTTGATGTGCATAACGGGGGATACAATAAAAATCTTTGTGGCTTCTTTGATGGTATCAAAAAGCTCTAATAGGTTTGTACGTACCACACAACTGCCCGATATAACAGATTTGACAATAATAACGGTTTTGGCGGTATGATAGTTTGGTTCTAAATATTTATGTACAATAGGAGCAACACTACTCCCATAACTGGGCTGATAATGATTATTCCAAAAAACTGCCATTTTGGTATTAAAGTTTGCTTTTTTTAATTCATCTTGCACGCCAAGTTGCAAATAATCTGCATCCTCAGCAGTGGATATTAGTAACACCCCGTCTTTATTGTCAATTTGCGAAATAATGTTTTGGGATAATAATTCTCCCAAAACATACATATGCTTTTGGTAGGTTAATGGATTTTTATCTTCCAATAGACCTTGCAAATGTTGTTTTGCTAATGGCGTGGTATATACGCTAAATTGACGAGAGGTGTTCATTTGGGTTCTCCCATTTATTTGGGTTCTGCAATTTTTTCATTGAGCATTGCATTAAAAGTGCAATCAATTGCTCCATGGTTGGATTTTGTGTAGGCGATTGATTTGGTAATGTATCCACATCAACCGAAAGTTCAAGCCCTTGTTCAAATTTGACTTTCAATCTGCCATAATGCAATTTATATTGAACCTGCAGTTTTAACCCTTCTAGATATTTAGTCAGCCAATCGGGAATTGGTTGGTTTGATTTTCTAAATTTAATAAAAGGATTTGGGTAAGCCTCTGACTGGGCATTTTCAAAAATATTTTGAATAGAACCAAACTCATCATTAGATAATATGCCTAAAATAAGGCTGGTTGCATAATTTCTGTCCGCAAGTGTGGCATTTGGTTCAATTAAATTATCAATATATTCTTTGAATGGTTTGTGTCCCAATAAGTCAACCACCTTTGTGTAGTATGGAAAAAATTCACAAGTAAAGTTGGTGTGAGTTATTTTGGTTTTGTTGATATCTGCCTTGCTTATATCTGATACTAGCAAGTAGCAATATGAGTCACTAAACCCAAAAAAGTCAAGGTCTATCTTTCTTTGCTGTAAAAATCTCTGCTCTTGCTCATTATTCCAATCAGCGGTTTGACCATTAGAATTTTTGGCTTGATAACTATACTTGATATTATTCTGCTTATCAATATAAGCAATATCATCAACAAATCCATAAACCTGCGTTTCTAAATATTGTTTTGACAAATCAAGCGTTGCATTATTTGCTATTTCAAATGTTTTGAACAACAAATAATACTGCTCGTATTGAGCACCTTTTAAATTATTAATTCCGCCTCGATGTATGTTTTTGAGTTGTTTTAGTTTGTCTGCGCCAAGATGATTTTCAACAAAATTTTCAAAATCTTGTTTAGTTTTTGAGTAATCCATAAACATAACAACCCTTATTTTTTGTTATACAGCATTTTTTGATACTCAAAAAACCGTAAATCCAACCAATCATGGACACGGTCTTGAATAATTTTGAATTAACTAACTCATCTCTCTTCGTCATTCTACTACAAAGTAAAAAACAACACAAATATTTTTTAACATGTTACAATGTTTTTTTCAAAAAAATATTTGCTTCATGCCCACACTCCACACCCTACTTGACCGCATTTTTAAAAAACGCCTAAGTTTTAGCATTTTTGTGCGGATATGGCTCACCTTTGCCTTGATTACCCTGTTGTCATCGTCCCTTGCCCTATATTATGTCCAAAAAACCGTGCGACCGTCCGCCAAGCGTGTGGTAGAAGACAGCCTTGTAGATACATCAGTGCTACTGTCGCACATCGTGGCAGATGACGTGGCAGATTTATCAAAAGATGAGTTAAATCAATCCCTTAACACCAAATTATCCCACGCCTTTACCGACCCAAGCGAGCTTGCTGGCACGCCAATTTGGTATGATCAAAAATCCACAAGCACTTACCACATCTATATCACGAACAGCACAGGCGTGGTCATCTATGACAGTCGTGGGGCGAGCGTGGGGGCGGATTTTAGCCGTTGGAATGACGTGTATCTGACCTTGCGTGGCAAATACGGGGCAAGAAGCACTGACATCGGCGGGCATTCGGTCATGTATGTGGCAAGCCCGATTGTCTCAGACGGGCAGATAATTGGCGTGGTGTCCGTTGGCAAACCCACCCAAACGCTTATCCCTTATATCAACAAAAGCACCGATGAGATTATTAAGATTATCTTAACGATTATGGCGATCACGCTTGCCACCGCCACGCTCATGGCATGGTGGTTAAGACGCAGCATAGACAGCGTGAACCGCTACACCAAAGGGCTTGCCAGCACCGCTCCGCCCCATTTTTATCTTGGGCGAGAGCTGAACGAACTCATGGCAAGCATTCACGCCATGAAAGACACCATAGAAAACAAGGCGTACGTCAGCGAGTACGTCCACACGCTCACGCATGAGCTAAAATCACCCCTGACCGCCATTCGTGCCAGTAGCGAGATTTTGACGGACGAGCTGAGTCTTACTGAGCGTGAGCAGTTTACCGGCATTATCCTATCGCAAACGGACAAATTGACCGCCTTAGTGGACAAACTTTTGACGCTTGCCAAGATTGAACAGCCCACCTTTAAACTTACCATGAGCGATGTTGATTTGGACGCACTCATTCAAACCTGCCTAAATCAGCAGTCGGCAACCCTAAAACAGCTTGGCAGAACCGTGCAATTTACCAAAAGCGGTATCCATATCCGTACCGATGAATTTTGGCTCACCCAAGCGGTGCAAAACGTCATTGACAACGCCATTTATTATGGCAAAAGCACAATAGTCATTCATATAAGCCAAACCGAGACGGATACGTTTATCCATATCAAAAACGACAGCGACACGCTGGACGACTTTATCATCAAGCGAGCCTTTGAGCGGTATTTTAGCATGGGCAACAGCCACCGCCAAAAAAGCACAGGGCTTGGGCTGACGCTGGTTAAGCAAGTGATAGAGCTACATGGCGGAGCGGTGAGTTTTGGGCAAGATAAGGGCAACGATGTGGTTGTGGTGATGAGTGTGCCACGCTGATTTCACACATTTTCCATAAAAGTCCCACCTTTTTCCATCATTTTTGCACAGACGATTTTTATAATGACTTCATGTTTTTAGGAGTTCATTATGCAAAAAATCGGTACAAAATTATCACTCATCGGGGCGGTGTGCCTTGTGTTTTTTGTCGGACTGATGTTCGTGAGCGGACTTGTGAGCGAGCGACAATTTTATCACGATGAGGTCATCAGCGAGATTAAGTCGTCCCATGTGTCATCGCAAATCCTAGCCACGCCCTTTTTGGTCGCAGGACATGGCGATGAGACGCACTACATTTTCCCCACCAAAAGCGACATCAAGGCGACAAGCAATGTGCGAGATGACGAGTACAAACGGGGCATTTATCGGGCGATAAGCTATGGCACAAAAGTAGTCGTACAGCAGAGTTTTAATACCCACGCCACCGCCCACAGCTTACACATTGATAAGCCTGCCGAGCCTGCCCAAACGGTATCTCCCGATACCCAAACGCAAAACGAACAGGCTCAAAATCAACAAGCTCAATCCACCCCAAGCGAACAAGTCGCCACCCAAAACCCCCAAACCACCCAAGCAACACCCACGCCTGCCACACCTACCGAATCCGTCCACATTCCCAAACCACTAAGGCTTATCATTGCCCTAAGTGATTTACGGGGTGTCATGCCAACCGATGTAACCGTCAATGGCAAAAGCTATCCTGCCACCTTTGGCACAGACAACGCCCTACCGCATTTGGAAGTGGCTTTGCCCATGACCTTGGATGAATTTATGAAAGATGAATTTATGGGCAGTGGGGAGCTAAATGTGCAGTTTGAGCTTGACGTGTCGGGCATTGGCAGTTTTGGCGTGTTACCGCTTGGCGAGATGAACACCGTTACCCTAAACAGCAACTGGCAAAACCCCAAATTCCACGGGCAAGCCCTACCCACGCACAAATCGCTCACCGACAATGGCTTTGGGGCGACATGGCAAGCCCATGTGCTAGGCGTGCAAAATCAAAAACTTATCATGGAGCTATCACGGGGCATCATGGGCGATTTTGACCAACACACGCACCACGCTCTGATGACCGATTTTATCCACACAAACGACACCTACACCAAGACCGACCGCAGTATTAAATATGCCTTGCTTATCATCATGGTGTCATTTGGGACGTTCTTTTTGTTTGAAGTTACCAAAGGTTTACGCATTCACCCCATTCAGTATCTGCTCGTGGCAAGTGCGTTGCTTGTGTTTTATCTACTGCTGTTATCACTTGCCGAACACTTTGCCTTCTTGTATGCCTATATCATCGCAAGCCTTGCCTGTGTGGGGCTTATCGGTTGGTATGCTTGCTATATGCTCGGCTCGTTTGGGCGTGGCATGGGCTTTGGGGCGGTGCTGGGGACGTTGTATGCGTGCTTTTATGCTATACTCTCGGCAAGTGGCATGAACCTGCTTATGGGGTCGGTGTTCTCCTTTGTGTGTATCGCCGTGGTGATGATTGCTACTCGTCATGTGGATTGGTATGGCATGACAGGGCAAAATGATGACAATAAAAGTGATGAAAGCGACAATACACCGCCCACACCACGCACGCAACTGCCACAAGTTGCCACAATCAACCAAACTACCAACCCAACCAATCAGGAGATCGCCCATGACTAATATCACAACCGTAAACACCCTAATCGGCAAACCCAAATCGGCAATCTTAAATGAATTTGAACAAGATAACTGCGTGGAGTTTTTGCATTGGCTGTATGTGCCAAAATTAAAGCTGTTGATGAGCTTCCATCGGCAGGTGTGTGCAGGGGTGGAAGTGGTGTAGAGTAAATAAAAGGCATTGTGAAATAACAATGCCTTTTAAGTTTTTAAAGTTTGGACGTGTGATGGAGGGCGAATTATATTCGCCCTGATTTAGAATTTTAATAAAGGGTAAATATTTACTGGTCAGCCATTACAAAAAACGGACTGATTTTTTTGGCAAAATTCTTTATAATAAATCTCTTTCCAAACTAAAAATAAACCCTTATAAATACTAGGGTTGAAATTTTTAAAAATCCACAAAAATCTGGGTTTGGAAAGAAGTCTAATAAAAAATTATTTTATTGAAAATATGCCAAACCCTTTAACAAACGATTACAGAACAGGACAGTATTTATGCCAATTCTTAGCTTATTTGGGTTGATTTTTGAATGGCATGATGAAAAGTACGAACTTGTTCATAAAAATCGTGGCATTACATTAGATGAAGTGGTGAGCGTATTTTTTGATGACAACGCCCTTGAAAAAGATGATTTTGGCGATTATGATGAACAAAGAACCCTAACAATCGGTATGAGCAATCAAGCACGATTATTGGTCGTGGTTTGGACGCAAAGGGGCGAGACTTATCGCATTATTACCGCCTTTTTTCCAAGTAAAAACCAAGAAAAGGAGTATGCCAATGCAAAATATTGACCCAGATTATGAACGCTATAAAGATTTTGATTTTAGTGGGGCGACACCCACCAAAAACCCACAAATCTTACAGGCAAGGGCAAGAAAAAAAGCCCATGATGATTTGAGCAATTTTTTTGACAGCGATGTCCAAGAAGTCATCAAACAGCACAACACCCCCAAAGACAGGGAGCGATTAAACACGATGATTAGGGTTTTGTTTGCCACTTAAAACGCATGGCATGAACGGTTTTTTGGCATAAGCATTACAAAAAACGGACTGATTTTTTTGGCAAAATTCTTTATAATACACCCTTCATCTCTATCAATTAGGAGAATACCATGAATGATTTGCTCGCCCAATTTATCCCCATGTTTGTTGTAACGTTTGGGGTGTTTGTGCTGTTTTTTTTGTTTATGGGGATTGGTTATTTGGTCAAGAAAAAACCCCTAAAAGGCTCGTGTGGGGGTGTGGCGACACTAATGGGCGATGAGTTTTGCCAGTTTTGTGGCAATGACCCCAACAAATGCGAAACCCTAACCGAAGACGACAAAAAAGCCATGCTCGCCAACAAAGCAACATTGGATAAGATTGCCAAAGAGGTTTGATTTGGTGGTTTTAAAACTTATTTGAATTTTAAAAAGGGCGAATTATTTGCCCTTTTTCTTTTATGATTACTTAACCTCAAAATACACCAACGAGCGTGGAAAGCACGCCTCTACAAAAGTATCATTTAAAAAATACAGAATTGGTGCAAATTAGGGTCAATTCACTGTATTTATCCTAAATTTTTCCCTTTTCAAGCTTTACCCTTTTTTGTTAAAATCCCATCTTTACCCACACCAAACCGCCATGCCAAACACCCCACACTCCCACAAATCCGCCCTGCCCCTTGCCCTACTTATCATCACGCTTGTACTATTGGCGATAAATATGCGTTCGCCCATTGTCATGCTAGGCTCGGTCGCTCCCACGCTCACAGACGCACTGGGCTTATCGGTGTCCGCCATTGGGCTGTTGGGGTCGCTTCCCATGCCAATGTTTGCCTTTGGGGCTCTGGTTGCTCCCATGCTCGCCAAGCGTTTTGGGCTAGAAGTTATGATGATGATAAGCGGTGCGGTGCTGGCGGTCGGTGTACTGTCTCGGGTGTGGCTTGGGGTGAGTGGGCTGTTTGTCGGTACGGTTGTTTTGTCGCTTGCCATTGGGCTATTAAACGCCCTAACCGCTCCTTTCATCAAAAAATACGTCCCCAATCACATCGCTCTTGCCACAGGCGTATTTAGCCTATCCATGTCGGTGTGTGCAGGGCTGTGTGCCTATCTGGTCGTACCGCTCATGGGCGTGGTGTCGTGGCAGGTGGCTTTGTCATGGTGGGGGGTATTTGCGGTGATGGCGTTTTTTATGTTATTATTTATCAATAAGTTATATCATGCCGACACCGCCCAAACCACAAGCACGCCCAGCCATTTTAACGCATGGAAAAGCAAGGATGCTTGGTATTTGGGCGTGTATATGGGGATACAGTCGTTACTGTTTTATACAGTGGCAAGCTTTTTGCCGTCCATTGGCATAGGTTATGGGCTAAATTTGGCAAACGCAAGCGGACTTGCCCTTGCTTTTCAGCTGTCCGCTCCTGTGGCGATATTTTTATTAACCTTTTTAATCAAAAGAAATTTTCCCATAAAAATCATTGCCTTAGTGGCAAGCCTTGCCAACGTGGTGGGGTCGGGCGGATTGATTTGGTTCCCTGATTATCTCATGACTTGGTCGGCACTCATGGGCTTTGGCGGGGCGTGTATTTTTACGTTGTCGCTCATGCTGTTTTCTATTCGTACAACACGGCTTGACACCGCTCGGGATTTGTCGGGCATGGTGCAGGCGGTGGGCTATGGCGTGGCGTTTTTTGGCCCGTTGGTGCTGGGTAAATTGTACGAAAAAACAGGCACTTGGGAGCTGTCGCTGTATGTGCTGTTTATTCTAATGTGTGTCAATGTCGGTTTTGGCTGGCTGGCTGGGCGTGGGGATAGGGTGGATTGAGTGATATGATTGCCTCATGGGATTTGCACGCTGTCGTGCCTGCGTTGGTGATTGGTTTGGCAGGGTTTTTGGTGGGGAATAGCTTGAAATCTAAAACCTAAACATTTCAATAAAATGAGTTGAGTTATGAAACCCAACTCATTAACCTTTTAAGTATACTAGCTCTTATTCTTCATCTACTATCTTATCAATGGTACTAAACATTGTCCAAAAAGAACCTATTTCATCACCTATCATGACATTATAGGTAACAATATATTTTTCTCCCTGCGACTTAATCTTAATTTCACAAGTATTCACTTCTTTTGAAGAAGTTACCGTTTCTATTCCCAATATCCTATAATCTGATTTCTTAACACTATCTTCTGAGACACTAAATTCTCTAGCAAGCTTATTCTGAACCACTGCATCAGCACTAGCCTCACATGAATAAGCTCTCTGTCCTGAAAGAACTTCCAATGTCTCGCCAACACTTTCATCACTACCACCCTTTGCATTAAAAAATAGAAAACCAAAGACTATTAATGCGACTACTATAATAAAATGCATAGTTACTCCCAATAAAAAAAGAAATAAAGAATTTTTACTGTTGAAATCATTTTGGTTTATGATAAAATAACAGATGCTAAAAATCCAACTAATAATATTTTGCCTAACACACAAAAGTTTTGGGGGAAACATGAAAATTGGCACAGCAATAAAATTCTTAAGAGAGTTAAAAGGCATGACACAAGATGAGCTTGCAGAGAAACTCAATATGACCCCAAACGGTTATGGTCATATTGAGAGAAATTTGGGTAATCCTAATTTACCTAAAATTGAAAAAATTGCTAAGGTTTTTGACATGACAACGGTAGAATTTTTAGATTTTTGCGAAAATGGTGCAACGTTTTTTATTGCAGGCGACAATCAACAAACAGGCGATAGTAGTAACCACCAAAATTATTATATTTGTGGCAAATCAGGACATGAAACTTTATTAGCAGAATTAGAAAAAGCACGGGCAACCATTCAGTATAAAGATGAATTATTGGCACAACAATTAAGAGAAATTCAAAGTCTAAACAAACATATTGAATTGTTAGAAAAGAATTTGTCAAAATATGAATAGAAACAGGGAAAATCAATAACAATTAAATTCTGGTTAAATAAAAAGGGCGAACACTCGCCCCTTTTTCACACCACATCCACCACAATCGGCTTGCCATTGTGCATCAGTACCGTTACGTCCACGTTATACAGCACTTTCATGTTTTCGGCGGTTAGCACGTCTTTTGGCGTACCCACCGACACCACTTCGCCCCCTTTCATCATCACAACCGTATCGGCAAATTGGGACGCTTGGTTGATGTCGTGTAGCACGATGACTACCGTTTTGCCACGACTTGCCAGCACCTTCATCTGTCGCATGAGTCGTCCTGCGTGGTACATATCTAGGTTGTTGAGCGGTTCATCAAGCAGGATATACGGCGTATCTTGGCACACCACCATGGCAATCAGCACACGCTGACGCTGACCGCCCGACAAATCCGACAAAAACCGCTCGGCAAGTGGCTCTAATTCAAAGGTTGTAATCATCTCCTCCACCTTATCCTTATCCGCCTGTGTGGGTCTGCCCTGATGATAAGGATAACGCCCAAACATGAGCAGCTCACGCACACGCAGTCGCCCCTGAATGTGGTTTTCTTGGGCGAGCATGGCGACCACTTTTGCCATATCACTATCTGTGGCGGTGCTGATGTCATGCCCATCAAAGCTGATACAGGCGGATTTGTCCTGCAAAGGATTCATGCGAGCCATCAGGCTAAACAGCGTACTTTTGCCCGCCCCGTTCGCTCCGATGAGTGCAATGATTTGCCCTGTGGGTAGCTCAAAGTTTACGTTTTTTAAAATGGGTAAATCGCCGATGTTGTGGCTAACGTTTTTTACTTTTATCATAAATACCCCAATTATTCCAACAAATACAAAGGCAAGCCAAGCCCAAATAAATCAAAAAATGAATGTGCCAAAGTAAATGGCAACAATTCATCACTTTTATAGCGTAATAACAAAAACACAATCCCCAAAGTAGTAATGGTTAATGCTCCTGCCAATCCTTGATAGGTATGAAAGGCAAATCGCACAAACAAAGTAAACACAATGGCAAGGGGCAAATGTTTTTTTGTGGTCAATGCCACCAATCCAATAAAAAACACTTCCTCATAAAAGCCATTTAGCAGGGCAAATAAAACAAAGGAAACAGACCACATACTAAAATGCTCGCTTGCCCCATGATGTGCCTCTGTGGTTGGATAAAGCTCGGGAAAAGCCCAGTATTGCAAATACTCATAAAGCGATGCCACCGTTCCTGCAATGAGAATGTATAGCACCACTTTTGGCAATGTCCAGCGATTGACACTAAAATTTAATTGTTTAAAATCAAATTTACGATAGGTCAAATACCCAAACGCCACCAATAATGCCACAATTTCACTCAAAATCCCCGACCAATTACTTGAACTGTTGAATTCCAAAGTCTCAGGAGCAACCTGCTCATGGCTTATCAATTCAAAAAACTGCATATTGGAACTATAAATGGCAAAGCCAAAAAATATAATCGCCAAAATAACCACATCAAATAAGTGCAATGATTTTAATTTATTTTTCATTCAACAACCTAAATTTATAGATTAAATTTTATGTATTAAGAATTATTGCATTGTACGTTGTTTGCTATATTGCATAAAAATCAGTAGCAAAAACGCCACCCCGCCAAACAGCTCAATTACCACTTCAAGCACGCCTGCCATTTTAAAGACATGCTCAAACACCGCCTGTCCCACGATGAGCGTGCTACTGGCGATGAGCGTTACCAAAATCAGCCTCTCGCCATGAGCCATTTTGGTGCAAAACCGATTGGTCAAAGCACACACAAGTAACCCAAAAAACGTAATCGGACCCACAAGGGCGGTTGCCATAGACACCAGTAGCGAGATTGTCATCAAAATACCAAGAGACAGCTTATGATACGGCACGCCAAGCGAAATGGCACAATTTCTACCCAAGAGTAGCACGTCTAACGCAAACCGTTGTCGCCACACATAAATAAAAGTCGCCACCGACAGCACCACACTGGTGATGAGCAGATTGACATTGACGGCGGTAAAACTGGCGTAACTTTGGGCTTGTACGGTAACAAATTCATCAGGATTTATCATGCGAGCGACCATGTAGGATAGGCTACGAAACAACGTCCCAAAAATCACGCCCACCAAGATAAGTCGTGTCAAATCCTGATTGTGCTTGGTAAACAAAAAGCGAAACAGAAGCACCGACAGCAACATCATGACCGCCACTTCAAAGGCAAATTTACCCACCGTTGGCAAGGTGACATAACTTAGCATACCCAAAAAGAACAGCATCAGGCTCTGTATCAAGACATATAAGGCATCAAAGCCCAAGAGACTTGGCGTTAAAATGGGGTTATGCGTAAGCGTTTGAAACAACAGCGTAGATACCCCCACCGCATAGCCTACCACCAAAAAAGCAATGAGTTTGCGAGTACGCAGGGGCAAGGCAAAATCCCAACTGATGACATTTAAGGTCAAATACAGCCCACAGCCAATCACAAGCACGATAAACGCCAACAAAATAGGATTGCCCAATAACTTTTTTATAAAATTCATCACACGCCCCTATTTTGATTTTGACAAAAGCCATAAAAACAGTGCCGACCCTAGCACGCCAAAGACGACATAGACAGGGATTTCAAAGGGATAGCGTATCACACGCCCAATAATATCGCACAAAAGGACACAAGACGCACCAAGCAACGCCACCGCAGGGAGCGATACTCGTAGGCGGTCTCCGACCAGACGGCTCACGATATTTGGCACGACAAGCCCCACAAAGCTAATCGCCCCCACCGTAACCACCACCACCGCACTTATCATCGCCACCATGCCAATGGCGAGCCACATGACGGCGTCTTTATTGACCCCCAAATTTTTGGCGATACCGTCCCCAAGCCCGATAATCGTCAAACGGTCTGCCATGATATAAGCAATGGCGGACAAAATCCCCACCAGCCACAAGGTCTCATACCGCCCTGCCAGCACGCTAGAAAAATCGCCAAACCGCCACACCGACAGCATTTGCACCGTCTCGGTCTGATACGCCAAAAACAAGGTCGCCGAATCAATAATCCCCCCAAACACAATCCCCACAAGCGGAATGATGAGAAAATCGGTGGGCGGTAAGCGTTTGATAATCTGCATAAAAATCATCATACCGCCAAACGCCATGACGGTTGCCACGCTCATCTTACCCAAAAGGGGCAAGGTTGGCATATATAGGCTTGTGAGCAAAATCCCCAAAACCGCCGACTGTGTCGCCCCAACCATAGACGGCTCAACAAAGCGGTTTTTTAGCACAACCTGCATCATCATGCCTGCTATCGCCATGCTCGCCCCTGTCAAAATCAAAGCGAGCGTACGGGGCAGACGGCTCACCAAAAATAGCTGTGAACTGTGGTCGGTGTCGTCAAAGAGTTTTGCCCATGAAAAATCCGCCACCCCCACCGAAATGCTGATGACAATCAAAACAAACAAAAGCAAAAACGCACCAACATTGACAAATGCTGGCGACCACCGAGATTTTGGGGCGGACTTCGGGGTAGAGAGTGTCGCTGTGGTCATAGGGTTCCCAAGTGATAATTCCTAAGGTGCATGGTGGGGCAAAGAGGTTTATAATTTGAAATGGGCTTATATGATAAATTGATATGATCAAATCAAAATATATGCCCCAATTTGCATTTTTAAAATAATGCCTTTGTAGGGGCGTGCTTTCCACGCCTTTTGGTATATTTTGAATTTAAATAACCATGTTTAAAATTTGGATGTGTAGGGGCGAATACAACGCCCAAAAAACACTTATGGTACAGGGCAAATGTAACTTCCCCTACAAATTCACTACAAACACAATCAATTAACAATACTAATAAAAATCAGCAAAAGGGCGAATAAAATCCGCCCCTTTTTTACACCCGACATCAATTACTGAGCTGTTTTTGCATTAAACGCATCGGCAACAATCTTAGCATCTTTTAGCCATTGATAATAGCCACCAAAAGCAAGATAAGAATCTGGACTGACATAGACGATTTGGTTGTTTTTATAGGCTTTGGTGTTATGCATGAGTGGGTTATTTAGCACTTCCTTAGCCGATACGCCTTCTTCGCCAATCGCTGACGTGCGGTCTAGGACAAACAGCCAATCAGGGTCAATTTTTTGGATATATTCAAAGCTAATGGGCTGACCATGACGCTCTTCGTTTTTGTTCACGTCAGCGTCCGCCATAGGAATGCCGAATGTGGTGTGTAGATAGCCGTAGCGTGAGTTTTTGCCATAGGCACTCATTTTGTTGCCATTGATAAGAATGGCAAGCCCATTGCCCTTGCCTTCTACCGCTTTTTTGGTCTCGGCGATGGCAGTATCAATGTCGGCGATGAGCTTGTCGGCTTCGGCAGTTTTACCAAACACTTTACCAAAATCGGTAATCTGCTGTTTGCTTGACGCATACATGTCATTGGTGTCGATGGTTAGGTTATACGTTGGGGCGATTTTGCCAAGCTCTTCGCTCTTTCCTGCCATACGAGAACCCACAAAAATCGCTTGTGGTTTTAGGCTGTGCAATACTTCTAAATTTGGCTCAAATAGCGTACCAACGCTTGTGCCGTCTGGCGTGCCGTCCGCTTTTAGGTTTAGGGTAGCGATACGCTCGGCAGTCATCTCGGCTGACGGCATGCCTTGCACCGCCACGCCCAAGGCTTTTAGGTTTTGTAGGGCGGTCATGTCATAAACAGCGATAGGGTTAGGATTGGCAGGGATGGTCTGCTCGCCTGTGGCGGTCTTGATGGTAACATCGCCTGTGGCAGGGGTTGCTGTGGTGTCAGCAGGTTTGGTTTGTGCCGATTGGGCTTGCTCGGCAGGGGCGGTGTCTGTGGTTGCAGGTTTGTCTTGATTGCAAGCGGTCAGACCAAACACACCAACAACGGCAAGGGCTAAAAGTTTTTTGGTAAACATAGCACGTCCTATATATGACAAAACAAGAAAAATAAATGATGGTTACATATTTTAACCAAAAATCTTTGATAAATCAATGAAAATAGGAATATTTAACAAATAATTTAGATTGCCAGTTGTGATTTTGACAAAAATAAAACCAGCCATTTGTTATGACTGGTTTTATGCTGTCTAATTATCAGAAATCGTAACGCAAACCTGCTTCCACACCAAAGGCATCGCTTTGAACCTTGATGAGCTGGTCGTTGGTGTATTTAAATTCAGTGCGGTCATCATAGTTTAATGTACCAAATGCACGAACCCTAGTACCACCATCACGCTTTAACCATTTGATGATACCCATACTGGCAACAGTGCGTTCACCATCTTTAAAACCTTTAAAATTATCAGCATGGCCTGCTTGAGCATAAAAATCGGTCTTATCATCCATGCTGTAATAGCCCGTGATTAATGCACCTAATTCTTTATTACCACTATTGTAGTCTGTTTGCTGAGCAATGATGCCATACTTAAACTTATCAGTAGGTTTTAACCACACCATGCCACGCAAGGCTTTAAACTCGCCTGCATAGGTATAAGCAAGTCCTGCATCAAACTTCTCATCTTCATGCAACACATGACCTGCAATCAAATCTCTTCTGATTGTAGTTTGTTCGCCATTGACAAAAACGCCACTAACTGCACCGCCGTGATTATTGGAACCACTGACATACGCTCCAATGTCTTCATCCATGGCATAATGGAGCTTGAACTGCGTCTTATCATTAATTTTTGGACTGGTGTATTGGAACGTATTATTGGTACGCTGACCATGATAGCTAAATGGTGCTTCCGCCCCTGAGGCATATAGATAGCCTGCATTGACATAATCAATGTCATCATCAGGGGTGTACATGCGACCTGCGGCCAGATGCCCATAATCTTTATGTTTTAATCCCAAATAAGTGGTACGAGCAGCAAAATTTAAGCTTTTGCCATCACTAGTGACAGCATCATTATCCAAAAAGACACTGTATTCTAAACGATAATCCAAAGTAACATCATCTGTCAGCTTTTCATCGCCTGTAAAGCGAATACGAGAACCCCCCGAATTTAACGTCGTACGGTCAGTATTGGTTTTGGATACTGCATTGGTGACTGTGTTGGTCTCAGTAACATCTTTATTCTCATAAAGCGTACTCAGATAAAGACGACCTGAAATTTTAGGGTCGGCATGAGCGGTTGTGGCAAGCATGGCACCAAGGGCAATGGAAGTGGCGATGGCTAGTTTTTGAGCGGAAAAATGTTTCATGATGTTCCTTAAGCTGAGGCGGTGTTACCATGTCCACTTAATTAATCCTAATTAAGCATTCCTGCCATGATAACAACAGCGTTTATCTTGATACAAATTAAAGTTTCATAACTGCAAGGTAAATATACATAAAATTACATCATATTGCAAATATTTTTTACTATAATCCATAAAAACCCAAAAAATCGGTCATGTTTTGCCCATAATTTGTCAGTTTTTGCCAAAATAGCGTGGTTTTTGTTTACATTTTTATAATTATTTTTTACAATAGTTCTTTTAAATTCATGATGATAACGAACATGACTGATACTCATTCTCCCTTAGATGTGGTGCTTGCCCTATCGCATTTGGATAAACCCCTAGCAGACATTAGCAGTGATGATTTTGATGATTATGCCAAACAGGTCATCAAAGCGATTGGCACGGCTTACGACACCGCCCAATTACAAGAATTAAAAGGGGCATTGCAAGGCAAAAAATCCCCCATTACCGCCCTATCTAAGCAAATGGGCGGACTTGACAGCGAGGGCAAAAAAACCTACGGGGCGTACTTGCACGAGCTTCGCACCCGTATCGCCACCGCCCTTGATGAACGTGGGGCGGTATTGGCAAAAGAAGCCCTAAACGCCAAGCTCATGGCAGAGCAAATCGACATCACGCTCCCGCCACGCCACCGCCCCACAGGTGGACTGCACCCGATTACGCACACCACAGAGCGTATGAAGCAGTTTTTTGTGCAGGCGGGATTTAGCGTGGCGACAGGTCCTGAGGTTGAGAGCGATTATTATAACTTTGAGGCACTCAATATCCCCGACCATCACCCTGCCCGTGCCATGCACGACACCTTCTATTTTGACGCTCATTATCTGCTTCGTACACACACATCAGGCGTTCAGATTCGCACGATGGAAAAATCAGAGCCACCCCTACGAATCATCTGCCCTGGGCGTGTGTATCGCTGTGATAGCGATCAGACGCACTCGCCCATGTTTCATCAAATGGAAGGTTTGATGATTTCAAAATCGTCCAATTTTGCCGAGTTAAAGGGCGTGATTCATGAATTTTTGAATGCGTTTTTTGGCAGGGAAATGACCGTGCGGTTTCGTCCGAGCTTTTTCCCCTTTACCGAGCCGTCTGCGGAGGTGGACATTTTGTCCGACTCTGGCAAATGGCTAGAAGTCTTAGGCTGTGGCATGGTACATCCGCAAGTGCTTCGTAATTGTGGCATTAACCCTGACGAATACACAGGCTTTGCCTTTGGGCTGGGCATTGAACGCTTTGCCATGCTGTATTATGGCATTGATGATTTGCGAGTATTTTTCCAAAATGATGTAAGATTTTTGGGGCAGTTTGCTTAAGGAAGTCATATGCTAAATGCTTATCAAGCGGTCATCACAAACGGTCAATTGACTTGGCTTGACCCCATTCCCAATCTTGAAAATCAGACAGTAACGGTCATTGTGTTGCCCAATCAGCCTGCTGAAAAACCTGCGGATAAACCCAGAAAAATCGGCATGTCCGCAGGTAAAGCCAAATTTCCCGATGATATTAATAAATATGATGATGAAGTGGCAAGATTGTTTGGCGTGGAATTGTAAGACATGGCGTATTTATTAGATACCCACATTGTACTTTGGTTAAATTATGAACCCCATAAAATCACTTATGAACTTGAACAAATTTTATTAAATAAAAATCATAAAATTTATTTTAGTTCAGTAAATATTTGGGAAGTGGCAATCAAATCAAAACTGGACAAACTTGATATTGTTGGGGCAAATCCAAAAGGACTGTATGATGATTTGTTGGACGGTGGTTATGATGAATTGGCTGTCTTATCAAAACATTGCATACAATAGACTTCCTGCAAAACCCAAAATAAGGAAAACCGTTCGTGGTGAGCTTGTCGAACCATAACGGTTTTCCGCCACCCCTCAACAAGCTCGGGGCGAACGGAAAGCCTAGTTTTGCAGGAAGTCTAATTAGAAAATTTGCCTTTTGTGCATAGAGACCCTTTTGATAGATTGTTAATCAGTCAAGCCATGAGTGAAAATTTAACTTTAATTACTTATGATAACTGTATTTTAAAATACGATTGTGTTAAAACTTTAAAGATTTAATACATAAAAAAACCAAATAAGAG
>NZ_AUGF01000040.1 GCF_000426885.1 Moraxella caprae DSM 19149 | reverse complement strand
ATGAATAGATTGATTAGTATCAACGAAGCTTCCAAACAACTTGGCGTGTCCATCTCAACATTACGCAGATGGGACGAAAGTGGTGTGCTTGTTGCCGAAAGAACACCTAAAGGACACAGACGTTACGATATTAGTAAAATCAACCCAAACCTACTGCATGGCATAGGCAACAAAGACCGAAAAACCATTGCCTATGCACGAGTATCAAGCCACGACCAAAAGGACGATTTAGAGCGTCAAATCCAAGTTTTAGAACGCTACTGTGCCAAACAAGGCTGGACTTATGAGGTCATCAATGATTTAGGTTCTGGCATGAGCTACCATAAAAAAGGACTTAAACAACTGCTTGACGGCATATTAAACAATGAAATCGGCAGATTGGTTTTAACCCATAAAGACCGCCTATTACGCTTTGGTGCAGAACTTGTCTTTGCTATCTGTGAAGCAAGAAACGTTGAAGTTATCATCATCAATCAAGGTGAAAACCCATCCTTTGAAGAAGAGCTTGCTCAAGATGTGCTAGAAATCATTACGGTATTTTCCGCTCGTCTGTATGGTTCACGCAGTAAGAAAAATAAAAAAGTGTTAGAAGCTGTTAAGGCGGTGTTAGAATGACCGCCATTCGTGGGCACATCATTGAACTAAAACCCAATCACAAACAAGCCACTTATTTTAAAAAGGCTTGCGGGGTTGCAAGATTTGCTTATAATTGGGCATTGGCGGAGTGGAAAAGGCAATACGAACAAGATAAACAATATCGTGATGACTGTTTAGCAAAGAACCTACCCATTAACGAAAGCAAACTCAACAAACCCACACAAGGCAAATTAAGAAAACAGCTTAATGCCATCAAACGCACCCAGTTTCCCTTTATGCTGGAAATTACCAAATGCTCTCCCCAGCTTGCCATTATGCAACTAGGCGATGCCTTTAAACGCTTTTTTAAAGGCGAAAGCAAATACCCCCAATTTCGCAAAAAAGGTGTAAATGACCGTTTTAGCCTATCCAACGACCAATTTAAACTCAAAACCATCAATAACAAACCATACATTCAAATCCCAAATTTAGGTTTGGTAAGAATGCGTGAAAACTTACGCTTTGATGGCAAAATCCTATCCGCCAAAGTCTTTACAAAAGGTGGTAAATGGTTTGTGTCCATTGCGGTTGAACTGAACAATAACACACAAGCCAAACAACTTAAAACCAATCAAACTCTTAAAACAGGTAATGCTGTTGGCATTGATTTAGGCATTACCGACCTTGCCACACTTTCAACAGGAGAAAAGATACAAGCACCAAAACCTTTAAAGAATAAACTTAAAAAACTTCAAAGATTATCAAAACAACTTAGCCATAAACAAAAAGGCTCTAAAAATCGTGAAAAAGCGAAAACCAAGCTATCACGATTGCATTACAAAATCAGTTGTATCAGAAAAGACTTTTTGCACAAACTCACCACTGATTTGGTAAAACGATTTGATGTGATTTGTATTGAAAACCTAAATATCAAAGGTATGGTAAAAAAATCGCAAACTAAGCCGTGCTATCAATGATTTAGGGTTTTATGAACTTAAAAGGCAACTCATCTACAAAGCAAATCAATGGGGCAAGACAGTCAAAGAACTGGATAAGTTTTATCCCTCAAGCAAAACCTGCTCTTGTTGTGGTGTTAAGTTAGATGAATTACCTTTATCTGTTAGAAACTGGACTTGCCCCAACTGCAACACAAACCACGATAGGGACATCAACGCCAGTATCAACATTTTAAACAAAGCGGATAAGATTTTAACCTTATCTTAACAAAAATCTTGGCGGGTGAGTTCTATCCCCAATTTTAAAATGCCTATGGAGCTTATGTAAGACCTACGCCAAATGGCAAGGGCAACAAGCGATGAAGTAGGAAGAAAACGCTAAATTTGCCTTTGGGTAGATTTTGGTAGGTTTTTTGGAACGGTTAATCGAGTTTTAGGCTCTGGTTCAAAAAGTATGCTACAAAGAAAACCGTTCGTGGTGAGCTTGGGAAACCTAACGGTTTTCCGACCCGCAGGCAGGCTCAGGGCGAACGGAAAACCTAGTTTGGCATACTTTTTGGACTACTATCCAAGTTTTATTAAGATGCCTTACATCGTCATGTTGTAAATCTTAATTCATGATGCCTATCAATAATACCCAAGCACTTTCCACCAAATGAGCCCCACGCCAATCCATGTCACAAGATTGACCACGCTCATGACCGCCCCGACTTTCCACCATTGCCCAAGCGAGACATAACCCGCCCCAAAGATGACAGGAGCTGTACCTGTGGCGTAGTGCGTGAGCGTCATCATCAGACTGCTTGACGCCGCCAAAATCAAGGCGTAGAGCATGGGCGGAGCCCCAAGAGCCAGCCCCACGCCATAAAACGCCCCAAACATTGCCGTGATGTGAGCGGTTGTACTGGCAAAAAAGTAATGGGCGTACAGATACACAAGTGTCAAAATCGCCATTGCACCGACCCAGCCAAGTCCCATGCCCACAATGGCAGTCTCAATCTGACCTGAAAACCATGCAATCAGCCCAAGTTTGTTCAGATAAGTCGCCATCATAATCAATACGCCAAACCACACAAGCGTATCCCAAGCCGACTTTTCTTTTAAAATATCATCCCACGTCAGCACGCCTGTCAAAATGACGACCGACAAGCCCAAAAACGCCACCGCTGTCGCATCCACCGCCAACGCATCACCAAACAGCATGGCAGGCACATTTGCCCATAGTAGGAGCATACCACTAAATACGCCAAGCATGATTTTTTCATCACGGCTTAATTTACCAAGCTCGGCAAGTTTTTGACGAGTAAAGTCTTTGACATCAGGCGTTTGGGTAATCTCAGGCTTGGCAAGGACGTAGATGATAAGGGGCATAAGTAGAATACACGCAAGCCCCGGCAGGAGCATGGCGACCGCCCACGTTGTCCACGACAGATGAATCTCGTTGCCTGTGGCTTTGCCAACCAGCTCCACTACCAAAGGGTTTGGGGCGGTGGCGGTGATAAACATGGCGGAGGTGATTGGGTTGGATTGGTAGTTTACCAGTGATAAATACTCGCCCATTTTTTTGGTGGTGCCGTCATCAGGCTTTGAGCCGAAACTCTCGGCAATAGAGCGAGTAATGGGATAGATAATCGCCCCGCCCCGAGCGGTATTTGATGGGGTAATGGGGGCAAGCAAGGTCTCAGCGATTGCCAGTGAATAGCCAATGCCGAGCGTTTTTTTGCCAAAAAAGCCGATGACATTATAAGCAATCCTCGCCCCTAGCCCTGTTTTGACAAGTCCTCGTGAGATGATGACCGCCACAGCGATGAGCCAGATGAGCGGACTTGAAAAGCTAGATAACGCATCTTTCATCGCATCTTTGGGCGTGTCGGCGGTTACGCCCGTCAAGGCAACAAGGGTAATGGCGATGATAGAAATCGCCCCAATGGGCAAAGCCTTACCAATAATCGCAACAATCGCCCCAACAAACAATGCAAGCAGATGCCATGCGTTCGGCTCAACGCCTTGTGGCATGGGAATACCAAACCAAATGATGAGAGTAACAAGCACGGCGATGACCGCAGAAACGGGCTTAAATGGCATATGTTCACCTTTTTATTATCGTGAGATGTTAAAAATAAAACCTCGCCAATTTCCCTATTGGGTAAAATATCCTTATAAATTTTAAGGATTTAAAATGAAATAAAAAATCCTCATCTGATTATTGATAAAATGCAACAAGTATCAAACTTTTATCAGCATGATTTCTTGATTTGATTATAACAGAATTATTGGCATGAACCCACAAAATATGTGGGGTTATTTAAGGAATGTTTTGATAAATTCATCAGATAAAATGATAAAAATAACCAAAAAGTGGTATAATTGCTCAATTTATGGTTAATTTTTCATAAATATATCAGTAAATTTATTATTTGGGGTATTTGATGGTAAAACAGAAAAGTTGTGGCATTAGAATGCTGTGTTGTGATAAATGTTTTTTCCAAATTTAAAAACATCGTAAAATAGCATGCTAAGGGGCGGATTGTATTCCGTTGTGTTTTGAGTTAAGCAAAATACCGCTTTAACCCCCCAAGCAATAACTCTTTCTCCACATTCAGGGCATCCCCAAACTGCACATTTATCATATCCGCCCCGCCCCCTGTGAGTGTAATCTCAAAATCAGGATAATCGGCACGCACTGCACGCACCGCTCCCACCACACCAAACAGCACGCCATGATTGACCGCATCAAAGGTCGTCCGCCCAAGCTCGGTGCGGTCAAACCGCCCAGCCTTGACCGCAATCTGCTGAGTGCCTGCATACAGGGCGTGGCGTTGCATATAGACGTTGGGCAGGATATATCCACCCAAATGTATGCCGTGTTCTATCAAATCAATCGTCAATGCCGTGCCACAGCCGACCACGCATTGTTTTTTGGTGTCATCCACCACGCCAAGCATTTGTAGCCATCTGTCCACGCCAAGCTGATTGGGGTCGTAGTGGCTTGTCAAAAGGGAGTGATTGGCATTGACTTTGGCAAATTCAAAGGGTACGGCAAAGCCTTGCAAGGTCTTGTCAATGGCGGTGTTAATCTTATCGCCAAGCACGCTAGAAATCCCCACAAATTCAGGCTCAAAGCTTGCCAATGTGCCAAGCAGTCCAAATAGTAACTCATTGGGGGCTTTTAGGTGTTCTTTTGCGTCATGGGCGATAATGGTGTCGTTATCGACTATCCAATATTTTAGGCGGGTATTGCCCAAATCTAGCCAAAGTTTTTTCATGATTTTCCTTAGTAAAATGGGTTTTGGCATTTATATAAATTTTAAAAAATTCTCATATTGTGGGGATAATTTTTTAAAAATCTCAATTTTAATGCCAATTTTTAATAAAGGGCAAATTTCAATTTTCCCCTACAATTTATTTAAAAACCTAATTCACAATTTTTGCCATACCTGCAAATATCGGCTTAATATCGCCATTGCCATTTAATAACAATTCGCCTTGATTGCCAATGCCGATACACCTGCCTTTGGCATAAATATCGGTCATATTATTTTGAATAAAAATATGAATAAGTTTATCGGCCAAAAGATGATTGGCGTTAAATTTATCAATAAAATTTTGTAGATACATGGGTTCTTTACAATGATTACAAATTTCTACCGCTTGAAAGATTGCATTTGCCATAGGAATATATAAATCTTGGGCGGTTGTTTTTATGTCGGATAATTCTTTTAAACACGTCGCTTGATAAAGACCGTCTTTTATCACAGGCGAATTATTGACATTTAACCCCACACCAATTACCACGCCCACAAGGGTATTTTTATCCAATTTTTTAAAAACAGGTTCAATTAAAATGCCAGAGAGTTTTTTAAAAAATCCTGCTTTATCATCATAAAAGCCCACGTCATTTGCCCATTTTACGCCAATGGGGGGTAGGTTATTTTCGGTGCGAATTTGATTAATGGTTTGAATAATTTTTAATTGAGCAAGTTGATAGCCTACCGCCAATGACAATAAGCCCGATAATTGATGTAACTCAAATTGCCCCTGACCAATCGGAACATATAAAGACAAAAAAACATTGTCCGCACCGCTCACCCACGTCCGCCCATGCTGTCCACGCCCTGCCGTTTGGTGGTTTGCCGTGTATAGGTGGGGGGCGGTGTGGGGGTGCGTGCCGTCTTTGATGGCGTGGATGAGCTGGGTGTTGGTGCTGTCTGTCGTGTCAAAATGGGTGTGGGGCGTGGCGGTCAAAAAATCTGGCATGGGGCGGTTTTTGGTTGTTTCAAATGAATAAAAATAAGCTATAATACCATAAATTTGGTAAATGTGAGAGTATGTAACATGATGTATCTGTGGTTTGTGGTCGCAGGAGCGTTTGCGGGCGTGTGTGCAGGGCTGTTTGGCGTGGGCGGTGGTCTTATCATCGTGCCTGCACTTGTGTGGATTTTGGGGGCGTATGGCTTTCCGAGCGAGTTTATCCCCCATGTGTCGGTGGGGACGGCTTTGGCGACTATCATCATTACGTCTATCAGCTCTTTGACGGCTCACAACAAAAAAGGCGGGGTACGTTGGGATGTGTTTAAGAATCTAACCTATGGCTTGGTGGTCGGCTCGCTGTTTGGGGCGTGGGTGGCGACGCTTATCAAGGGGGATTATTTGCAAGGTCTGATTGGTGTGTTTGCCATTGCCATGTCCATACAGATGTTTATGAAAAAGGCGGACGAGAATATCAAGCCTCTGCCTAAGCCGATGAGTCAGAGCGTGGCGGGCGGTGTGATTGGTATGGCTTCGGCGATTTTTGGGATTGGCGGTGGTAGCCTAAACGTGCCGTATCTTACCCACGCAGGTCTGCCCATGAAACAAGCGGTCGGGACTTCGGCAGCGTGCGGTCTGCCCATTGCCATTGCAGGGGCGTTAGGCTTTATGATATTTGGGCGAAGTCATGTGGCTAGTATGAGCGAGCCTGTGGCAGGACTGCTTGGCTTTGTGCATTTGCCTGCTTTTGTCGCCATTAGTGTGGCGAGCTTTATTACCGCCAAACTTGGGGCAAAAATCGCCCATAAACTGCCAGCAGGTACACTCAAAAAAGCCTTTGCCTGTTTGCTGATTGTGGTGGGTTGTCAGCTTGTGTGGAGTGGGGTGGTGGGGTAGGTGGCTACCCCCCATTTTTGTCTTTATAGGTATTTTGCTAATATTGCCTCTTTCTTTCTTTGGCTTTCATTTATAACTTTTGTATGAATTTCAATTTTTTGTTCGTAGAGTTCGGCTTTTTCGATTATTTTTTGCATTTCATCATGTGACTGTAAGATTGGTATTTTAAATGATAATAAGGTTTTTTGAGTTAATTGGTTGATAGAAACAGTTGATGATATTTTTTCTATTTGTTCTGCATAGTGTTTGCTTTGCGTCCATAGGTAAATCCATTTGCTAAATTTATTACTACGACAAATTGCCATAAATGCCCCAAATGTCATCGGTTCATTTAGGTTATCTAAATAAGCAGATTTACCTAATAATTTTTTGCTTCCATTTCTAACGCAAATTAAAACATCTTTATTTTTAACAAAATACTTGTCGTTAATATTTAGCTTTACTCGTACTTGGTCATTAAAATCTAATTTTCCATTTTTGATATTTGATGAACGTAGCACGAGAATGCCATTATCATTTATATGTTCAGGTTTATAAGTTAGTCCGATATATGATTGACAAATGTCTCCCAAATTAACCAGATTTAACCCCCCCCCCCTGCGTTTTGTAAACAATTTCTAATTCATTAAAAATATCCGCAATTTTTTGGCGATAAGTTTCTATTGCCATACGGCTATTTTCATATTCATCATCAATCTTTTGGCATTCATCAATAATTTGTTGTTGAATACTTGGGGGCGGTAAGGGAATTTTAAAGTTTTTAATATCATCAGGATAGACATGGGGTTGTGCCGAGCCACGAGCCAAATCAAATAATGCCTGTTGCATACTTTGTAAATAAACAAATATATATTTGGTTGCCAATTCAGTTTTGCCACGAATGGTTGTACAATCTGATGCAAATATCTTTTCTTTCCAAAAATTAACAAAACCTGCATTTGCACCAGAAGCACTAATGGTTATGGTGTTTTCATCACGATTATATTCATTATGCGTATAGGCAAAATCTTTACCGCCAGCAACAACTTTGTAATTGCCCGATATGGCATTTTTTGCAGTAATCGATTTGCCTTTTCTGATTTCACTTGGAAAATCAACTAATTTTATAAGCGGATATTTACTATTAATCTCAATTCTCTTTTGAATGCTGGTACGAATGGATTTATTAAAACCAATCAATCCAAAATCAAGCATATCTACAGTATTAACCATATACGCATATTCGCCATAAGTGTCAGCAATGGCAATATCTTTTCGTTCAAACATTTGACGGATATAATGAGCCAATGTGTTTTCGGCAAAACGATTATCGTGGTCGTATAGTTTCCCCCCTGCTTTGATGATTTGAATGCCTTCTGCCCCTTTACGATTGCTCCAATCATAGCCCAAAAATTCTTTTTGTTTGGCATTTTCGCTTGGGGCGTTGATAATAAGGGTTTTCTGATTGTCCGTTAGGGCAAAAAAGGTAATTTTTTCTTTTTCTAATAATTCAAATTCTATTAAGAATTTTTTGGTAATGATTGCATTTTTTTCATCATCAGATAGGTCTTTTTGGGTTTTATCCAAACCAATTTTTGGTAATAAAGACTGGCGATGTAGGACGATATATTCGTTGTCAATGGTTGTTAATTCGTCCCATGTCAATGTTTTTAGGCGAAATTTATCATAAATATCAACAGGCACATCTATTTTATTTAAATAGCGTTGATAAACATTTTTATCATTCCAATTATTTAATTCTGCTTTATTAAATATGGCTCGGGCATGGTCTTTGGCAAAATTTATTTGTTTTGGTGGATATTTCATTTTTTCCAAAAATAAAATTACCGTATTAGTGCCTGTTGCTCCAAATGTTTTACTGCCTAAATTGACAATAGCATGAATAAAAAACTCTTGCAATAATAATTCTCTTGCACCTGTATAGCTTGTGCTATCATTGCTCAAAATACTAGACGGCAGAATAACTGCACCAATACCGCCTGATTTTAATAATTGGGCAATGCGTTCGCAGAATAAAACTTCTATTTCTCCGCCATTATTGGTAATTAAATTTAATAAAGATAATTGGTTGTTTTTTAGTTTTAGATGAGATTTAAAAGCCGAAACAGAATAGGGCGGATTGGCAACCAAAATGTCAAATTGTTCATTTTGTATGCCTTTGCCAATATCATTATCTAAGCCGTCCCCAAAAATAATATTACTGTCGCCAGCACCATTCATAAACATGGATACTTGCGAAACACGAGCCAAACGATAGTCTTTTTCTATGCCAAAAATACTATCACGAACCCAATCATTATTTGAATTGGGTTTGGCGTTATTAATGGCTTCTATGGCTTCTGTTAGAAAATGCCCAGAGCCACACGCATAGTCAATCACTTTTGGGTATTTATCATCACTTTTGTTAATGATATTTTGTAGTGGTAAGCTATCCCAAATAAAACGAGTGATTGGACTTGGGGTAAAAAACTGTCCTTCGTTTTGCTTAAAACCTTTATTTAATAATTGTTCAAATAAATCGCCCAAAAATTGATGTTTTGATGGATAAACAATGCGGTATTTCTCAAAAAGCTGTACCATTTCTACCAATATTTTGCCGTTTTGTAAAAATAGAGCTTCGTTATGTACGTCTTTAAAAGAAAAATCGTTATTGGTATAAAACTTTAATTTGCGAATGGTGTGTTTTAATTCATCAATGGCGTGAATTCTGTCGCCACCTTGATAGCGTGAAAAAATGTCTTGGGCATATTCATTGGGAATATAAAAGATTTCTTCTTTCATAAACCTATCCATGCCTTCCGTATAAAGTCGTTGCAATCTGTCTTGTAGGGTTTCAAACGTGTCTTGACCAACTTTATATTGAAATTCTACTTCGTTGTTTTCGTCTTTTTGAATTTCATCAACCAATTTACAAATAAATAAAGCAATTAAGCGATTAAAGGCATTTTCTTTATCGGATACAGCATTATGGCGTAATATTTCTTCAAACTGATTGATGATTTTGTCATCAGGATTAAAATCTTGCAAATCTTTTTTGCGAAGTGGTTTAATGCCAATATGATAAGCGGTGGTTTCATCGCCAAAAAATAGTTCTTGGTGTAATTGTCTAAGATAGGTTTCTTGCCAAATCTCGTGCAATTTTTGTTTGTTATGGGCATTGTTATAAAGTCCAATGCTTTCATCTGTTTGGGAAAGAAGTTTTAGGTTTTCGTCATCGCTACATTTGATGATGTCATTTTTATAAATCAATTCATCATCAATAATATCAGATGCGTATAAACCAAGCCATTTTACAGAGCGGTCTTGTTGCCAATAACTAAATAATTGACCGCCGTCATCTTTGAGTATTTTTAGGGCTTTATTGTATTCTGTGCCATAAGTTTTGCATTCAATAATCATCAATAGGTCATCATTATGATAAACGCAAATATCAGCCCGTCCGCTTTTTTGGCTATGACCTAATGACCAGCGTTTTTCTAATTCTATATCACAGGCTTGATAACCTTTTTCTAATAAGCGATGAACACATTCAAAAACCACGAAATTCTCATTACTGCTAAAATTACACGTTTGTTTTTCATTGATTTTTAAGTTTTTGGGATAAATCAATGTTTTGTTGTCAAAATCCACTTGTAAAAGAGTGGTTTCGTTAAATGTTTTTGTCCAAATATTTCCATGTTGGTTAAAGTTTAAAAGAACAAGTAGGTCTGGCAGGGTTTGTGCGGTAATCATGTCAGTGTCAAAAGTTTAAAAATGGCTATTTTACAATAAAAATAGGGCAAATGGTATGGATTTTGGTTTAATAAAAAGGTACTTTTTGCTAAAATACACCCTTTACCACACCCAATCCCAATCATCATGCGTCTAAAATCCCTAAAACTCTCAGGCTTTAAATCCTTTGCCAATCCCACCACTTTTACCTTTAAGCACGACATTACCGCCATTGTTGGGCCAAACGGCTGTGGCAAGTCCAACGTGATTGATGCCATACGCTGGGTGCTGGGCGAGACGAGTGCCAAACAGCTTCGGGGCGGGGCGATGAGCGATGTCATCTTTGCAGGGGTAGAAGGGCGAGCGGGTAAATCTCTGGCGAGCGTGGAGCTGACCTTTGAGCACACCCAAGATGAGAGTGCAGGCATTCGCCATGCCCTAAACCTATACCATGAGCTGACCCTACGCCGTCAAGTGACCAAAGAAGGCAAGTCTGATTATTACATCAATGGGCAAAAGGTACGTCGCCGTGATGTGGTGGACGTGTTTTTGGGAACGGGGCTTGGGGCGAGAAGTTATGCCGTGATTGAGCAGGGCATGATAGGGCGGATTGTTGATTCTAGCCCCATGCAACTGCGTGAGTTCATCGAAGAGGCGGCGGGTGTGTCACGTTATCAGGCACGCCGAGCCGAGACCGAAAAACAGTTAAATGAAACCAAGGACAATCTGGCACGACTTAATGACTTGCAAGGTGAGCTTAAAAAACAGCACAAAACACTCATCCGTCAAGCCGAGTCCGCCAAAAAATACCAAGCCCTAAATGATGAGTTGTTTGAGCTGAACAAAAACGACTTATTAAAACGCATTTTTGAGGCGTGGCAATACTTAGAAACCAAAAAACAAGACAAAGACAAATCCGCCCAAATCCTGCACGAGCTAGAACAAGCGGTGGGTAAAGCCAAAAAAGAGCTGGACGTCCATTCAGCCAAACTTGCCGAGGCAAACTGGCTCAAAGATGACGCACGGGACAACTACCATAACGCCCGCATGAAAGAGCAGACGGCAGAACATAACTATTATAGCCTAAACCAAGAGATTGCCAGTTGTGAAGACAAAATCGCCCGCCTAACCGAGCTCAAAGCCCAGTCAGAGGCGAGCATTGTGGAGAACCAACAAAGCATTGATGAGATTGACAAGGAGCTTGGGCAAATCAGCCCTGATGTAACCGAGGGAGTGTTAAAACTGACCGCCTTACAAGATGAGCTGACCCAAGCCCAAGGGGAGTTTAACACTGCCAAACAGCAAGTGAGCGAGCTTACCCAAAAAAAGAGCGACCTAGAAAACACGCACAAACTGGCGACATCGCAAAAAAACCGCCTACTCACAAGCCACGAGCGAGTCACCAAAAAATACCAAGAACTCATCAATAAGCATGAGAACAAAGAGCAAAACCACGACAAAGAGCAGGATGAGATAAAGTCGCTGACGAGCCACATCGCCACGCTAAATCTTGCCATAGATGAGTTATCTGATGACGACGGCAGGCAGGTGTTTGATGAAAAAAGTCGGCAGGTCAAAGCATTGCAAGATGAGCTGTCTGCACTAGAAAAACGCCATGCGTCCATGATGGGTGAGTATGACACCCTGCACAAACTGGTGCATAAACCCAAACATGCCCCGTCCGCCGATGATGACGGCACGGATGATGATACAGACAACAGTGGGACTGATGGCATGGTCGCTGACACCAAAAGTGGCGTGGATGGTATCGCCCTGCCTCAACTGGACTCATTAAAAGACAGCATTAAGCTAACCCGTGATGGCGAAAATTATGCCGATGTACTGGATAAATTTCTGGGCTTTTGGCTGGATGCTCGGGTGCTAGACGGCGAGCGTGATTTTTCTTTGTTGCCAATTATCAATCATCTGCCCACAGCCATGGACGGTGGTAAGCACAGCCATGATGATAAAAGGGATAAGAAAAAAGACAGCAAAAAAGCCAAGCACAAAGGCGATACATTAGGGCTGTCTGCTCATGAACGCTTGCCAAGCATGATGCTTTATACCGCACCTAATTTTAGGCAAAGTAGTGATAAACTCATTCCGCTCACTGCCTTGATAAAATCGCCCACGCTGGCACTGTGGCAGGGCGTGTATCTGCTGGATGTCGATACCCAAACGCTTGATGAAAAGGGGTTTGATAAACTGGTCACGGCATGGGCGGATGAGCTTGCCCAAGGCGTGCTGATTTTGACAAAGACAGGATGGATTATTGGCTCTTTTGGGGTCGTGCATGTCTCTGCTTTGGGGCAGGGCAGACAGGGGCAGGGCGTGCTTAGCGAGCGAGCCGAACACGCCAAACGCTTAGATGAGCTAGAAGAGAGACTGGGGCAGATAGAGAGCGAGCTAGATGACAAACAGCGGTCGTTAAAGGCGATGATGAGTGAGCTGGATGTCCTAAGAGTGGCACAAGAAGAACGCCATGCCAAGCACAGCGAGCTGACCCACAGCCTGCATGAGAGCAAGGCAAAACTGGTCAAACTAGAGCATCAGATAAGTCAAGATAAGCTGATATGGGAGAATTTTAACAGCCAAAAGATAAGCCTTAGCGATGAACTCTCCGAGCTAGATGGCGAGCTTAGGCTCATGGATGATGAGATTGGGCGTAGCATGACGGCACTAGATGAGCATTTGCCCGTATTGCAGGTCGCCCAAAACACCCTAAATGTGCTGTCGGTAAGCGTGGATGAGCTGTCAGGCAAGGTCAGGCAGATGACCCAAGACAGACAGGAGCTGACACTCAAACAGACCACACTCACCCAAAACAAAGCCCACGCCACAAGGCTATTAGAGTTATCGCATGAGAACGTGGCAAAGGCGGACATCGAGACCAAGGAGCTCATCGCCCAGAGCATGGCGATGAGTGAGCGGCTGCCTGTGTTAGAAGATGCCTTTAAACAGGCAAAAGCCGAGACCGCCGAGCTAAAAGTACAAAGCGAAGAGCATGAAGCGGTGGCAAAAACGCTGGTCATCATGCAGGGCAGACTACAAGAGAATCTGACCGATGCCCATGCTAAGTTCGCTGCTGCACAGGCGAGCATTGCCAATGCTCATGCTGATGTGGCGGTGGGGGAGAGCCGTTTGGCGGATTTGGGCGAGCAGATGCTTGGCATGAATGAGCAGTTTAACCTGCCGTCCACGTTGGCGGATTTTCGGGCGAGTACGCCTGTATTTGCCGATAACAGCTCTCGCATTGAGCAGATTAAGGCGGACATTGAGAAGCTAGGGGCGGTCAATCTGGCGGCGGCGGCAGAGCTTGCCGAGTTAGAAGAGCGAGTCTCGCCCCTAGATGAGCAGGTGGCAGACATCACAGACAGCATGAAAAAACTCCAAGACGCCATTCGTGCCATTGATGACAAGACCAAACAGCTGTTTTTGGGCATGTTAAAAGCGGTCAATGATGAGATGAATGCGTTGTTTGCCAAAGTGTTTGGCGGTGGGCAGGCAAGCCTAACACTCATTGATGATGAGAGCTTGCCCAAGGCGGACAAATGGCGGGCAGGACTCGTGCTAATGGCACAGCCTAAGGGTAAGAAAAACTCACGCCTTGCCGTGCTGTCAGGCGGAGAGAAAACACTGACCGCCCTAAGTCTGATTTTTGCGATTTTCAAACAGCACCCTGCTCCGTTTTGTGTGCTTGATGAAGTCGATGCCCCCTTGGATGATGCGAACGTGGGGCGGTTTACGAGTCTGATTCATGAGTTGTCAGATAGAGTGCAGTTTGTCTTTATCAGTCATAACAAACTTGCCATGCAAGTGGCACATGAGTTAAAGGGCATTACCATGCCTACGGCGGGCATTTCTAGTTTGGTGACAGTCAATTTAGAAGAAGCGGAGAAATATCTAGAACCCCGTGAATGATAAAAAGGGTGTTTGGATAAGTGCGGGGTGCTTGTTATTTCAGTGTGTATTTTGGGGATTTTTAAAATAAAAATGGTTGGCATTGCTTGTCCGTGTTTTTTATTTTCAAGGTTAATTATTTATAGTCAAGAAACTTTAAATAGTCAAGAAACTTTAAAATTACTACAAATTCAATGATGTAGGAGCGTGCTGAGCACGCCTTGTAAAAATAATGCCCTATAAATGTATTCAAAGCCAGTCCCCACAAAACTTGTGGTAAATATCAGGTGTGTTAGGTGTACCATTAAAAATATCCGCCAAATTTACAACTTTTATACAGCCGCTAAATGAGTTGCAAAATTAGTTTGATAAGCTAACCCACCTTTTTACCGCCCAAATCATGGAACCCATCATGCACACCAAACACCGCTCATCTGGACGCTTTTTATCTTTATCTACCCTTGCCCTATCTGTCATGGGCGTATCGCTTGTGGCATGTGCCAATGCCAAAGATTATAGCCAAGACGGCAGTGTCTATCAGTTCATGGAAGCCGAACGCCAAAAGTCCAACACCAACGCCATGTATCAGTATGAGCAGAGCATGCAAGGCTCGCTGTTTGCCATGTACCCGACCTATTGGCGACTTAACAACGGCATCACCTATCATGACCCTAGCATCATCAACAGCTTTGTTCAGCAGTACCCCAACCACGTCATCAGTGAAAAACTCGTGGCAGACTATGCCGAAGAAAAGGCACGCCAAGGCGACTATCACAGCGTGCGTGCGGTCATTCCTAACATTCGTAATGCCGATGCGTCCGAAGCATGTGCCATCGCCCTAGGTCATAACGGAGCAAATGATGCCCGTGCTTTAGAGCAAAAAGAGAATGTCTGGCTAAACACCCAAATCAAGCAGTCTTTGTGCGACAAGCTCGCCCTAGAAATGGGCAATAACCGCCACATCAGTCGCACCGACCGCCACGAACAGCTGATTCGCATGATGAGAATCGACGCCCGTCAGCTGTCATCACGCAACCCACCCCTTGATAAGAGTGCGGACATCATCAGCCTTGCCCGTCAGCTTAACCTAGCCATCGATTATGGCACGCTTGCGACTATCCGCTCAAATCCCAACGGCTTTTTTAGTCAGTTTCATGCCATGCCGTTTAGCGAGACGAACCAATACCTATATGTCTATGCCATCAGCCAACTGGCTCATCGTTCATATTGGGAGGCCAGCACTCAGCTCAATTATGATATTAATCAAGACAACGCCCGCTCTCAAAAACTGCTCTCGGACATGGCACGTCGCTATGCATGGCGGAGCATTGCCGTTAAGCGTATGAACATGAACACCGATGACGGCTTTAATGTGGAGGCGGTGCATTGGTTTAGAAACAGCCTAGGCGAGCCGTTTAACTTTGAAGAAGCCGAAGACTATGCTCAAGCAGGTATCTACTTTGGGCAATGGACGGACGTGATTAACGCCATCGGGGCGATGAGCAAGACCAAGGCAGGCGAGAATGTTTGGCAGTATTGGCTGGCTCGTGCTTATGAGCAGACGGGCAAGGGCAGACAAGCTCGTCAGATTTACCAAAATCTCACCAAAAACTTAGATTATTATGGTCTGCTTGCCCGTGATAGGCTAAACATGCCCCTAACTGCCAATGACATCGGCGGTATCGGCATGCCAAACATCAGTGCCAGAGATACCGCTCGTATCATGCAAAACCCTGATTTTGCTCGTGCCTTTAAACTCATGGAGAGTGGGGCGAGTATGGAGCATATTCAGCGTGAGTGGAACTGGGCGGTGCGTACCACCACAAACGCAGGCGACCATCAGCTCGTGCTTGCCGCCGCCAAAAAAGCCCACGACATGGGGATTTATAGCCGTAGCATTCACGCCATGGAGAACTCGCCCCTAAGAGCATCAGCGATTAGCCACCCCATGCCTTATCAGCACAGCTTTATGGCTCATGCGGGCAGTGCAGGCATTGACCCTGCGTGGGCGTATGGCATCACTCGCCAAGAGAGTCGTTTTGCTGCCAATGCTCGCTCGGGCGTGGGGGCAGGTGGGCTGATGCAAATCATGCCAAACACCGCCAAGATGATTGCTGGCAAAATCGGCGGTAGTGGCAATTCAAGCGACCCTGATACCAACATCCGCTATGGCACATGGTATCTGTCGGACAAGACCCGTGATTTTAACGGGCAAATCGCCCCTGCCACCGCCGCCTACAATGCTGGCACAACCCCTGCTCGCAAATGGCTACCCAAGCATGGCACCATCAGTGCCGACCAATATGTCGAAGCCATCCCGTATTCAGAGACTCGTGAGTATGTCAAGCACGTCATGGAAAATGCCACCATCTATGGCGTGATACTCGGCAGATACACCCCAATTAGCCAACGCATGGGAACAGTGTCGCCGTCTTGGTAAGTCTAGGGCGTGCCTGCCTTTGGTATTTGCCATGAAAAATGCCTGTTTAAAAAAGCAGGGGAATCGCCCGTTTTTCAAGGAAAAAGTGAACTTTGTGAGTCTTCTATCAAACAAGCTTTTAACTTCGAGCCACAATCCGACCACTTAACTGGGTAAATTTTAAGAGTTTTACACCCAACCAACTTGATATTTACCACGAGTTTGTAGGAGTGTGCTGAGCACACCCTTTTGATGACATTGCCGTGCAAGGCGTGCACAGCACGCCCCTACATCCACAAATCATTGTGTTTGTAGTAATTTTAAAGTTTACTGGGTATAACTTAATTTTTTAAATTAAGTGGTCAGATAGCCATTTTTCATGCAAAAACATCATTCTATATACTGGTTTAGCAAAGCCTGTGAAAATGGTTATGACTTAGCCTGTCAATATCTCTAATTTACACAAGCCTGTCAATGTACGAGCTTTTTATGGTAAATTAACAAAAGCCGATTGGTGGTAATTTGCCCCAAAAAACCTTTGCCAATACCCCAAAAACCTTTGCCAATACCCCAAAAAATATGCTACACTAGGGCGATTTTGCAGTTTTTGAAATGGGTTTCAAAAGGCAAAATTGAGCAAAATTTTTTCCATTTTCAAATTTTATTTTAAGGATAAGTCATGAGCAAACAGCCTGTTCGTGTTGCGGTAACTGGTGCCGCAGGTCAGATTGGTTATAGCCTATTGTTCCGTATTGCCAGCGGTGAGATGCTTGGCAAAGACCAGCCTGTGATTTTGCAACTTCTAGAAATCCCCAACGAAAAAGCCCAACAAGCCCTACAGGGTGTTATCATGGAACTTGATGACTGTGCTTTCCCATTACTGCATGACGTGATTGGCACGGACGACCCAAATGTGGCGTTCAAAGACGCAGATTATGCCCTGCTTGTTGGTGCTCGTCCCCGTGGACCGGGCATGGAGCGTGCTGACCTACTCCAAGAAAACGCCAAAATCTTTACCGTACAAGGCAAAGCCCTAAATGACGTGGCAAGCCGTGATGTCAAAGTTTTGGTAGTCGGCAACCCTGCCAACACCAACGCTTACATCGCCATGAAGTCTGCCCCAGACCTACCTGCCAAGAACTTCACCGCCATGCTACGCCTAGACCACAACCGTGCCTTGACCCAAGTCGCCAAAAAGACTGGCAAAGCCGTCAAAGACATCAAAAACCTAACCGTATGGGGCAACCACAGCCCAACCATGTACGCTGACTACCGTTTTGCCACCATTAATGGCGAGAGCGTCAAAGACATGATTAACGACCAAGAGTGGAACGCTAACACCTTCCTGCCAACAGTTGGTAAACGTGGTGCGGCAATCATCGAAGCTCGTGGCTTGTCATCAGCGGCCTCCGCTGCCAACGCTGCCATTGATCACATGAGAGATTGGGCGTTGGGCTCAAATGGCGAATGGGTAACCATGGGCGTTCCGTCTGATGGCTCTTATGGTATCCCAGAAGGCGTGATGTTCGGTTTCCCTGTAACCTGCGAAAATGGCGAATACAAAATCGTTCAAGGCTTAGAGATTGATGAGTTTAGCCAAGAGCGTATCAATATTACGCTAAACGAGCTGACCGAAGAGCGTGATGCGATTGCACATTTGCTATAATTAGCAGTTAGACAAATGCCTCTTATCGTACGATAGGGGGTATTTTTTTATCATTTTAAAGGGATTTGTAGGGGCTTTACAAGTCCTAGGCGTTACGTGTCATTTTTACGCTCATCCCATGCACCAATACCGCCAGTAACATCACGCCCGCCCCGACATGGCCTATCATGGTCAGTCCTAGGGCTTGATGAGCGATGACCATGCCACCAAGTAACGCCCCACCACCGATACCGATGTTATAAATCCCAGAAAACAGACTCATGGCGACATCTGTGGCTTGTGGGGCGAGTTTTAGGGTGCGAAGTTGTAGCACCAGACTAATGGCCGTCATGCTCACACCCCACAGCACCGCCAATGCCGTCCACAGCATGATATGACCTGCCAATATCATCATCAGCATGAGACTAGCCAGCACACCAATCATCGCCAACCACAAAAACCCCTGCTCAAAACGCTCATAATACCGCCCAAACAGCACACTTGCCACAATCCCTGCCAAGCCAAAGATGAGCAGTACCGCCGTGGCATAGGTCGGGCTAAACGCATTGATGTGCAACACAAACGGCTCGATATAACTATAAGCGGTAAAATGTGCCGTGACGGCTAGGGCTATCATGAGATAGACGGCGATAAGGGGTTTGTTTTTAGCGATGAGTGTCAGGCTTGATAAGTCACCCACGTTGCGACTGGGCAGTTTTGGCAAAATGTACCATAGCACCATCATGGCGACAAAAGCAATCGCCCCAATCGTCCCAAAAGTCGTCCGCCAGCCCAGATACTGCCCCAATATCCGCCCAAGCGGTAATCCCAACACAGTCGCCAATGCCGAGCCTGTGGCGAGCATGCCTAGGGCGGTGGTTTGTTTGCCTTTGGGGGCGACACGGACAACAAGGCTTGCCGTGATAGACCAAAACACCGCATGAGCCAGTGCCACTCCTGCCCGAGCGATGAGTAGTATGGCAAAGCTACTGGCAAGCACGGTCATGATATGACTGATGATAAAGATGATGAATAAGCCCATGAGCAGTTTTTTGCGTTCTATCTTGGCGGTTAGGAGCATGGCAGGCAAGGATAAGCACGCCACAATCCACGCATACACGGTCATCATCACGCCCACTTCGTGAGCAGGCATGCCAAAACTTGCCCCAATATCAGAGAGTAGGGCGACGGGGATAAACTCAGTGGTATTAAAGATAAAGGCGGATAGGGCTAGGGCGACGACACGCAGGGTGCGAATGCGGTTGGCGTGGGCAGAGAAGTCGTGTTGGGGGATGTGGGTCATGGGTAAAAGGCGTATTTTAACATAAAATGCTAGGGTGTACCTATCATTGATAACATTTTCACAGAGCAATCGCACCACAACCATCGACAAACCCACAATAAATCATTAAAATGTGAGCAAAAAGGACATTCTTTATGCTCACAAACCCCATTGACTATTTATCACAGGTTCATGACCCAAGGCGTCAAAACAAAAACCTGCTACACCCACTTAAAAACATTCTAACCATTGCCTTAACCGCAGTTATCTGTGGTTATCATGACTGGGTAGATATAGAAGACTTTGGCAATGAAAACAAAACATGGTTTGCCACATTTCTTGACTTAACTCATGGCATACCCTCACATGACACCTTTGGCAATGTCTTTAAAC
>NZ_AUGF01000039.1 GCF_000426885.1 Moraxella caprae DSM 19149 | reverse complement strand
TCAAAATACAACTTACCCAACTAGGCATTACTTTCAACAAAATTGCTTGTGATGATTGGGATAGCTTTTTAACTGCCTTTAAGCACTCTTTAAAACAAGTTGGTAAACGCTTTACTGTGGGTATTGAAGGCAATAACACCAGACTGAGAACCTTCGTCAGGCGAGCATTTAGGAGAACTTGCTGTTTTTCTAAAAAGCTAGAAAACCATTTCAAAGCATTTGAGTTGGTGTTTCATTATATTAACTATGGTTGGGTTTAGCATACTTTTTAGACCAGAGCCTAAAAATGAATAATAATCAGATGAAATCATTGGCAATTGCTCATTATTTGCCAAAAACCCATAAACTACACCCAAAGCAAATGCAATAGCAACAGCAATAGCAACAGCAATAATATAATATCGCATTGCAGTTTTATTATCAGGTGTTAATCTATACTCTTTTGGGATTTTTTGATTAACCCAATAAGTATAAAGTCGGCTCATAGACAGTGCCAATAATCCAATCAATATCGTATAAATGCTAGAGTAAAACAATCCAGCAAACAAAGCAATGATAATTTCAATAATATTAAAAGCATTTTGAAAATAATATTCAGAAATGATAAAGGTTATAACAATAGCAGGAACAGAAAAAATTATCCAAGCAAATTTTGAATATCTTGGCGAAACTGCCCCCCAAAGTATGACTTAAAGCATTTCCAATATTTTTTGCCATTTCATAAGAAATAAATCCCTCACAAGCAAAAAATACCGCCATTTGTGCATTGTACTGTTTTGCAATATCTTTTAATGCCTTATCCAATGCAGGTTGCTCCATATATTTATGAAAAAATAAAGTTGCCTGAACTTTTTTGATATTTCCCTTTTCATCAAAAGAATTTTTTAAAAACCTCCATTCATCAAAGAACAAATCATCAAAAATCTTAGGGCGAATATAAGGATAAGGTGGAGCAGAAAAAGCATAACAATCATACACCTTATTTCGCAACATTAAAACCAAATGAGTTTGGGTGTCTTTACCGTTATAAATAAATTGATAATTATTGTCTTTGGTTTGATAATGCTCCATTAATTTAAAATCAATTTTTTTTGGCACAAAAATCCATTCCTTTTTCATTTAAAAATTTTTGTAAATCTGTTAGATGATAACTTTCGTCAATATAAACACCATAATAAGGTTCTGCAATTGCAGATACTTTAATAATATGAGTAAAAATACCTTGACCGCCACACTCTTGACAAGCAATATTTCCACTACCGCCACAATCACCACACTTATTCTTACCACTACCAAAACAAGCAGAGCAAGACCTATATTGGGTTTGATAGCTGCGAATTGTTCCTTTATTGTCATAAACTGGCACTTGATAGCTTTCATTACCACTACCGCCACAGCCCCAACAAGTCTTTTTTCCCTTGCCACCACAATTAGAACAAGTTATTTTTCCAGTTGTTTGACAAGTATGACAATCACAAGTTTTTGAAAATGGTTTATAATGATAAAATGTGTGTTTTTTACAGTATTCAATTAACGAAGTTTTGCCAAGCGATATCAATTCATCAATAAAAGGCGTGCGAAGCCTAACACCGTATTTTGCTTCATTCATTAGGTTGTCAAAATGCTTATCAAATTCTTGATAACCATATCCAAAATGAATATCAGTATTATGTTTTCCACTTTTAATTTCTTTTTGATAAACACCGTCAAACTCCCACTCCACATCCAATGTTGCAGAATAATGCAAATCAGTAAAATCTATCATAAGAAGCTCTTTGCCACTTACTTGATTTTTGTCAATAATTTTTTGAATTTCTTGTGTTAAACCCTCTGGGCTGTCTGGATAATTTTCACCCAAAAATCTATCGGCACACATTATTATTCTCCAACAAAAATTTTATATAAAAACACAAGAGATAAACACTATTAATCTAAATGGCTCGGACAGTATTTTTTCATCAAGTCCACAAGCTCCCCCATTTTTTCCATTTCATCACGCATCGCCAAACGATAAAACCGCTCTTTGCCAATCTGCTCCACGCTCACGGCATTGGCGGACAGCATGATTTTTAGGTGATGAGACACCGCAGGGCGAGATAGATGCAGATTATCGGTGAGCTGATTGACGTTCATTTTGCCATTATCCAGTAGTAGTTTTAAAATCAAATGGCGGTTTTCATCCGCCAGCACCGTAAAAATGGGAATGCAGTCTTTCATAACGGACATGGCATGGTCAGGGCTTGGGTTGACTTAGGGTTGGATTGGGTCATGGTTATTTTTGGTTTAAGGATTTAAACGCATTATAAGGCGGACTTGCCAATAATTCAATGATTTATTGCCAAAACCATGCTATACTAAGCCCCCTTCTACAAAAAGGACACCTCATGCAAACCCTATATATCAGCACCACATCGCCTTATACTCGTATGCTTCTTATGATTGCATACACCAAAAACATTGAGCTTGCCCTGCGGTTTGTTGTGCCGTGGGAGAACCCAAGCGAGCTTGTCGCCGTCAATTCATTTAGCCAAGTCCCTGCATTGGCGTGGCAAAATGGCGATACCATCACCGAGACCCCGCTCATCATTCAGGCACTCGCACCCGATGTGTACACGGACAACCCTGCCTACAACCTGCCACGCATTGCCAAGGCGTTAGGCATTACCGCACAAGGTGTGCGAGCCTATTCCACTCAAATTTTTGGCAAAGATACGCCCCACCCTTTTGTGGCACGCTCTACCGATATTTTGACCAGTGCCTTACCTGCCCTGCCTACGCTTTCGGCAGATAGCGATGAATGGGGCGATAAACTGCTACTTTGTTCGCTGATTTGGATTGGCATTCGCCTGCCCCATGTTTTTGATACGCTAAGTGATGACAATAAAAAAGCGGTGTCGGAATTTAGCCAAACACCACTTATGCAAAAACTCACCACCGAAATGCTAGAAAATATGCCAAAAACGGTACAGGATTTGTGATTTAAAGTTGTGATTTAAAAAATGCAGGGAAAATATTCGCCCTGCATTTTATTAGACTTCCTGCAAAACTAGGCTTTCCGTTCGCCCCGAGCTTGTTGAGGGGTGGCGGAAAACCGTTATGGTTCGACAAGCTCACCACGAACGGTTTTCCTTATTTTGGGTTTTGCAGGAAGTCTATTTGAATTAGCTCATCAACTCATCAATCAATTCTTTTACGCTTTTGATTTTGTCAATTTGTGATATGCCTGTACCCACTGACACATAGCCATTATCAAAATCGCCTTCTAGCATACCCAAACGCATTCTTGTGCCTGCGTTCATAACGACTGCAATCTCGCTACGGCTTGCCCCATTTTCACTCATTTCAAAGCATTTTTGGGCAAGTGTGGTTGGCAATGAGCGGTAATAATACGGCTCGGTGCGAAACAATAACAAATCATTAGCGGTTGCATTCACTATCCATTCTTTAACCTTTTGATGGCTTCGGCACTCGGTTGTGGCGATAAACGCTGTGCCAACCCACACGCCCTCCGCTCTCAACGCTTTGGCAGCCTGCACCGCTTTTTTGTCGCCAATGCCCCCTGCAAGCATTATGGGCAAATCCACCTTGCCAACAAACTCCGCCAAAACGCTAAAACTGCCCACTTCTTTCATCGGTAAAGTTCCGCCTTCGTCAAAGCCTGTCAAAACCAAAATATCCGCCCCAAGTTTTTGGGCTTTTAGGGCATCGGTCAAATTGGGATTGGGTAGACGGCAGATGATTTTGATGCCCGCAGTTTTGAGTTTGGCGTAAATGGCAGGGTCAAGCCAGCCGTTGTCTAGCACCACAGGCACGCTCTCGTCAATCAGCAAATCCACCATCAAGGGAATGAGCGACAAATCATAAGACAGCATAAACGGCACGCCAAAGGGCTTGTCGGTCAAGGCTTTGACCTTACGGATTTCGTTACGCATACGCTCCAAAACTTCTTGATTGGAGCTTGGGTTGGTCGTCTGCCCTGCGTGTGGGGCCAAAAAGCCCAGTCCGCCTGCGTCTGCCACGCTTGCCACCAAATGTGCATCTGTCAGCCACGACATTGGGGCTTGGACAATGGGGTGTTTGATGTTTAGGATTTGGGTGATACGGTTCATAAAATTGCTCTGTTTGGTTGGAATGGGGGTATTATAAAATTTAAAAATTGGTAAGGGAATGGGGGTTTTTGGAAAGTTGGTTTTTATTTTTGGAATGGTGGGTTTTTCAGGCTGGCTGAAAGTTTGTTTAAAAATGAAAGCAAATTTGATAAAATAGCCTTGATATTTTCTATTTTTGGACAAGTGTTTAGATGAATTATTACGAACAAATTTTTGACAATTTATCCCAAACTTTGGGGGAAAATCAAGCATTAGACGACATCGCCAAAATTTTCTTATTCAGAAATACTAAGTTTTCTATGCCTGAAAATTTGAATAAAACCGATGTATTTTTCCAATCTAATTTTATTCAATATTTACAACAATCACATTTACAAACCGATGATTGGCAATCGGCATTATCCCAATATTTTCGTTTTGGAAAAATTGATAATGATTTGTTAGAATTTTTCTTAAATTTAGATGAAGAAAATACCATTTTTGCCATTCGGCTATCTGGCATTATTAATAATTTGGAGCATTTATCTTGGCAAAATATCAAACATCATCAAAAAAATTATTCCAAACTTGATGAGTTTATTCAAACTGTTGAATACTTAAATAATCAATATCAGGAAATCAGAAATAAATATTTGGAAATCAAGAAAAAATGGCAATGGACACACCTTGACTCTATTTTACTTGGTGGATTATACCTATATGAATTTGTTTTAACACAAAAAGAATATGTTGATATTGTTATTCCTTATCAAATAGATACTAATACACCCATTAAACAAGAGTATATTTTTAATGCTTTACACAAAATTATTGTCAATTCCTATAAAAATAGAAAGCTATTAACAGATAAGAATTTAAGACCAACTTTGGACAAAAAACTTTCCCCATTTTTATATGGAGAAAATTTAAATGAATTTAAAATCAAGGAATATCAAGATTTTCAAATATTTATTGCATTTCGTATTGAATTAGATTTATTTGAAGATTTTGTTTTTAATAAATTTTCTTATAGCAAGACAACCAAATACACATTTAGAAATGGAAACCTGAATCATCAGTCTGGTAAACAAGAATATGATTTTTATAGTGAAAAATCAGGTATCTTGTGGCTTTATTGGAAATGGCGTGGAATCAAAGACTTTGATAGAAGTAATTTTAGTAAAGACAAGTTTGAATATTGGGCAAAATCAAATGACCCAATGTGGATTACGGAAGCCTTTGCAGATACTCATTCTGCAAGATTATTACTAAAAGAAGTTTATGGTATAGAGAAAATTATTTTAAATGATAATCAAGAATACGATATTTTCTACACCTTGTTTACCATATATATGCAACAACAGTACTATAAAAATGTATTTATTGAGCCTTTTTTAATGCTTTATCATTTACGCAAATTTCACCCATTTAAAATTTTGGGTGTAATGACTATGGGTAATTTTTTAGTTAATACAAATTTTTATCCAATTATAACTGGCACAAAAGGAAATAAAGCCAAAAATATGTCTCAGTCTTGGATTGTGGAAGGTAGCAATCGGTCAAAAATGAAACAAATGACAGCGATTTTGGATTTTTGGACAGTTAATTTAAATGATAATAATAAAGATGGTTATGTAGAAAAGCCATTTTATGAATTAGATGGCAGAATTATCCAATTACCACAACGGATTGGGCAACAAAATATCTATGGCGGTATTGTTAATTATTTAAGAAAACTCTATAAAAACCGAGATACCTTAAAAGATGAAACCAGTTCAATGGAAAAGTCATTGGCAGAGTTATTTACGCAAAAACAATTTAAGGTATTTTGTCAGTATATGCCAAATGATAATACTGTTGGGGAAATTGATTTGATTGTTGTAGATAATCAAACAGTTTTGATTATTGAATTAAAATCCACTTTTTTGAAAACCAATTTAAAAGAAGCCTATCAATATCAAAACTTTACTTTAAAAAAAGCATCTTATCAATTAGATAGAAAGTTGAAATATATTCAAGATAATTATCAAGAATTTACCGATAAATCTTTTGACAAAATTAAATTTTATTCTTGGATTGTGGATACTACATTAGAAGCCGACCACGAACGATTTAATCAACATCTTAAAATATCATTAGAAGAATTGATTATTTATTTAAAAGGTCATCAAAATTTTATGGATTTTTATAAAAATTTTGATGATTTTGATACAAAAAATGATGAAATAAATAACTTGCAAGTTTTGATTGATAAAATAGAAAACAATCATTTTTGGGAAAATTCTTTGCAAAAATACCAAAAATTACAAGAAATTGGAGAATGATTATGAATCTCAACACCCTACATCTATTTGTCGCCATTGTCCAAACAGGCTCGCTTTCCAAAGCGTCCGAACGCACAGGCGTGCCGATTGCCACCATCAGCCGTCAAATTGCCGAGCTAGAAAAACACTTACAAATTCAACTGTTTGACCGCCAAAAATCAGGCGTTAAACCGACAATGGCAGGGCAAAAACTCTATGATGAAGTGCATTTGTCCATTGATAATTTGTTGAATGCCAAGCAAGTTTTGTTTGACGATGAACAAAATTTAAAAGGCATTTTGCGGATTTCCGCCCCATCCAAATGCGAACCTGTACTGGCGTGGGTTAGCGAATTTGGGCAAAAATTCCCCAATGTGCAAATTCACGCCACGATGACCGAACGCATTTTGGATTTGAGTGCCGACAGCATTGATGTGGCGTTTAGGATTGGCGAGCTTCACGGCGAGCATTTTATCGCCAAAAAAGTCGCCACGCTTGGCACAAAATGGGTGGCTCACCCTGAGTTATTGGCTCGTTTTGGTACGCCCAATACTTTGAAAGAGTTGAAAAATTTTCCCATTGCCACTTGGGCAAAAAATGGCGAAAACGAAGTCGTCATTCAAATGAATAAAGAGAAAATCGCCTTGCCGATAGCATTTGCCAGCAATGATGCGTATGCGGTGGAATATATGATTGTGCAGGGGCTATATATCGGACAAATGTCTGCTGTTACCGCTGATGAATGGATAGCCAAAAAGCGTTTGGTGGAGATTTTGCCAAAGCTTGAAAAGCCTGATTATGAATTGTTTATGCTCTATGCTTCACAGCGGTATCCGTCTGCGATAGTGCGGGCGTTTGTGGAGTTTGTGATGGATCAAGCCACATGATTATCACATGACTGCCACATGATTATCTGGCGATGTCTCGCTCGCTTCTGGGCAGATAATAGATATAAAAACTTAAAAATATCGTCAGCAGTCCCACCCATAAGAGATATAAAGCAGGGGCAAGTGGTAGATGAAACGTGGCAAATGCCAACAGTGACGGCACACCACCTGCCACCAATGCATAAGTGACATTATAAGTTAAGGCAATGCTGGTTAGGCGGATTTTACTGGGGAACAGTCGCACCAAGACCACAGGCAACGTGGCAATCATACCCCCTGAAAAACCAAGCAGAGCAAACCACAGTAGCATCAAATCACTACCAAGCCCCAACTGGACAAAAAACAGTGATGTGTTAACGATAAAGAATATACCGCCGAAAATCATCACTTTACCTACATTCACCCTATCCATCAAATAGCCATAAAACGCACAGCCAATCATCATAAAAAAGACCGCAAGACCCGACCCGAATACCAAAATACTCTCCGACACCGCAAAGCTAATGTTAAGTAGCATCGGCATTATTATGGCAATGACAATAAAGACACTCAGCATAATCCATGATATTAGTACAGCAGGGATAAGACTGGATAGGCGATTTTTGGCGATGATTTGAACTAAAGGTGATTTTTGGATGGATTGGGGTTTGTCATCATGAAAAATATTAGCATCTGCTAAGTCTTGGATTTGGGTCTTAGTTAATCCATCAAAACTCATGGCACTAAGCGTATGCCCAGCTTCGGCATGGCGGTCTTTGGTCTGCACATCGATGGAGGTTTCTGTTAAAGTGTGTAGCGACAACAGCAATGATGCTGACAGCACACCACCAATGACAAAAGGGATTCGCCACCCATAGCTGAGCATGTCTGCATAACTTAGAATGTTTGCCAAAAAACTGGACAGCAGACTCACCAAAAGCACCCCGATCAAAACACCCACCACAACAAAACTGCACCCAAACCCCGCTCGTCTCATGGGCAACTGTTCAGTAAGTAGCACCAAGGCAGACGGAATCTGACCCCCGTAAGCCAACCCCTGCCCAAAGCGAGCAAGGATAAATAAAATCGGAGCAAGCACCCCCAAATGATGATAGGTTGGCAGTACTGCAATGATAAAAGTAAACACAGTCAAGCCTAGTAAGCTCAAGAATAAGACCGCTCGCCTGCCGTTGGCATCACCATATTGTCCCAATAAAAACCCGCCAATAGGGTGGGCGATATATGCCCCTAAAAACAGTCCCACCGCCTGTATCGAATACAGCCACATCACTTCACGCCCGCCAAAGAAATTGTCAGCAATCACCTCTTTGAGATAAAACACCAAGGCATAATCAAAAAATGCCAACATGGTCACCGAAGCGACCGTGGCAATCAGGCGGATATGATGAGAGGATAAGGTAGCTTGTGGCATTGTAAATATTTGTGTACTATTTTTGTATAATGTACTAAAAACTGCTTAAAATAGCAACAATTTTTATGTATTTTGTTAAAATTAACATTCAGCTATCTAGGACATGCCTGTTTTTGGCATTTGCAATAAAATGATAAAAATCGCACGTTTTTCCTGCAAGAATTGCTTAAAATTGTCAAATTTTCATCGTATTTTGCAAGCATGTTATCAATGGCAGGCATGCCCTAAACATAAGCAATCACAATAGCCAATCTATCGGCAACCAACTCATGAATGATACGCCAATACGCTCAGGGGTATTCATGTGTGGCTCTTTGTCAAAAATCACTTCTTGCCCCTGTTCTAAGGTTCGCCACTGAAGCTCCCCATTCACCAAACGCACTTCATAAACTTGGTTTAAAATGACCGAATTTTCTTGGTCGCCAGCATTATTTAGAGCATTGTGAAGCTGATACGCCAGCTCTTCATCATAAATCATCACACCAAGCTCGGTGTTGATGTTTGCCGAACGTGGGTCAATATTATACGAACCGATAAACACTTTATGATTATCCACAGCAAAGGCTTTGGCGTGCAGACTGGTGGTGGTCATGCGTTTGGTACGCCATAATTTATTTTCATCTTCTTTGGTGTTTTTAGCCGTGGATTTTAACTCATAAATCTTCACGCCTGCTGACAACAACTCCTGACGCCAATGCCCATATCCTGCATGCACCGCGCCCACGTCAGTGGCATCAAATGAGTTGGTCAGTATACTCACGTCCACACCATCTTTGGCAAGGGTGGTCAGTGTACGCACACCGTCCTTGGTGGGAACAAAATACGATGAGATGATGCTTAGGCGTTCTTTGGGGCGACCGAGTTCATGGCGAAGTTTGCTGACCAGATGACCGTCTTTGGGATTTTCATTTTTGACTTTGGTGTTGAGCTTTGCCACATCATCCGCCAAAAATTTCATATCAACCCAGCGAAATGATACATTTTTATTAAGCAAATCCTTGCCAATGGTACTGCTCGCCACGGCACTGCGGTAGGTACGCAAGGCTCGCTCATTTTTGGTGGCATTTAAGCCATCGTCGTTATCCTTACTAAATACCACCATCGCCGACTGGTGGGGTTGCTCTTTGTCTGTTGATACTAGTGTCTCAATATCATAAGCCGTTGGCGATTGCCAGTATTCATCAAAACTTTTGGTAATGTCGCCCACCACTTCGCCGATAAGCAGAACATCTAGGTCAGCAAAGTGGTTGTTTTGATGGTTGTTTAGGTACTCATTGCCGATATTGCGCCCACCGATGATGCTGATGTGATTATCAAAAGTCATGCTCTTGTTGTGCATACGCACGTTAATACGCACAGGCGATGTCAGATAATTCATGAATTTATAACGGCGATAGGTAAAGGGATTTACCACACGCACAGCAATGTTAGGGTGCTTAGCAAACAAGGCAAGCTGTTCATCAAGCCTAGGATTGCCATTAAAATCATCCAAAAGCAAGCGAACAAGCACACCTCGCTCTGCCGCTTGCCACAAGTCCTTTAGCATCAAAAATCCCGCTTCGTCATCATGCCAGATATAGTACTGTACATCAATGGTGTGAGTTGCCATGTCAGATAAAATACTGCGCGATGCGAACGCATTCGCTCCTGTGGCGATGGGATAATATCCCGATAGCGTGGGGTGGTATTCTGTCTGCTCATCAATGATGGTACTCAAAGACAACTCTTCTTGAGACGGAGCATCTGTTTCCAGATTGATTTCTTTGCCCAAAAAACTTGTATCTGGGTCATCGTCTCGCTGGTTGAGATAAGCCTGACTGTGATTGCTTTGATTATTCAAGCGCTTGGCAAGCAACGCTTCATGTGCCAAATGCACCCGCTCGGTCAGCTCGATGCTTTTAGGAAGGTGCGGTATGGATGGCAACGATTGACAGCCTAGCAAAACAGTGCCTAGCCCCACCATCATCAACATACGAGAAGTCATTATTATAAACTCATGCTTTATTAAAATTGGCAAATTATACCCCATTCTCAACTTTGTATAAGTAATTGATTTATCAAGGGCAAATTGCAATTCGCCCCCACAACCCGAAAATAATCATCAAAAAATCAATAAGTTGTAATTTTAAGTTGAGATTGAAGTAAATTATAACAAATAATTGGGGAAGTGTTAATTATTTCTCATCAAAACTGCCCATAAGAAAACGCCCTGACATCAGAGCGTTTTTTGTTGTTTTGGCAGAGCATTATTCTTGCAAATAACCAATCAAGCGTAAGAATTCAACGTACATCCACACTAGCGTTGCTAACACGCCAATGCCATAGACCCATTCAAACTCTTTGTTCACGCCATACATGGCACCATCTTCGATGTTTTTAAAATCAATTAACAAAAAGAAAGAAGCGGTGAGCGTGGTAAAAACACTAAAACCAATGGCAATATACCGCCACCGAACAGATGTGGGATCGAGCTACCAAACACCAGCGACATAATCCACTGAATGGCATAAACAATCATGATGGCGATAGAGGCAGATACCACCAATGAGCGGAATTTTTCGGTCACTTTAATGATGCCCGTAGTATAAAGGGTCAGCATGACCGCCCCAGTAACAAAAGTCGCTGACAAGGCAAGCAGTGGCACGCTTGGGGCTTTATAAAAGGCAAAAGCAGAGGCAATACCGATAAACACGCCTTCTAGCAGAGCATAAGGCACAGCAAGTGTTTTGGCCAGATGTGGCTTAAAGGCAGTGGCGAGACCTAGACCCATGGTAACCAGCATGGCAACCACTGCCAAGCCCATTAATGCCCCTGATGACATGCCACTCATCAAAGCAAAGAAAAACATTCCAAAACCCGAAACAGCAGAAACGCCAAGCAGCAGAGCGGTCTTTTTGACCACGCCATTGACCGTCATTGGTACATCACCTGCCAGTAGTTCGGTACGACTAACAATAGGGTTTGCCATAATTTTCCTTAGTAAAATTAAGAATAGATTGATAAATTGAGAATTAAAACAATTTGGTGTTTTATACTATATTTACTTTTAAAAATCAAGTATTTTTACTGTTTTGATAACTCAACATGGATATTTTTTTGATTAATGGGGATGGTAGCATCATTTACAAGCTTTATGGGTTTTTACTTGTAGTCTGGGCGGAGTTTGGTTATCATATACTTTTTATTTTTTAAAGACAATCAGCCTTCATGACCGAGACCGCCATTTCACCGACATCTTTTAATATCCAAAAAAGCCATTTTAAACGCATTGGACTCATGGGGCGTGCTGGCAAAAAAAGCATTACCGCCACATTAAATGAACTCATTAACCTGCTGTCAGAGTGGGGGCTAGAAATCACCATTGACACCAGCACCGCCAGCATTGACGGCATACACATCGATTTTGACAGAGATGACAACCCTATCAAAATCGTGCCACGTGGTCGCATGGGTGAGCATTGTGATTTGGTCATGGTGGTCGGTGGCGACGGCTCTATCTTGCAGGCAGGTTCTCTCTTGGCAGGGACGGGCGTGCCAGTACTCGGGGTCAATCGTGGGCGACTGGGGTTCTTGGCAGACATCAACCCTGAGCATTTGGAGACGGAGTTGTCAGAAGTCTTTGCTGGCGAGTATCACACCGATGAGCGTTTTTTGTTAAAAATGCAGGTACTCGGGCGAGATGATGACGGCAACACGCAAGTGTTTCATGAAAGCTATGCCCTAAATGACGTGGTGCTACACGCAGGTAAATCGGTGCATACCATTGATTTTAAACTGCAAATTGATGACATTGACGTCTATCGTCAGCATGCTGACGGGCTGATTGTGGCAACCCCAACAGGTTCTACCGCCTATTCGCTCTCAGCAGGAGGCCCTATCATTCATCCAAGCCTAGATGCCATTTGTCTGGCTCCCATGCACCCGCACACACTGTCTAGTCGCCCCATCGTGGTCGCAGGCACCAGCAAAATCACCATCAAAATCCACAAAGACAACCGCACTCAGCCCATGGTCAGCTCTGACGGCGAAGCAAGCGTACCACTAGATAACGACCAAACCCTGCTCATCACCAAGCATGACAAATCTTTAATTCTCCTACACCCTTTGGACGTGGATTTTTATCAAGCCTGTCGCACCAAGCTTAATTGGAGCTTATATACCGAAGAGTTTTCATTAAAAGATGAGTAGGGCTTACTACTCATAACTTTGTGCCATCTCAAAACTGGGGCGAGATTCACAGTATGCTAGCCAGTTATGGACATGCATCCATTTATCAGACAGCCCACCCGATTTTTTCATCTGAGCAATGCCAAAATGCAGATGAACATCCACAGCACCAAACACCCCCTGCCCTGCCCCCGACAGATAATGCCGACTTGCCAAATGCTTATTTAATAAAGTCAGGGCTTTATCTACATTAGGCGAGATAAAAGACTTCTCAACGCCCTTTTGTACACTTTTGATGATAGGACGGATAAAAAATGGCGACTTTTGCACGATTTTAGCAAATACCAATCGCATGACCAAGTTAGGCATGAGCGAGCTTTCGGCAAAATGCAACCAAAACGTATAGTCCTCCCACGCCTCATCGGTGGGCGATAATTTGCCGTCCGTGTCATGATATCGTAGTAGATATTCAATGATAAAGCCCGACTCGGCAAGCGTCCGCCCACGGGTTTCATCCACCAAAATCGGGGCTTTACCCATGGGGTGAATTTCTGTTAGCTCTTTTGGGGCAAGGTGGCTTTTGGTGCGGTTGTGTTTGATGACACGAAAGGGTGTGCCGTATAAGGCGTTTAGTTCGCACAATAGCCACAAAATACGAAACGAGCGAGATTGGTTAAGATGATGAAGAGTGAGCATGAGGTTTTCCTATTAGGGCATGATTGATACCGCCTTAATTTCAATCTTGCCAAATTCATTGATACTTGGCGCCATCATACCAAACCCCCACTCAAAACACAAACAAAAATCAGGCGACCCATCACAAGACCGCCTGATTTTATGGTTGGTTATTAGCCGATGTTTTATGATTTGTTTTTTATCTTTAACATCGCCTGATGACCTTCTTCCATTTTTGGTTTGACTTCACAGATATAAATCCACACAAGGCTCACCCACACCACGCCAAACATAATCATAAATGCCGATGAGCGTACGCCTGTAATATCTACCGCCGCCCCAAACATGATGGGTAGGATAAATCCGCCCAAGCCCCCTGCCAGACCAACCACGCCAGAGACTGCCCCCATGTTGTCTTTGTATTCGTCCGATAGGTATTTGAACACGGACGCTTTACCGATGGCAAAGGCAATGCCCAATAAGAAAATCAAGATGGTAAAGATGGTGGAATTTAGTCCGATGTGAAATGCCCGCTCGCCGTCCACCGTTTGTACCACAAAGCTTGTTTGCGGATAAGATAGAATAAACAAGAACAAAAATGACGCCCAAAGCACCCACCAAGTTACGGTATGGGCAGAATATTTGTCCGACAGCCACCCACCGAGCGCACGCAAAACGCCCCCTGGTAGACTAAAACACGCCGCCAAAAACGCTGCCGTTTGTAGGCTAAATCCATACTCATTGACATAGTATTTGGTCATCCACAAGGCAAGGGCGACATAACCGCCAAAGACGATAGAATAATACTGACTATAACGCCACACATTGGGGTCTTTTAGTACCGCCAATTGACTGGCGAAACTTGCGTTACTTGCCGAGCGGTGTTCTTTTTTGTCAAACGACATAAACCAAAAACCGATGGCAGCAATGAGCATAATGCCTGCATACACCTTTGGCAAAAACTGCCAACCACCGTAAACAATAATCGCAGGGCCTATCATCTTGGTCAGTGCCGAGCCTGCATTACCCGCCCCAAACACGCCCATGGCAAAGCCTTGACGCTCCGCTTCAAACCATTTGGCAACATAGGCAATCCCCACCGAGAACGACCCGCCTGCCAGCCCTGCAAACAGACCCAGTACCAAAAACTGCCAATAAGCATTGGCATAGCTCATCAAAAATATCGGCACCACACACGCTATCATCAGAGCAAAAAACACAATGCGGCCGCCATATTTGTCCGTCATCATACCAAGCGGTAAGCGGACAAGCGAGCCTGTCAAGACAGGCGTGGCGGCAAGTAGTCCAAATTGGGTTTCGGATAAGTCAAGTGCCTTTTGGATTGGAATGCCAAGCACCGCAAACATCATCCAAATCATAAAGCAGACGGTAAATGCGATGGTTGATGATGTCAAGACCAGCAGTTGTTTTGATTTTTCGGTTGCCATAATCCCCCCTTAATTAAGGTATAATTGGCGTGGCTAATGATAAAGTTGTCCCACCTACCATCGCCAAGTTTGTTAAAGAGATGTTTCAATATTGTTGTTATCATAGTGAAATTTTATTAAAAAATCCTTGATTATAATCAAGTTTTTATTGGTAAAATTTCTATATAATAGCCAACTACTTCTTTGGTAGTATGGCTTAATTTGGGTTTATCGCTTATAAAATACTTTTTTTCAATTACTTATAAAAAGTAGCTGACCAATTTTACTAAAAATCATTCATCATTTTTAGTCATGAACTTTTTGGGAGTATAGCTCGTGCCACTTGCCTTATTAAAACAATTTGCCCATTGGATAAGTCCGACCACAGTCGGGCATTCCATGACACGGCGTGCAGGCTTGGCGGTGGCGTTTATTTTTTGTACGATTTTGACCGCTTCTGCATACAGTTTTTATCTTGCCAATACCGCCGAAAAGGACGCCCAAGCCATCAATGACGCAGGTTCCATCCGTATGGCAACCTACCGTATCAATCACGAGTTGGCACTGTCGGCAAACCCAAATTCACTCCACACGCCAAACCCCATCTTGGCAGACGACATGACCGCCCGTCTTGACAAACTAAGCCTGTACCAAGCCAAGAACAGCAATAAACATGGCGACATTGATAAGGCACTCACCAAAATCCGCCATGATTGGGAACACACCTTACTGCCAAGTTTAGAACAAAGCGACAGCACGGCATTTTATCAGCATTCTTTGGTGTTTTTGGATGATGTCAATCATCTGGTGGACGCCATCGGCAAACGCAACGAGTACCGCCAAGAACACCAACAACACGTCCAAATCATCTCGCTACTACTCATCACCTTTGTAATGTTGGTCGGCATGTGGGAGCTACACCGCAATGCTCTAACCCCCCTAAAAAACCTAACTGCCACCGCTCGGCATTTTAGGCAAGGCAAATCGCTTGACATGCAAGCGGGTAAGATGGACATCAAAGGCTATCAAGAGCTAAACGAACTGTCGGACGCGTTTTTTGCCATGCTCACACTCATCAAAAACCACCAAGCCGAGCTTGAAGCCGAAGTCAAACGCAAAACACACCATCTCACCCAAAGCAACAAGGCTCTATACAGCCTGTACCATTTTGCTGAGAAAATCGCCACCACGCACCATCTCAACACCGAAGAGCTTCATGAACTCATTCAAAATTTCGCCCGCCTACTGCCCAACACGGAGCTGTCGCTGTGCATTCATGGGCAAAATTTTGAAAATAACGTCATCATGAGTCTATCGGAGCGTAAACATCATGACTTTTGTACGCCTGACGACTGCGAGTATTGCGACCTAAAAACCGACACGCACACCCGTATCATCCCCATCAAAAGCACTGATACCAACTGGGGTGAGCTACTGGTGCGTGAGCCTGTCAGCCCCGTGGCAAAAAACCGCATTGCCCTACTTAACATCAGCGACGATAACGGCTTATCTGAGCATGACCTGCTTGGTATTTTGGCACAGCTCATCGCCTTGACCTTTATGTCAAACCAACGCCAAAAACAAGCCGAAGAGCTACTGCTGTCCGAAGAGCGTAACACCTTTGCCCGTGAATTGCACGACTCCATCGCCCAGACGTTGTCGCACCTAAAAATCCAGTCCGCCATGCTAAAAACCCTAGGCGAACAAGAGAAAAAACTGCTTGCTAATGAGCCAAACCTACAAAATAGAGAAACTTTACTAAAAATCCATCAAAAACAAGACAAAGTCCGCACCGACCTAAATGACGGCACCAGTCACGCCTACGCCCAATTGCGAGACTTATTAAACACCTTCCGCCTAAAAGTGGATGGGGGCGATTTTAATGACGCCTTAAAAATAACGGTCAAAGAGTTTGAAGTCAAAGGCGGATTTAACATCAACTTTGACAACCAAGTATTAACCCTAAACCTATCTGCGTCCGAACAGGTGGATTTGTTGCAAATCACCCGAGAAGCTCTGTCCAACGTCCACAAGCACGCCCACGCCAAGAACGTCAATATCACGCTCTACCAAGATAGCATCAGTTATGAAGTCATCTTGCGTATCAGTGATGATGGCATTGGCATTCGTCAAAGTGACAAAGAAAAACCTGAACACTACGGGCTTAGCACCATGGGCGAGCGAGCGTTGAGTCTAGGTGGTACGATTAGCACCGAGCCAACTCGTCCCACAGGCACCGGCACCGAAGTATTCGTTCGCTTTTTACCCCAATTTTTCTTAAAAAAGCTAAAAAGCCCACGCCCCAAACCCAAGCTCAAAGAATGGACTGCCGAACAAATCAGCACCGTCACTTATGAGCTTACCCATGAACTCGATGATGAATTTGGTAAAACATCGGAGTCATAAATGGGGTATACTAGAGTATTCTGTCACATTTATTTAACTTAACCGATTTCACCTAAACAACCAGCCAAAGATATTATCATGAGCCAAAAAATCTATACCGCCACCAGCCCTGCCCGCCTATTACTTGTTGATGACCACCCCATGTTACGGCGTGGTGTGGCAGACTTATTATCCTTAGAGATGGATGTTGAAGTGGCAGGGGAAGCCAATCATGGCATTGAAGCGTTGAGCTTTTTACAAGATGAGAGCGTGGATTTGATTGTGCTAGACCACAACATGCCCATAATGAACGGACTTGAAACTCTAAAAGCCATCCGAGAACGCCAAATTGACGGCAAAGTGCTACTATTTACCGTCTCTGACAACATCAAAGACGTCCAAGACGCCCTAGCGTTGGGCGTGGACGGCTATCTGTTAAAAGACATGGAGCCTGATGAGATTATTGGTAATATCCGCCGTATCCTGCGTGGCGAGCTTGTCATTAGCCCTGCCCTTGCTCCCATTTTGGCGGCCGCCATGCGAAAACCTGCCCAGCCTGAGAGTAATCTTGACCTGACCGACCGTGAACTCCAAGTGCTGTACATGATACGAGACGGCATGAGCAACAAGATGATAGGCAACAAACTGGGCATTGCCGAATCCACCGTCAAAGTCCACGTCAAGCACATCCTAGCCAAAATCGGTCTGCGTACTCGTGTCGAAGCGGCGGTATGGGCGGTCGGGCATTTGGATAAATAGTCTACTCGCTCACGAGTGCCAATAACCCTTCGGCATCCATCAGGCAGTATTGCGACTTGCGTTTGGTGATGAGTCCTGCACTAATGAGTTCTTTTAGGGTGCGAGAGAGTGTCTCAGGACGCAGTCCAATCTGCCCTGCCAACTGTTTTTGGCTAAATGGCAACTCAAACGGCACGCCCACAGGATAATGAGTAAGAAAATAGTAGCTAAGTTTGGATTTGGCTTGAACAAAGGCAAGCAGGTCGCTACTGATAAGATGATAGTACATGCGTTTGCTGATGGTATCACAAAACCACATGATGAGGTTGCCTAAATCAAAGCTGGCAATGCTCTCAAAATAAGCCTGCACTGGCAACGTCGCCACAATGGTCGGCTGTTTGGCGGTGGCGGTCAGCTGATGAATGCCCCGCTCTTTGATGAGCAGTTTGGAATGACGTGTGGCGATATTGGCTTTGCTAGGGATTTTCCCATCCACATCATCCACCTGCCCAACCCGATAAATGCCCGTACCAAAGTTGGGGCAATCATCCGTCTCCAAACCCCACAGCACGCTCTCGTTAATCAGCCCCATCTCATGATAGCTGGCAATCAAGCACGCCTGCCCGCTCGGCAGTTCACGATGACACATCACCTGACCATCTAGCAAAAAATACAAATTTTCAACCACGCTGTGCTGAATAAAAATCAGCTCACCCTTGGCGTATTCATGAATCACCACTTGGCTAAGCAGTTCATCTTTGACCGCCTGCCCCGTCTCAGATTGGGGCAGCAGAGCGAATAAAGGGTGCGTTTGTAGGATATCAAGGTAGGCTTTTTTGGTGTGTTCGGCAGATTTCATGATGTCAGCTATACAAAATAAGTGGCATTATCATACCCTGCCCTGCCTGCCTGCCATATTCTCCAAAAGCACAGACCAAAACCGCGACCTACCCCTTTTGGCTAGTTTTTACCTACTGACTTTGGCGGTTATTGGTATGGCAACGCTTGATAAATGTGCTATTTTAATAGTATAGTTTACTGCATTTGGAGCCATCATGTTATCCGACTTATTAGAATCCAACCGTTTTTGGGCAGAGAGTCTCTCCGCTCGTGACCCTGATTATTTTCCCAGTCTTGCCCGTCAGCAGTCGCCCAATTATTTTTGGATTGGCTGTTCTGACAGCCGTGTCCCTGCCAATGAAGTGGTCGGACTCATGCCGGGCGAGCTGTTTGTCCATCGCAATGTGGCGAACATGGTCGTCGCCACCGACATGAATCTACTGTCCGCCCTACAATACGCCGTAGACATGTTAAAGGTTGAGCATATCATCGTCTGCGGTCATTATGGCTGTGGCGGGGTGCGTGCGGCACTGTCGCACCAAGAGTTTGGACTAATTGATAATTGGTTACGCTCATTAAAAGGCATTCATTATCAATATTTGGATAAATTTGACAACCTAAACATCGACGAGCAAACCGACCTTTTGTGCGAGCTTAATGTCAAACGCCAAGTGACCAACGTCTGCCACACCACCATCGTCCAAAACGCATGGCACAGGGGGCAAAAGCTGTCCGTACACGGCTGGATTTATGGGTTAAAAGACGGTTTGATTCATGACCTACAGGTAAGTGTGAATGATTTTAGTCAGCTAAAAGACGCTTTTGTGTATGAAGTGTAGCAACCGCTCTACTTGTTTAATCACACCCAATAAGCTTAAAATTACTACAAACGCAATGATGTGTGGATGTAGGGGCGTGCTGAGCATGCCTTGTGCAGTAATATCGTCAAAGGATGTGCTTGTTTAACTACTCATTTAACGTCAGTCGCACCGACGTAATGGCATTGTCATTATTGATAAAGTTGCCTCGATACAGGCTTTGTAAGACAGGGCTGTTTAACAGCTGATTGCTGGCGATGGCTAATACCTGCCCATCTCGCTGTTTTTGTTTTTGTACAGGCGTGGCAAGATGAGCAAATTCGCTTTGGGACAGCAATGGCATCTCATCACGCAAGCGACCATTTGCAAAATCTTGACCAAATTTTTTGGCAAAGCTCTTAAAACTTGAAAAAATCTGCTTATTATGCTCAGGCACATACAGCTGACAGTCGCCATCTATCTGCCCCACCATCATCGCATGACTCACCATCGCCAATTCATCGGCATCGAGCTTATGCTCACGGCGTGCCACCGCCACCCAATAATCCCATTTCTCTGGTGTCCACTCGCCTGCCAACGCTACCTGCTGTGGCATGAGTTCATTGTTTAACTGCTCTTTGGTTATCTGTCCTGATGGCTTGATGTTGCTGATTGATTGAGAATTATTTACCGCTTTGCCAATTTCTTGATTGCCAATTTCTTGATTGCCAATTTCTTGATTGCCAATTTCTTGATTGCCAATTTCTTGAT
>NZ_AUGF01000038.1 GCF_000426885.1 Moraxella caprae DSM 19149 | reverse complement strand
ACCCAAATTTAACAAATGCTAAGTTTATCCTAGCAGACAGTGGTTATCAAGGCATACAGCATTTATACAAGCAAGCCTTTACGCCACTAAAACAAACTAAGAAATATCCACTTGTACAAGAAGCCAAAGATTATAACGCATTATTGTCTAAAACACGGGTGAGAGTAGAACATATCTTTGCCAAGTTTAAGGCCTTTAAAATGTTCTCAACCACCTATCGTAAATCATTGGCAAGATTTGAACTTAGGGTAAAGCTCGTGTTTGGGTGGATTGGGTAGTTTTGCAGGAAGTCTATTTTTATTATTTATTTTGACAAAGACAAAAAAGACAATTTATTAACACACATCAATCATCATCACGATGAGGTTGTTTATTTATATGACAACATAAATGCCGTGGCGGTAAAAATTACGACAACTGATTTAAATAAAAAGTGCAATCTTATCAAGCGATTGATGGTGTTTTACAAATCACCAAAAATGAAATGGTGCAATTACATTAAATACAAAACATAAAAAGGGCAATTATGAATTTACAAAAAGTTGATTTAAACCTGATTGTTTATTTGGACGTGCTACTGCGTGAGAAAAACGTAACCCGTGCCGCCGAACAGCTTGGCATTACTCAGCCTGCGATGAGTAATATTTTACGTAGATTGCGTTCGCTGTTTAATGACCCCTTGCTCGTGCGGTCGTCCGAAGGCATGACCCCGACCGAGCGAGCCTGTGAGTTACAGCCACGCATTCGTGAGATACTCTCGGACGTGGGGACGCTGTTGGAGCCACGCACCGAGTTTCGTCCGTATAGTACGTCTCGGGTGTTTCGGATTATGACATCGGACTATGCCGAAGCCACGCTTGTGCCACGCCTTGTCAAAGCCCTTAGAAGCGAAGCCCCGAACGTGATTTTGGACTTTTTGACCCCGTCCGATGTGTCGTATCGGGACATGGAACAGGGGCGAGTGGATTTGGCGATTAACCGCTTTAATGAGATACCGCAGAGTTTTCATCAGGTGTTGGTGTGGCGTGATACGTTTAGTTGTCTGCTGTCGGCAGAGTCGCCCCATTTGCACCGTTTTAACCTAAAAAATTACCTAAAAGCTCAGCACGTCTGGGTTTCCAAAACGGGCATGGGCGTGGGTTTTGGGGTCAATCCTGAAAAATCAGGCGGTCTGGGTTCCATCGACCAAGCCTTACAGCGACTGGGACAAAAACGCCAAATCAGCGTGTTTACCCGTCATTATCAAATGCCTGCCATGCTCACCGCCAACAAAGACCTGATTGCCACGCTACCTACTCGTGTGGCAAGCCTACAAGCCCAAAATAATCCACAAATCGTGGTCAAAGAACCGCCATTTTTCATTCCAGAATTTGAGCTTAAAATGGCGTGGTCGCCCCTACTACAACACCACCCTGCTCATAAATGGCTAAGACAGCTTATCATTCATGTGGCACGGCAAATCATGACAGAAGAAGACGCCAAACTGCGTCAATAAAACAACCTTTGAAGCTGTTGTATTATTTTAGAATTTTAGAAATTAAGGTACACCACCTTTGATATCTCCTTGAAAACGGGCAATTTTTCTCATTTTATGATAAATATGAAAGCAGGTATACTCTAGTGTATAAAATAAAGACATAAAAAATCCCTAAGTCAGGGGAGACTTAGGGGATAAACTGGAAAAACCAGTTAAAAATGGCGCAGCGGACGGGACTCGAACCCGCGACCCCCGGCGTGACAGGCCGGTATTCTAACCAACTGAACTACCGCTGCTAAGGTCGCTAATCTTTTTTAACCATAAAAGATTTAAAATGGTGGGCGGTAACGGATTCGAACCGCTGACCCTCTGCTTGTAAGGCAGACGCTCTACCAACTGAGCTAACCGCCCGAACTTAACTTACTTAACTATTTTAATAAACAATTTAAACCATGTTTATTTGTTATGTATGTCGTTCGTTGTGGTGCGTATTATATAGATTTTTTGGTGGGTGTCAAATGGTTTTTTGAGAAATTTTACATAAAATTTATAAACCATTGAAATTTATAAAATTATTTTATAAAATTCTCCCACCCGTTTTTACCAAACGCCCCGAACATACCGCTCCACTTCATGCAGTCGCTCCATCGTGCCGACATCAATCCATTTATCACTCAGCATCTCGCCACTGACACACCCCCCTGCCATCGCCGAACGTAGCAGTGGTGCCAGTGGTGCTATCTCGCCCACGCCCACGCCTGCCACCATCTGTGGCGACATCACGCTAATGCCAGCAAAGGTGTAGTTGTTGCCATCATCGCTTTTTAGTCCGACCACACCCGACCCCCCTGCCGACATCTGTGCCAAAGCAAAATCGCCCGTGGGGTTATGCTCAGGATTGGCGGTCAGCATCAGATGAGCCAGATGATTGCCAAGACTGTGATGAGCCAGTCCGTCAAACGCAAACTCGCTCCACACATCGCCATTAATGAGCAAAAACGGCTCGTCTCTTAGCTTCCCATGAGCCAGTGCATAGCGTATGCCCCCTGCCGTCTCCAAAGTCTCGGGCAGGACGCTCTCATCGGATATGTGGATATTCACGCCAAAATCACGACCTTTAAAAAAGTCAATAATCACCCCGCCCAGATAACCGACATTTAGAGTAATGTCGGTAATGCCTGCCCGTTTTAGGCGTTCAATGTGCCACACTATCAGGGGCTTTTGTGCCACCATCACAAGGGGCTTGGGCGTGGTCAAGGTCAAAGGACGCATTCTGGTGCCTTTACCTGCCGATAAAATCATGGCTTGGGTTATCATGGTTTGCCTTTTATAAATATAGTTTTTATAAATGATTGGGTTTTTAAATTAATTGCCTTAATAAAATTAACCCCATCAACTTTAAAATTAAAAATATCAAATATCAAAATAAAAATAGGACAATCTATCATATCATCATCCTATTTTTATTTATTTATGCCGATATAAATACCTGATTATAAGCAGGCAGGATTTTTTGATAAATGAATTCCTTAAAATCAGTATAAATATCATCACCGCCCTGCTCACTTAGCCAGTTAAGCTCATGGCACAAATCATTCATCACTTTGGGGACGTTTTGCAAATAACGCTCTTTGCCATCTCGCTGATACAGACGAATAAAAATCCCCAAGACTTTTAGATGTCGCTGTACGCCCATGATATTGACATTTTTGGTAAAATCATGCAATGTCATGTTCGGGTTTTTTAATTCATAAAAAATCCCAATCTGCTCATTCACCCACGTCTCATCCACATCAATGTACGCATCTCGCACCAAACTCACCAAGTCATAAGTATCCGCCCCAATCACCGCATCTTGAAAATCAATCACGCCCAGCTTATCAGACGCTTTGTCTTGCATGAGATTGCGACTGTGATAATCGCGATGAACAATAACTTTGGGCTGATTTTGGACATCAGTGATGACTTGTTTTTTTAGTCGCTCCCATAATAACTCATCATCAGCGGTAAATGATACGTTGATATACGGCGAGAACCACTGGCTAAATAAATCCATCTCATCATTTAATTTCTCATCGCGATATACTGGCAAATCAACATCAATGTCCAAATCCTGTAATTTGATTAATGTCTCATAGGCTTTTTGATAATAGCGAGCCATATTTGCTTTATCGTCTTTGATTAAATGGGCAAATTCGGTCGTGCCAAAATCTTGTAATAATAAAAAGCCCTTGGCAATGTCTTGGGCAATGATGTCAGGCACATTCACCGCTTCACTCATGATACCTGCCACCGACACAAATTCGGTCACGCTCTCTTTGCCAGGCGGAGCATCCATCAAAAGATACGTCATTTCATCTTTATCGTGTTCGCTTGCCACCTTAAAATGAATGCGATGATAACGGCGAAAACTGGCATCTCCTGCCAAGCTCTCTACCGTAAAACCAGCAGTTAGGCGATTGTTTAAAAAATTCATCATCTCATCATGGCGAGTCATGGTATGCCCTTATGGTTAAAATGGTTCAGTTAAATGATTTGGTTAAATGGTTAAATAGGTGCCATAGTTTAGCGGATTTTTAGGCGTTACACCAGTCATTTTCGGTGTATTATTTTTTGACGGCAAATTTTTAAGACACGACAAAAACTAAGGCGTGCCTGCCTTTGGTATTTGCCATGAAAAACACCTATTTAAAAACAGGGGAGTTGCCCGTTTTTCAAGGAAAAGTCCGCAGTTGATATTGAAATATCAACAAGGATTTTGACTTCGAGCCACAAGATTTAGCCATTTTTCATATGAAAATGGATTGAAATCCCTAAATTTTCATCATATTTTTATAAAAATGTTATCAAGGGTAGGTACGCCCTATTAATTTTAAATCAAAAATAGGGTAAAATAACCAACTTTAACCAATTTAAAAAACACCCTAAGTCAATTCAGGTAACATCATGACACGTGGACAGGCAACGCAGAACAAACAGGACAGACAAAAACAGGATTTTTTTGGCAAAAAACACGAATTAACCATCTGTGTCGGCATGGCATTGTTTGGCGTATTGCCCACCCTAAGCCATGCTCAAAGTTTTGTAACATCCGATGACATCACACGCCCAAGCTCCAACAGCACGATGAGCCATACGCCCATGCCTGCCACCGTTCAAACGGTCGCAGGGGCAAAAGTAGAGGCTAAGACCGATGATGGTTTGGGATTTATTACCAACAATGACACCCAAACCGCCAATTCTGTCCCCACCATCACTCAGCCCAGACTTGCTCATCTGTCCCATCATGCCATCACTTCGCACAGTTCCCAATACAGTCCCGAATACCGTACGCAGGACAACCCACAGCTTGATGATAATCCATATCTTAATGATAAACTGACAGGTAGTGACAAACAGGGTAACACATCAGATCATAGCCCAAACCCCACATCATTTGTCACATCGGACATTCATGATAGCCAAGGCGGTCAGGGCAAGCAAAACACCACGTTTATCAGCAGTGAGAACATCAGCCAAGACCATCATGCCAACACACAAAAAAGCCAAAGTCTTGCCAAACTTGCCCAATATTATCACGCCAAGCCAAACACAGGCGGACACGTGGCACGCTGTGAAGGGGTGTGGGTACAGCCCAAGCGAGAGAGTCTAAGCCAAACTCTGGGCTATCGGGGTCATGGCGATGATAACGAGACTTTCTACGCCCAAGCTGACTACGGCTACTATGATAATAAAGACTACGCCGAGCTTGCTGGTAATGTCATCATCGAACAAAACGGTCAGCAAATCGTCGCTGACAAGCTCATCTATCAGCCCAGCACAGGGCAAATGCGTGCCACAGGGCAAGTGCTGTTTAGTGATGACCGACCGCCCAGCACTGGCGGTAGCAAGGTAAGTGGTGCAGGAATTATCGGGGTTGCCGATAACTTATACTACGCCGATGACGGCAGGACCGCCACCGCTCATGATGTCGCCTTTGCCAGTACCACCATGAACGCCCATGGACACGCCCACACCCTAAACAAAGTCGGTGACAACCAATACCACATGCAGGACGTCATGTTCTCCACTTGCCCGCCAACCGAACGCAAATGGCATTTGGACGCCAGTAGCATTGACATTGATAACGACACAGGGCGTGGCGTGGCAAAAAACAGCACACTAAGAATCGGTAACGTGCCTGTCTTTTATTTGCCGTATTTTAACTTTCCCATTGATGACAGACGTGCCAGTGGCTTTTTGTTGCCGACAGCAGGGTTTGGCTCGGACAGTTTTGAGATTAGCACGCCCTACTATTTAAACCTTGCCCCCAACTATGACGCCACCATCACGCCCACGGTGTTTAGTAACAAAAACCCCATGCTCACGGGCGAATTTCGCTACCTGACACAGCATGTCGGGGCAGGCGTGTTGCGTGGCTCTTATTTGCCCAATGACCGCAAATACAATAACGAAGACCGCAAAAGTCTGTTTTATGACCACTACTGGCAATCCAAACGCCACCCCCATCTGTCCGCCTACGCTCATTATCGCTACGTCTCGGACAGCAGTTATCTTAATGATTTTGACACGCTCGGCATCGAAGGCAACCCACTTAACTTGCCACGCAACATCGGGGCAAGCTACTATAATGACTACATCAGTGCCGACTTGCGAGCGGAGACCTTTCAGACATTGCACGGCACAAACAGCGACGGCACGACCATCTTAGATAAAGACAAACCTTACTCACGCCTGCCCCAGTTGTCGGTGCATTATCGCTTGCCAAAACTTGTCAATGAATTTGACGTGCTCAACCGCCTAAAAGTAGAAGGGATTCACAACTCTGCCTATTTTAAAAAATCCATCAAAGACAACTCCGAGACGGAAAAATCAGGCTTTCGCATGTACAACCAGCTCTCGGCAAGCTATCCGATGACTCGCTCATGGGGCTATGCCACGCCATCGCTTGCTTTGACACATCTGTATACGTCTTATGATGAGGACAGCCTTATCGGACAAAATCTCACCGAAGGCGAAGGTACTTATTCGGTGTTCGCCCCTAGGATTGGACTAGATACAGGGCTATTTTTTGAAAAGGCAGGTTCACCCTTTGGGCTATATGACGACAGCTTGGGCGGTCATCAAGTCATCATGCCACGCCTAAAATACACCTACACTCCCTACAAAGACCAAAGCAACATTCCCAACTTTGAAACTGCCATCGGACAAATTAGCTACGACCGCCTGCTGTCTGATTCGTGGTTCTTGGGCTATGACCGCATTGGCGACTTGCACGCCATCACCCCTGCCCTGCATTATCGCTATGTGGATGGGTCGGGCCTGACACGCTTTGACGGGGGCATTGCCGAGCAGATTTATTTAGATGACATTCGTGTGGGTGCGGATGACAGCCAAACCTTTACAGGCAGCACATCAGGGATGGCGTGGCGAGCATCTGCTCAGCCGACGGATAACTTTTGGGTAGAAGCTGGCGGAGCATTCGCCCCCAACTATGACCTAAGTGCCATCGTCGCCCAACTACGTTATCAGCCCAGCGATAATCAGCTGTACAACTTTGGTGTCATCGAACGCAAAGACAACCCCGCCACAGGTCAGCTTGCCCTATCGGCTTATACCGCATCTGCCGTCTTTCCCATCAACAACCGCTGGCGTGTCATGACCCAAGCCCAATACGACTACAAAAACGACCGCCTGCTCGATGCCTTGGTTGGGGTTAATTATGAAGATTGCTGTTATGGGTTGTCGGTCTATGCTCGCCGTTATCGCAACGACCTAAACCCCGAAGCAGGGGCGGATAACGCCATCATGGCGGAGATTCGCCTAAATGGCATCACCAGTGGCGGTAAGCTAAACCGTCTGATGTCGGATAAAGTCTTGGGTTATGACACTGTCAATCGAGCATGGCAGCAGGATTATTGATTTATTTAAATCATAGCATTTGACGAGATGATGATGAAATGCTAAACTGATTTGGTTTATTTATTAACTATTTTATAGGCACAACAATGAAACACCCCCTCATCCAATCCCTGCTTGCCATCAGTCTAAGCCTAGGCATGGCAACGGTCGCCAACGCCAACGCCAACGCCAACGCCCCTAGCGTAACAAGCAGTGCCGATGGTATTTTGGCACAGGTTAATGACGAGATTATCCTAAAAAGCGAGTTCATTACCGCCAGTCAAGCCATGGCTCGTGAATATCGTGACAGAGGCATTGCTTTATCTAACGCCGAAATCCAAAATCTTACCATGGACGCCCTCATCACACGCAAATTACAGCTTGGACTGGTGAATCATGCAGGGTTTAGTCCCAATGAAAATGCGGTCAATCGTGAACTGCTCGCCATTGCCAACAAAGAAGGCTTTGACAACCTAGCAGATTTTCAACGTTCGCTTGATGGCAAACAGGCAGGCAGTTATGCCGAACTTCGTCGTCAAGTCATCGAAGATGCCAGCCTAGTGGCACTATGGCAAGCCCAAGTCCGTCCACGCATTAACATCAGTGAGCAGGAAGTCAATGCTTTTTTAAACTCGCCTGAAGGACAAAAAATCCCTGCCGAACAAGTGCTTATCCCTGAATGGCAGACCAGTCATATTTTGGTCAAAGTTGACGATACTCAAAGTAATGCCATGGCACAACAAAAAATCAACACCCTATACAGCGAACTACAAAAAGGAGCGGACTTTGGGGCGATGGCAGCCACTTATTCTGATGACGCAGGCTCTGCCACCCAAAACGGTCGCTTGGGCTGGGTTACTGACGGGCAGATGGTCAAAGAATTTGAAGCGATGATGAAAAATACCGTCGCTGGTGATTTTTCCACCCCATTTCGCACGCAGTTTGGTTGGCACATCCTAAAAGTGGAAAATACCCGCCAACAAGACATGAGTAATGAAGCACGCAAAGACAAAGCTCGTGAGATACTATTTAGCCGTCAAGCTCCCCAAGCCGAAGAAGACTGGGTGGATGAACTAAAAGCTGGGGCTTATATTAAGATTTTTGAATAATTTGACAAAGATCAAAAGACGGCTGATGGTCGTCTTTTTTATCATCCGCTTTTAGCATTCCACCTTCCAAACAACTCAATTCCTACAAAAAACCAACCAACAATCATAAAAAAACTACCTTTTGTCAATAATTTTTCATAAAACCGCTCCTATTGCAGGATTTTTAGTATAATTGTATTTTTGGTAGTGGTCTAAAAAGTATGCCAAACTAGGTTTTCCGTTCGCCCTGAGCCTGCCTGCGGGTAGGAAAACCGTTAGGTTTCAAGCTCGCCACGAACGGTTTTCTTTGTAGCATACTTTTTGAACCAGAGCCGTATTTTTTATTAATTACAAACATTGATTTTATCAATCAACAACCTATCTTTTGAACCTAAGGGTATTTTATGAATCACATTTATCGTGTTGTTTTTAACCACGCCACAGGCACTTACCAATGCGTATCAGAGTTTGCCAAAGCAAAAGGCAAAACTAAGTCGATTAAGGCATTGGCGGTGGCAAGTTCGCTTGTTGTGAGTGGGATTAGCTTTGGGGCAAATATTGAATTCACAGATGGGCAAACGCACACCATTGAGGGCAACAGAGCTTTTGATGGCGAGGTGCTTATCAGTAGCCCCAATACCAAAGCAACCATTAAAGGGCAGTTGGTGTTTGGTAACGGTGATGACACCGATGCCACCATATCAAATCAAGCTGTTGTTGAAAGCAATAATGACATTGCGATTTCTGCTGGACAAAACGCAACGGTTGTTGTTGATAATGCTAGCCTAGCAAATAAAAGCGGCATTTTAGCCTTAGGATTGACGCCATCTAATACTGCCAAACTGATTGGTAGAAATGGTGCAAAAATTACCGCTTCTGGCATTGTGAGTATTGCTAATATAGATGATAGTACTGCTACGGTTGAACTTACAGGGAAAGATACGGTACTGTCAGCTACAGTCATCAATGTTGGCGAGCAAGCAGGTGCAAAAGGCACACTAACGCTTAGTGATAAAGCAAATATTAAGGCTGAACAGTTGCTGATTGGTCGTAGCAATAAAGCCACGGGCACACTTAATGCCAATAATGCTAGTATCAATGCTGATTCCATGGCTGTAGGTGTTTATGGTAATGGTGTTGCTGAACTGACTATCAGCAACCTTAATCTCAGCAACAGTTATATTTTAGCGGACGGTCAAGGCTCAACTGCTGATGTTGTGAGTGTGAATAGTACGATATTGGCACAATCTGCCGTCATTGCCACAACGGGTAGTGCCAACTTGAATAGCAGTAATGACACTTATCGCCTTCAAAAGAGCTTAATTGTTGGACAAATGGCAGACTCAAAAGGAAATGTTAGTTTTGAAAATAGCAATATGAGTGTTAAGGACATAAGTTTAGGAATTTTTGATGGCTCGCAAGCCGATGTGGTCATCAAGGGAAGCGATTCTGACTTCCAAATTGATAATGAATTAATCATTGCCAATGATGGCACAGGTTCGCTAACTTTGGATAAAACATCACTTTATTATGTTGGGAACGTTAGAGCAGGTGCGGTTTATATTGGTGGTGGTAGCGATGGCGGTACAGCTGGGACACAGGGTGGCACAGGCACACTCACCCTAAAAGACAGCACGCTTGTTACCAAAGAAATTATTGTTGGCAACACCGGCAGCGGAACACTTCGCCTCGAAGCAGAAAATACCGATGACTATCTGACAGGGCTGTATACCAACCAAATCAGCCGCAATGCTGGCTCTAAGCTGTCTGAGATTTATATCAATGGGGCAGAGATTGGCATTACCGCCGATCAGCCCAACCTATTTGCCAATTTTACCAAAGACAATAAAATTGAGCTTGGCAATAAGGGTGTTTATTTTGAAACAGCAGAAACAGCAAATGTACAGTCGGGTACAAATGTCACTATTAATCCCAATGCGATTTTGACAGGTCATGTTGGTGCCATCAATATAAATAGCTCCAATGATTCAGCTGGTTTTTGGAAGTCGGGTGCAGGCACGCTTGAAATCAATGAAAATTCTAAAAAGTTCACAGGGGACATTGCTGTCACACAAGGTGTACTAAAAATCAATGGCAATTACACCATGAATGGCGAAAATCTTGTTATTGGCATTTTAGATTGGAATGAAAATGGCGCACTAGATACCACAAACGAACATGGCAAACTTGTCGTAACAGGCACTGCCAATATCGCCAATGGCAACCTAAAAGTTTTTGCTGATAAAATCATTGAAGATGTACCTGCTGACAGTGCATGGAAAGATGTGGTTACGGCAGGCACGCTAAACGGTCAATTCAAGAGTGTGGTGGATAACAGTCCGCTTGTGGATTTTGTAGCTGATTATTCTGATGTCAATAAGGTGCATTTAAAATTAAAAACACAAACACAAACGCCAACGCCAACGCCAACGCCAACGCCAACGCCAACGCCAACGCCAACGCCAACGCCAACGCCAACGCCAACGCCAACGCCAACGCCAACGCCAACGCCAACGCCAACGCCAACGCCAACGCCAACGCCAACGCCAACGCCAACGCCAACGCCAACGCCAAGCATTGTCGGCACTTTTGAGATGGCTGTCAATAGCAAAAATTACAATTCTTTGTTTAATTTGGCACACATTTTGGATACAAACGTTCATGATTTTACAACAAATCCCCAAAATGTACTTGGTGCTTCTTTGATCAAAGATACTACTGGTAGCGACACTCCTAACTTTACCAAACTTGCCAATTTTGCCAGTCAATTACAGCCCCTGATGGCAGGCTCAACCAATCGCCTAATCGCTGACGGCACACAAAAAGTCGTGGGCGTACTAGATACTCGCACCCTAGAACCCAAAAAGAACCTTTGGGCAAAAGCTCTACACAATCAAGGCAAATTGGACGCTCATGCAGGTTTGACAGGTTTTGATGATAAACGCACTGGTATCATCGTGGGTGCTGATAGCCCAGTTGGTCAAAAATCCAACTTAGGGATTGCCTTGGCATACAGCGAACACGATGTTAAAAGCCGTGATTATGTCTCTCATACCGCTCAAGCCAACACCACCCAAGCCCTCATCTATGGCCATCATCAGCTTGATGAGCATACCACCCTTAAAGGTCATGTTGGGGTGGGTCGTAGCCAGATTGATGGCACACGTCATGTGGTTGGTGGTACTGCCAAGTCTGATTATGATGCCAAAATTGTGAACGCTGGCGTGTCCGCCCATTATCGCATTGGTGCAGCTAACAGACATCTGTCGCCTTTTGTTAAGATGGATTTTGCCCAAGTCAAATCAGACGCATACACCGAAACAGGCACCACCGCCTACAACCTTGCCATCAACGGCAACACTTATACCAGTTTGCAAAATAGTATCGGTATTAAAGGTCGTATCGGCTCACCTACGCTTGCCCTAACAGGTTTGTTATCGGTGGGAGCTGACGCAGGTAGCAGACGTAGCGACATTGGTGGTCGTTTTGCTGATACTGCCAACACACAATTTGGCGTATTGGGTCATGAAGTTGGTAAAGGCTTTGGGCAAGCAGGTCTTGGCGTGGTCTATACCCCAACAGCCACCACCACATTATCGCTTGCTTATGAAGGGCAATGGCGTAAGAACCATGGCAATCAAGGAGCCGTACTAGGCTTTGAGATGAAGTTTTGATTGGTAATAAAAACAAAGAGCTGTCGCAATGACAGCTTTTTTATGATCTATTCTCAATCATACAAGTCCCTGATTTATCAAGGGTAAATTACAACCCACGTACAACCAGAAAACAACCAACCAGTAATCAATAAGCCACCATGTTAAGTTGAGATTAAAAATTTTTTATAAAGATGATTTTGATATCTAATCCACCCCTAACAAATTTGATGCTTATCACAGGCTCTATCAGGGCTGACTGTGCACGCCCTTTATTGGCGTTATTTAAGATAAGCCCCTACCACACATCATTAAGTTTGTGGCAATTTTAAAGTTTCTTAGGTGTAAATTACTTTTACTTTATTAATTTGCATAAAAAAGACCTTACATGAAGGTCCTTTTTATGCGATTGACAATCCATCATTCAACAGGGTTTTGTGATAGTGAACGAACATAGGCAGCAAGTAGCATGATACGCTCATTACCTAGCTTGGTTTGCCACTCAGGCATCACACCAGCACGACCATGACGGATGGTGGTCTGTACAGTTTCACGGTCACCGCCAAACAGCCAAATATCATCTGTTAAGTTAGGCGCACCAAATGCAGTTAGACCTTTAGCGTCAGCACCATGGCATAGCACACAGTTTGCCTCAAAGATGGCTTTGCCTTGTGCTACTAGCGACTGATTAAGCTCGCCATTGTCCACGCCCGCACCATGCCCACTAGAAATAGATAGAACATATTCAGCAGCGGCACGAACACCAGACTCGCCCAATTGTTTTTGCCATGCCGCCATCGCACCAACACGACCGTTATGAATGGTAAGCAAAATCTCATCTGCATTACCACCATGCAACCAATCATTGTCAGTCAAATCAGGATAGCCTGTTGCACCTTTGGCGTTAGAGCCGTGGCACAAAGCACAGTTTTGTAAAAATAGACGGTTACCTACTTTTTGTGCTTCTGGGTCACCTGCCAGCTTATCTACATAAGGGGCAAGTAGTTTAACCTGCTCATCGATTTTGGCTTGCAAGTCTGAATCAGGCTCAGCATTTTTGCGTTGCTCAGCTTGTAGCTCAGAGAGTTTTGCCAATACAGGTACAGCATCGGTTGCACCAGCTACCGCCAAGATGTTTTGCTCAAAGTTTTCGGTAAAAACTTTATTGTTGGCTTGTAGTTGGCTATTTAGCTCGTTCTTTGATGTCCAAGGCACCTGCTGACCATCAACTTCTACGGTTGTGATGCCTTTCCAACTATTTGGCTGGATTGAAGGGTATAATACAAAGTATCCTAGACCCCAAGCCAAAGTCCCAAAGAACACCGCAAGCCACCATTTTGGCAGGGGCTTATCATATTCACGAATGCCGTCGTATGAATGTCCTGTTGTCTCATCTTCTTCTAGCACGGGCTTGGTTTTTAGAGTCCAAACAAGTACCCCAAAAATAAAAACCCAACAAGCCAGCGAAAAGATGGTAATCCAAGAACTCCAAAAAAAGCTCATTGTATATCCTTAGTGCGTTGTGATGAAAATTTTTCTAATTGATTGTCATCTAACGCAAGTTGTGCATCTTCTTCAAAGCGTTTTTTGTTTTTTGGTGAGTATGCCCACCACGCCACACCGATGAAAGCAATAAATGCCATCACCGTTGCGATACTATGTAAAACGCCCCAATTCATTAGCGTTGACCTTGCATGGCAATACCAAGCTGTTGCAAGTAAGCGACCAATGCATCAAGCTCGGTTGCCCCCTGTACTTGGTCAGGCGCCGCTTCAATGTCAGATTCGGTATAAGGCAAGCCAAAACGGTCTTTAAAGATACGCATTTTTGCTTGAACCTTACTGCCATCGACCTCATTCTTGGCAAGCCAAGGATAGGCGGGCATGACAGATTCTGGCACCACCGAACGTGGGTCAATCAAATGGTCAATATGCCACTGGTCAGAATAACGACCACCGACACGGGCAAGGTCAGGACCAGTACGCTTAGAACCCCACAGGAACGGATGATCCCATGTAGATTCAGCGGCACGGCTATAAGGCCCATAACGCTCAACTTCAGCACGAAGTGGACGAATCATCTGCGTGTGACAGACGTGACAACCTTCACGGATATAAATATCACGACCTTCTAACTCTAACGCTGTCCACGGACGCATGTTAGGAAGTGGCTTATTCACACCGCCTTGCTCTGGTGAATTTTGATCAAAAATCAATGGATAAATCTCAACCAATGTCGCAAAGCTAATCGCAATCACAATAAAGACAACGAGTAAGCCGGTGTTTTTCTCAACAATTTCATGTGTAATGTTAGACATGGCTACTCCCCTTATGCTTTGACAGCATCATTATCAAAGACTTCTTCACGACCTGTATTAACCTCTTCAGGCTCAGCAAGACGCTCAGGAATGCTAGGCATCTTAATGGTCTTATAACAGTTATAAGCCATCACAAGCATACCACCAACATAAAGCAGACCACCCAATGCACGCACCACATAGGGCCAATGTGATACCACGACAGTTTGGATGAAGTCATAAGACAATGTACCATCATCGTTGGTTGCACGCCACATCAAGCCTTGGGTAATGCCCGAAATCCATAGAGCGACAATGTACAGAACCGTACCTGTGGTCGCAAGCCAAAAATGCACTGTGATAAGGTTGGTTGAGTACATTTTTGCTTTGTTATAGATACGTGGTAGTAGGACATAGATAGAACCAATGGTTACCATACCTACCCAGCCTAACGCACCAGAGTGTACGTGTCCGACCGTCCAGTCGGTGTTATGGCTCAGAGCATTAACATATTTAATTGACAGCATTGGACCTTCAAAAGTACTCATCGCATAGAATGACAATGCCACGATAAGGAAGCGAATGATTGGGTCAGTACGCAGTTTATCCCAGCTACCAGACAAGGTAAGCACACCGTTAATCATACCACCCCAAGAAGGAGCGAATAGAATCAGCGAGAATACCATACCCAAAGACTGAGTCCAGTCAGGCAGTGCCGAGTAATGCAAGTGGTGTCCGCCCGCCCACATATATGACGCAATCAAAGCCCAAAAGTGAACAATGGATAAACGATATGAATACACAGGGCGACCAACTTGCACAGGAATGAAGTAATACATCATGCCCAAGAATGCTGCTGTTAAGTAGAAACCTACCGCATTATGTCCATACCACCACTGCACCATGGCGTCTGTTGCACCGCCATAAAGTGAATATGACTTCCAAAGACCCGCAGGAATGGCAAGGTTATTAACGATATGTAAAAGTGCAATGGTAATGATAAATGCCGCAAAGAACCAGTTGGCAACATAGATATGCGATGTTTGACGCTTGATGAGCGTACCAAAGAATACAATGGCATAAGCTACCCATACCAAAGCAATGGCAATATCAATCGGCCATTCAAGCTCTGCATACTCTTTGGCGGATGTCAAACCCAATGGTAGGGTAATCACCGCTGCCACAATGACCGCTTGCCATCCCCAAAAGGTAAACCACGCAAGATAAGGGGCGAACAGTCTGGTCTTACAGGTTCGCTGAACAATATAATAAGATGTTGCAAAAAGTGCCGAACCCCCAAACGCAAAAATCACCGCATTAGTGTGTAGCGGTCTTAAACGCCCAAAGGACAGCCAAGATGTATCAAAGTTAAGTGCTGGCCATGCAAGCTGTGATGCAATGAACACACCAACCGTCATGCCAATAATACCCCAAAATACTGCCATGAGTGTGAAAAGACGAACAATCGTAATTTCGTATTCATGGTCAACGGATGGGGCTACTGCTGTTTTAGATAGACTCATGGGATAGGTTTCCTGTGCAGCCCGATTTGTGTCGCTGTTTGATGAGATTAATCATCAAATTTACGTTTTTTAACTATATTTGTCTATTGTAACGCAAAATTTGCCAAATATCATCATCCAAATCCGCTTTTAGGAAAAAACCTTAAAAAAACTAAGGAAAAAATAACAATCAAACAATGACCACAATCTTTCCCATGACTGGCTTACTCACGATGAGTTTGGCTTGCGTTAAATCCACACTCACAATAGGGTATTGTGGCGGGTTTTTCACCGTGTATTATACAACACAATTGTAAGTTTTCGGGCATGTTTTGTAAAAAATAAATGAAAATTTTCACATTTTTTTAAAATTTTTTGTAACTTTTGCCAATTTTTGACAATTTTAATCAATTTTTTTAATCAAAAAAGACTGATTTTTATTAAGTTTAAAAACTTTCACCAAAATCATTTGGTTTTTATAAAATAAAAACTTAATCATTTTTTGCTTATTAATTTGATTTTTAAAAGTAAAATTGATGAAAATTTGATGAATTTTGTGGTATTTTTATAAAAAGCCTGCTTTTCAAATCATTTTTGTTTTATAATGAGCCATCTTATTTATCATCGAGTTATTTTTATGGCGAAATTTTTAAGTCAAGCATGGTTTGACGAAGTTCAAGCTCTCAATACTAAAGCAGGCGATTTACATCTACCGCCCAGCCTTGCCAACCTTATTGTCAATGTCAGCATCACAGGTGACGACCCTAAAGAGCTACATTTAAAAGCAGGTAAATTAGGTCAGCACCACACCAATGATGCCGTTAGTACCATCAATATCGACAGCGACACGCTCGCCCAAGTCATCTCGGGTAAAGATGTTAATGTTGCCCTAGAAGCCTTTATGATGGGTAAAATCCGCATTGATGGCGACATGTCAGCGGTCATGGCACTACAATCTGCCAAGCCCAGTAGCGAGCAAAAAGCACTTTATAAAGAAATTTTGGGTGTGACAGAGTTTTAAGCTTTTAACCATCAGTTTTTTATAAACTCCAAAACAAAACCCTGCCATCAGACAGGGTTTTGTTTTTAGGGATGATTACTGACCATCATTGAAATTTTGATACGTCTCACCTTGGCGGATCTCATGACGTGAACCATCATTAGCAAATGCATAAACAGTAACGTCAGCTTCCACACGGCGGTTTGGTTGCAAGCATTTAATTTGCTCAGCTCTTGGGGCATTGACATCACAGATGACATGCGGTAATGGCTGAGTTCTGCCCGCCCCTGAGGCAGTCAGCGTGCTTGATGTCACGCCTTTGCTAATCAAGTATTGGCGAACCGTTTGGGCACGAAGCATGGATAAGTTCATGTTATACATGTCATTGCCATAGCGGTCGGTATGACCTGTTAGGTTTACACGACTGTCGCCACGTGCTTCCCATGCGATGAGCTTGGTGGCAAGTTCATCTAGCTTAGCACGCCCTTCTGGGAGCATGTCTTCTAATTTCCACTTATCAAACTTAAATAGTGCGTCAGCCTCAAGGGTGATTTTTTCTTTGATAATCGGTGCTTGGGTGATGACAGGCGTTGCCACAGGGCTTGCAGGGATAGGCTTAGCATAGTGAGCACAGTCGGCAGGCATCCAGTAAAATTCTTGACCTTTAAACTTATCATCAAAAATCACTTTATACTGACAAATCTTAACCGAGTTGTCCGCTTGGTAAAACTTCATGATATAGTCCCACTCACGAGCACGATTTGCTTCGTTAAAATGTGGACGACCGATAAGCTGATATAACTCATCTTTGGCAACCCCTGGACGAATTTTGGAGAGATTTTCGCTGTTGGGGAATTGACCGTCTTTTTGCCATGCCTTATCAAGCTGTGGGAATACGATGTCGTCTTTGTTATCGATGGTGCCATGCTCTGTGATGTTTGAGCTTAACTGCTTGGTGCCCATGCAGCCTGTCAGTGCCAACACAGACAAGGATAAAAGTGCTAATTTGTTCATAATAATGTTCCTAGCTATTGTAAAAGTAAACAGGTTAAAAATTGCACACCGATTGATGTGCAATTTTTTTGTAAAATCAGAAGTGGAAGCCTGCACCCACCGCACCGCCGACGTTGCCTTGGGTGTCTGCCGAACCGCTCATCTTCAGTACCCAACGACCGTTATCGGACAGCTTGGAGAAACCAACAGCTACCGCACCTTCACCATTGTAGCTGGCAATACCACCAGTTAGCATGGATTTACCTGGTAGGTAGGCTTGTGGCAAGGTGGCCATCGCCATCGCTGATGAGACACCTGCATTGGCATCGTCTTCTACGTCATCAATGCGGGCATCGATGTGATTGATGCGGTTACCAAGACCCTCTGCCACAGCGTGTAGCTGACTGCCATTAATCGCATCGGTTGATGTTCTTGAGATCTCACCTGCGGCAACGTTTTGGATACGGCGTTCTGAGCCTGAAGCACCGACTGATACCGCCCCATTAGCTGTCGCACCCTCAAAGCCACCATAAGTCATATGACTGACTGTCGCTGTCTCCACCGTTCCTGTCGCACCTGCGGTGGTCGCTGATACGCCTTGACTGCCGTCGGTGTTCAAGGTTTTGCCAGTCGCTTGAGTGATGGCGGTGTTATTACCCAAGGCGACCGAGTTCTCTGCGGTTGCTACCACGTTGTTACCCACAACAAACGTGTTGTTAGTGGCGACATTGTTGTTATTACCCAAGGCATAAGAAGCACTACCACTTACAGTATTCGGATCACCAATGGCACCTGAATGACTGCCCGTGACCACGTTACCTGTACCGATGGCGATGGATTGAACACCCGCCGCTTGGGCTTTATCACCAATGGCGATGGACTGAGCTCCCAGAGCGTGAGCTTCGTTACCAATGGAAACAGAGGCATTACCATCAGCGGTGGTTCTAAAGCCAATCGCTGTGGATTTTGCACCGTTGGCTTGGGATTGATCATCATCACCACGCACACCGCCCACGCTACGCTCACCGCCGTTAAAGTGAATGTACTTGGTGCCTTGCTCGTTGATGTTTTTAATCGCAGTCAATACCGAGTTGGTTTCAACCGTGCCAACACCTGCAGCATCATAGGTTCTTAATGCCTCATCTGCCGTTAAAGTTATGGGTTGTTGATTGCTTGGATCATTTACATCTTTCTTTGGGTCAATCACAGTCGTTACTGCACTGCCATTGCCGTCCACCACATTGCCATTGATGTCCGTACCACCCACGATGTGATTGATGTTCGTGGTCGGAATGATGGCAGAAATCTGGCTTGTAACCACACTTGGTGCCACAGCCGTGCCAGAGCCGTCTTGTGCTGTGTTATAGCTGACATTACCCTGTGCGTCAGTGATGGCATAGACTGGGTTGCCACTGGCATCCACATAGGTGATTTTTGTGGTCTTGTTGTCCGCATTCACATTATAAGTAACCGTGCTGGAGTTACCATCAGCTGCGGTTATTACCACGGCTGTAGTACCTGTGCCGTTAATGAAGTCTACTTTATCACTTGGTTTAACCAGATCACGTTGCTCGCCATTGTTTTGCAAGTTCCAACCAGAATTGTTAATGGCATTCGCCACATCGCCTGCCATTGCAATCGCATTCGGGTTGGCTGGCGTGTTCACCGTACCATTTGCATTACTGGTTAATGGCGTGGTGTTCACTCTAAGCTCGCCTGTCGGCGTAGTATTTATCGTAGTGCCGTCGGTTTTAACGTCAATCGCACCTGTATTACTATTTACCGTCAAGCCACTACCGACATTTACCGCCAAATCAAAGGTTGTTGAGCCGTTTTGAGCAACAGTCGGTTTTACAGATACTGTCTTATTTGTAGAAACCACGTTTTCTTTTGACCCTGCGACTGCTTGTGTTAGCTGACTGACGTTTACTGCGTCGGTCGGTGCTGTACCCACAGCGACATTGGTGATTTTATTGCCACCCATGTCCACGGTAGAATTCGCACCCACAGTGAGAGTACCATTTGGATTAATGGCAACATTGTTTGATGTTATCTGATTCACAGCAATGTCATCTGCCAAGGCATAAGTTACCTTACCATTGACATCTTGTTTGACAGTCAGGTTTTTGCCTGCAGCCATATCAATAACATCACCTGGGTTGATAACTTCGTCATTACCCAAAGCTTTTGTACCGCCATTGGCAGAAGTTTTTAGGGTAAAGCCTGAGTTATTGATGGCATTGACGATATCGCCTGCTTTAACAAACTTATCTGCATCAGCTGTTATTGGAGCATCAATCTTGCCATCATTATTGGCATCTGTTAATGTTGTGGTTTGTGGGGCTTGAGCGGTTGCTTTTAGCACACCATTTTCAATAACAATACTTGCATTATCTACATTAACATCGTATTTAACTTCACTAGACTTGCCATCAGCCGCAGTTGTTACCACAGCTGATACCTGCACCATCAGCAAAGTTCACGGTGTCATAAGGCTTAACAAGGTCACGGGCTTTGCCATTGCCTTGTAGGTTAAAGCCGGCGTTTAGAACATCGCCTACGGTTGCAACGTTGTTGACATTTAGGTCAGCTGGCAACGCTTGTGCAGTGGTTACAGGCTGATTAGTCGTGTTGTACACATCGTTGTTGTGTATTATAACCAATTTATCAAAAATTGCAATATTAGTCGTGTTGTACACCAGAGCAATTGCACCACAACCATCGACAAACCCACAATAAATCATTAAAATGTGAGCAAAAAGGACATTCTTTATGCTCACAAACCCCATTGACTATTTATCACAGGTTCATGACCCAAGGCGTCAAAACAAAAACCTGCTACACCCACTTAAAAACATTCTAACCATTGCCTTAACCGCAGTTATCTGTGGTTATCATGACTGGGTAGATATAGAAGACTTTGGCAATGAAAACAAAACATGGTTTGCCACATTTCTTGACTTAACTCATGGCATACCCTCACATGACACCTTTGGCAATGTCTTTAAAC
>NZ_AUGF01000037.1 GCF_000426885.1 Moraxella caprae DSM 19149 | reverse complement strand
AGCAGGGCTATGGCTATATGACCAACCTGCACAGCTGTATGACATGCAGGACGTGCTTGGGTTAAAATAATGACTCATCAAATGGTTTGACTGGTAATTTTTGCACACAATAAACCTACAAGCTCCTTTCTAAAAAAGGTTAAAATAGTCAAAAGTTACACCCAAGAAACTTTAAAATTACTACAAATACAATGATGTGTGGACGTAGGGGCGTGCTGAGCACGCCTTGTATAGTAATATCATCAAAGGGTGTGCGGAGCCAACCCCCTACAAACCCGTGGTAAATATCAAGTTGGTTGGGTGTACTTAAAAAGCCATTTTAACCTTTTATTTTTATGAAAAAATCACTCATCATTTTAAGCTTTCTTGCCACGCTCGCCCACGCCAACACCCAAATGTATGTCATTCACACCTATGGCGACCCTGCTCTGCTTGACATCATCCAAGATGAGCTTGGCAATCGTGGCACGGCACGGCTATATCAAGACAAACTCATCATCAAGGCGACCCCTGCCGACCATGAGCGTATCTCTACCCTTGTCCGTCAAGTGGATGTTGCCCCAACCCAGCTTAACATCTCGCTTGCCCTAAACAACCAAACCGCCCAAAGCAGTCAAGGCGGTCATGTCAATGTCGGTATCTCTCGGCAGGTGTGGATAAACGGGCAATACCACAACACCCAAAGCCAAGGCACCACAAATCAGCACTACACCGTGCAAACCCTATCAGGCTCGCCTGTGTCTATCACTCAAAGTACGCTCATCGGGCTTGTAGGCTGGCAAACTCATCAGCGATATGGCAGAGTGTGGGTGAATTTTGGTGCGTCTTGGGTGGCACTCACAGACGGTTTTTCTGCCAAAGCGACCGTCTCTCCAAACGGTCAAATCCGCCTAAGCCTACACCAGTCGGCACGCACAGGCACGCTTAGCACCCAAAATCTATCCAATGACATCATGCTACACCGTGGACAATGGACAAAAATCGGCGACATTCGCACCGACAACACCACAAGTGGGAGCTATGGCACGAGCCAATATTCACAGACCATGCCGATTTGGGTTAGGGTGGATTGATGGTAAGATATTGTATATGATTATCATTTATTATGTTAGGCATGTCTTGAGCCATATTGAGTGTTTGCTTAAATCAATAGTTTTAAAAATTAAAAATAATCTTTTGAAAAACCATACATTATAAAAGTAGTTGATTTTTATATAAATTTTTATTAAAAAATTGATTTTTCTATTTTTTCCGCGCAAAATTTCAAAATAATGCTTGCATTTTATTTCTTGGTGTGGTTTAATACACACATAGCAAAATGCTAATACATGATTTTGTTATGATATGACGATTTTTAGAAATTTGTTAATAGTCATTAAAATTTTAAATTAACTTGTTAATTTTAAAATCTTTAATTATTGATAACTATTACTTAAATCGTCATTAATCTCAATATTAATTTACTTTTTAAGGAATAGCATCATGGCTAAATTATCTCTTGACGGTCTAAGCGACATCGACGGTTTCATCGCAGCAGCATTGGTTGATAGCGAATCAGGTCTTGCCCTAGCTGCTTTGGGTACTGGCGTTGACCTAGAACTAGCGGCTGCTGGTAACACTGAGGTGGTACGTGCTAAGCGTAAAACTGCAAAAGCATTGGGTCTTAACGAGTCTATTGAAGACATCCTGATTACTCTAAGCGGTCAATACCACCTTCTTCGTCCACTAGTACGTAACGAGAATCTATTCTTGTACCTAGTGCTTGATCGTCAAAAATCAAACCTAGCAATGGCTCGTCACAGCCTAAAAGGTTTTGAAACTGAATTAGACTTCTCTTAATTCTAATTAAGATAATGATTGAAAAACACCTGTCTTTGGCAGGTGTTTTTTATTTTCAAACAATAACTTTGCCAATAATACCAATTATTTGTCGGTTGGTCGCTATATTTGGTATTTTGGAGTGCCCTAGTTGTATAATAACAAAATAAATTCGCAAAAATAAAAAATCTTACAGACCGTCAATGGATTGTTGCATAATATGAGCTTTAGCATAAACAGGCTGTATTTGTATGTTTTTTGTATGAATAATGAAAGTAAAAGCCCTATTCCCCTAAAATTTGCGATATGTGGAATATTTTTTGCAACAATTCTTTTATCTATATTTGTATTTTTGTCCTAAAAAGCTGATATTGTATGACAATTCGGCAAAATTATAAGGAATACACCGTGTCCTTTTCAGTATCTAGATGTGGTCATGTGATACCATCTAAACAGTTGGGGTTTAGCTTGGTTGAGCTAATCATTGTTGTTGTGATTATAGCTATCATAGCCACTATTGCTGCTCCAAATATCAATAGGTCATTAGAGAGTCAGCGTAATAAATCTACCGCCCAAACCATTGTCGCTGCCATGAAAGAGGCACGTGCAGAGAGTATGATGCGCCGACAGGATGTGACACTTACTCTGACGGGAAATAATGCAACATTGACGGTAGCGGGTACCACATTAAAGGATTTTAATATCAACACCTCAACGCCAGTAACAACATCAAGCGGTGCTGCCACGGTGGTATTTTTAGCAAACAAGCGAGTTAATCCAGCATCGACTTTTACGGTTGCTTGTGATAGTGAAGGAACTCGTGCAGGACGAGTGGTGGCGGTTGATGTTAATGGTAATGTTAGCTTACGTTCGGAGAATAGCCAATGTTAAGACAGAATACCTGTATTCGCCAACATGGCTTGGGCATGGTAGAAGTTATGGTATCATTACTACTGCTTGCTGTTGCTGTGCTTGGGTTTAGTGCCATGCAGATGAGAGCGGTAAAGGCAACAGATGAGACGCTTATTCGTAGCGATGCCATGGTAGCAGTACGTAATATTGCAGAGAACATGCGTTTGCATCCTACCGCAGACATGAAGCAAAGATATCGTGATGCCATCGCTGCACATGGTTCTAGTGCAAACCCTGCCACTTATGCAGCAGCCATACCAGCTGCGCCTAGCACAAACTGTGCAACATCCGCTTGCACTGCAACACAGCAGGTGGATTATACTGCCCATCAAGCCATGAGACTGGCTGCAGATAACCAAATGATGCTAAACGCTTTGGACTGTCCTGGTGCAGGATTGGTGCGTGTTTGTCTGATTGCAAGCTGGGGAGAGACAACTCCGACCGTTGGTGGTGGTAATGCAGACTGTATTTCTGATCAAGGCACCTACAATCGTGGTTCAAGCTGTGTTGTATTGGAGACTTACTAATGATCAATAAACAACAAGGTTTTACCCTCATAGAGTTGATGATTTCTCTTGTGTTAGGTTTGCTTATCATCGCAGCAGTTGGTCAGGTATATGTGATCAGCGTACGTACAGCCACTGTCCAAGAAGCGGGTTCTAGTATCCTAGATGCCAATGTATTTGGTCTGCAACATATTGAGAATAATAGACTTCCTGCAAAACTAGGTTTTCCGTTCACCCCGAGCTTGTTGAGTGGTGGCGGAAAACCATTATGGTTCGACAAGCTCACCACGAACGGTTTTCCTTATTTTTGGGTTTTGCAGGAAGTCTAATATCCGCATGGCGGGTCTGGGTCTGTCAGAGGTTTCCAGGGCCAGTGCTGTGGACAGTGGCGTATTAGCAGGTGGCGCTAATGCTGAGGCTGTTGGCGTGTTACGCAATCTCACCACTGACCTTCTTAGTCGAGACGCATTAGGTGCTACCACGACAAACACCAATGGTGGTGGTAGTGATCAGCTAACCATTCAGTATAGAGCACCTGTGAACATGCGTGACTGCGAGGGTAATTTGGTATTGGGACCTAGAACGGGTGTTTTAGAAATGCCAGGTAACCCTGTCGGGCCCATTGATGGTCAGATTATTATCGAGCGATACTTTGTCCGAGCCAATGGCGATACCTTAGAGCTTCGCTGTGATGCTGGTCTATATGTCTCTGATGTCATCGTTGAAGATAATGGTGCAGGAACGGCAGATGCGACCATTCTAACGGGTGCCGCCGAGCAGAATAACATCCATCGCTTTGGCGATGACGGGGCGTTGATTGTCTCAGGCATTGATGATTTTCAGGTGAGATTTGGTGTTGCCAATGGCAATGGTATTCGTTATGTGACGCCGACCGAGTATAATAACATGGGAGCTAACACAGCAATCATCGCCATTCAGCTTGGTCTTTTGACTAAAGGTAGTGTCTCATCGATTGACGCTCCAGAAAATCCAACTTATACTATTTTAGGTAATCAAGTTGGGATGAAAGCTGATCAAGGCAGATTTATTCGTCGTGTCTATGAGACTAACATCATGCTACGTAACTCACGTGGTCGTTCTTAATCATGTCTTGGTGCGACTATGACAATACAACAATATATAAAGGTGGTACTATGGTAAATCGCTCTGAATCTGGGGTGGCACTGATTGCTGTGCTCTTATTTTTGCTTTTGATTGCGATTGCAGGCATGATAGCGGTGCGTCAGGGCAGTTTGGATTTACGTGTTGCCACCAATGAACAAGCTGACGTGCTGATGTTAAACTCATCTGACTCTGTATTGGCTCATATCGAGACGGTAGCTGGCGATAATAATCATGCACTTCGCCCCCAGATGATGTCTCAGACCAGAGGCGTGCTTGGCTACTTTATTCCCATCGGTGGTGCCAATGCGGATCCTAATGAGAAAGTAGATCATCAAGTACGTTTTTGCTACACACCCAGTGCACAGACATTTTTTGATGTCGAGAGAGCTCGTGTGTTACTGCCAGGTGGCGGCACCATGCGTACCAATGATGGTGCTTGCAACCCCAATAATGCCCAAGACTATATATCGGGGCGTAACACTGTTATGACTCAGGTGGTAACTCGTGGATTAACCAGTCAGACTGCTGATAGTGATAATTTTAAGTTAGCATTAGAAGGCGAGCAGCTGGGTGCAGGCTTCACACCGCCTAGCTCTCGCATTGCCATGCACAGTGTGTCTATGTTGCCTGGCTTGTCCAGTGCTGGCAGTGCTGATATTAGGAATTGTATGGATATGGCGGTCGGTGATATTACGAATGCCAACTATGGCAATAACTTCGGTGCAAGAAATTTAACCACTTGTCTCCAAGAGCAAGGTGTCCCTGCCAAAGCCATCGTTGAAGAAGCTATTCTGCGCTTTGAAAAAGAGGCGGATGTCTGCGACAATGCTCAGCTTGCTGCAGACGGCACCTGTCGGGCACCTACACCATAAGAACTTAAGAGTAGTTATTATTAAAATACTAAGGTAATATATGATGAAAACATTTTCAATAAAACAGCTCAGTCACGCCATTATCGCCACCATGACGGTCATGAGTGCAGCGACACTACAATCTCATGCCAATACTGTTGAAAAACGCATTGGCGACCTAGAAATCTATGAAGCACCTACAGGTGGTGGCTCATCAGTCATGCTGATGCTGGATAACTCAGGATCGATGGGTTTCCCCAGTGTGGGTGTTGATTATCCCGGTAGAGGATGTCCCAATGCTCGATATCTTCGGTCTGACAGTAACTCAGTTGTTGTCAAAAAAGACGATGGCAGTGCCGGCGAGCGTGTCAGTTATACAAGAAACTACTGCACCTCGACGGCGTATTATGATCGTATGGCACGTCTAAAAGATGCCATCATGCCACTGCTGGCCGATCCAGCCAAAGGCTTTGGGTCTGAGTACATGAAGTATAAGATCGGGCTGGGTAACTTCTTTTATAGAAGTGACGTTGATGGTGGCGGGGTCATCTCTTATCCTGTCTCTGAGCTTACTTATGAGCACAGACTGGCGATGGCAAAAATCATCGCGGGTTTACAGGCCAATACCCTCACACCCACCGCTCATGCCTATGCCGAAGCGGGGGCGTATATGCTAGGGACGACCACGAGTGGCTCAACAGAGATGGCGGACTTTTATACCTTGGTAACTTATGGGAATAATAACCCAAGAAATGGATCTCCTATGGTTCGCTGTACTGCACCACAGCCCAAAGAAAATCAGCGAGACACCGCATGCCCAATAAATGGTACTGCAAGAGCAACTTTTAGCCAACAGCTATTAGCTGATCTCGGTGTGAATCATCAATATAATCGTGGATGGATAACTTATTATTACAAAAAAGAAACCCTGCCCAAGGGGGCTACAGGCAGTGGTTTTAACATGGCACACTCAAAGGCCATCAAAGGCAATACTTATGTATCTCCCATGGGCGACAGTCAATGCGATGGTCAGGGCATCTACTTTCTGACAGATGGTGAGCCCAACAACGCCAGCGGTCATGGCGTTGCCCTCGATGCCACCACTTCCATCATGAATGCTGCCTTAGGGGCGAACCGTCTGTCTTCAAATCGTGGACTTTGCTCTATTAATGGCAACCCTAGAGATATCATCAGTTCTAGTAGTAGCTATGCCGGCTTGACCGGCACCATCGGCCATCCTCAGTGGGAGTGTATTGGCGAGTTTGCCAAACAGTTGGCAAGTAAAGAAAATAAAGTTGGCAAGCCGATTTTGACAGCCTCGGTGGGTTTTGGTAGGGTTTTTAAGAGTGCTAGCACCAATAAAAAAACCATGCAAGTAACAGATCCCATCACAGGTGAAAAAAGCACAAGGGATGTCCATGATTGCTCTCTTATTAGACAGCGTGATGCTAGAAACTTGTGTTATCTGGGTGAGCGTGGTCATGGCTATGGTCAGGGCGGTTTTTATTATGCCGAATCTTCGGATGATGTCGCCAGAAGTATTGTTGAATTTGTAAACAGTGTGACGGGCAGTATCTCAGCCGCTCCTTCAGGAACGGTGGCTGTGCCAACTGACCCGCTGTCCATTGCCAGCTTGCAGCCTTATGCCTATCTGCCCATGCTACAGGCGAATATCGCAGAAGCACCTGCAACATGGCCGGGCAACTTAAAAAAATACCACACGTTAAACGGCACATTATATGGTAGAGATGGGGCGACCAGACTCTATCAGACGGCAGGAGGCTCCACCTTCCCCTATGCCACCAACCCTAGGGCTCTGGATATATGGCAACAAAGAGGTGCCGCTGATGGTGCCATTACCACAGGGGGTAGCTATGCACGCTTGCCAGCACCTACAGCAACTAATAAGAATACCGTGCGTACAGTCTATGTAGAAGATGCCGGTAAGATGAAGAAAGTAGGTGTCCAAAACGGTCGGCTATTTGGCTTTGATGCCCTGTCAGCGAGCTACAGTGCCTTAGATAAGGCGTATATCCTGCATTACTTGGGTTTTGGTAATGTGTCTTTGTTGGAATCAGACTATCGAGGCACGCCAGCACAGCAGAATGCTAAACTACAAAGTGAGTTTAGCAAAGCACCTGTAGGCAAGCCGGTCATGGGTGGTATACATCACTCTGTACCAGCATTGGTGGCATACCAAGGTCAGTTTGACAGCACAGGCAACGTCTCATCAACACAAGGTCGTCAGGACTACGTGCTGTATGGCTCCATGAGCGGTTCTTTACTTATGGCAAATGCCAGCACTGGCGAAGAGGAGTTTAGTTTTATCCCTCGCAGAATGTTTGAAGATGACAAACAGCGTAGAGCTCTAAGCCCATCAGGAACAGGCACTTCTGGCGAGCCTGCCTTTGGGGTCGATGCACCTTGGATGATTAATGCTAAATACAACTATGACTTTTCGGCTTCACCCACACGGATTACTACCGATGCAATTGCCGCTTCGAATAACGCAACAGCTCAGGGGCAAGGTCATATCTATGCCTACGGCGGTCTGCGTATGGGGGGTGAGGGTTTGTATGGTTTGAATTTGACCAATAGATTGGCACCTAGCATGCTATTTAGCATAGACAGCAAAACACCCGGATTTGGACGCATGGGTCAAATTTGGGCGAAACCTGTTGTGGCAAAAATCAAAACCGGAACTGGCAGTAGAGGTGAAAGTATTGAGCGTGAGGTGTTGATTTTTGGCGGTGGCTATGACATGTGCTATGAGAACACCCTGTTCAAACTAAATGATGCTGACAATAAGGATGCAACGTGTGCTAACAAGGCAGAGACCAAAGGTAACGCGGTTTACATGATTGACTCAGAGACAGGAGAGCTGGTTGGACGCTGGACAAAAGATGAGAAGATTGGTGGTGCAGGTGTTACAACCACCAGCGGGTTGGCTCATATGAATCACAGCGTGGTGGGTGGCATTACAGCACTTGACCGCAACAATAACGGTTATATTGACCATCTGTATTTTGCCGATTTGGGTGGTCAGGTGTTTCGTATTGACTTAATTGAGCTGTCGGGCAGTAATCAGGGAGTAGAACTGACTAACAAGATAACCAGAGGTGTGGTCAGGGTATTTAACGCCAACGAGGGTGGTTTGGGTAAAGATCACATCCCTTATCGTTTTTATGAAGCACCGATTGCAAGTTTTTATACCGATCCTAATGATTCACAGCGTTTTGCGGTGGTTAATGTCGCCTCAGGGGACAGAAGTTCGCCACTAAGCCGTCGCCGTGGATTGTCAGATGCAAACCGTGTCTACGGCATCATTGACCGTGATATCGCCAGCACTCGTGCAACCAACTCGTTGATTGGGGAGAGTGGCTTGATAAGCATCAACCTAGATAATTCAAATTTGCAAAAAATGGATACCAAGTTGATCGCAGGGGCTAGTAATACAGAGGCGTACCGTGAGTCGCTCATCAAAACAATGAGAGATAGAAAGCCCAACGAAGCAAGAGAGGTTAGGGTTGGTGATTATACCATTAGACTGCCAGTATATAAGCATATGGGCTGGTATTATGATATGATTCGTTATGATGGTCGTATTGATGTTGAGAACCTAAAAGCGGTCGGACCGGGCATGGTTGCAGGTGGTGTGTACTATAACAGTGTCTATAGTCCTGATTTTCAGTTTGGTAGTGGTGGGACGTGTGATGCTCGTACCATAGGTGCAACAGAGCGTCAAATGTATTGTATGCCTTGGGGTGTCTGCCCAACCAATACTGCCGAAAAACCATCTGTAAATGGTACATTGGGTTATGCAACAGCTGGCATGGGTATCCAAGAGTTGGCAACCGTCGCCTATACTTCAGAGCGTGATACAACCACAAACTTGCGTACCTTCCTAAGTGCTCAAACCGTACAAGAAAGAGCCAGTATGGCAAACACCAGTCCTTCCCAAGGTGGTGGTTTAGATGGTCGTTTCGTTGATACGGCAGGTAAATGGGTTAATGCTGGTGCCGGTGTTGATTTGTTCGGACAGCCACAGATTGACAGAGAAAGATACAATCTGCGAGTGAATCGTTGGTACGATTTCCAAAATGCGGAGAGATGATATGACTCAGAGGTTTTTTGTTAAACATCACGAGCAGGGTTTTACCTTGTTGGAGCTGATGATTGTGGTAATAGTTGTGGCGATACTTGCCAGCATTGCCCTTCCCAACTATCGCAACATGGTTGTTCGTAATGCAGAGTCAGAGGTGCAGTCTAGCATGGGTAGAATCCAAGTGGATTTAGATAGATGGCGAGCATCTGCCATGACCTATCGTGGTTTTGTACCTGTCAGAGATGTCGATAATAACGGAAGGTCGATTCATAGTTATGGTGATAACACCCCTAACGGTACGGTTATATTCGTGCCGTTAGGCAGTAACCAAGATAACTTTCGCTATCGTATTGAGTTAAGAGACGGTGATAATACAGCAGTCGGTCTAAATCCTGCCATTAATGCCAACATTGTAAGTTCGGGACGCTCTTGGGTGATGCATGCCACGCCAAATCCCAATAATGGCAGTATTGATAATGCCAGTGCTTTTGTACTGCGTAGCACAGGTTTTAAGTGTAAATCCAGCGTTGGCGCCGATCCGACTGTGGTAGGTCTAGCTACGACGACCTGCAATGCTGCAGGGCAGGAGACTTGGTGATGAATAAACAGCAGGGATTTACACTGATAGAAGTGATGATTGTGGTGGTGATCATCGCCATCTTGGCAGCCATTGCCATTCCTAGCTATCAAGATTATGTTGTGCGTACTAAGCGTGCAGACATGATGACAGAATTACAAAATATTGGTAGGCAGTTAGAGGCAAGAAAGCTGGCGGTGGGACGGGGTGGTTACCGTGCTTTGGCAGCTAACAACAACCAAGCCATCCAAGATCTGCTTGGGGGCTATCCTCGCTCAGGTATTGCATTATATAATGTAACCATCGGTAACCTAGACTCTGGTAACTGGGTATTAACAGCAAATCCGAGTGCAGCTGGTACACAAGCTAGAGATGGTGCACTTGTTCTAGGCGCCAATGGTAGAAAATGCCGTGGTAATAGCTGTGGCATGGGTGATGAATGGAGAAATTAGTAGCTCCGTTATTATCATTCTAAGTTGCTACTTAAAACTCACCCAATAATAACATATCGGGTGAGTTTTTATTAGACTTCTTTCCAAACCCCGATTTTTATAGATCTTTAAAAACTTCAAACCCAGTGTTTATAAGGGTTTATTTTTAGTTTAGAAAGAGATTTGTTGCCAAATATGTATCAATCAAATGTATCGATTTGGTTCTCTATTGATATATTTTACCAAATGAATAAGCATCTTTTCCAAAAATTCTTTGCAGTCATACGCCCATCTCTATTATAATAGGAGTGTTGAACTTTTGTATTTGCAATAAAAGCAAGATTTAGCCATTTCATGAAAAAACATCATTTTATTTCTACAAAATTTCTAAATGTTAAATTGTGTTGTAAAGGTTCAACATGCCCTAGACACATTAATGGTTTAATACGGATAATATAATGAATCCATCTTTACATTTTACCCTGCCCACTTGGTTTAACTCAGCCCTTGTGGCGGGCATGAAGCGTGGCATAGAAAAAGAAGGTTTGCGTATGCAGTCCAACGGACACGCCTCCAAAGCCTTCCACCCTGCCAAACTCGGCTCAAAACTCACCCACCCCTACATCACCACCGATTATTCTGAAAACTTATTAGAACTCATCACCACGCCCAAAGCCACCATCAAAGATGCCTTGGATATGCTTCGTGAGCTTCATGTGCTGGTGCATCGCTCGCTAGAATATGGCGAGCTGATGTGGCCGTTATCCATGCCGTGTATGTTGTCGGCAGATGACAGCGACATTCCGCTTGCTGATTATGGCACGTCCAACATCGGACGACTCAAAACGCTCTACCGCTCAGGGCTTGGGGTGCGATACGGTCGCAAAATGCAGACCATTGCAGGATTGCATTATAATCTATCGGTGGGCGATGACTTGTTTAACAAATGGGCAAAGGCGGAAGTTTGCACCGATTTACAAGATTTTAAAAACAAAAAATATCTGGGACTGATTCGCAACTTCAAACGCCTAACGCCACTTGTCTTATACCTACTTGGGGCAAGCCCGAGCGTGTGCGGATGTTTTTTGACAGGTCGCACGCATGATCTTGTACCGCTTGACAACGCCAAGCACACTTACTATCAGCCTAACAGCACAAGCCTACGCATGGGCAAATTGGGCTATACCAACAGCGTTCAAAAAGAGCTGGACATTCGCTACAACGATTTGGATGAATACATCAAAGGACTAAGACGAGCCATTGGCACGCCATTTGCCGACTTTACGGACATTGGGGTGGACGACAAAGACGGCAATCCTGTGCAGATTAACGACCATATTTTGCAAATTGAAAACGAGTTTTATAGTCCCATCCGCCCAAAACAAGTAACCCAATCAGGCGAGACACCCACGCACGCCCTACAAAGTCGGGGGATTGCCTATGTGGAGTTTCGTGCCATTGACCTAGACCCGTATAGCGACATCGGTATCACGACCGCTACGGCGTGCTTTTTGGAGATTTTGGCGTTGTATTGCTTGCTGTCCGAGTCGCCTGATTTGCTACCTGATGAAGAGCAATATCTGGCGGACAATGTGGAGACGGTCGTCAATCACGGTCGCAAAAAAGGCGTGCGTATCACAACCGAGCAAGGCGAGCAGGAGCTACATGAATGGATTGTGCGTACTTTGAACGAGATGCAGCCCATTGCGGACGCTTTTGATGAATATCACGAGGGCAACGACTATCGCAGTGCATTGGCACTCATGCAAGGCAAGGCAACCAATCCAAACTTTACGCTGTCGGCACAGATTGAGTCGGATTCAAGACGGCTTGGCAGTACATGGAAACTTGGGCAGTTTTTGGCACAAAAGCACCAAAATGAACTGCTTGGCTATGCCATCAGCAATGAAAACGCCTTTAATTATGCCAACATCGCCATACAGTCCTTTGCCGACCAACAACAGTTGGAGAGAGAAGAGACCCAAGATTTTTATGAATACTTACGACAATACAGATAATATTATACTAAAACACCTAACTTTTCGCACGCTGTGTGCGTGCTTATTTGCCTTGTCGGTTGTAGCGACCCTTGTGGCGATTTTTTATTTTCAAAAGCATTTGGGGCTTGACCCGTGTCCTTTGTGTATCTTTCAGCGAATTGGCGTGTGGATAATGGGGGTGTTTGCCTTTGTTGGCATGCTTGTAAACCCCAAAAAACTCTGGGGCAAGCTCACTTTGTGGGGCGGTATGGCTCTTGGGGCGTTGTGGGGGCTTGCGATAGTAGGTCGTCATGTGTGGCTTCAACACCTGCCTGCTGATGAAGTGCCTGCCTGTGGACCGGGGCTGAACTACTGGGTGGATACCTTGCCGATTTTGCAGGTGTTCCAAGAAGTACTAAAAGGCTCGGGCGAATGTGCTGAGATAGACTGGCAAATGTTGGGGTTTAGCATTCCTGAGCTGACTTTGGCGATGTTTGCGGTGTTTTTGGTGATATTGGGTGTTGGGTTTGCTAGGATACTAAAAAAGCAGATGTAAGGTTAAGGTAAAAGAGAAGACGGAAAAATTTTTCCGTCTTTTTTATTTCTAAAATAAAAAACCGCCTTTTACCAAAATTTGCTATAATTTGCCAAATTATCATAGTAAGGCACTATCATGCACATTCATTTTTTGGGTATTTGTGGGACATTTATGGGGTCGCTTGCCCTGATTGCACGTTCGCTTGGGCATACGGTTACAGGTTCGGACACCGCCATTTATCCGCCCATGAGTACCCAGCTTCACAACGCTGGCGTTGAGATTTTGGAGGGCTACAAGTCCGCTCACCTAGACCCTGCCCCTGATTTGGTGGTGGTGGGCAACGTCTGCAAACGTGGCATGGAGGCGGTGGAATATATGCTTGATAAGCGACTTCACTACACATCCGCTCCGCAATTTTTGTCCGAACATGTCCTACAAGACCGCCACGTCCTAGCGGTAGCAGGCACGCATGGCAAGACCACAACCACGACCATGCTTGCTTGGATTTTGCAATATGCAGGGATTGACACAGGCTTTTTAATCGGTGGTGTGCCACTTGTGGCTACCGATGACGAACGCTTAAAATCTGCCTTTGCCCACAGCTCGCATTTGGGTCAAGACTATTTTGTCATTGAAGCGGACGAGTATGACAGTGCTTTTTTTGACAAACGCTCAAAATTTGTTCATTATCGTCCCACGACTGCGATTTTAAATAACTTAGAATACGACCATGCTGATATTTTTCCTGATTTAAAGGCAATCCAAACCCAATTTCATCACATGATTCGCATGATACCGCCAAGCGGTCAAATCATCATGCCAAAAGGCGTGGAGAGCTTAGAAGATACCTTAAAAATGGGCGTATGGACACCTGTTTGGCGGACAAGCGTGGGCGATGAGGCGGATTGGCAAGCGACTTTGGAACAAGCGGACGGCTCAGTGTTTCACGTGAAACATATCGGACAAACAGGCGATGAAACAGGCACGGTAACGTGGGGCATGAGTGGCGTGCATAATGTCAATAATGCGTTAGTTGCTATCGCAGGGGCGTGTAGTGTGGGCGTGAGTGTGGCGACAGCGTGCAAGGCTCTGTCAAACTTTGCAGGGATAAAACGCCGTATGGAACTCATCGGCGATATTGGCGGGGTGCAAGTGTATGATGATTTTGCCCATCATCCGACTGCCATCACCACCACGCTTGACGGTGCCAAGAAAAAACTCACAGGTTGCAAGATTTGGGCGGTCATCGAGCCACGCTCTAACACCATGAAATTGGGTGTGTATAAAGCCCAGCTTGCTCCGTCAGCGTCATTGGCAGACGGTGTGATTTGGTATGAGCCAAAAGGCTTGTCATGGGGGCTAAAAGAAGCTGTTGGCGAGACGGGCGGGCAAGTCGTACTTGATAGCATTGATGAGATTTTGGCATTTATCAAGGCAAATGTCCGCTCAGGCGATGCGATAGTTGTTATGAGTAATGGCGGATTTGAGGGGATACACGGGCGGATTTTGGAAATACTGACTTAACCATCACAAAAAGCAAAGACTTGCTTAGGCAGGTCTTTTTTCATTGCTCTTTTTTTTACAAAAATCACTCACAATCTTGCATATTTGCTAAGATTTTAACCAAATCATCAAAAATCTGCCTAAAATTTGACATTCGTCCTACGCTATTAACGTTTTTGGGGTAGTGTGGGCGGTAAGATTGGCTTACAATTCATTTAACTTTTACATCAAGTAAAAAGCAGACAAAGCAAATTGGTCAGGTTGGTAAAGGTATTCTAAGACCATTGTTTAACCATGGTTTAATTGATTTGCCAAAGCATTTATGGGCTAGGCAGTTATAGGAGAGACATCATGAGTATTATTTGGACAATCATTGTAGGATTGGTTGCAGGACTGTTGGCTCGTGCCATCAAACCAGGGGCAGACTCAATGGGCTGGATTATGACCGTTATTTTGGGTATTGTCGGGGCGGTCGTTGGCGGATTCTTGGCGAGTGCGTTGGGTATGTCAGTTGAGGGCGGTTTTGGTGGCTTGGTGCTGTCAGTCATTGGTGCCATCATCGTTCTGTTCATCTATGAGTTTGCCACGGGTAAAAGACGTTTGAAGTAATTAAAAATAATTTAATCAAAAAATATTGACATTTTAAAATGTTAAATTTTGATTTGACAAAAACCTTGCTATGATATTGGCAGGGTTTTTGGTTTGTGTATTTATTTTATCAAACCCCTTGATTTTTTAACAATTAATGAGTATTATTATCATCTAAATTCCTTATTTATAACATGGTTTTTTGGTGTATGTTTAAGGCGTATTTTAAACCAGTTGATAAGGGTGATTTCAATTTATTGATGTGGTTGGAAATTTTATGATGATACCTTCTTTTGAGTTAAAAAAATGGGCGACCTGCTTGGGGCTTAGCCTTGCTCTCATTGGCTGTGGCAACGACAAGCCTGCCGAACAAAAAACCGAACAAGCCCCCACGCCCACCGCCCAAACCGACAAAATGACGGTGGTAACGACCTTTACCATTATTGAAGACATTGCCCAAAATGTCGCAGGGGATGCAGCAGACGTTCATTCCATTACCAAGGCAGGGGCGGAGATTCATGACTATGAGCCGACCCCAAAGGACATTGCCAAGGTTAAAGAGGCCGATTTGATTTTGTGGAATGGCATGAATTTGGAGCGTTGGTTTGAAAAATTCTATGCCGATGCCAAAGACACTCCTGCGGTGGTGGTAACGGACGGTATCACGCCCATACCTATCAAGGCAGGCTCATATAAGGATTTGCCAAATCCGCACGCTTGGATGTCTACGTCTAACGCCTTGATTTATGTGGAAAATATCAAAAACGCATTCATCAAACACGACCCAAAAAACAAAGACGTGTATATTAAAAATGCCGAAGAATACGCCCAAAAAATCAAAGCCATGGATGAGCCACTGCGTGCCAAACTTGCTCAAATTCCTGAGAATGAGCGTTGGCTCGTTACTTCAGAAGGGGCATTTAGCTACCTTGCCAAAGATTATGGGCTAAAAGAAGCCTATCTGTGGGATATTAACGCCGAGCAACAAGGCACGCCCCAACAGGTCAAGGCTCTCATTGACACGGTTAAAACCAACAAAATCCCTGTGGTATTTAGCGAAAGCACCATTTCGGACAAACCTGCCAAACAAGTCGCCAAAGAGGCAGGGGCGTATTATGGTGGTGTTTTGTATGTGGACAGCCTAAGCGAAAAAGACGGGGCAGTGCCAACGTATCTTGACTTACTTAATGTAACGGCAAGTACGGTGGTTAAAGGGTTTGAAGACGCAAAAGCCCAAAAATAATTGACAAGGCGATTTGGCAAGATAAAATACGGTATCTTGCCAAATTTTTGATTTAAAAAATATGGAAATTTTAAACATTTCTGATTGTGTTTCAAAAAGTATGCTACAAAGAAAACCGTTCGTGGCGAGCTATGCCTGCCCATAACGGTTTTCCTACCCGTAGGCAGGCTCAGGGCGAACAGAAAACCTAGTTCAGCATACTTTTTAGACTACTATCAAATTTCTATCTTTTTTAAATCAATTTTTCACAATTATGACACACATTCACGATTTAACCGCCAGCATTAGTGTTCAGGATTTGTCCGTGCGTTACGCCAACGGTCATCACGCCCTTTTTGACATGAATTTTGCCCTGACAGGTGGGACAACTTGTGCCTTGGTGGGGGTAAACGGCTCTGGCAAATCCACGCTGTTTAAGTCCATTATGGGACTGATTAGGCCTCAATCAGGGCAGATTTTGCTCTCTGGTTTGCCCATTAACACCGCCCTAAAACAAAACCTAGTCGCCTATGTTCCCCAAGCCGAAGAAGTGGACTGGCAATTTCCTGTGTCGGTCTATGATGTCGTGATGATGGGGCGGTATGGCTATATGAATTTTTTGCGACTACCCAAGGCAACCGACCGCCAAAAGGTAGCGGACGCCATGGATCGGGTGGATATTTCTCATCTAAAAGACAGGCAAATCAGCGAACTGTCAGGCGGTCAAAAAAAACGAGTGTTTTTGGCTCGCTCGCTTGCCCAAGAAAGCAAAATTATCCTGCTTGATGAGCCGTTTACAGGCGTTGATGTCAAAACCGAAAAGGCGATTATGGCGTTGCTTGACGATTTACGAAGCGAAGGGCATTTGATTTTAATCTCCACGCACAATCTGGGGACGATTCCAGAATTTTGCGACCAAGTGGTGATGATAAATCGCACTGTGCTGGCAAGTGGTACGACCAAAGAGACCTTTACCCAAGAGAATTTGGAGAAGGTATTTGGCGGTGTGTTACGGCAAATTCGCTTGGCAGGCAAGGATTTGCACGATGACGATGACAGTCGTGCGGTTACGATTTTGGCGGACGATGAAGTGCCTGCGGTGTTTTATGGGGTGCATGATGACACGCCCGAGCGTAGCCACTGCGATGAGACTGCACAGGCGAGCCGTGTGGGGCAGGTCAATATGAATCAAAAACGGGCAAAAAATGACGGCGTACAACTATACAACCCTAAAACCGACACCACAACGCCCAGCCCCACACCAAATTTAAACCCAAATAAGGATATGCCATGAGTGAGCTGTTTGCCCTGCTTGCCGAGCCGTTCGCCTATGAATATATGGTAAAAGCGATGGTGCTGTCGTCTGTGGTCGGTGGCGTGTGTGCGTTTTTGTCGGCATATTTGATGTTAAAGGGTTGGTCGCTTATTGGCGATGCCTTGTCCCATGCGGTCGTGCCGGGGGTGGCTATTGCGTACGCACTCGGCTTACCTTATGCGATTGGGGCGTTTTTTTCGGGGATATTGGCGTCTTTGGCGATTTTGTGGGTTAAATCTTTGACAAACCTAAAAGAAGATGCAGTGATTGGCTTTATTTTTACCACGTTTTTTGCGTTAGGACTGTTTATCATCTCTATCAATCCCACGTCTGTCAATGTTCAAGAGATTATTTTTGGCAATATTTTGGGCATTAGTGATACCGACATGATACAAGTGGGCATTGTCATGGCGGTGTCGCTTGGTTTTTTGCTCGTTTTTTGGAAAGATTTACTGCTTGTCTTTTTTGATGAAATTCACGCCAAATCGGTGGGACTGTCTCCAAAAGTGTATCAAGTACTGTTTTTTAGCCTGCTGTCTGCGTGCGTGGTGTCGGCACTGCAAACGGTGGGGGCGATTTTGGTGATTGCGATGGTCATCACCCCAGGGGCGACCGCTTATCAACTGACCGATAAATTTAACACAATGGTCAAAATTGCGGTAGCGATTGGTGTGGCAACGGGTGGGCTTGGCGTGTATTTGAGTTATTTTTTGGACGGGGCAACAGGCGGTGTGATTGTGTCCTTGCAGACAGCATTGTTTGTGCTGGCGTTTTTGTTTTCGGGGAAGTTTGGGATAATCACACAAAGATTAAAAAGAAAGCATTTATCCGCCCAATTTGACAACCATAGATTTTAATATGCAACTTCTAAATTTTCTCACCGAACCCTTATCCCACACCTTTATGCAACACGCCCTATTGTCATCGGTCGTGGTTGGGGCGGTGTGTGCGGTGCTGTCGTGCTATGTGGTGTTAAAGGGCTGGTCGCTTATGGGCGATGCGATTAGCCATGCGGTGTTTCCGGGGGTGATTGTGGCGGTGTGGGCAGGACTTCCGATGTCGCTTGGGGCATTTGTGGCGGGGCTGTTTTGTGCCGTGTCGGTGGGTTTTTTAAAAAACAACACCCGTATCAAGGAAGATACGCTCATGGGCATTGTCTTTGCAGGCATGTTTGCGGTGGGGCTTGTCATATTTACCAAAATAGACACCGACCAGCATTTAAAGCATATTTTGTTTGGCAATCTGCTTGGCATCAGCCGTGAAATGCTTATCCAGACCATGATAATTTGTGGGGCGATTTTGGGGGCGGTGCTGTTAAAGGGTAAGGATTTATTGTTGTACTGCTTTGACCCAAGTCATGCTCGTGTGGCAGGACTGTCGCCCAAAGTTTTGCATTATGGGTTGCTTATTTTATTGTCCGCCACAATTGTGGTTGCCATGCAAGCCGTTGGCGTGATTTTGGTGGTGGCGATGCTCATCTCCCCTGGCATTACGGCATTTGTCTTGTGTCGGCGATTTCATACCATGCTGGCTGTGGCGGTGGTAAGTTCGTGTTTGACCAGTTTTTTAGGCGTGATTTTAAGTTATCATCTGGATTCGGCAACGGGGGCGACGATTGTGCTATTGCAGGCGGTGGTGTTTATATTGGCAGTTGTCACCTCAAAAATAAAAGAAAAACGCCAATCATGACGACTGGCGTAGGGTGGTTTAGCGAGTGCCAAAAATCTTATCGCCAGCATCCCCAAGACCGGGGATGATATAGCCGTCTTCGTTGAGATGACTGTCAAGCGATGCGGTAAAAATCTCAACATCAGGGTGAGCATCATTGACAAGTTTTACGCCTTCGGGGGCGGCGACCAACACAAGGGCTTTGATGCTTTGACAGCCATGTTTTTTTAGCATATCAATGGTGGCAACCATACTACCGCCCGTGGCAAGCATGGGGTCTAGGATTAGGGCAGGACGTTTCTCGATGTCTTTAACAAATTTTTCAAAAAATGGCACAGGTTCAAGTGTCTCTTCATCACGTTGTAAGCCAACAAATGAGATTTTGGCGGTGGGCAACAAATCAAGCACGCCATCTAACATACCAAGTCCCGCTCGCAAAATCGGCACCAGTGTTACCGTCTTACCCTTGACCTGCGTGCCTTTGATGGTGCTACCATCCCAGCCGTCCATGTCAAAATCTTCGGTCTCAAAATCACGACTCGCTTCATATGCCATCAGCCGTCCAAGCTCGTTGGTGAGCGTGCGAAATTTATAGGTAGAGCAGTTTTTTTCTCGCATGAGCGATAATTTGTGACGGACAAGGGGGTGGTCAATGACGGTAATTTGCATGATAATTCTCAATAAAGGTACAAAATGGGAAATTTGGTGTATTTTACCATTTAAGTAGGGTGGCATGAAGTTTTTTTGATAATTTTTTTAATGAGAATAAAGTACAAATGTAAATACGATTGTAATTACAAATCATTGATAAACCTAAATTTTTCTAAACTGTAACAAATCATTTTAAAATAACCATTATGTCACCACAAACGACAAATCAGCAATAATTCTTTACCGTTATACAGTATCAAGTTTGATTTTCTTCTTATATAATACCAATCAAGATAAAGCAGTCTTACTTCTTAATGAAGTTAGGATTGTTTGATTTGATTATCATATTTTGTTTACCTTATTTTAAGGAGTTCTTATGAAAGCAGTTAAATTCATCGCCCCAATCTTTGCTCTTGGCGTTGCCTTTACAGGTGTGGCTCATGCAGAAGCGACCATGGATGCGGCAAAAGCGGATGAAACCACCACAAAAGTAAGACAAGTGTCATACAGTTGCAACAAGGGTGGTGCAGTCAAAGTTACTTATGGCTTTAATAAGCAAAAACTACCAACCTATGCCGAAGCTCATTTAGGGGGCAAAACTCGCTTTTTGCCGATTAACTTAGCACATTCTGATGTTGCTGGCACATCTTTTGGTGATGAAAACAGTTGGACAATTAGTGGTGGTGCTATGACACTGGGTAATTACCATGAGTCAGATGTATTAATCATGGATCCAAATTCCGAAATTCAATACAAGCATTGCAAAGTTGTCGGCACTAAAAAGATTAAGGGTTAGCCTGAACGAAAAGACAGTCCACTGACTGTCTTTTTTTAAATCCACAACAAAATCAATACCTTAAACCACTTTCCCTAAAAATATTCAAAAAAGTACTTGACCCCCACCAAAAACCCTGTATAATACGCACTCATTCAAGCAATGGTTAGTTACAAAACACCAACAAAACAACTTTAATCTAAATAAAATTAAGAGTGAAGTTTGTTAAAGTTTGAATATTTCGAAAGAATTGATTTAAAAGTTAAGTTAAAAACAAACTTCTAAAAACTTTCAAAAAAAAATTAAAAAACCGCTTGACATCAAAATCCATTGTGATAGAATAGTCAGCCTTGATTGATGATACAGACGATGTATCACGTACTATTTAAAAACATACTAAGAAC
>NZ_AUGF01000036.1 GCF_000426885.1 Moraxella caprae DSM 19149 | reverse complement strand
CTTTACAATCAATTGAATATCCATAACATTCAACTGTTTTGTAGTGACTACTGGAAATCTTACCTTGAAGTCATTCCAAAATCAAAACATATGACAAGCAAAGCTCAAACTTTTACCATAGAGGGCTATAATAGTCTCATTAGGCATTTCACAGCAAGATTTAGAAGAAAATCAAAATGTTACTCTAAATCCGAGAAAATGATAGAAAACACTTTGAACTTACTGTTTGCTAAGTGGAATGGAACTTTGAATTATGTATTTTAGTTTAACAATGCCCTAAAATCAAATAATCAAGGCAAATTGGTTAAAGTGAAATAATTCTGCCAAGTCTATCTATAAAAAGCCCTGTTCTAAGACAGGGCTTTTGGATTTTTATTACGCCCAACGCCTAAACACCAAACTAGCATTCGTCCCGCCAAAGCCAAAGCTGTTCGAAATGGCATAGTTCACACCACTTACCGCCCTTGCGGTATGGGGAATGTAGTCAAGCGTACAGGCAGGGTCTGGGTTGTCTAGGTTGATGGTGGGGGGTAGGGTTTGGTGCTGTAAGGCAAGCACGGTAAAGATGGCTTCTATCGCTCCTGCCGCCCCGAGCAAATGCCCTGTCATGGATTTGGTGGAACTCACCAGAATGTTTTTACCAAATAGGCTTTCAATCGCACTGCTTTCTGCCACGTCCCCTGCGGGGGTGGACGTGCCGTGGGCATTGATATAGCCGACTTTGTCGGCACTGATGCCGCCGTCTGCTAGGGCATTTATCATCGCACGTTTTGCCCCATTGCCGTCTGTCGGTGGGGCGGTGATGTGGCTTGCATCATCGCTCATACCAAAACCCGCCACTTCTGCCAAAATCGTTGCCCCACGAGCCTTGGCATGGGCAAGACTTTCTAGCACCAACGCCCCTGCTCCGTCCCCAAGCACAAAGCCATCTCTGTCCTTATCAAAGGGGCGAGACGCTCGGGTGGGTTCATCGTTGCGAGTGGATAGGGCGTGCATTGCCCCAAAGCCTGACAGTCCAAGCGGTGTGCTTGCCTTTTCGCTACCGCCCACCAACACCGCATCCAAATCGCCATAGGCGATGAGCCTTGCCCCAAGCCCGATGGCGTGCGTGGATGTGGTGCAAGCGGTGGACGTGGCAAGGTTTGCCCCTTTTAGGTTGTGGCGAATGGCGATGAGTCCTGCGGGCATATTGACGATGGAGCCTGGGATGATAAAAGGTGAGACTTTTTTTGCCCCGTTATCACGCAGGGTATCTCGGCTATTTTCAAGGGTTTGTATGCCACCAATCCCTGACCCCATCGCCACACCAAATCTCTCGCTGTCCACATTAACAGGCAAACTTTCGCCCTTAATGCTATCTATCAGTCCAGCGTGATACAAGGCTTGGGCGGACGCAACTTGGGCGTAGTGCACAAACTCATCAAAACGGCGAATCTCTTTGGGGTTCAAAAACTCTTCGGCATTAAAATCCTTAACCAGCCCTGCAATCTTTGAGCGAAACTCACTCATCTCCAAGCCGTCAAAATCAGGTACGGCACGAATACCGCTCACGCCGTTTGTCAAGTTTGCCCAAATGGTGTCCAAATCATTGCCCACAGGGGTAATCGCCCCCATGCCTGTGATGACCACCCGTTCGTGGTCAGGGCATGTGTGGTGCGGGGCTTTGGCAGGGCGTGTTAATGAAGTCATGGTATTTTCCCAAAAATTTTGTTACAAATTGGCTTAGGGCGTGTTGAATATTGGTATTTGCAATGAAAAATGCCTGTTTAAAAAAGCAGGGGAATCGCACGTTTTTCAAGGAAAAAACTTGAGGCTGATAGTCATTCTATCAGACAAGTTTTCGCCTTCGAGCCACAAGATTTAGCCATTTTTCATGCAAAAATTGATAAAAGCGTTAAATTTTCATCTTATTTTATAAAAATGCAATGTTCAACACGCCCTATTCTAGCACGTTTTTACAAAATTTAAAGTTTACATTTGTATAATTTTCAAATTATTTGCCATGACGTTCTTTTAATTTGTCAAGCACGTCCGCCCACGCCAAGTCGGACGCTTGTAGTAGTACCGTCAAATGATACACCAAATCGGACGCTTCTGATACCGTCTCGTCTTTGTCTTGCACGGTGGCAGCAAGGGCGGTTTCCACCCCTTCTTCGCCTACTTTTTGGGCAATGCGTTTGGTGTCTGTGGCAAATAATTGGGTGGTGTGGGATGAGTTTGAGTCGGTAGTTTTTCGCTCATTGATAAGTTTTTCTAAATTTGCCAAAAACACCAAATCTGGCATATCCGATTTGTCAAAACAGCTCACCACCCCCGTGTGGCAGGTCACCCCCACAGGATTGACCAAGATTAGTAAACTGTCGTTGTCACAGTCCAAGCCCATTTCCACGACTTTTAAAAAATTGCCCGAAGTTTCGCCCTTGACCCACAGCCGATTTTTGGTGCGAGAAAAAAGCACACCACGCCATCATTTATCGTTTTTTTTCAATGATTCTGGATTCGTATAGCCCAGCATTAAGACTTGGGCGGTGCGATAATCTTGGATAACAACGGGTAAAAGATTGTCCACTTTTGCCCAGTCTATTTGTTGAATGTTTAGCATTTTTTACTCTCTTTAACTGTATTTTGGTATCATTATTGGTTATGTAAAGGCGGTGCGTGGTACGCACCTTACGGTTATCTTATTGATTTTATTAAAATTATAATCTAACCCCCACCCCCATATCTTTTAAATACGCCTTTAATTCCCCAATGCCAATTAGCCCCTTATGAAACACACTCGCCGCTAACGCCCCGTCCACATTGGCTTGCACAAATACATCATAAAAATGGCTCATTGCCCCTGCCCCGCCTGACGCAATCAGTGGCACAGCACAAATTTCACGCACTTTGGCAAGCTGTGCCACATCGTAGCCAGCCTTTACGCCATCTTGGTTCATCACATTTAGCACAATCTCGCCCGCCCCCAAATTTTGCACCTCACGCACCCAGTCCGCCACCTGCCATTCGGTTTTTTTGGTCTTTTTTTCATCGCCCGTATATTGGGTTACCCAATAAATCCCCGTGCTTTCATCGTGCCAACTGTCAATCCCGACCACCACCGCCTGCACGCCAAAGCGTTTGGCAAGCTCGGTAACCAGACTTGGATTTTCAAGGGCGGGCGAATTGACCGAAATCTTGTCCGCCCCATACTCAAAAATCATTTCGGCATCGGCAAGGGTGCGAATGCCCCCCGCCACACAAAAGGGAATGTCAATGACCCGTGCCACTTCACGCACCCACGCCTTGTCCACCGTCCGTCCGTCTGACGATGCCGAAATGTCATAAAAAACCAGTTCGTCCGCCCCTTCATCGCTATAAAACTTGGCAAGTGGCACAATGTCGCCAACAATCTCGTGATTTTTAAATTGCACGCCCTTGACCACTTGCCCGTTTTTGACATCAAGACAAGGAATAATACGTTTGGCTAATTCATTTTTTTGTTTTAACATTTTATTGCTTCCTTTAAATAAACTTTCCCTTCTAATAATGCTCGCCCGACAATAATACCACTCACGCCTGTATTTTTAATCGCTTTAATATCATCAAGATTGCCAATACCACCCGATGATTGGATTTTTAAAGTGGGGTATTTTTTTATTAAGTCTTGATATAGGGCAACATTAGAACCCGTTAATGTCCCATCTTTACTAATGTCGGTACAAAGAATATGAATTAAGCCTACTTCCAAATATTCATTGATAATATCATCAAGCAATACCCCGCTATTTTCTTGCCAACCGCTAATGGCAATATAGGGGTTATTGTCAATGACATTGACATCAAGGGCAAGGACAAATTTATCCGCTCCATAAGTATTAAACCACGATTTAACCAGAGCCTTTTCTTTAATTGCCAATGAACCAATTACCACCCGTCTTGCTCCAATGTCAAATAAAGCTTTAATTTCGCTCTCAGTTCTAATACCGCCCCCGACTTGAATGTCGGCACTCGTTTGTTTAATGATTTGTCCAATCAAATCAATTTGGCGTTTGTTTGGGTCTTTTGCCCCTGTTAAATCCACAAGGTGCAAATAAGTTGCCCCATTGTTAATATATTCTTGGAATTTTTTAATCGGGTCAAAGTCATAACTCGTTTGTTTGGCATAATCGCCTTGATGTAAACGCACAATTTGCCCATCTATTAAATCAAGGGCAGGAATAATTAAGCTCATTTATACATTCTCCACAAAGTTTTTTAATAATTGCAAACCCACTTTACCAGATTTCTCTGGGTGAAATTGCATTCCAAAAAAATTGTCTTTATTCACAATGGCACTAAATGCTTGCCCATAATGGCTTGTGGCAAGGGTAAATTCATTGACACCCATTGCATAACTATGAACAAAATAAACAAAATCGCCATTGTTAATGTCTTTAAACAAAGGATGGTTTATCTCATCAAAATACAGTTTATTCCAGCCCATATGTGGTAAGGGTAATTCGCCCACTTCTAGCTTATGTGTAGCATTGCCAATTAAATTTAAGGTATCAATTTTGGCAGTTTGCCCCTCAAGAGAATACTCGCCCAATAATTGCATTCCCAAACAAATGCCAAGCGTGGGTACTTTGATTTGTCTAATGGTGTCAATTAAGCTTTTTTTGGCAAGTTCATTCATTGCAAATTCGGCTGTCCCTACCCCCGGTAATACCACTTTATCGGCAGATAAGATGACTTCTTTATCGTCCGAAATAATCGGGGTAATATCTAAGCGTTCAAAGGCGAATTTAACCGAAGTTAAATTAGCACAGCCCGTATCTATAATTACAAGTTTCATTTTTTATCCTGTTTAATTAAAATCATATCATTCATTTATTTTAATTTTTTGGTGTGTAGGGGCTTAGCTTGGCACGCCCTGAAAATAATATTCTGATAACTGGGCGTGTGCAACACGCCCCTACAAATCCACTCAAAAAATAATCAATAAACAATTTAAAAATCACAAAACCCCTTTACTACTCGGCAATTCATTACCTTCAATTCTAATACATTGTCTGAGTGTTCTGCCAAATACTTTAAATAGGCTTTCTATTTTGTGGTGGTCATTGTCGCCTTTGGCTTTTAAATGCAAAGTTGCCCCCATTGCCACCGCCAATGAATAAAAAAAGTGTTCGGTCAATTCGGTGCTAAAATCGCCCACTTTGTCTCGGCTAAATTTGCCTTTAAATTTTAAAAACGGTCTGCCCGACAAATCCATCGTGCATTCGGCACGGCATTCGTCCATTGGCAAAACAAAACCAAAACGGGCAATGCCTTTTTTATCGCCAATCGCTTGTTTTAATGCCTGCCCAAAGGCAATGGCGGTATCTTCTACCGAATGATGTTCATCAATCCACAAATCGCCTTTGCAGTTAATGGCGACTTTAAATCCACCATGCGTGGCAATTTGGTCTAGCATATGGTCAAAAAAGCCAATGCCTGTTTTAATGTCATTCACGCCTGTCTCATCAAGCCAGACTTGCACTTTAATGTCGGTTTCTTTGGTGGTTCTAATCACTTCGCCATAGCGTTTTTCTCGCTCGCCAATATTGGTAACGGCTTGTCCCAATAACTTTTCGCTAATTAAATTCCAATTTAAATCATTAGGATTGTATTTAAGTCCAACAATACCCAAATTATCGGCAAGCTCAATGTCGGTATCTCTATCGCCAATCACAAAGCTACTCTCTTTATCAAATAAATTATTATCAATATAAGATTGTAATAGTTTGGTTTTTGGCTTTCGGCAGTCGCAATCATCGTCTTTAAAATGCGGACAAATCAAAATATCATCAAAGACAATGCCTTGTGATGTAAAAATATCCAGCATTTTATTGTGTGGTTTATCAAAATTTTCTTGGGGGAAACTGTCTGTCCCAAGTCCATCTTGATTGGACACCATCACAAATCGGTATTTTTTTTGTAATGCCAATAGGGCGGGAATTACACCTTTTTCTAATTTTAATTTTTCCAAACTGTCAATTTGAAAATCGGTTTTGGGTTCGTCAATCAAAGTGCCGTCTCGGTCAATAAATAGGGTAGGTTTCATTTGTTGCTCCTTTAAAAAATAACTTGGGTTTAAGCGTAAGGTGCGTAATACGCACCTTACGAGTGCAAAAATTAAAATTTCTTTAACGCATTAATTAACGCCAAATTTTCCTTATCCGTACCAATGCTAATACGAATACAATTTGCCAAATTTAAGGCGGTGTGTTGGTTTCTGGCAATAATGCCTTGTTCCCAAAGTGTGTCAAACACCGCTTGACCGTCTTTAAATTCTACCAAAATAAAATTGGCAACACTTGGGTAAATGTTTTGCACAATTTCTAAGTTTGATAATTCATTTTCCAGCCAAGTTTTATTATCAAGCGTTATCGTTACTTTATCTTGCATTGCTTGAATGCCAGTATCTGATAAAGCACTCTCGGCAATTAAAGCACAAGGCGTGGGAATGGGATAAGGGGCGATGATTTTTTGTAAACTTTGGATAATCCATTCATTTGCCAAAATAAAACCACAGCGAATGCTTGCTAAGGCAAAGGCTTTTGAAAGCGTGCGAATGATGATTAAATTATCAAAATGATTTAATTCATCTACAATACTGTTATCCACACAAAAATCAATATAGGCTTCATCAACCACCACAACCGCTTTGTTTTTGGTCATATCAAGTAATTGGATAATATCATCTTTGTTTAATAAATTGCCCGTGGGATTATTGGGGCTACACACAAAAATTACTTTGAATTTATCCAAATTCTTTTCAATTTCAGCTAAATTTAATTGAAACTCAGCCGTTAAAGGCACGGTTTTGGTGTTGATATTAAGCGTATCGGAGCTGACCTTATACATTCCATAAGTGGGCGGACAATATAAAACGCACTCATCATTTTCACAAAAGGCACGGATAATCAGCTCAATGCCTTCATCGCCACCCCGAGTGATTAAAATTTGATTGGCATTCACCTTTGCATAATTGGCATAGGCAGTTATTACGCTTTGCGGTTGCGGTTCAGGATAACGATTTAGATTATCTAGGTTTAAATGATTTAATAACTCATTGGGCGAAAGTGGGCATTCATTGGCATTTAACCAAATTGTGCCATTACCGCCAATTTTACGGGCGGATTGATAAGGCGTTAGGGTTTGTACGCTTTTTTTAATTAACTTTTGCATTGTATTTTCCTATGGCTATTCTATATTTTGGTATTTAGAAATAGGATAAACCGTAAGGTGCGTACCAAGCACCATTAAAGTATTTTTGTTTAAACGGTGCGTTATACGCACCTTACAATCGCATTTTATTTTCCTTGTAATTCGTCCAGTCTGACCGTTACTGCCAATTTATGAGCGTCTAATTGTTCGGCACTTGCCATTTGAATGACTGTATTCGCCAAATTTTTAAAACCGTCCACGGACAATTCTTGCACGGTCATTCGTTTATAAAAGTCCGCCAAACCAAGCGATGACTGGGTGCGGGCGTAGCCATAAGTCGGCAGGGTGTGGTTGGTGCCACTGGCGTAGTCGCCCATACTCTCAGGCGTGTACGCTCCCAAAAACACCGAGCCTGCATGGGCGATGTCGTCCAGATATTGACGGGGATTGTCGGTATTGATAATGAGATGCTCAGGGGCGTAAGTATTTGAAATTGCGACACATTCTGTCAAATTATCAGCGATGATGATACGGCTTTTGGCAAGGGCAAGGCGTGCGGTGTCGGCTCGGGGGAGCGTTTGTAATTGGCTCTCAATCTCGCCCAGCACCTTATCGGCTAAGACGTGGCTGTCGGTCAGTAAAATCACTTGGCTGTCCGCCCCGTGTTCGGCTTGCGAGAGTAAATCGCTTGCCACAAAGCTAGGATTGGCAAAATTATCCGCAATTACAAGCACTTCCGATGGGCCTGCGGGCATATCAATGGCGGTGCCTGTCATTAGCACTTGGCGTTTGGCTTCGGTAACAAAGGCGTTGCCCGGCCCAAAGATTTTGTCCACTTTGGGAATGCTGTCCGTGCCGTACGCCATTGCACAAATCGCCCCAGCTCCGCCCACCGAGAAAATCTCGTCCACGCCACAGCGTTTGGCGGTGTATAGGATTTCATCGCAAATCGGGGCGGGCGAGCAAAGGACGATTTTTTTGCACCCTGCGATTTTGGCAGGAATGGCAAGCATCAAAACCGTTGAAAACAAAGGGGCAGAGCCTGCTGGAATATACAGACCTACCTTTTCAATCGGGCGAGTGGCGACAGAACAGCGAACGCCCACCATTGTTTGGGTGTCAATGGGCGTGGGGATTTGGGCGGTGTGAAATTTGTGAATGTTGGCATAAGCGGTGTCAATGGCGGATTTTAGGTCATCGGATAAGGCGTTTTGGGCATTGTCAAGTTCGCTTGGGGCGATTTTTAGGCTGTCCAATTTGACTTTATCAAACTTTTCGGCAAGGGCAAACAGAGCAGTATCCCCTTGATTTACCACTTGATTTTTAATATCAGCGACAATGGCGGTAATCTCATCGCCAAGCGTTTGGGCGGGGCGAGTTAGGGCGGTTTGGCGTTCGGCTTGGTTTAGATTTTTCCAGATTAGGGTTTGCATAGATTTCTCTTTAAAATCAGTTAATTAGGTGTAATTGGTAAGGTGTGTGCTTTTTTAATAACCGTATTCACCATTTAAAAAATCATTGTCCAAAACGGTGCGTAATGTGCACCTTGCGATTGATGATAAATTATTGAATTAAATCATCATTTTTTCAATGGGCAACACCAAAATAGAACTTGCCCCCATTGCTTTTAAATTTTCCATCGTTTCCCAAAACAATGTTTCTTGGCTGACGATATGCACCGCCACCTTGCCGTCATCTTGGGCAAGGGGCAAGATGGTCGGATTTTCGGCACAGGGCAGAAGTTTGACAATCTCAGGGAGCTTGTCTTTGGGAGCGTGGAGCATAATGTATTTGCTTTCTTTGGCTTGCTCAACACCTGTCATTCGGGTTAGAAGTTTGTCCACTAGGGCTTGTTTTTCGGCGGATAATGGCTCACTTTTGCCAATTAGGCAAGCCTTTGAGCGGTAGATAACTTCCACTTCTTTTAAGCCATTGGCTTCTAAGGTTGCCCCAGATGAGACCAAATCGCAAATGGCGTGGGCGATGCCTGCACTGGGGGCGACTTCTACCGAGCCTGTCAAAAGGCAGTTTTTGAAGGGGACGGCATTTTTGTCCATATAGGCTTTTAAAAGATTGGGGTAGCTGGTGGCAATACGGGCATTGGCAAGGCTTGTAAGCCCCCTGTAATCAAAGTCTTTTGGCACGGCAAGCGACAGACGGCATTCGCCAAATTCAAAGACTTTAAGTTTGTTAAAGCTGGCGGTTTCGCCCTTGTTTTGGCGGTCAAGCTGGCATTCGTCCAGCACATTTTCGCCCACAAAACCCAAATCCGCCACGCCATCAAACACAAGGGCGGGAATGTCATCGTCTCGCACCCGAAGTAGTTCAATGGGCTGATTTTTGGCATAGACGATGAGACGGTCTTTGTTGTAATGAAATTTGATACCGCACGCCTTTAATAAGTCTTGGCAATCGGTGCTTAATCTGCCTGATTTTTGAATGGCGATTTTTAGACGATTCATAATTTTTCCTTTAAGATTAAAAAACAAAAAACCCTTGAAATTGCTTTCAAGGGTTGATACCGTCTTTTGTGCCATCGCCTTGAAAGTCTTTTTTCTTTCAAGCAAAACCACACGCCCAAAAGAAGCTTAGGAGTGATGGTGATGATGACGGGTGGCGATAACGGGGTAATTCATGATAAATAGATATAAAAAGTTTTTAATATAGGCGTTATCATAAGATATTTTTTGCTAAATGGCAAGCGTTATTTTTGTAAAATGTTTGATGCTTTTTAAATTGGTGATGGGGTATGCTTGTATTTTCACCTTATTTTATAATTGGCTCTGGTTCAAAAAGTATGTTATAAAGAAAGCCATTCGTGGTGAGCTATGCCTGCTCATAACGATTTTCCTACTCGCAGGCAGGCTCAGGGGGAACGGAAAACCTAGTTTGGCATACTTTTTAGACTAATACCTTATAATTTAATAAAAACGGTAACAATGACAAGCATGCCCTAATGTTGACATGTCCCAACCATAACCATAAATCCCCCAATCGCTTGGGGGTTTTATGGTCATTTGTTAAAAGACAGGATTATTTGCGGTCTTCTACCTTAACAAAGGCACGGTGCGTCTCGCCAGTATAACGCTGACGTGGACGACCGATTTTGAAGGCTTCTGAGTGCATTTCTGTCCAGTGAGCAATCCAGCCTGCCGTGCGAGCTAGGGCAAAGATAACAGTGAACATAGACGTTGGAATGCCAATCGCTTTTAGGATGATGCCAGAGTAGAAGTCTACGTTTGGATAGAGCTTACGCTCAATGAAGTAGGGGTCGTTTAGTGCGATTTTTTCTAGCTCCATAGCAAGGGCAAGCTTGGGGTCATTTACGCCCAAGGCACCTAACACTTCATCGCAAGTCTCTTTCATGACTTTGACACGGGGGTCAAAGTTCTTATAGACACGGTGTCCAAAGCCCATGAGCTTGGCTTCTTTGGTCTTAACTTTTTCCATGAATGGAGCAACATTTTCGATAGAGCCAATCTCATCAAGCATGGTCAATACCGCTTCGTTGGCACCACCGTGTGATGGCCCCCATAGGGCAGCGATACCTGCTGCGATACAGGCATAAGGGTTGGCACCTGTTGAGCCTACCAAACGTACGCTTGATGTTGATGCGTTTTGCTCGTGGTCAGCGTGTAGGGTAAAGATTTTGTCCATCGCTTTGACCAGTACAGGGTCTGGCTTGTAATCTTTGTCGCCAGGGGTGGCAAACATCATATATAGGAAGTTTTCGGCGTAGCTAAAATCCTTGCGTGGATACATGAACGGCTCGCCAATTGAGTATTTGTAGCTCATGGCAGCAAGCGTTGGGGCTTTTGCAATCAAGTCCACACAAGTGTCATCACGATGTTGTGGGTCTGAGATGTCTAGGTGGTTGTGATAAAACGCTGACAACGCACCGACCACGCCAAGCATAATCGCCATTGGGTGGGCATCACGGCGAAAACCTTCAAAGAATTTACGCAACTGGTCATGTACTGCCATGTGGCTTGTGATGCGTGCGTAGAATTTGTCTTTTTCTTCGGCGTTTGGCAAGTCGCCATAGAGTAGGGCGTAGCAGACTTCTAGGTAGTCAGCATTGTCCGCCAAATCGTCAATGGCATAGCCACGGTGCAAAAGCTCGCCTTTGTCGCCGTCAATATAAGTGATTTTGGATTCTACGGGGGCGGTCGCCATGAATCCTGGGTCGTATGTCCAAAGACCTGCTTTTGCCACCGCACTTACGTCCAATACAGGGCGACCCAAGGTGGATTCTAGGACTGGCATTTCATATTCCGTGCCGTCCACGACTAATTTCACTTGTTGTGTCATAATAATAACCTTAATTTAATGGTGCCTAAATCCTGACCCAAAAGCCTTATCCTGCTTGGTTTGGGCTAATTTGGCATTGTGAATTTGCATGCTGGCAGGTAACCGAGCATGATGTCCTTGGTCTTGTTGGTCGCTGAATTCCTTGCAACGTGCGTCCGTTTGCCAAAGCAAAGGCATATTGCTCATCATCGCCATCAAGTATCATGATGATACAAAAACTTTGCCAAACTTACAAGCCCTAGCACGATAAATTCCTTAAAAAATTGTAATTAATCTCCAAACCCTTACACTCATTCACTTTTTTGCCTAAGCTTATCTTGTTCCGACCGTCCAAATCGTAAAAACCTTAGCCATCATACGGATTTTTTGACATATTTTGTAACAATATTATCGTCAAAGTGGTTAAAATTTTAGCAAAAAATTTGACGTCGGTTACATAAAAGTTGTAATTTTGTTTGTAAAATTTGTTCAAGCGTTTTATAATTTATCTGTTTAACTTGGCAGGTCATTTTAAAAAACGATAATCAATTTCATTGTCAATAGGGTAACACGACATTTGATAAATTTTGTAATAAGTTTTGTGATAAGTTTTTTGATAATTTCACAAAAAATTTAACAAAAAGTTTGGTAAAAGCCTGTGAAATTTTACCGATAAATGCTCTCAAATGTGCTGTTTGGACAAGGTTTTTAAAAGATTAAAGATTTTTAATGATTTGTAAAAGTAAAAATAGCGAAGTGTTTAAGCCTGATGGCTTTTGCATGGTTGCTTGGCACGCTGACACTGCGTGACACAAGCGACATTGATTTAACGCTGTGTTCAGACTTCTTATTTTTAAAGATAGCCTGACGGTGTGATTTTTTGCGTTTAAAAATTTAAAATATCTTTCTATATAATATTCATGATGCTCATGCCGACTTATGTAGGGTAACTCATCAGATTTGGCGGATAAAACCAAAACCGATATTTTAAGTTTTTAATTTTACAATTGAAAGGCCGTTTTGTGTTTTAATTGTGGCAAAAATCACCCAAAAAGCCAGCTCTCCTTGCCGTCTTGTTCGTTTTGTACGGCTCATTTTGATAAGGACGCCCGCTCGTGAAAGATAACCGACCGATTAACTTACCCCTAAGCCAAGTGATTGCGGTGAACTCAAAGTCCCCAATCGCTATGGCTTCTATCTTGCACCGTGTATCAGGCATTGTGTTGTTTTTGCTTGTGCCTGTCATGCTGTGTATTTTACAGACATCACTGTCATCGCCAGAAGGGTTTGAGACGGTGCTAAATAATATCGCCCTTAGGTTTGTGGCGTGGATTTTTGTGGCGGCGACCGCTTACCATTTTGTCATGGGAGTTAAGCACTTACTTGCTGACCTTGGCATGAACGAAGAGTTCAAATCAGGTAAGACGGCGGCGATTGTGAGCTTTGTTATCGCATTTGTCTTGATTATTGCGTCCTTTGTGTGGGTGATGTTCTAATGAAAAGAAACAATTCAGGCATTAAAAGTGCCACAGGTCTGACAGGTTCAGGCTCTCGTGATTGGGTGCTACAACGTATCAGTGCGGTGGTGCTTGCCCTTTATTCTGTGGTGTTGGTAGGATTTTTCCTATTTAATCAAGTGGATTATCAAGCATGGCATGGCTTTATGATGAGCTTGCCCATGAAGTTATTTAGCCTTGTGGCGATTTTGTCGCTCGTGTTTCACGCATGGGTGGGTATGTGGACGGTATTTACCGACTATGTCAAATCGTCAGGACTGCGTATTGCTCTACAAGGCGTGGTCATTGTTGCCATTTTGGCGTATCTGTTTTGGGGTGTGATGATTTTTTGGTAATTTTCCAAAATCGTCCTTTTTAAATATTCATAGGAAAAATAATTATGGCATTAGCACCAGAAAAACCCATTGAAAATATCCCCACCCTAAACTTTGACGCGGTCATCGTTGGCGGTGGCGGTTCAGGCATGAGAGCGTCCTTACAGCTCGTTGAAGGCGGTATGAAAGTTGCCGTTTTGACCAAAGTATTCCCAACCCGTAGCCACACTGTTGCCGCCCAAGGGGGTATCGGTGCGTCATTGGGTAACATGAGTCCTGACAACTGGCATTTTCACTTTTATGACACCGTTAAAGGCTCTGACTGGCTGGGCGACCAAGACGCCATTGAATATATGTGCCGTGAAGCCCCAAAAGTCGTGTACGAACTAGAACACATGGGCATGCCGTTTGACCGTAATGCAGACGGCACGATTTATCAGCGTCCGTTTGGCGGACACTCTGCCGAATACGGAGCAAAACCTGTTCCCCGTGCGTGTGCGGCAGCCGACCGTACAGGACACGCTCTTTTGCACACTCTGTACCAAAAGAACCTAGAAAAAGGCACGCAGTTTTTTGTGGAGTGGATTGCCCTTGACCTTATTAAGGACGCTGACGGCAATATCAATGGCGTGATTGCCCTTGACCAAGAAACAGGCAACATCTCAGTATTCCAAGCTCAGACCACAATCCTAGCAACAGGCGGTGCAGGACGTATTTTCCGTGCCTCAACCAACGCCTACATCAACACAGGGGACGGTCTTGGCATGGCGGTGCGTGCAGGCATTCCATTACAAGACATGGAATTTTGGCAATTTCACCCCACAGGCGTGGCAGGAGCGGGCGTGCTTTTGACCGAAGGCTGTCGTGGTGAAGGTGCGATTTTGCGTAACAAGCATGGCGAGCCGTTCATGGAGCGTTATGCACCGACACTAAAAGACTTAGCCCCCCGTGATTTCGTCTCTCGTTCTATGGACCAAGAGATTAAAGAAGGTCGTGGCTGTGGTCCAAACGGCGACTATATTTTGATGGACATGACGCATTTGGGTCTGGACACCTTGATGAAGCGTTTGCCGTCTGTGTTTGAGATTAGCCATAACTTTGCTAACGTGGACATCGCCAAAGAAGCGGTGCCTGTTGTGCCTACCATTCACTACATGATGGGCGGTATCCCAACCAACATTCACGGTCAAGTAACCGTGCCTGTGCTTGACGGTCATGTGGACGAACAAGGTCTATATACCGAAGGTCGTGTGGTCAAAGGCTTGTACGCCATTGGCGAATGTGCGTGCGTGTCAGTACACGGTGCAAACCGCCTAGGCACGAACTCATTGCTTGACTTGGTGGTGTTTGGTCGTGCGGCAGGTCAGCATATCCTAGATGAATTTGCCAAATCAGACCGCAGTTATAAGCCACTTGACCCACGAGTGCTGGACTACACGCAGTCTCGTCTTGACAAGCTACAAAACTCTACCGAAGGCTACAACGCCCAAGAAGTTGCCGATGAAATTCGCAACATCATGCAGTCTCACGCTGGCGTGTTCCGTACGCAGGCACTTATGGACGAAGGCGTAGAAAAAATCATGGCACTGGCTCCAAAAGTCGCCCAAATCCACCTAAAAGACAAATCAGCCGTCTTTAACACCGCTCGCATTGAGGCACTCGAAGTTGCCAACCTTTACGAAGTGGCAAAAGCGACCATGCTATCGGCGTCCTTGCGTCATGAATGCCGTGGGGCTCACAGCGTGCTAGATTATGAAAAGCCAGAAGATGACAGCTACGCCCCACTAGGACGTAACGACCATGAGTGGATGAAGCATACGCTATGGTACTCTGAGGATAACTGTGTGATTTATAAGCCTGTACGCAAACAGCCTTTGACCGTGGACTACTGTGAACCACGAGTGCGTACGTTCTAATTTTGACAAATTGATAAGTTGGGTGTAAAAGCCCAACTCATACAGATGAATTTGCAAAATGTGTCATTTCAAATTTAAATTAGGTCTTTTTTAACAAAAACAGTTAAAAATCCCAAATTCCCAATGGAGAAACCCATGAGTCGAGGCAAACGCATTGTAGAGATTTATCGCTACGACCCAGACAAAGACAAAGCCCCTTATATGCAAACATATGAGATTGAGCTACTAGATACCGACCGTATGTTGCTTGACGTATTATTGCGTCTTAAAAAGATGGACGAAACCTTGACATTCCGCCGTTCATGCCGTGAGGGTATCTGTGGCTCGGATGGTATGAACATCAATGGCAAAAATGGCTTGGCGTGTCTTATCAACATGAACACCTTGCCTGAGAAAATCATCGTTCGTCCCCTACCTGGTTTGCCAGTCATCAAAGACTTGGTGGTGGACATGAACCAATTCTACGCCCAGTACGAGAAAGTTCATCCATTTTTAATCAACTCACAACCTGCTCCGCCAAAAGAGCGTTTGCAGTCGCCAGAAGACCGTGAGAAGATGAACGGACTTTATGAGTGCATCTTGTGTGCGTGCTGTTCTACGTCTTGTCCGTCATTTTGGTGGAACCCAGATAAGTTCTTGGGGCCGTCAGCCCTACTTAACGGCTACCGCTTTATCATCGACAGCCGTGATACCGACACTCAAGCTCGTCTGGCCAGGCTTGATGACCCATTTAGCTTGTTCCGCTGTCGTGGTATCATGAACTGCGTGTCTGTCTGCCCTAAGGGTCTAAACCCCACTAAGGCTATCGGTCATATCCGTAATATGCTTCTAGACGCTGGTGGCTAAATCAGTTTGGTGCTTTTTAAAACCGTGCTTATTTAAGTGCGGTTTTTTTATTGTAAATTGGGTTTGCTTTTTGTGTTGTGAATGATGTCCAAACCACAAAAGTACCACAAACGCCATTTTGAGCGTGGGTGTGTCATACGCACTTTGTGATTATGAATTGGGGCGATTTTAAATTTATCTGAGTAACACCTATTTCCTTTGCATTATTTGGTGAATATATGTACAATGGTTTAAATTTTTTTTGACTGATAATTTATTTTTTTGGCATCGGTTTTTCCAAAAATTAGGTTTTGAAAGATGTTATAAATATTTATATAATTTTTATATAATTATTTTTCATATATCAGTAGGGAGGCAAATATGAGTGCAATCAAAAGAAAAATCCTATTTTTCTTTGTTTTTTTACCCATACCCATCATTTTATCTATAAAGCCCATTACTAATGTTGTGCAGGGTGCTAAACATATCCCAATAAACCTCCCTGATGGTTTGTCTTATAATGTTAATAATAAAAAAGTTGCAAGAGTCTATGTCAGGGATAATCATGGTAGGGCATATAGTGCAAAATGTGGCGAGTTTGTTGGCACAGAAAATGCCCTTTGCTCTGATAAAAAAAATTTTGGCTATGATTTTACTGGTCATGGTGTTAGTATTGTCTCGTTTACAGATAGAAAGAATAATAATATTAATGATGTTATTATCCTTAGAGGTAAGTTTGTCAACCAAACGACCCAAGAAATCATCTATGTTTCTACGCCAAAGAGTGATATAGATAGAGTAAAAAAACACTTTGAAAGAAAAAGTGGGTATGTAGATTTATTTTTGATTTTTATCATATTTTTTATCTATATTGATTTAATTTTTAGCAAAGATAAGGAGCAAGCAAAATGACAGCATTTAATTACGCTAAGTTAAAGTTTGGTGTTACTGCCAATGTACTTAATCAAGAGATTAGTGCCAATAATTATAAAGAAAGTGGTGAGGCATATGGCATAACTACTGATTCCAAGAATATGGGTTATGCTGTAACCATCTTAGGTGGATTTGGCGACTTTGGCGATTTGGCAAAGAAAGCCAGTTTTGCAAAATATGGATATTTAGGTAATTTAGCTAGTGTAGGTCAGGTTGGTATCAACCTTTTGGATAATAATGGTGATGTTGGTAGTTTGACTGTTGGGGATGCTTTGGCTATTATGGCTGTTGTTACTACACCAGTCCCAGCGTTATCTTTGGCGTTTACCATTGGAGGGGCGGCGTATGCAATGCACGAAAGTCAAAATGGGGCAACCAAATTAAGGGATATTGGTAACGGAGTTAATAATAAAATATCAGATGTGGCAGACCAAATCGCTAATAATGTTGGCGAAACTGCCATTAACGCCCATAATGCTGTTAGTAATGGTATTGATAGTACAAAAAATGCCTTTAATAGTGTTGCCTCTGGTGAATTATTCAAAGACTCTATGGATAAAATAGCCCCCACAATTGGCAACACCGCCATAAATACCCACAATGCCATCACTAACGGTATCAACAATACCAAAAACACATTTAATGATATCACCTCTGGTAAAGCATTTAGAGATTCCATAGACAAACTCGCCCCCAAAGTTGGCGAGGCTGCCATCAATATGGATAAAGCCATCAATGAGGCAATGGCAAATGGTGCTGAGAAAGTTAATAATGCCATCCAAAAAGCCACTGATGCCTATAAGACTGCCGAACAAAAAATCGCAGATGCCTACAAAACCGCCGAACAAGCCCTTAAAGATGGTGTAAAAAGTGCTGAGGAGGCAGTTAAGGAAGCTACTCAAAAGGCTGAGCAAATCGCCAAAGATTTGGCTAAAGAGGTCTCCGAGACTTTCAAAGAAGTCTCCGATAACCTTGCTGATGCTTTTGATAAATATAGACAAGCCGCCGAAGATGCTTTTAATAAATGGAAACAGCAAGCCGAAGACTTTTTTGATGACTTTAAACTTCCCAACCCCTTTGATGACCTCCCTGATGACCTCGCCGAAGCCTTTGCCAAATGGACAGGTATCAACCGCTCAGGGTTTCATTATTTCTATGATCCACTGGCATTAGACCTAGATGGTGATGGCATAGAGACGATTGCTCATGATAAATTAAAGAAAGCGGTGTTTGATCATGACGGTGATGGCATTGCTCATGCGACAGGCTGGGTGAAAAAAGATGATGGTATCCTTGTATTAGACCGCAATGGCGATGGTGTTATTAATGATGGGCGAGAGGTGTTTGGTGACAGCACGATTTTGAGGACAGGTGAGACCGCCAAGCACGGCTATGAGGCACTTGCCGACCTAGACAGCGATGGTAATGGCAAGATTAATGCCGATGATGCCAAGTTTAATGAGCTTAGAGTATGGCGTGATTTGGACAGTGACGGCGTGAGTGATGTTGGGGAGTTATTTGGACTTCATGAGCTTGGCATTGGTGCATTAAACCTTGATTATCAAGAGGTGGACAAAAACCTGACAGGAGGCAATAAACTGACTCAGCTTGGCAGTTATGAGAAACATGATGGCAAAACACAGGTGTCATGGGCGATGTGAATTTTAACTTTCATGGTGTGTACACCAAACATCTCGATGGTGTAAAAAATACAGATGACAGATTGCCAAATCTACAAGGCTCTGGGCGTGTCAGAAATCTAAGCGAGGCAATGACACTATCTTCTGAGCTTAGAAATATCATCGTCAATTACCTAAATGCCAAAAGCAAAGAGGAGCAGCTGTCAATGATGGACGGCTTGCTCAAAGCGTGGGCAAAAACCGATCCTGATTATCAAGATTATGAAAAAGTCGATTTTCTTGTCGATGAGAAGCTCTAGTTCCCAAAAAGGTGCGGTGGGCATTGCAGGCAGTGGCGGTGCTACAATAATTGATACAATGGGCATGGCAGAGTTTGATAAAATCAAATATAAAATTGGTGTTATCGATAGTTTCATGAGCACAAAAACAGATAACATGTTTTATGCTAACGTCAAAGACTTTGAAAAAACAACCAAAATTATCAATGATACTTATGATAAACTCATTAAGTCTGTTTATAGTGGACTCTATCCGCAAACTGTTCAGAATCGTTATGGCGATTTGATAGATATTGTGGTAGATGTCAAAGATGGTAATATTCTGTTTGGTTTGGACATTAACCGACTGGTGAGCGACTTTAAGGCAAGGTTAGATGTAGGTGGTCAAACCGCAATGTCTGCCTTTGGCGATATCATGGAGTATTTTGCTTATCTTCAAGTGCAAACACAACCTAACATGGTTGGCAGAGATAAGTTGGTTAATTTGATAGAGCATGTTGTATCTAGCGTGCCAAAACATGAATTGGATGGTTGGATAAATGGTATTGATTTTAAGATTGATAGAGAATTACCAATTAAGATGGGCGATGCACAGGATAATAATTTAAATGGCGGTGCTGTGTTTGCAGGTGTTGGTAATGATCGGTTGACTGGAACTAAAAATTCTGACCTCCTATTTGGTCAAGATGGTAACGACACCCTAGACGGTGGCAACGGCGATGACATCTTAAATGGTGGTGCTGGCGATGATTATTTAAGCAATTCAGGTCATAAAAATGGCAATGACACTTACATCTTTAGTGGTGATTATGGTAATGACATCATTCATGAATCTGATTCAAATGTCTCTAAAGAACGCCATCAAGACACCATCCGTTTTACAGATGTTAATCTGTCTGCAGTTCAAGTCTTGTTAAAAGGTCAAGATTTAATCCTTAAAACATCAGACTCAAATAGTGTTACCATTCAAAACTTCGAGTACGGTGACTCTTATCATATTGAAAACTTCGAATTTGCTGACCAAACAGTCAGTCTTGCCGAACTGATGGCAACAAAAGTTGCCACCTATCACGGCACAGATAATAACGATAATCATAATATAGCGCAATGGAAATCTCAGAGCATCGCCCATCTGGGTGCTGGCAACGACGTTTTCAACGCTACTGGCGGCAAAACTGAAGTCTATGGGCAAGATGGCAATGATCGTGTTACGACAGGTGCTGGCAACGATGTTTTAGATGGCGGTAATGGCAGTGACACCCTAAATAGCGGTGCTGGCGATGACCTCCTATTTGGTCAAGATGGTAACGACACCCTAAATGGCGGTAACGGCGATGACATCTTAAATGGTGGTGCTGGCGATGATTATTTGCAAGGAGGTGCAGGAGCGGACACTTTTGTGTTCTCTTTGGATGTGGGTTTGGTGGTAGATGTTAGCCAGATTGGATTTGATAAAATTGCTGATTTTGATCTAAAGCAAGGAGATAAGATTGATCTAACAGGACTTTTTGCTGACAAATCAATCATGGACAATTTTGGTGATTATATTCATTTTGAGAAATCAGGTACCAAAAATATTACGATGATGATTGATATTGATGGTAAGGATGAGATGTTTGAAAAAATAGCAATCGCTGATATATATTCAAATAACATCGATGGTGTGTTGAACCAACTCAATCAGGGTGAAGGTTTGATTTTGTAAAGTAATCATAAAAATAAGGCATCATCAAATGCCTTATTTTTTTTATGATTAAAGCGAATTATTCCATACCATATTTTTGAGAAATGGTTTTTATCTCGCCATTTTTGACTAACTCATCAATGCCTTTATTGAGTGTTTGTGGTAGTTTGGTGTAGTTTGGTGTTATTTTTGTTGGCTAAAAAGTGCAGTTGGCTTTGTCGGAGTAGGGTGTGATTTTTTTTGCTTGCATCCCTTTTTATGTCTGATAAAGGGTTAGGGTGATACTTGCTAGTTTTGGGTTATCAGCAAGATAGAAGAATACAGGTACTTTGGCATAATAGGCATTGGGTGTACCGTATTTTGATGTGCACTTTTCGGTTTGGAAAATGGCAGTGGTACCATATCGCTGATTCTAGAATAGACATCCTGCAAAACTACCCAATCCACCCAAACACGAGCTTTACCCTAAGTTCAAATCTTGCCAATGATTTACGATAGGTGGTTGAGAACATTTTAAAGGCCTTAAACTTGGCAAAGATATGTTCTACTCTCACCCGTGTTTTAGACAATAATGCGTTATAATCTTTGGCTTCTTGTACAAGTGGATATTTCTTAGTTTGTTTTAGTGGCGTAAAGGCTTGCTTGTATAAATGCTGTATGCCTTGATAACCACTGTCTGCTAGGATAAACTT
>NZ_AUGF01000035.1 GCF_000426885.1 Moraxella caprae DSM 19149 | reverse complement strand
AACGGCAAAGCTGAACGGGTCATACGAACATTGATGGAGCTTTGGCATAATCAATATGAGTTTGTCAGCAGTGAACACAGAAAGCAAGAATTAACCAGATTTCTTAATTTCTACAACACTGTTAGACCACATTCATCTTTAACCAAGAAAGATGAGATTACAGGAAAAACTTTAACTTTTACTCCTTATGAGTGGTTGGAGTTTTATTTTAAACAAAGTGTAAATAACGGGTGAGTTTCTTACAAATAAGATTTTGGCTCAAAAGCATGCTACAAGGGAAAACTATTGCCTGCTCATAACGGTTTTGCGACCCGTAGGCATGGCTCAGAGCGAACGGAAAACCTAGTTTGGCATACTTTTTAGGCTACCACCAAAAATAAAAACACGGTAAAATTTTACCGTGTTTTGTTTGAAAAGTTAGGTTTGATCAAAAATGTCTTTAACTTCATCTTTGATTTTGTCAAAAAACCCTTTTTTCTTGGCACTTGCTCCGTTGTCGCCATTTAGGGTTTTGGCGAATTGTTCGAGCAAGGATTTTTGTTCGCCAGTCAAATTGGTGGGTGTCTCAACGATGATTTTGCACAGCAAGTCGCCCTGCATGCCACCACGCACGGTCGTGACACCCTTGCCACGCACACGCAACACTTTGCCACTTTGGGTGCCTTCGGCAACTTTGATTTTTAGGCGACCACCGCCCAACGTGGGGATTTCTACTTCATCGCCAAGTGCGGCGGTGGCGATATTGACAGGAATATCAAGGTGCAAATCCGCCCCATTTCTGGTAAAGATGTCGTGCGGTTTGACATGAATCTCAACATACAAGTCACCATTTGGCATGCCACTGTCGCCCGCTTCGCCCTTACCTGATAGGCGGACACGGTCGCCATTATCCACGCCAGCAGGGATGGAGACTTCTAGGGTCTGAGATTTGTGCTGTTTGCCTTCGCCATGGCAGTTGGGGCAGGGGTTTTTGATTTTTTTGCCAGTGCCACGGCAGTCAGGGCAGGTTTGCTGCATGACAAAAAAGCCCTGTTGGACACGCACCTGACCATGTCCGCCACAGGTAGGACAGCTGACGACATCGCTGGCAGACTTTGCCCCTTTACCATCGCAGGTCTCACAGTGAACGCTCGTGCTGTATGTGATTTCTTTTTTACAGCCAGCTACCGCTTCTTCTAGGGTGAGACTGATTTGGTAGAGCAAATCCGCTCCTTTGCTAGCACGAGAAGAGCCACGAGAGTTGCCAAACATATCACCAAAGATGTCGCCAAAACCGCCACCACCACTAAAGCCACCACGAGCCCCACCGCCAAAGAAACTGCCAAAGATGTCGTTTAGGTCATCGGCACTAAATCCGCCAGCATTGCCAAAACCACCGTTGTTCATGCCCTGCTCAAAGGCACTGTGTCCCATGCGGTCATAAGTGGCACGTTTTTGGGCATCCGACAGCACTTCATACGCCATCGTCGCTTCTTTAAACTTTTCTTCGGCACTTGGGTCGTCTGGATTTTTGTCGGGGTGATATTTCATCGCAAGACGGCGGTAGGCTTTTTTAATCTCTTTATCGTCTGCCGACTTGTCCACGCCCAAAATGGTATAAAAATCTTTACTCATGTGTTGTCCTGATTGGTTTTTGGCTACTTAGGCGACCCAAAAAGGTCACGATTTGCAAAAATAAAAAACTTGCCTATTTATGGTGCTTTTATGCCATTTATCAAGCGTGATTGGTGTGATTTTTTACCAATTTTCAAAAATTTATGGCAAAATACCCCACATCATCCCTATTATCATCATGTGTTTATGAAAATCACCAAACTGCTCTTGGCACTTGTCATCATCGCCCTTGTCATCGTGGCAGGCTCGCCCTATTATAAGCTCTACACCCTAAAAAACGCTTATGACAATGGCGACTACGCCCCCATTATTCACAGTATAGACTTTGAGACACTACGCCCAAACCTAAAACATCAGCTTATCACCAAAGCCGATAACTGGCTCGGCTCTAACGACGTGGTGCAGGGTTTGTCACTCTTTGGTGGACTGCTTGGGCTAGATGGTGCCAAGCTTAACACCATCGCCCACAGCTTTATCAATACTGCCGTGGATAAGGGCATTACCCCTGAGAATCTAACTCGGCTTGCCCAAGGCGACGTTCAGCCCGAGAGCGAACCCATGCTTGTGGGCATTGCCTTGTTTGGCGGTTATGTTGATACCGAACGACTGCTCACCGACTACATCAGCACAGGCGACATGAACATCGCCATCAATAATCAAAAAACCGCCATCGCTACCAAGGCAAGCGATAACATCGGGCAGCCGACCCAGCCCAAGCTGTCGTACTGTGGTATCAACTGCTTTGAAGTTGCCACCACCATCAAAGATAAGCCCTATACCATCATCATGCACCGCCATCAAGTGCTAGACTGGCAGATAGTTAATATTGTATTGCCTTGATTTGTCAGACTGAACGTGCAAAACAAAACCGCCATTAAGACGGTTTGATTGCTACCAATCCAAAAATCCTCAAACTAAATCGAAAAAGACGAGCCACAGCCACAGGTAGTCGTGGCATTGGGATTGTCCACGACAAAGCGAGAACCTTCAAGCCCTTCGATATAGTCAATCGTTGAGCCGTGTAGATACTGATAGCTAAGACTGTCCACCACGAGCGTGGCATCGCCATTGTCAAAGGTGGCATCATCATCGTCTAGCTCATCGGCAAAATCAAAGCCGTAGGAAAAACCCAAACAGCCACCGCCTGTGACATAGACCCGAAGCATCAGCTCATGATTGCCTTCGGCATCTTTTAGTTTTTGTAATTTTTTGGCGGCATTGTCGGTTAGGGTCATGACATTTTGCATGGTTTTTCTCTTTTTAAAATTTTTACAATTCTTAGGAATAATTATACCATAATAAGCCCAAATTTTAGCGATACAAGGTATAATGGATAATTTTATAATTTGCACAAAAAACCATGATAGAACTCTCCCAAGTCGCCGTCCGCCGAGACGGTCGCCTGCTGTTTAGCGGGGTCAATCTACAACTTCATCAAGGTCAAACTATCGGACTTGCTGGCAACAACGGCACGGGCAAATCCACGCTGTTCGCCACACTCTTAGGCGAGCATGGCACGGACGTGGGCAGTGTGTCCATGCCAAAAAACTGGCAAATCGCCCACATGGCACAAGAAGTCCACGCCAGCGACATGACCGCCCTAGACTATGTATTATCAGGCGATGACGAATGGTATCGTCTTAACGACAAAATCCAAAACCAATCCGCCTTATCCGAGCATGACATCGCCCCCATTTACCAAAGGTTTGATGAGATAGACGGCTATCGCACACCGTCTAAGGCAAGTCAGATTTTGTCAGGGCTAGGATTTGGCGAGCATGAACATACCCGTATGGTGCGTGAGTTTTCGGGCGGTTGGCGTATGCGATTAAACCTAGCTCGCACGCTCATGCACCGAGCAGACGTACTGCTCCTTGATGAGCCGACCAACCATTTGGATTTGGACGCGATTTTGTGGCTCGAAGATTGGCTTGGTAAATTTAGCGGTCTCATCATCGTCATCAGTCACGACCAAGCCTTTATGGATACCATTTGTACGCACATCGCCCACATCGAACACGGCACAATCACCCTTTATACAGGCAATTATAGCCAGTTTATCCGCACTCGTGCCGAACGCTTAGCTCAGCAAGCCCAAGCCTACGAACGCCAGCAAGCCGTCAAAGCCCACCTAGAAAACTTCATTCGCCGTTTTGGGGCAAAAGCCACCAAAGCCAAACAAGCCCAAAGCCGTGCCAAACAGCTTGCCAGCATGACCGACATCGCTCCCGTCATGGCGGACAGCGAGTTTAGTTTTGCGTTTTATCCGCCTACCGCCTTATCATCGCCACTTATCAGCCTAGATAATGCGTCTATCGGCTATGATAAGCCCTTGATAAATAAGGTCAATTTGCAAATCACGCCCGACACACGGCTTGGCGTGCTTGGGGCAAATGGGGCAGGCAAAAGTACACTGATTAAGGCACTTGTGGGCGATTTACCGCTACTTTCAGGCACGCACCGAGCGTCTGATAATCTCATGCTTGGCTATTTTAATCAGCACCAAATGGACGCATTGGACGAATCTGCCACCCCGCTCATTTTGCTTAGGCGACTGGCTGGCACGACATCGGACGCGGATTTGCGGGCGTTTTTGGGCAGTTTTAATTTTCGTGGCGATAAAATTGACACACCTTGCCGTCTGTTTTCTGGGGGCGAAAAAGCACGGCTAACCCTCGCTCTCATCGTCTGGGAACGCCCCAACGTGCTGGTGCTGGACGAGCCGACCAACCACCTTGACCTATCCATGCGTAACGCTCTCATGCTCGCCCTACAAAACTTTGAGGGGGCGTTAATCCTAGTCTCGCACGATAGGGATTTGGTGATGAACGTCTGCGACAATCTCATGCTGGTGGCGGACGGACGAGCGGACGAATTTACAGGCGACATGGCGGACTATGCTGAGCACCTAAGACAGGCTCGCCTTGCCAAAGTCGCCCAAAACAAGGCAGAAAATAAAGAGACCAAAGCCGACACCACCACGTCCGTCAGCGACAAACCCACCCCAACCAAAGAAGAGATTCGCAAAAAAAATGCCGAAAACCGCCAAAAAACCGCCCCACTTCGTAAAGAGATTGAAAAACTCGAAAAAGAGCTAGATAAACTCACCAGCGAGCTTGGCGAGATTGAACACGCCTTATCCGACCAAAGTCTGTACGATGATGACAATAAGGATAAATTGCTAAATCTATTTGCCAAACAAAGCGAATGGCAAAAACAGGTGGCGGACATCGAAGAGAATCTACTGTTAAAAATGGACGAACTTGAAACGTTGGAGAATGCTTTGTCGTGAAAAAACAGCCCCCCAAACACGATTATTATGCCATTTTAGGCGTGCCAAAATCCGCTAGCACGGACGACATCAAGCACGCCTACCGTCAGCTTGCCAAACGCCACCACCCCGACCGTGCAGGCGAAAGCGGACAAATCGTACTAATAAACGAAGCCTACGCCACCCTAAAAGACCCCAAAAAACGTGCCGAATATGACGTGTATCACGCCGTCTATTTTAGTGCGGTGGGCAAATTGACCCAAAAAATCAACCAAGAAATCCAAAAATCGCCCACTGTTATGGCAAATTTGCAAAAATTTGAAACAAACGCCCAAAGATTTGCCAACTTTTCCGAAAAACGTATCCACGAATTACAAAGAGATTGGCAAGCGGATAAGGGCATTTTTAAAAACGCCAAAGCCCTACTTGCCAAAGCCCAAACCATCATCGCCCAAACTGCCAAAGAAGCGAGCAAACCCCCCAAAGACACTCTACCCACGCTCGTCATCAGTAGGAAGCTTAGTCAGCAGGGCGGACAGATTGTCTTTACTCATCAAGGTCGCACCGTTCGCACCACACTCCCGCAGGGTCTGACAGACGGCTCACAAATCAAGCTCACGATTGGGGGTGTGGGGGTATGGTTTGTGATACGGATTGCCAATTAATATATTGATAGAAAAGTGCTGATGACTGGATTTTTACCCAAAAATTTTATAAACTAAACCAAATTCATCAGCACCCAAACCCCATGCCTCACATTGCCTACCTTGACCTAGAAATTGACACCCATGCCAAAAAGATGATGGACATTGGGGCAGTTTTTGCCGATAAAAATCTACACACCAGTAAAATTAGTGAAATTATCAGCCAAATAAAAGACGCAGATTTTATTTGTGGGCATAATTTTTTAAATCACGACTATGCTTATATCAAAGCTGATTTACAAAGCATTAATAAAAATGCCACAGACATTATTGATACGCTCTGCTTGTCTGCCTTATTATTTCCAAAAAGACCGTATCACGCCCTAGATAAAGATTATAAAACGGATTTTGAAAACTCCAACAATCCTTTAAATGATTGTATGATTACAAAAGAGCTTTTAGAAAAAGAAATTACTGCTTTTAATCAATTATCAGAAAATTTAAAAATCATCTTTTATCAGTTATTAAAAGATAAAGCAGGATTTGCTGCGTTTTTTAAAATGGTTCAATTTGAAAAAGAATGCCCATCACTTCTTAAACTCATTAAAGCACATTTTAACCATAAAATTTGTGAACATTCTATTTTAAATGAATTTATTCACAAATATCCGATTGGGCTGTGTTATGTTTTGGCACTCATTGATTGTGATGAACGCCATTCTATTAGCCCAAGCTGGGTGTTATATAAACACCCAGAAATTGATTATATTTTTAATGAACTTCGTGCCACGCCTTGTCATAAACCCTGTGTTTATTGTGATGATAAATTAAATGCCAAAAAAGCACTGGGTAAATATTTTGGTTATGATGATTTTAGAAGTTATGACAATAAACCATTGCAAGCACAGGCGGTACAGTCTGCGATTCATGTCGATTCTTTATTGGCGGTATTTCCCACAGGTGGTGGCAAGTCCATTACCTTTCAAATCCCTGCATTAATGGCTGGAGAAAATAAAAAAGGCTTGACGGTTATTATTTCGCCCTTGCAATCTTTAATGAAAGACCAAGTGGATAATTTAGAAAGTCGTGGCATTACCGAAGCGGTTACCATTAATGGACTGCTTGACCCCATAGAACGCCAAAAAGCCATAGAACGCATTAAAGACGGCACGGCAAGCTTATTATACATTTCGCCTGAAAGTTTGCGTTCTCGCACCATTGAAAGTTTAATTTTAAGTCGTACGGTGGCTCGTTTTGTGATTGACGAAGCCCATTGTTTTTCGGCGTGGGGGCAAGATTTTCGGGTGGATTATTTGTATATTGGCGAATTTATTAACCGCATTCAAAGTCAAAAAATGGTGGGTCTTAATATTCCTGTTTCTTGTTTTACCGCTACGGCAAAACCACAAGTCATTCTTGACATTAAACAGTATTTTAAAGAACATTTGGATTTGGAATTAAAGTTATTTTCGGCAAGTGTTGAAAGAAAAAATTTGCAATATCAAGTTATTCCCCAAAATAATGAAGAACAAAAATACCAAACACTGCGAGAACTGATTCAAATTTATAACTGCCCAACAATTATTTATGTGTCTCGCACCAAAAAAACCACCGATATTGCCACGCAATTATCCCAAGATGGATTTAATGCCTTGCCCTATCACGGCAAAATGGACAGCGAATTAAAGATATTTAATCAAAATAGCTTTATCACAGGCGAAACGCAAATAATGGTGGCAACTTCTGCATTTGGAATGGGCGTAGATAAAAAAGATGTGGGCTTGGTGGTGCATTTTGAAATATCCGATTCTTTGGAAAATTATGTGCAAGAAGCAGGACGTGCAGGACGAGATGAAAATATACAAGCCAAATGCTATGTGTTATTTTCCAATGATGATTTGGATAAGCATTTTATTTTATTAAATCAAACCAAAATATCACAAAAAGAAATCGGGCAAATATGGCGTGCCTTAAAAGAAAAGTTTGCCAAAAATAAAGCGATGTCCATTTCCGCCTTAGAAATTGCCCGCCAAGCAGGTTGGAATGATGAAATTAATGACATAGAAACGCGTGTTACCACTGCGATTAACGCCTTAGAAGAATCTGGCTATATCAAACGTGGGCAAAATATGCCAAAAGTTTTTGCCAATAGTATTTTGTCGCCCAATGCCCAAACCGCCATTGAAAAAATCAACAATTCTACTTTAATTGCTTTTGATGATAAACAAACCGCCATTCGTATTATCAAAAAACTCTTTTCACAAAGAAGTCAAAGGCAATTAACCGATGAACAAGCAGAATCCCGAGTGGATTATATTGCTGATGTTTTGGGATTACAAACCGAAAAAGTCGTCAAACTCATTACTTTAATGAGAAAAGAAGAAATCTTAGCCGACCAACAAGATTTGCAAGCCTATATTCCCAAAAATAGCCGAAGTTATCCGATTGTTAATAAAATCAATGAATTGTATGACATTGAGTGTTTATTATTGGAACAATTTCAACTGGGCGAAGGGGTGTTATGCACAAGCCTAAAAGCACTCAACCATCAATTTGCCAATCAATATCATCATGATAAAATCAGTCCAAAAACCATTAAATCTTTACTTACTTTTTGGAAAATAAAAAACTGGATAAAACGAGCTGAAGAGTCTTATCAAGAAATCAATTATAAGCTAAATCATTCTTATGATGATATTTTGGCTTTTATGCAAAATAAAAAAGAAAAAGCCATTTGGCTTGCAGGTTATTTATATCAACTGGCACAAGCACAAAATAAAGAAAAAAGCGATAAAAATGGCGATAAAAGTAATGAGACTTTGCCCGTTGATTTTTCATTGGGAGAATTACAATCGGCTTTTTATAATGGTCAAAAATCCAAAATTAGCTTTGATGAGTTAGAAGATGCTTTATTTTATATTGCCAGAATGGGATTGATTAAAATTGACGGTGGATTTTTGGTGATGTATCAACGGCTACATTTAACACGCCTAGAAATGGATAATAGAAAACAATACACCAAAGACGATTATAAAAAACTCTATCATTATTATGAAACTCGCCGTGAGCAAATTCATATTGTCGGTAAATATGCCAGTTTAATGACCGAAAATCAAGAATCCGCCCTAAAACTTGTCAATGATTATTTTAGCCAAGAGTATCAAAAGTTTTTAAAAACCTATTTTAAAAACAGCGATGTTTTAAATAAAAATATGACCGAACAACGCTTTAATGAGTGGTTTGGTAATCTATCAAGCGAGCAATTAGCCATTATTAATGACAATCAAAGTCAGCATATGGTGGTATTTGCAACCGCAGGCAGTGGTAAAACAAGGGTGCTGGTGCATAAATTGGCAAGTCTTTATCAAATGGAAGATATTAAATACGAGCAATTATTAATGCTCACCTTTTCTCGTGCCGCCGCCATAGAGTTTAAATCGCGTTTGGTGGAGCTTTTAGGTAATGCAGGACGATTTATTGAAATAAAGACTTTTCATTCTTATTGTTTTGATTTATTGGGACGGGTTGGTGATTTGAAAGACGCCGATAAAATCATTGAACAAGCGATTGATAAAATTAACAAGGGCGAAGTAGAAGAAAGTCGTATTGCCAAGTTGGTGTTGGTTATTGATGAAGCCCAAGATATGAATAAAACCCAATTTGAGTTAATTCAAACTTTGATGGCAAAAAATGAAGAAATGAGAGTGATTGCGGTGGGTGATGATGACCAAACCATTTATACTTTTATGGGGGCAAGTCCTGATTATATGGGGCGGTTGTGCAATATGGGGGCGACGCGCCATTATTTAACTTATAATTATAGAAGTCAAAAATATATTGTGGATTTTTGCAATCATTTTGCCAAACATATCAATAACCGCCTAAAAACCGAAGAAATTATTACCATTAATCCAGAACAAGAACAGGTAAAAGGCGTGCATTATTCTGGCGACGTTATGCCTTATTTAATAGAACAGGTAAAGCAAAAAATCTTGCTGGGTGGCAGTATTGGCATATTAACCCAAACCAATGAAGAAGCGATTTATATTGCAGGACAATTAAGACAGCACAATTTACCGTGTAAATTGGTGCAGTCCAATGACGGATTTAAGGTAAAAGATTTATTAGAAGTACGGGTATTTGACCATTATTTAAAGATTGCAGAACATCAATCTTTAATTGATGATGCCACTTGGCAATCCGCCAAAGAAAAAACCAATAACGAGCGTTGCAAAAACAGTAAAAATCTATTTTTACTAAACAATTTAATCAATGCTTTTGAATTGGCAAATCCCAATCAAAAATATGTGTCAGATTGGCGTATTTTTATAGAAGAATCAAGATTAGAAGACTTTTATCAAGTAGAAATAGACGGTATTTTTGTTTCTACCATTCACAAAGCCAAAGGACGAGAATACGACAGCGTTTTTGTGCATTTGAATAATCCTAAATACCAAACAGACGATGAAAAAAGGGTATTATATGTCGCTTTTTCTCGTGCCAAACAGCATTTAAGTATTTTAAGCAATCAAAAAGCTGTGTTTGACTTATGTCAAATGATTGATATAGAAGATTATACACATACAGAAAAACAAGCCAAACATTTGGCACTTTATTTAACACATAAAGATGTGAATTTGGGCAGTTTTAAGGAAAATCAAGAGATGATCAAAATATTAAACGCTGGCGATATTTTATCTGCCAATAGAGTGAGCATAATACACAACCAAAAACCTTTATTTTATTTTTCAAAAAAATTTAAAGAAAAATTGGAAATTTATTTTAATAAAGGCTATCAAATGATTGGTAGTGAAATAAATTTTATTGTTTTATGGTATGATAAAAATACCCAAAAAGAATATCGTGTTATTTTACCAATTATTTATTTACAAAGTTATTGATGTTAAGCAATTAATTTTATACAAATCTTTAATTTATTTTACATTGAAAAATCATTACATTTGTACTAAAATAGTTACTTTATTAATCAGCTATTATTAATATGATGACAACCACCTTTCACCCACCCATTTGGCTTAAAAATCCCCACCTACAAACCATTTTGCCCCGCTACATCGTCAAATACACGCCCAATTATACACGCAAGCTCATCAAAGATTCTTTGAATGAAAGCGATGTGGCGTTTGATTACCTACTGACTGACGATGTCAAGGTGGACGGCAAATACCAAAAACCACTCATCGTGCTATTTCACGGCATGGAAGGGTCAAGCCAAAGCCATTATGCCAAGTCGCTCGCTTTTGCAGTACACGGGGCAAATTGTCATTTTGTGGTCGCTCATTTTCGCTCGTGTGGCGGTGTGGCGGTCTCAGGCAAGGTATTTTATAACGCAGGGGATACTGGCGAGATTCATCATAATTTGACCCATTTACAAAACGAATTTGCCCACATCTATGCTGTTGGTGTGTCTCTTGGGGGCAATGCCCTTGCCAAATACATGGGCGAATATGGCACAGACGTGATTTGTCAGCGTGCGGTGGTGGTATCCGCTCCTGTGGATTTGGCAAGCAGTTCAGTGGCTATGGAGCAACTTTTGGGGCGACACATTTACACGCCATACCTGCTAAACCCCATCATTAAAAAAGCCCTAGACAACCATCTCACCACCGATGAGATGAATGTTCTTAAATCCGCCAAACGTTTGGGCGATTTTGACAATGTTTTTACCGCTCCCCGTCATGGTTTTCGCTCCAAAAACGACTATTATCGCCAGTCGTCTGCCTTGCCTTTTCTTATCCACATCAACAAACCTACGCTCATCATCACAGCCCAAGACGACCCATTTTTGGGCGTAACTGCCGAACGCTCGGACGTGTCTGATGATGTGCGTCTGCTGGATACAAGATATGGTGGGCATATTGGGTTTTTGGATTACGATTATCGCACTCGCTCGTTTGATACGGGCTTTATTGGTCGGCAGGTGATGGGGTTTTTTGGGGTGGGACAATGAGACGACTTTTCTTTCTAGCCACAACGATTTTACTCATTGAGCTGTTGACCTACATCGGAGCAAAGGGCATATTTTGGCTTATCAAACCTTATCTACCCAATGCCAAAACGGCGGTGTTTGTGGGTATGTTTGTCATCACGCATTTGTTTTTGGTTACGCTGTTTGTGGGCATGTTCCGCTTTGGTATGGGTTATATGGCGGTGCTGTGGCTTGGTGTGCTAAGTATCATCATGACCACACTGCTTGTAATTGCCATAAAACACATCTCATCTTTTGGTACTATCATGGGCGGGGTAGATGGGGTGATGGTGCGTGCCTTTGGCGTGGCAAGCTTTATTGGGTTGGTGGGTTTATCCGTTTATAATGCTTACACGCCTGTGGTGCGACATCTATCCATACAGATTGACAAACCGATGAATCCTGTCAGGGTCGCTGTGGCAAGCGACACGCATTTGGGTTATTTGGTCGGCAGTCGCCAGCTTAACCGTTTGGCAGACATTTTAAAACGTGAAAAAGCAGACGTACTGCTCATGCCGGGCGACATTATGGATGATGACACGCACGTTTATCATGGCGAAAAAATGCACACCGCTTTTGACAATTTGGTCAAATCAGTCAATGGCAATCTCATCGCAAGCCTTGGCAATCACGACCTGTATAACGCCAAAGAACGCCATGCCATCGTACAGGCGGTGCGTGATAGCGGAGCGATACTGCTTGATGACACCGCTCAGATGTTTATTATCAATGACGTGCCGATGACGATTATCGGGCGATATGATGACCATTACGCCGACCGCCTGCCCACGCACGAGCTCATGCGTGGCGTGGATACTCGCTATCCTGTGATATTGCTTGACCACAGACCAAGCGAGATTGTCCAAAATGTACAGCTACCCATAGACCTACAAGTATCAGGGCATACCCACAACGGACAAGTTTTCCCTGCCAATTTTATCGTTAAAGCCATCAACCGTGTGGCATACGGACACGAAAAAATCAACGGCACGCATGTGGTGGTCTCATCAGGCTATGGCTTTTGGGGCGTGCCGTTTCGCTTAGGCTCACAAGCAGAAGTATGGATAATTGACATGCGTGGCAAGTGAGAGTTTAAAATAAAAAGGGCATGACGCCCTTTTTTTGATGGTTATGTTTTTAAATGCTAAATCTTACCATGACATTGCTTATACTTTAAGCCACTACCGCAGGGGCAGGGAGCGTTACGGTTGATATTGGCAGGGATAAAGACATCATCGATGCTTTGGGGGGCTGTGGTATCGCTCACATCTGCCATGCTTTGGTTGGTGTCAGTGCCAGTATTGGCGTTGGTATTAGTGTTGGTATTGACATGACCGTTTGGCGAAAGATTTGGCATGGATGCCACACCGCCCAGACTGACCGTGATACGCTGAACGTTTTGGGTGGCTCGTGGGCGACTCTCATCGGTGACAATCTCGCCTTCTAGCCCCATGTCATTATGCTCAAAATGCAGTCGCATCATCTCGGCTTGACGGCGACGCTCTTCTTCCATTTGGGCAATCTCTTCTGGGGTAGCGATATGCACCCGTGCCAAGTCCTGCACCACGTCTGATTTAATCGCCCCAAGCATGGACTGGAACAAATCAAAAGATTCACGCTTGTACTCTTGCTCAGGATTCTTTTGGGCGTAGCTACGCAAATGAATACCTTTACGGAGCTGATCCATTTGGGTCAAATGCTCTTTCCAATGGCGATCAAGGTTACGGAGCATAAAATCACGCTCCAATCTGGCAGCGTTTTGCTCGCCCATAGACTCACGTTTTTTCTGATAATGAGCGATGGCAAAATCAATAATCTTAGCACGCAAGCCCTCTTCATCAAGACGGCGGTCAGCATCTAGCCAATCATTAATCGGCATATAATAGCCAAAAGCGTCCTCAATCTCATCTTCTAGCCCGTCAATGTTCCACTGGTCATCGATCGAACCCTCTGGTACAAACTGCGTGATAAGGGCGTTATACACCTCATGGTGCATGGCTTTGATGGACTCTTGTAAATCAACCTCTTCTAGCAAATCATCACGCTGTCCATAGATGACCTTACGCTGTTCGTTAGCGACATCATCATATTTTAGCAGGCTTTTACGAGCGTCAAAATCACGAGCTTCTACCTTGCCCTGTGCGTTCTCAATCGAGCGAGACACCATTTTATGCTCAATCGCTTCATCCTCTTTTAGCCCCATGGCACGCATCATCGACACCACACGGTCGCCTGCAAAAATCCGCATCAAGTCATCTTCTAATGACAAGAAAAAGCGAGACTGACCGGGGTCGCCTTGTCGCCCTGCACGCCCACGAAGCTGGTTATCGATACGGCGTGATTCGTGGCGTTCAGAGCCGATGATGTGCAGACCCCCTGCCGCTTTAACCGCTTCGTTGCGAGCTTGCCATTGGCTTTGTAACTCGCTCTTTTGGGCATCAGTGAGTGCGTCCAAATCCTCTATCTCCGCCTGCCAGTTACCGCCTAGGATAATATCCGTACCACGTCCTGCCATGTTGGTGGCAATGGTTACCGCAGACGGTCTGCCTGCTTGGGCGATGATTTCGGCTTCTCGTTCGTGCTGTTTGGCGTTTAGGACGTTGTGTTTAATGCCAGCTTGGTCAAGCAAATACGACAGCTCCTCACTTGCCTCAATGGTTGCCGTACCGACCAGTACAGGGGCTCCTTTGGCAGTGATTTGGCGAATCTCACGGATAATCCCTTGATATTTGCCCAATTTGGATAAGAAAATTTGGTCGTTTAAATCCACACGAGCAATCGGACGGTGCGTTGGGATAATCACCACATCAATGTCATAAGTCGATTTAAACTCCGTCGCTTCGGTATCTGCTGTCCCTGTCATGCCAGAGAGCTTGTCATACAGACGAAAATAGTTTTGGAACGTGGTGGTTGCCATGGTTTGGTTTTCGGCTTGAATCTCCACACCCTCTTTGGCTTCTACCGCTTGGTGTAGCCCCTCGCTCCATCGTCTGCCCGGCATGGTACGCCCCGTGTTTTCGTCCACAATGACAATCTCATTATCATCAGAGATGATATAATGCACGTTTTTAATAAACAGATGATGAGCCCTAATCGCCGCCTGCACATGAGCCAGTAGGGGTAAGCGAGCAGGACTGTATAGGCTTTCGTTTTCGCCAAGCTCGCCCACTTCTATCAAGAATTTCTCAATTTTCTCATAGCCCTTTTCGCTAATCTCAATGGCTCGGTTTTTCTCATCAATCCAAAAATCCTCCGCCACGTTATTTTTATTATCCTCTTCGTTGTCGGATTTTTTTAGGCGGGGAATGATGTTATTAATCAAGGCATACAGATGAGCCGAGTCCTCGGCTTGCCCTGAGATGATGAGCGGTGTCCGAGCCTCATCAATCAAAATACTGTCAATCTCATCGATGATACAGTAATTGAGCGGACGCTGTTTTTTCTCATCTTTGCTAAACACCATGTTATCACGCAGATAATCAAAACCGTATTCGTTATTGGTGCCATAAGTGATGTCGGCACGATAAGCCTCAAATTTCTCATGGGGGGGCTGTTGGCTATAAATCACGCCCACCGTCAGCCCCAAGAAACTAAACAGCCCACGGTTTAGCTCAGCATCACGCCCTGCCAGATAGTCGTTCACGGTTACGACATGCACGCCCTTGCCACTGATGGCGTTTAGGTACATGGCAAGGGTTGCCATTAGGGTCTTACCCTCGCCCGTTTTCATCTCGGCAATCTTACCCTCGTGCAAGGTCATGCCACCGATGAGCTGGACGTCATAGTGTCTCATGCCGTTCACACGTTTGGACGCTTCACGGCACACGGCAAACGCCTCGGGCAAGAGCTTATCAAGACTCTCACCATTGGCGTGACGGCTTTTAAACTCATCGGTTTTTTGGCGTAGCTCATCATCAGACAGTGCTGAGATTGTGGGTTCAAGGGCGTTAATCTTGTCCACCTGCCTTTGCATACGCTTTAATTCACGTTCGTTTTTGGTGCCGAATACAGCACTGATGGCTTTTGTTAGCATGGTTTTTTCCAAATTGCACAGGGCAAAATATTTTATAACAGCAATACAATCAAATTATATGGTAGTCAATTTTAAAAAATCAACCAATCAGCTCACCAAATGCCTTATCCGCACACACAAGTGTCCGCTCAATGTCGTCATCGGTATGGGCGATGGACATAAAGGACGCTTCAAAGGCAGACGGAGCAAGGTATATGCCCTGTTTTAGCATGGCATGGAAAAACTGGTTAAAGCGTTTGGTGTCGGCGCATGCCACGTCATTAAAGTTTTTGGGCAATTCTTTGGCAAAAAACAGCCCGAACATACCGCCCACATGACAGCTTGCAAAATCTATGCCGTGTTTGCCTGCCAGTGCTTGTAAGCCGTTTACCAGTTTGGCGGTTTTGGCGGTCAATTCTTCATAAAAATTCGGACGAGTTAATTCATCAAACATCGCTTTACCTGCACGCATGGCTAGGGGATTGCCAGACAATGTCCCTGCTTGGTACACACCGCCCAAAGGAGCGATGCATTCCATAATCTCACGCTTACCACCAAATGCTCCCACAGGCAAGCCCGCTCCGATGATTTTGCCAAAGGTGCTAAGGTCGGGGGTAATGCCAAAATGGTGGCTTGCTCCACGCAGTCCCACACGAAAGCCCGTCATCACTTCATCAAAAATCAACACCGCCCCGTGCTTGGTGCAAAGCTCCCGCAACGTATTATGAAACTCTTGGCTTGGGATAACCATGTTCATATTGCCCGCTATCGGCTCTAAAATCACGCACGCAAATTCATCGCCAAATTTATCAAAGGCGGATTGCAACGCATCAATATCATTATAAGGCAAAGTTACGGTGTGCTTGGCAAAATCAGCAGGCACGCCCTTAGATGTCGGCTCGCCAATGTCTAGCATGCCAGAACCTGCCTTGACAAGTAGGCTATCTGAATGCCCATGATAGCACCCTTCAAATTTGACAATCTTGTCTCGCCCTGTGTAGCCACGAGCCAGACGAATGGCACTCATGGTCGCCTCTGTGCCTGATGACACCATGCGAATGAGCTCAATGTGTGGAATAATATCGGCAATCAAATCCGCCATCGTCGTCTCAAAGGGCGTGGGAGCTCCAAAGGACAAGCCGTCATCACAGGCGAGCTTTACCGCATCGATGACCTTGGGGTGAGCATGTCCCAAAATCATGGGCCCCCATGAGCCAACGTAGTCAATATACTCACGCCCTTCGGTGTCGTACATATACGCACCCTTGGCACGGCTCACGAACACAGGCGTACCGCCCACCCCTGCAAAGGCACGCACGGGCGAGTTTACGCCCCCCGGAATGTGGCGTTTGGCTTTTTCAAATAAGACTTGGTCGGCGGTAAGTGTCATGGCAGTTCCTATATTATTAATAAAAAGAAAATGAATAAATCAGCCTATTTTATCATTTTTTGGCGTGACTGTCTGATTTGATTTTGCTTAATGGATGTTTGGTAAGAGATTGGAAATATTCATTCGTTTTGTTAAAAATAGAAATTTACAAAAATACTGATGAATTTTACACAAAAATGCTATTTTTTATTTAAATTTTTCAAAAAAACCGATATAATAGTACAACAAATAACACAAAAAATATTTATCGTAATATTTATTTACATAAAATTACAATAAATTGAGCAAAAAGCAAACATCAGCACCACGGAGATTTGACATGGTCATGAGCATGAGCCCCAATGATTTTGTCAATAAGAAATCAGTTACCCCCATGAACAACAAACACCCCACCAAGCAAGAGCTTGACACCCTGACCGTCCAAAATATGGACGACAAAGAGCAAGACTCGCCCCTTGTGGCGTTTTTAAAAAAACACCAAACCTTTTTGACACTCCAATGCGTGCTACTTATTTTGCTTGGGGTAAGTTTTTTATTTTGGTGATTTAACGCCAATAAATCTACCCCAAAACCCTGCCCAGTCGCAGGGTTTTTTATAAAGCCAGATTTTGCTTTGATGTAAATTCCCACCGCTCCCCTGTGATGGGGTCGTTAAATACAAGGTGTTTGGCAAGTAGTTGCAAAGGATTGGTAAAGTCATCTTTGGGTTTGTGACGGACTGATGGATAATAAGGGTCATGACAGATGGGTATGCCAAGATGGTTTAGATGAACTCTTAACTGATGAAGTTTGCCCGTCGTGGGGCGAAGCTCGTATTTGGCAAGGTCGCCTTTGACCGCCAAAATATCAATGTGCGTGTGGGTATTGGCAGGTTTGTCAGCATTAACACGCATGACATAAAACGGCTCGCCACGCTCCAAATGCAAGCGAACATCTGTCGTCATTGTTAAGTTATGATTAACAGTGGCGATGGCGTGATATACCTTGGTGATGGCATGATGGGCAAATAAAGCTTGATACTGATGGCGTGTGGCGACATTTTTACTGATGAGTATCAGCCCTGCCGTCTCTCTGTCTAGCCTGTGAATGGGGGACAAATCGGCATTGCCCGTATCGGCTTTTAGGCGAGCAAGCAGGGTCTGTTTGACATAACTGCCCGATGGCGTTACCGCCAAAAAATGGGGTTTATCCGCCACCATGAACTCATCATTTTCAAAGAGAATCTGATAATCAAACGGCACGAAAATCTCATCTTGTAGCGTCCGATAATAATAAATCGTTCGCCCATGCACATAAGGTGTCTCTGCCGTCAAAGGGGTAACACCGCCTGTCATCTTATCTGAAATATCTCCCCAAACATCGCCACTCTCAAAGCGTGCCTGCCACTCATCAGGGCTGATATGGGGGAATTTTTGGCATAAAAACGCCAGTAGACTCTCGGGAGTATTGTTTAATTTTTCTAAATAAAGACGACTTGGAGAAATGCCGTCTTTCATGGGCGGTGTGGTGTGGGGCATGGTGTGTTTTTTTGATTACGTTATCTTGACGCCATTTTATCATATTTATGATAGTGTGATGAGCTTGACATATCTAAATTTATAGATATAATGATATATTATTTTTAGCTTATCTGTATTCATGAAATCCACCGACATTTTTAAAGTGCTTGCCAACGATGTCCGCTATCAGATTTTGTTGTGGCTCAAAGACCCTGCCACGCATTTTGGGGCGGACGCTTTACGCTGTGGCGAAACGGGTTTTGACGGTGGGATTTGTGTGGGTGTGATTGCCGACAAATCAGGGCTTGCCCAGTCGGTGATTTCAAGTTATCTAGGTAGTCTACAACAAACAGGGCTAATAGAGAGCAAACGCCTTGGCAAATGGACGTATTACCGCTACTGCCCAAGCGGTGTGGACAACTTTATCCGCCAAGTGCGTGATGAGATTGGCAGGTTGTCTGATTAAAATAATTTGCCTTTTGCGGTGTGTTGATAATTGGGCGAATGTGATTTGCCCCTACCTATCCATTTAATCAAATAGCCCCAAAAATTTTGCCAAAACATATCTAAATTTTTATAAATGTAAAAGCGAGAAAAACCATGACCCAAACCACAACTGAGCTATCTATTTTAAATCTAGCCCCCTTACGAGACGGCGAGACTTTTAACCAAGCGATTGACAACCTTGTGGACTTGGCACAGCTTGCCGAACGCACAGGCTACACTCGCTACTGGATTGCCGAACACCACAATATGCCCTATCTGGCAAGCTCCGCCACAAGCCTTTTAATCCAGCGTGTGCTTGACAAGACAAGCACAATCCGAGTCGGGTCGGGCGGTGTCATGCTCCCCAATCATTCGCCCTTTGTCGTTGCCGAGCAGTATGGCACGCTGGCAAGCCTATATCCTAACCGTGTGGATTTGGGGCTTGGGCGAGCCCCTGGTACTGACCCTGCCACCGCCCGAGCCATTCGCCGTCATCAGGACGATTTTGCGATGAGTTTTCCTAGTGATATCAAAGAGTTGCAGTTTTATTTTGGCGATGACAACAGCGACAAAGTGCGAGCCTATCCTGCCAAAGGGCTAAACGTGCCACTGTATATCTTGGGTTCTAGCCCTGAGAGTGCGTATTTGGCGGCAGAGCTTGGTTTGCCTTATGCCTTTGCGTCTCATTTTGCCCCACGGTTTTTGGTGCAGGCGGTGGAGATTTACCGCAGGGAATTTAAACCGTCTGACGTGCTTGACAAACCCAAAGTCATCGTTGGACTAAACGCCATTGTCGCTGATACCGACAGCGAAGCGAAGCTCCTTTCTACCACCAGTTTGCAGTTTTTCTTAAATGTGGTAACAGGCGAACGCTCAGGCATGAAACCGCCTGCCCCTGACATCGAGAGTCGTATTCCACCGCATATTCTATCTATGGCAAAGAGCATGACGGCATGTAGCGTGATTGGCTCGCCACAGACGGTCAAATTTCAGTTAGAGCAATTACAAAGCCAAGTCAATGCCGATGAATTTATGGCGGTCAGCTATATTTATGACAAAGACAAACAAGCTCGCTCGTATGAGCTACTTGCTGATGTGGTAAAAGGTTGATGTTTTAAATAAACTTCCTACAAAACTAGTTTTTCATTTTATAGAGTGTATTTGGATAAAGAACCCAATACATGTTACAAGGACGACTGTGATTCGCCCCTACCGTTTAATTTAAAAACACCAATTTATCAATTAACCATTTTATTTTAAAAGAGAAAAATTATGACTGACACCACCCCACTTTTTACCCCGTTTACCCTAAATAATGGCGTAGAAATCAAAAACCGCCTTGTCGTAGCCCCAATGACCCACTATGCGTCCAACCCTGACGGCACACTGTCCGATGAAGAGCGGGCGTTTTTGACAGGGCGGTCGGACGATTTTGGCTTATTTATCACGGCGGCGACTTTGGTGCACCCAAGCGGTAAAGCCTTTGTCGGACAACCGTCTGCTTATAATGAGAGTCATTTGGCAAGCCTGACCAAAACCGCCAATATCATCAAAAAAGGTGGTACAAAAGCGATTTTGCAAATTCATCATGGCGGTTATCAGTCGCTTGCCCAGTTTGGCGAAGTTATCGCTCCGTCTGACATGGACAGCGGCAAACAGTCCGCCCGAGCCATGAGCGTGGACGAGATACAGGCAGTCATCACAGGCTTTGGCGTGGCGACCGACCTTGCCATACGAGCAGGGTTTGATGGCGTGGAGATTCATGGGGCGAATAATTATCTTATTCAGCAGTTTTTCTCGCCCCAAACCAACAAGCGAGATGATGAATGGGGTGGGAGCTTGGAGAACCGCTTGCGTTTCCCCAAAGCCGTCATCAAAACGGTCAATGAAACAAAAGCCAAACACAACAAGGCAGAATTTATCGTTGGCTATCGCTTTTCACCAGAAGAAGCAGGCGATGATGGTTTGACGATGGCGGACACGTTTGATTTGATGGATGCTTTGGTGGATGAGCCTTTGCAATATTTGCACGTCTCGTTGTGGGATTTTTATAAAAAGGCAAGACGTGGGGCGGACACCAATTTGACTCGCATAGAACAGCTCCATGCCCGCATTGGTGGCAAGTTACCGCTCATTGGCGTGGGTTGTCTGCTCTCTGCCGATGACGTGGTGCGTGCGTATGATACAGGCTGGGCCCAGTTTGTGGCGGTGGGTAAGGCGGTCATGATAAATCCCAATTTTGCCACACTATTAAAGACAGGCGACACCGACAAAATCGCCACGCACATCGACCCCGAGCGTAACGACATCTACAAAATCCCAAACCAGCTTTGGGCGTATCAGCAAAAAGGGCTTGCCTATCTACCGCCATTAAAGGGTAAAGAATGGCAACCTTTGGATATATAATCAAATAAGGGCGAAATGATTCGCCAATCCAATCTTTTACTTTTCGGAGACACCCATGACAAACCCACAAGCGATTGATTTGGACGATTTAAACCTTGATGAGCTGGACTTTGATGCCATGCTTGGCAATTTGGCGGACGTGAGCGTGGTCGGCGGATTTGATGGCGACAATGATGACGGCTGTGAAGGTGGTGCGTGTAAGATTTAGATTACCCAAATCTTTTGACGATTTAATCAGGTCTTGGAATACAAGAGCTGATTAAATCACTTTAAAATCAACAATCATTACTTCCAGAACAATCGCACCACCCCTTACCAAACAACAACTGTTCAAGATAAGACTTATCCTGTGAAGCTCTCATTTTACTGCGTTTCACAGAGAGTTTAGCATCCCCATTGGCTCGAATTAAGTTTAATGCGGTACGAGTCAGTAATGCTTTATTTGCTTTTTCATGACGTTCAAGACTTTTTTGGTCATCTTCACTAAAGATAACATCTAACACCCAATGCTGACTGTTTTCAATAGACCAATGGTTACAAATGGCATCAGCAATCATATTAACATCTGTCAGGGAGGTTAGG
>NZ_AUGF01000034.1 GCF_000426885.1 Moraxella caprae DSM 19149 | reverse complement strand
TCATCAATCACCACAAGGTCATCTTACAAGTAGATACCAGCATCATTCAAATGCATGACTTTAAGCTCTTTAAGCGAACAAACCCAAATTTAACAAATGCTAAGTTTATCCTAGCAGACAGTGGTTATCAAGGCATACAGCATTTATACAAGCAAGCCTTTACGCCACTAAAACAAACTAAGAAATATCCACTTGTACAAGAAGCCAAAGATTATAACGCATTATTGTCTAAAACACGGGTGAGAGTAGAACATATCTTTGCCAAGTTTAAGGCCTTTAAGATGTTTTCTACCACTTACCGAAAGTCATTAACAAGATTTGAACTTAGGGTAAAGCTCGTGTTTGGGTGGATTGGGTAGTTTTGCAGGAAGTCTAATGACAAAATTTGATGGGCTTAGCAAGTCATTTTAGGGTTGTTTTTGGGGTATTTGGGCGGAAAGGTTGGCTGTTTTTGGGGCTTTTTGATAAGCGGTAGCAAAATAAATGACCATATTGGTGATTTTGGGGGTGAGACGGTCTTTTTTTCATGGTAAAAATTTGATAGTATGGCGTGTTAATTTATCAATGTAAATCCAAACCTAAGCCAGGAAAAACCATGACCAGTAGCAATAAAGAACCCCAAAAAATCTACCTAAAAGACTACACGCCACCGACTTATCGTGTGGACGATATTTACCTAGACATTAAAGTATTTAACGACCACGCCACCGTATCTAGCGTGCTAAACATGAGCCGTGAGCATGACGGCAAACTTGTCCTGCTGGGGCGTGAGCTTGAACTGTTAAATATTAGCATCAATGACAAAGTGCTGACGGCTGATGATTATGCCTTAGATGACGAGAGCCTAACCATTCACAACGCCCCCGATACCGCCAAAGTCGCCATTGACGTAAAAATCACGCCCCAAACCAACACCGCCTTAGAAGGCTTGTATCAGTCGGGTACGGGCGATGAGCTGATGTTTGTTACCCAATGCGAACCAGAGGGCTTTCGTAAAATCACCTTTTTCCCTGACCGCCCTGATGTTTTGACCGAATACACGACCCGAGTGGAAGCGGACAAGCGTTTTCCTGTACTGCTTGCCAATGGTAATTTGATAGAAAAAGGCGACGTGGGCGATGACAGACATTTTGCCGTCTGGCATGACCCCACCAAAAAGCCAAGCTACCTGTTTGCGTGCGTGGTGGCGGATTTGGCGGTGATGAGTGACCATTACACGACCATTGAGGGGCGTGAAGTACTCCTAGAAATCTACGCCGTGCCTGCCGACATTGACAAATGCCACGTTGCCATGACCGCCCTAAAAGACGCCATGGCGTGGGACGAGGAGCATTATGGGCGAGCGTATGACCTTGATCGTTATATGATTGTCGCCACAGGGCAATTTAACATGGGGGCAATGGAAAATAAGGGCTTGAACATTTTTAACACGTCTTGCGTGTTATCTAGCCCAAAAACCACGACCGATGAGCGGAGCTTTCATGTCAAAGCGGTCATCGCCCACGAATATTTTCATAACTGGACGGGTAATCGCATTACCTGCCGTGATTGGTTTCAGTTGTGCCTAAAAGAAGGCTTTACCGTATTTAGAGACCAAAGTTTTTCATCAAGTCATCGCTCCCCTGCGGTGCAACGCATTGATGACGTGGGTTTTTTAAAGGCTCATCAGTTCAAAGAAGACGCAGGCGTGCTGGCTCACCCTGTGCGTCCTGACAGTTTTGTGGAGATTAACAACTTCTACACCGTTACCGTCTATGAAAAAGGGGCGGAGATTGTGCGTATGATAGCGACCTTGCTTGGCAAAGACAAATTCCGCCAAGGCACGGACGAATATTTTGCTCGCTATGACGGTCAAGCCGTTACCATTGAAGACTTTTTATCGGCGATGAGCGTGGGCGATGGCCGTGTGCTTGACTTTTTGGCGTGGTATACCCAAGCAGGTACGCCTGTGCTGACGGGCGGATTTGACGTGGCAGGCGACAGTGTCAAGCTGACATTTAGCCAACAAACTCGCCATGTGGCAGGATTTGATGAGCCAAAAGCCCTACCCATACCGATAGACGTGGCGATTTTTCATGGGGAGAGTGGGGAACTACTCGCCCAAGAGTTGCTACTTTTGACCAAAGACAGCGATATGTTTGGTTTTGACGGATTGGATTTGGGCGGGGTGCGTCCTGTGGTGTCGGTACTGCGTAATTTCTCCGCCCCTGTCAAGCTAGAATTTGATTATACCGATGAAGATTTGGTAAAAATCGTACAATTTGAAAACGAAGGCTTTAACCAATGGCAAGCGGTGCAAACGTTGGTGGGTAGACTGTTGTTTGGCAAATCGGACAATGTCGCCTTACTCACCGACACCTTAAAGCGGATCGTGCCAACGCTCATGCACAAAGACCCCATGCTGACCGCTCGCTTGTTTGATATGCCAAGCGAAAGCGAGCTTGCGGTGGCGTACGATAAGGACTACAATCCACAAGCGGTCAAGGCAACACGCACCGCCCTAAAAGAGCAAATCGCCCACGCCCTAGCCGACCATGTACAAGTGTGGTATGACTCCCTGCCTATCGTGCCGTATGAGGACACGCCTGACGCTCGTGGGGTGCGATTGCTTAGAAACGTGCTATTCAATCTAGCACTGACCGCCAAACTTGACATGACCGAACGCACCGAACGCCAGTACACCAACGCTACTTGTATGAGTGAACAGCTCGGAGCATTGGGGGCGATGATTGAGTTTGGTTTGCCCAATGCAGACGATTACACCGCTCAGTTTTATGAAGAATATCATGATAACGACCTTGTCATTGACTCATGGTTTAGCGTGCAAGCAGGGGCAGACAGCCGTGATGTGGCGTTTATCAAGGCTCTTATGGAACGGGCGGATTATGACTGGCAAACGCCAAACCGTGTGCGTACCACGCTTGGCGGATTGGCAAGCAAGCCCACTCAGCTCTGGACGAAAGACGGCATTTCGCTGTATCTGTCGGCAGTGGCTCGCTTAGACGTGATAAATCCTGTGCTAGCGTCTCGCTCCTTGTCCGCTCTGGCTCGCTGGTACACGCTATCGGGCGATGACAAAGAAATGGTTAAAGCAGAGCTTATCGCCTTACAGCAAAAAGCAAGCTCCAAAAACGTGCTTGAATTTTTAAATAATATGCTCGGGGATAAAGCATGAGTGTTGCCCCATTTGTGTGGTTTGAGTTTGATAAAGAAGTGCATGAGCTGTGGCAGGGCATGAGTGTGACGGGCAAACGCTTTGCCTATCATCAGCGACTGTCTGCACTCATCGCTCAGCAGACGGCATTCAAGGCGGATTTGGACAGTCTTAAACTGCTGGATGTATTCTTATCAGCGGTCAAATCAGACTTAGCAGGCAAGAGTGTGAGCGAAGCTCGTGTGCTATCTCATGATGACTTTGCTCGGCTCATCATCATCTTGGCGTATCATGTCGTGCAGGTGATAAAGCAAGAGCTTGCCCAATCGGTGGTTAAGCCTACCGTGAATATCTACACCGCCCAAGGGTTTAGCCGTGTCTATGCTCGCCTGTTCTCGCAGATGGGGGCAGACCCCCAAAGTCAGATGACAGCTGAACAGTTGCAGGGCTTTTATTATGGCATGGGCGTATTGTGTCAAGGCGTGGGGCGGGCAGGGCAAGCGGTGGCGGATAGGTTGTTTATCCTGCCTGTCATCGGGGCAAGGCTGTTTGGCACGATTGACCGCACCTTTGTGGCAGGTCTTGATGATGACGGGCAAGGCGTGGGCGTGGCAGAGGACAGCCTGTATTGGGCGGTGCATGATTTTATCAGTCGTTTTAAACAGTTGCAACACGACCCAACTGCCGATGATAAAGCGGAGCAGTTATTTAGTGAACAACCGCTGTTTTTAAAGCAAGCAGATAAGTCAGTGCAAGCGGTTGATGAGCAAGACGAGCGGAATGAGCAAGCTATTTTACAAAATGGTTTGCAATATGGTTTACAAAACCACTTGCCACGTGACGGGCAAGATAATGGGCAAAATAATTTAAATAACGACCTGCAAAATCATTCAATAAACCCTTTGACAAACGATGGGCAAAATGATTTAACAAGTTTGCATAATCAAACCATGGTGGATGAACAACCAATCAGCCATAGCCTAGCCCCAGTTGTGCAAGATATGCAAACCTTGCAATCTGCCCAGTCTGCCAGTCAAGCTCATGTTGCAAGCCCAAACACACCACATCAAGCCAAAAGTCCGAACCAATCCAATACCATAAACTTGCCCCCGTCCGCCTATAAACAAAGGGCGAGAGCGTCGCACACGCCCAAGCTCTTTGATGAAGCGTACCAAGATTTGCTCAATATCAATACCCCGAGCGATGCCGTGAGTGAGTACCAAAAGGCGACAGCAGTACTGACCAAATTTGATGCTTTTATCGATGCCAAAATCGCCGAAGGTAAGCAGATGGATGAGATTGTGTTTAATGACAAGCAGGCGCAGGCACGCAAACAGGCACTTGCCTTACTGGTGGGACTGGTCAAGCAGGGCAATCCGTCTGCCATGCTTCGCCTAGCCCTGTACTATTTTAGTGGGCGTGGCGTGGGCGTGGACATCAATAAAGCGGTCATGCTTACCAAACGCTCTGCCGAGATGGGCGATATCCGAGCCCAAAAACTGCTTAGCCGTCTGTATTATCAAGGCTTTGCCCCTAATGATGGTGGTATGGCGATGGACGTGAGCATGGGCGAACATTGGCTTCGCAAATCAGCCGATGGCGGGCATCCCGAAGCCAAAAAAGTCTGTGCTTACATGAATCAAGTGGAACTTCTAAAAAGTGACTACCGCACCGAGATGGTCTCCGACAAGCGTTATGGCATGCTGTTCATCGCTGTGGGCGTGGGGTCGGTATTGTTATTTATCTTGCTTAGCGTGATGTTCTGACATGCGTCCTCCCCTATATTATCGCCTTGCCATTACCGCCCTAAAACCGCTTTATCGCTTGTTTTTGGCGTGCAAAAAAGCTAACCTGCCCCATTATGAGCGTGAGATTGCCGAGCGGTTCGGGCAGGGTTATTTGCCTATTAGTCATGATAAGCCCGTCATTTGGTGTCATGCCGTGTCGTTGGGCGAGCTAAACACCGCCTATCCGCTACTTAGACGTATGCTGGCTGATGGCTATCATCTGTGGATAACCAGTACCACGCAGACGGGATTTAACCGTGCTAAGATGCTTTTTAAAGATGAACTGGGCAAATCGGTACAGCACAGCTTTGCCCCTGTCGATGATGTGGCGGTATTGGGGCGGTTTTTGGTACACATCCGCCCTTCGATGGTGGTGTTTGTTGAGACCGAACTGTGGGCAAATACCTTATCGGTATTGGCAAAGCAGGGCATACCGAGTGTTATGGCAAATGCCCGCCTTACCCAAAAATCCTTTGATAGCTATGCCAAATTCAAAGGGCTTAGCCAAAGCATGATGGCAAATTTATCCCTCATCATCGCCCAAGATGAGCAAAGTTATCGCAACTTCATCGTACTTGGGGCAAACCCAAATAAAGTCAAGCAGGCATATTCTCTAAAATGGAGCGGTCAGATTGGCAAAGCTCAAACCCTTGATAACTTTAACAATCTTACCGACTTTACCGATTTTGTCAAAAACCGTCCCATTTGGGTCATGGCAAGCACGCACGAGGGCGAGGAGCGGTTGGCGTTGGAAACCCATAAGCGATTGCTTGCTGTTTTCCCCAATCTACTGCTTATTCTGGTGCCACGCCACCCCGAACGCTTTGATGAGGTTGCAAGCCTTTGCACACAGTTTGTTTATCACAGACGCAGCCTAGGTGAGTCGATAGTCGATAGTACGCAGGTGTATCTGGCGGACAGCATGGGCGAGCTGATGGTATGGTATGAGCTGTCCGATGTGGCGGTGGTGGGCGGTTCGTTTGTGGATAAGGGTGGTCATAACCCCATTGAGCCTGTGAGCCTTGCCACGCCTGTCATCATGGGGCGGTATGTCAAAAACTGTGCCGAGATTGTGCGTGATTTTGCCGATGTGGGCGTACTCATGCAAAGCGATGATGACGGATTGTATGATAATATCAAAGCATGGCTTGATAATCCTGCCCTTGCCAAAGAAGCAGGCGAGCGTGGGCAAAGACTGGTACAAGAGCGGGCAGGGGCGGACAAGGTGCAGTTTGATATGATAAGGAAATTGTTATGAATGTCATTATCCTGCCCCTGTCCGCCTTTGACGATACCGCCGCCACGATTGACAATGCCGAACAGCTTAACCACATCAAAACGGTGTTAAAGGCAAGCGTTGGCGACACCCTAAAAATCGGCAAATTGGGCGACAAAATGGGCGTGGGGCAAATTGCTCATATAGATGATAAAGTGTGCCTTTTGGAAAATGTCCGCCTAGACACCAACCCACCGCCCAAACTTGGCGTAACCGTCATGCTCGCCTTGCCACGCCCTAAGGTGCTAAGACGGCTGATTATGGACATGACGGCGTTTGGGGTTCATCATATTATTCTTATCAATTCTGTTCGTACCGACAAAAGCTATTGGGGCTCGCCCCTGCTTGCTCGTCTTGATGAGTTTGTGCTAGAAGGGCTGCAACAAGGCGTGGATAGCGTGCCACCTGCCATTACTCTTGCCAAACGCTTTAAGCCCTTTGTGCAGGATACATTACCTAGCTTGATAAATAACAAATCCGCCCTTGTCTTTCACCCTTATGCTGATACCAGTTTTAAGGAGTTTATCCACCACAACCCCCTGCCTGACATGATAATCATCGGAGCAGAAGGGGGGTTTGTGCCGTACGAGATTGAGCTTTTGGCAAGTGTGGGCGTGCGTGCGGTGTCGCTTGGCGAGCGGATTTTGCGAACTGAGAGTGCGGTCAATGCAACCCTTGGGCGCTGGGTGTAATGATGTAAAGCGTTGATTAAAAAATGCTTAAATAGAAAAATCATCAGAGCCGATATTTTTTGCCTGCTCTCTGGCTTTATGTCCTTTTTGAGTGCGAAATTTAGGAGCGGTGGCGTTATAGCCTTGTCGTTTTTGCCAATCATTGGCGATGCGATACTGCCAAAATATGCGAAAGGCAATGCCCAATACGACACTGGTAATCATGCCACACACCAGCAGCCCCCACGCAAATGCCTTAAAGGAAAACACCGAGTGCATCTCAAAAGGATTGCCACCGTTGCCAGTTACCCATAGTGTCAAGTCCGACACAATCAGCCCCATGCCCCGAATGCCAATGATAGGCTCGCCCAGTAGCATTGCCCCCACCGAATACGCCAACCAAAAAATCGGAATGGTCGTCAAAGGGTTGGTAATCCATGTCAAGGCGACACTCATCGGCACATTGGCACGAAAGAGTAACGCCCCAATCAGGGCAAGGGGCATCTGACCAGGTAGGGGGAAAAAGGCACACAGCACGCCCACATACACCGCTCGGGTTAGGGCGTTGCGGTTTAACTGCCATAGACGTGGGTCAGCCAAAAACGGAGCGAACAGGCTTATCATGCGGTTTTCACGCAATTTTTCGGGAGTGGGGAGCCAGTTTTTGAGCTTTTGTTTTGGCATGAAAGGTGTTGATGAATAAATGGAAATGGCAAATTATAGCAAATTTATAAGAGACAATGTTGTTGTAATTTTGCAAATTTAAAAGGTGTTTTTGGTGAACATTGAATGAATGACTGGATAAAATAAAATCCCCAAGTGATGACTTGGGGATTTAAAATATTGGCACTCCATAGGGGATTCGAACCCCTGTTACCGCCGTGAAAGGGCGTTTTTTATTTTTAAGTACCTATTACCCAAAATTAGGCAGGGATTTTACCACGTCTTGCAGATTGTTTCTACCCAAATGGGCGTATTTTTGCGTGGTTTTGATGTCAGAATGTCCCAGCAGTTGCATGACGTGATAAATGGGCGTACCTTGCTGAACAAGCACACTTGCGAAAGTATGGCGTAAATCATGTATGCGTACTTGTCCAATGTCAGCACGCTCCACCGCCTTTTTAAAAGCAGATTGGAACGTTACACGGCGTTGCCCTGTCTGTTCATTATAAAATACCCACTCACTAGGATTATTATGTTTTAAGGCTTGTAGGGATTGCACAGCAGAATCATTTAACGGTTTATGTATCGTCTTACGGTTTTTTGATAGGCTGTTAAGCACAGTCAAATAACGCTGTTCCAAATGTACATTTCTCCATTCAAGTTTTAAAAGTTCCCCACGTCTGCAACCTGTATTAAGCAATAGATTAATGAAATGGTAAAGTAAATCATTGCCATTGTAGCCCTTGGCATGGGTTAAGAGGTCTTGGCATTGTCTAACCGTCAGATAGCAGGGTATAAACTCTTCTTCAAACAGCTTAAATCCATTAAGCGGATTTTTAATTTGTTCATCGTGGTGTTTGTTGTAGAAATTAACGGCACTGCGAACAATGGTAAGCTCACGATTGATTGTAGCGTTTTTTACGCCTTGGAGCGTGCGATAAGTACAGTAATCGGTGATGGTGTTGATGGTTAGTGATTTACCGCCAAAAAAATCAAAATGACATAGTTTGTCATCATAATTTACGCCCGTCATGTCAAGCGAGTTTTTGACATAGAAGTCAATAATTGCAAGTAGATTCATGATTTAACCTGTTTTACGGTGCGACATTACACCGCAAAACAGAATAAGTTAAGCCATGCTAATTAAATCAGGGTTTTTGTCAAGTAATCTAATTAGGGTAATGGCTGGACCTGTTGGCGTTCTAATGCCCTGTTCCCAGTTTTTAAGCGTTTTAGGGCTTATGTGTAGCTTCTGGGCGAACTGGGTTTGTGATAGCCCTGTTTTTGCCCGAATATCTTTGATGTTTGGGCGTTCATAAGTGAATGTACGACTTGGGACTACTTCGCCCTTTGTAATGGCAATGGCTTCATTCATAGAAGCAACAATATCATCAAATAACTGCTTATCCATTTTTAAGCTCCTGTTTTAGCATGGTGATAAGGGTTTTAAAAACCGTTTTTTCAGCATTAGTAATATTATCTTTGACGGATTTTGGATAAACCGCAAACAGATAGATGCGACCAAATTCATCTGTATAATAATATAAGATTCTAACACCGCTACTCTTGCCACTGTTACGACCAAAACGAATCTTTCTAAGTCCGCCAGTACCTTGGATTAAATCCCCTTTTTGTGGGTCATTTAACAGCTCATTTTGAATCTTGCGATATTCATCATCATCAAATAATTCTTTAATGGCTTTTGTAAAAATACTGGTTTCAATAAAGGTCAATAACTGCATTTGTAGCTCCTAATTTGATGATATTATATACCCCATTGGGGTATAAGTCAAGAGCTGATTAAGATGGATTAAAAATAGGTTCTGTCTTTGATTTATCAGCAAATAAATACTCTTCGGTACTTGTGATTCCTTGTGTTGTTTGCTGTTGCTGTGGGGTTTGTTGCTCGTCTGCTGTTGGTTCTGCTTGCGTTGGTTGTGCCGTTGCAGTGGTGTTATTTGTAAACTGTTTGGCTTTTGGCATGGCACCCATGGACAAATCCAGGCATTGCACTTGTGTAACATTAAGCTTGTCACCATATTTATTAAAAGCCATGCACTTTTTGCCATTGGTGACTACTTGGGCGGGGCGGATGTTGTCATGGTTAAATTCTACATGAAAATCATTTAAATACTTCGCTGTCTTCTCTTCTATGGTTTGTGGCTTGATAATAATGCGTTCATTCTCACGAGGCTGATTGGGGTTATTGTCTGTTTCTAACGTGGAATCAGGGGCAATGGGGTTAGCTATCAATTCTTGATTTTCAGTTGGTTTTTGTTTTTCAAGCTCATCGGCTGGATTAGTGCCACCAACGCTAAACAGAGCATATAAAGCAAGACATAAACCGCCAAAGAAAAACGACCCAATAATAAGCAAACGCTTAATGGGTAAACGTGCCTTAGCGGTGTTAATCGTGGTTGATTTGTAGAGCTTAAAAATGCTCACAGGGGGATTGAAAGTAAATGAGTTTTCCGCCCGTAACCTAACTGTCATGGCATTAGGGTTTGATTCAAAGTTGCCATACTGATAAATTTTAGATTGCCAGCCAAAAGGGTTAGTAACGTGATAATGGGCATGTACAAGGTCTTTGATGAGTACATGCAGATTGCCAGCCGATTGAGTAATAAAGTAAAAATCAAAGCCCCGATGACGATGTACAGATAACTCTTGTACAACGGGGTGTGATTTATCTTTGGTATCTCGATAAGGGTAAACCAACTGTATTTCATCAATGACAACAACAGAGCCATCTGGGCATTTTCGCCAGTCTTCTTCTAAGTCTCTTACATAGTCAATTTTTAAAGCTCGGATATTGGTGTAAATGGTACGAACTGGATAAAAATACTGTAACCCCAAATCACCATGTAACTCTTGAATGCGTTCAATAGTGTTATTAAAATCCGTGCTACGCTTAAAATAGTAGTCTGGGCGTAAGTGGTCAAAATCATCATTAGCTAAGAATGAATAATAATCTTTGTCTAAAACTTCAATTTCATTTCTTAGTGTGTTGCCAGTGCCTACTTCTTTGGTAAGATATGTTAATTCATTTAACATGTCTTTTTGGTTAAGCACGTCTAAATTATGGGCATAAATTTTGGCATTTTTAGGGATATTAACTTTATTTTCGTTTTCTATTTTTAGGAGTGTTGCAACGCAAAAGGCGGTTTTTTTCGCCCCTGGGTTGCCAGTGATTAGGTATATCATAATTTTGTCCGATAAAAATTATTGTCGGCGTTGGCGTCGTCATTCTTCCTAGCCAACGCCTTTTAGTCCTTGAGTCTTTGCAGGGTGAGTTGTGAGCCTGAATAGGCATATTTGGTAACGATTGCCCCAAGCACGCAACTAACGTAGTAATCCAAGGCGGCAATGTCAGCTAAGGCGACGGCAAGGGGTGGAAGTCTGGTTACGGCATCTTGCATGTTTTCAATGATTTTGTTCAAAACAATCATCATGGTGCCACTGGTGCCAAGCGTTAAGCCAGCACCAATCAAAGCCCTTTTGATAAAACCTGATGCAAAAGAATCTAACAAATCATGTAATGTTTCAAACATTTTCTCTATTACCCCCTAAAATATAAATTGCGTGTAATGGTCCTAAAACATAAACAATAGGTTCTACCCAGTCATCCAAGAATGCACATAATTTGGGGGTATCTAGCAATACAAAGTCATAATCAATCGTCCCCATAAAACCAGCGTCCAATGAGATATCTATTTCATACGGAGCGGGGCAGGTGCCTGTAAATTCTACTTTGGTGTTGGGCTTGTCTTCTTTATCTTCTTTAATCTTTACCTTATCGTCTTCATCATCATAATCACCGCTTTTTGACCAATCTAAGAAGCTACAAATTTTTTTTGTTAAGTCGGTTGTGCCACACTTGTAAGGGTCTTCTTCATCTTCTTTTTTAGTTACAGTATCTTTGTTAGTTGTATCGCCTTCTTTGTTTGAGTTGTCTTCTTCTTCATTTTTGATTGTCATGTTACAAGCTATGTACTTGCCCGTTGATTGTTCAATTGTGCAGTTTCTTTCGTTAACGTCGTCAATGTCATATTTTTTATCTTTGATATCTTGCTCAATTTCTTTGGAGATTTCATTACAAGCGTTAGACTCACAATACTTGTCTATGTTCGTTTCTTTGTTAATTTCATCACCGTAATAATGATTGTTATTAATGATGATATCGTCATACTTTGTGTTATAGTAGTTTTTGATGTCGTCATCGTCCATTTTTTCAGCGATTTTTTTGGCTAAATCAGTTAATTCTTTGTCAGATATTTTTCTGTCGTCATCGTCTAAACCACCGCATTTAACCCATACTTGTACATAATATTGAGCTCCGCCAGAGTATAAGTGTGCTCCTGTTTCTGCATAAGTTGACTTTGTATTCATACCAAATTGTCCATGATAATAAACCCAATCTTTATAGCCTTTATTTGATGATGATATAGCACTTTTAGCCCTTTTTTCGAGAACTTCATAAGCGTCATCTACTGGGATGTATTGTGTAGTAATACCTCCTTGTGTTACTGTTCTTTTTTGCGAAGATAGAAAAGCGCTTAGCGTTTGTTTATCATCGCCAAAGCGAGCAACACACTGACCGTCTGAGTCGTCTTTGCGTTCAACATCGCAACTGGTTACATCGCAGATAATCTCGTAAGCGTCGCCGATTTTGTCTTTGCATTTTTTTTGGTTTTTTTTGCACCAATCCCAAGCAAAAGTACCAGCAGTAACGGTGGCACCGACAGGAGTAGCAATTTTTTTGGCAAAACCCGCCCCAGTCTTGATTAATGCCCCGCCTTTTTTGCCGATTTGTACTATTTGCCCCTTAGCTGGAAGCATGGACGCATAAGCACTATAAGCAGGGGTAAAAATCATTAAGACCGATAAAGTGATGGGCATGATACGCATTTTTTTATCTCAATAAAATTAAATCAAAAAGAAAGTAAATAAAACAACCAAGAAGAGAATAGATTATAAAAGCAAACCAAAAATAAGCTATTTTTTCCAAATTCTCTTTTAGTAAATCATATTCTTCATTTTCTAAATTATTTAATGCTTTATAAGCCATAAAAGTAGAATATAAAAAGTGACAAAGCAAAAAGAAAAAAGCAAAAAATAAATAAAATAAAAAATCAATCTTATCCATAATAAAAACCTATTGCAAAAAATTAAATTCTAACGATTTTAAATTGTTTTTGCAATAGGTATTTAACGTAGTGAGTATGCAACGACAATTAGGGCGATGATGACCATTAGAAATGGCATGAAATGTAGTAGGGTAGCGTTCATAATGTTTTGTTGATATATGGAATAATTACACGTCCGTTAGTGTAATTATTTAGTGGATTGGTGCTATTAAGCACGACGGACACCACCTTTAAGCATGGTATAACCCTTAAAGCCACCGACAACAGTTAGACCGATACCAAGGACACCAAAGGCAGCCTTACCACCTTCTCTCATGTATTTGACAGCTTTATCTGATAAGTCAGATAAATCAAGCCCAGTTAAGTCAGAAGTACCGTCATTTGCCATGGCTTCGGGGGCTAGTAGCATTGTGCCAGCGACTACTGCGGTTGTGATTGTTGCTTTGTTTGTTGCCAAGTATTTGGCAGTACCTTTGTACTGTTTGGCTTTGTAAGCCACGGTTTGTTTTAAATCTTGAATGTTCATAGAACAGTCCTTTTATGCTGTTTTTATCGCCTTGACTAACATCATATAAATAACAATGGCGGAAAAAAACAATACTAAAATACCACCTATCTCATAGACCTGACTTTGGGTTAAAGGTATAAAATCAGGCTTGGTTTGATAGGCGACCCACTTTTTACAGTCTGTACCGCCGAGCATTGTTGTACCAAGTTCAGCACAAACATAAACTTGTTCAGTCATGACTGCAAAAATCCTTTGTTAGACAATCTTTGACTTGTCGTTTAAATTTGTGATTGGTACAACATCATTTACGACCAGTTGGACGGTTTTGCCGTTGGTAACGGTTTCTAAGTCAATGTTTGCCAAGAATGGAAATGATAGTTTGTTGATTTTTTCAAAGTTTGAACTATCGCCCCAAGCGTATTCAGCCACGCCGAATCCTGCTTGGTCAATGGTCTCTTTCATTTTGGTTTGCACATAAATTTTAGTGCTATTGTAGGCTTTGCCGTTGTCTAACGTGCCTTGGGAGCGTTTAACTCCAAGAATGGTTACTTGTTGCATGATTTTTCCTTTACGCCTATTACTAATGACCAATGTTTGGCGTGTAAAAACATTGGGTTTTGTTTGTTAATGTTGATACAAAATAATTCATTACTTCGTCTTCATCACGTCTTAACTTCTGTTCACGTTGCAACTGCTTTTGTGCTTGACGTTTTTTAATTGACTGATAGTAAGTATTTTCTACGTATTCTTTTTCAAACTCGTTAATAGCTTTTAACTTGTCTTTGTCTGACAACGAAAAATAATGGGACGGTAAACGAAGTCTTTTTGGGTAGTAGTCTTCTTTTTTGTCCGTGACTAGCATGTCACATACTTTTTGGGTATCGTATAATTGCCCAGATTCAAAAATTTCCAAAAACACTTTTAGGTGCTTGCCAAACTGGTGCTTAAAAATCTCTTTTACTTTGAACAAGCTAATTTTGGCAGACTTCTCAAGCGTGGTAAAACGGTTGCATGGAATGCTTGATTTGTCTGCCTTATGCTTTTTTGCGAGCTGTACCAAGTCGTCACAATAGGGGTATGCACCGCAGTAATACTCAGTTGGCTTTAACAGCACATCAAACGGTATTTCACGTAACGTGGTTGCATGTACTTCAATTTCAGAGCGAAACCACGGCGAATCCTTGTCGCCAAGCTGTTTGCCCTTTTCGTAACATCTGGCACACTTGCCATTGGTACGGCTACCGATATTAAGCGTTAGCCCCTTGCCATTGGGGTCGTTGTGCTTATATTCCCCATGTATCACACAGGCAGGGCGGTTACGAGCCTTTGGCAATACAAAGCGGTCTAGGCTCTCTTGTTCGTTTGCCCAATCAAAATCCGAGTATGCCCCATCATAATCATCATGGGCTAAGTCTATGCGTGAGATTTTGCCCGATACGGCGGTATGGGCTAAAAACTCATATACCTTTGTTTCCCACCCCTTTTGTGCAAAGTGGCAACCCATGCCCGTGAGTGAGAACAAAACCTTGTGGTTTTGGCTTGCTCCGCCCATTCCAACGTTTAAAAGCACGTCGCCTTGTTCCGACAGCACTATATAACAATCCCTGAATCCGTGAATGCCCGAGCCTTTGGGGGTTAACTTGAACCTGTCGCCAAAAAGTTTGCGTACTTCGTACTGAATACGGTCAAGGATGACTTCTTTAAACTCTATCTCATCTGTAAGGGTGCGGACATCTTCGCCGAACTTCTCAATTTCGGGCTTGATGAATGTGTCCACCGACACAGTCATGTTTAAAAAGTCAATGATGACATATTCGCCCTTTACGGGCAGTCTTGCCATCTGCTGTTTGGGCTTGCCTGATTCGTCCAAATAAACTTCGTTGGCGAGCCTGTTCGCCTTTTCAAAAAGGGTATTGGATTTAGTTCGCATAAATCACCTTAATCGGGTTATATCTTGTTTAACTGTGAGCCACTGCAAGTGGGGAAATTTGTTTACGCCGTGTTACAATACGGCTCCCCCATTGCTTAGTGGGTAACAAATTATCGGGGGTCTGTCCTAGGTTTGGGCTTTTGGGCTTGAACGGATGCGGGTTTATCCACAATCCGCCTAATCACTTACCCACAATTATTGCCCACAGGGTTGTCCACAATCGACCGCCGTTAGTCTGTCCGTAACTTGTCATTGGTTGCTGGGCGGTCTTCATGTGGATAACCCTGCAAGCCCCTTACGGGGTGGACAAAATTGTGGATAAGTGGGCGGAATGTGGATAATTCCCTATCCGTTCAATCCGTTATTATTGGTTTTTTAATTTTTTAACTGGGTAGGATAATGGCAAGTCCTTTTGTGATTCGTGCTACAAATAAATCGGGCTATCGGTTGTCTCACTGCCAAAGATTTCTAGAAATCTCACCAAATTGTCCTTGTCTTTAATGCTTAGGGCAAAATCAAGGTGCTTATGGTCAAACAGTGCGTAACGTGTTACTTTTTTATCGTGGTCATCAAATACGGAGATAATCACTTAGACGCTTACATCTGTCATGGGTTAGTCCCCATGCGAGCGGGTGTAAAAAAATCCGCCCCAACCCCTTGGGGGTTGTGCGAACAGGCGGAAAAAGGGTAGCCCCCATCTTGCGAGCCTGACTCATTGGTCGGGGTGTCGCAAGAAACGGACTGGGGACAAACTGGTGAGTCATCAAACTGATGGTCGTAGATTATGAATAGGTTTGTCATGTTTCGCTCCGTTAACGAAATTTGGCAGTGTTGAGAAGACAGTTAAAAACTACTATAATCAGTAATTAACAACTGCCTAAGCCATGTTACCAGCATACTTAGGCTTGCAAATCCAAAATGCCAATTCCCAACAACAAAACAGGAGTTCTATGGAACTTGATTATTTACCAGCTATTAACCTAGTAAAATTATCCGCTTTTATTGCACTTGCCATTTTAGCTTTTGCACTTATCGTCCAAATCATCAAAAAAATTTGGCGGAAGTTTGGAGGATAGTTGTTAAAGCGTTTTGGGATTTATCCCAAATACCGATATTTGTGTGGTATAATCCTAAGTAACCGAATTTGGTAACTAACCAAAATTGGTTAGTAAAATTGTTAAAAAATAACCAAGTTTGGTTAGCCGTATACTAACCAAAATTGGTTAGCAAGTCAAGGGGGTTTTTATGAAAATTTCAAAATTAATTGATGATGCCGTAGAAAAGGCAGGTTCACAACAGAACCTAGCTAAAGCATTAGGCATTAAGTATATTACTAGATTTGGTGATTATAAGGCGGGGCGTAGAGTGCCAGATGATATGCTAATTGGTGAGCTTGCGGAATATGTAGGCTTAAACCCTATTGATACAATCTTGCAATGCAAGCTAGAAACAGTAGGCGATGAAAAAGCCACGCTCCTAAGAACGTGGCTTGAAAATTGGCACTCCATAGGGGATTCGAACCCCTGTTACCGCCGTGAAAGGGCGGTGTCCTAGGCCTCTAGACGAATGGAGCACAAGGACGTAAAACTGATTACTTGCTAATTTAGCGATAATCGCTTTACCAGCTTTTGAACGCTTTCACCGTGTCTCTCAAAAGTGGGGCTATTATAGCAGATTATTTTTGTCCGTCAAGCAGGATTTTTAAAAATTTTAATAAAGTTTATAACTTGATGAATTTTAATAAATTTTTAAAATTATCAATCTTTAAAATTATTAAATTGCAGTGGCATGCCAAACGATTTTTCTTTTAAAAACGCCATACACGCTTGCAAATTGTCCTTTTTCTTGTCGGACACACGGATTTTATCGCCTTGAATGCTTGCCGAGACTTTCAAATCGCTCTCTTTGATTGCCTTGCTGATTTTTTTGGCGGTGTCTGAGTCTAGTCCGTCTTTTAGGTTGATGACTTGCTTGGTGTGTTTGCCTGACCCTGCTTTGTCCTGTGGGTCTAGGCTTTGCAAATCCACGCCACGCTTGATGAGCTGTTTTTCAAAAATAGCATAGACGTTGTCTGCTTGCAGTTCGTTGTCGCAGGTGATGGTGACGGTTTTGGCTTTGTCGTTTAGCTCCACTGTAATCATGCTACCTTTAAAGTCAAAACGTGTGGCAATTTCTTTGTCGGTGTTGCCAATGGCGTTACGCACTTCTTGGATGTTTAATTCTGAAACGATGTCAAATGACGGCATGGTTTTTCCTTATTAAAGTTAAAAATATTAAATTGGTAAGGTTTTGATTTTGAATAAATTTCACTCCCCCTTAATGTCAAGCATGCCCATTTCATTAAAAATCTGACAAAACAGTTCGGCGGTTTTTTGGGTGTCGTAAAGTGCCGAATGGGCGTGGGTGTTGTCAAATTCAATCCCTGCCATCAGGCAAGTTTTGGCAAGCACCGTATGTCCATACGCCAACGCTGATAGACTGGCGGTATCCAGTACGCTAAATGCGTGAAAGGGCGACTGGTTTTTTGAATTGGTGCGGGCGATGACGGCATTTAAAAAACCCAAATCAAAATGAGCATTATGCCCCACCAAAATACACTGGCGACAGCCGTGAGCGTTTTTGGTCTCTTTTAGGGATTTAAAAATCTGGCGGATTGCCTTTTTTTCGTCTTGGGCGATGGCTTTGCGAAAGGGGCTATCGGGGTTAATACCTGTAAATTCTAGGGCGGACGGTTCCAAATTTGCCCCGACAAACGGCTCAATGTGGGCGTTTAACGCCTCGCCTTGATAGAGTTTGCCGTCATCATTCATTAAAATGGGAATACAGGCGATTTCAAGCAAAGCGTCCGTTTGGGCGTTAAATCCTGCCGTCTCTACGTCCACAACGACAGGCATAAAGCCCCGAAAGCGTTTGGCAAGTGGGCTTTTGTCGTCTTTGGGTGTTTGGTTTGTCTCGCTCATGATTGTACCGACCATGCCAAGGTTTGCCCTGATAGTAGGGGAGTTAGACTTTTGCCGTCAAGATAGGGGTAGCCCTCAGGCACGCTCATGTCCGATTTGACAAGGGTAATGGTACTGGTATTGATAGGCAGTCCGTAGAATTTTGCCCCAAAACGGCTTGCAAAATTTTCTAATTTATCCAACGCTCCCACGCTCTCAAAAGCGGTGGCATACAGGGGTAGGGCGTGGGGAGCAGAATAGCACCCTGCACAGCCACAGGCGGACTCTTTGATGTGGGTGGCGTGGGGGGCAGAGTCCGTGCCTAAGAAAAATTTGGGGTTGCCAGAGGTGGCGACTTCCAACAGGCGTTTTTGGTGGTCGGCACGTTTTAGGATTGGTAAGCAATAAAAGTGCGGTTTGACTCCGCCCACCAGCATATGATTGCGGTTGAATAATAGGTGCTGTGGCGTGATGGTTGCCCCCACGTTGTCTGCTTGGGCAAGGCAAAAATCGGCAGCGTCTCTTGTAGTGATATGCTCCATGACAATGCGAAGTTCGGGGAAATTTTTGATAATCACAGACAAAATCTCATCCAAAAACCGCTTTTCACGGTCAAAAATATCCACGTCATGATGCGTAACTTCACCATGTACAAGGAGCGGAATGCCGTGCTTTTGCATACTTTCAAACACGCCCGCCCGCCCCAAGATGTCAGTAACGCCGTCTGACGAATTGGTGGTCGCCCCCGCAGGATAGAGCTTGACGGCTTGTACGATGCCTGAGACTTTGGCACGGGCAATCTCATCGGCTGTGGTGTGGTCGGTCAAGTATAAGACCATGCGTGGGTCAAACTCAGCCTTACGCTGGCTTGGAATATCCGCCTTATCAAGGGCGGTCAAAATCCGCTCACGGTAGAGGGTCGCTTGTTCGGTCGTCTTGACAGGTGGCACAAGGTTTGGCATGCAGATGACACGGTTAAAGCTCATGCAAGCGTGCGGTACGGTCGTGGCAAGAGCGTCATTATCACGCAGATGAATGTGCCAGTCGTCTGGCTGGATAAGGGTGAGAGTTTGGGGGGTGTTGGTCATGGCGGTTGGCTGGTTGTGGTAAAGCTACTATTTTAAGGGTTGGGGGGATTTTGTCAAGTTTTATGGGAAAAAGCTGAAAAATAAACCCAAAAAAGTGATAATGGGAAGGGGTGTTTTAAAGGGGTTGTAGAAAATTTGGATGAATAAGCATTTTTAAAAATGGCACAAAAAATAAGGGCAAACCTGAATTTGCCCTTATTGATAAATATTTTGATATAGTTTAATCAATTGAACCCAACTGTACCACAAGCAAATCAGCGTCCACATCGGGCAAAATGCTGTCGGCGGTTGCTCCTGCCAACCATGCTGATAGCCCTGTACGCTTGTGGCGACCGATGACGACTAAGTCAATGGCATGGGTGTTGCAGTAATCCACGATGCCTTTACGTCCTGAGATGGCGGTTTTGATTTTGGCGTTGTGGGCGTGTAGGTTGTTGCGTGCCAACACCTCGGCAAGACGAGTGCGAGCCACTTGGCAACGCTCATCATCTATCTCTTCGTGCAGGGCGGAGGCAGGGATTAGCTCATAACCGAAGCCGAGCATGGTCTCTTCGACCACGTGTAGCACAGACAGCTGAGCAGATGGCGATGAATCCAAAATCCATTTGGCTTTACTGGCGACAATGTCGGTGTCGTCATTTAAGTCGGTAACAAGTAACACGTGCTGATACATGGCAAACTCCTTAATAAAGGTGTGAAAAGGATACCGCTTAGTTGTTAAATAACAGTATAGCAAAATCCCCCATGAATGCAAGGGATATTTTGGGTAGATTTTGGGATAATTTTGCTAAAATTTGATAAAATAGAAATAAGCCCTTTTTGATGTTCCTGCCATGAAAAACCCAACCAGTCGCAATGCCAACAGAATGATAGATGTGATTTTTGTTCACCCTAAACACCGCAGTTATGTCATTTGGCATGATGGCGTGTTTTATCAGCTCACACGCATGAACCTGACCCAAAAAGCGTGGGATAGGCGAGCGGTGTATGATGGCTTGTTAGATGAGATTTTTGTGGCAAAGGAATCGTGTGAGCAGGGTGAGACGGATGAGCGCGCTTGGCAAGAGTTGGGCTTGAACGTCGTAAAACTGCCTGATGAGCTACACAGCATTACCGCCAGCAAGTTTTTGGCGTGGTGGACGGTCAATCGCTACGGCTTTTGGCATGCCAAAGACGCCAGAGATGTTAGCGACAAGGACATGCAAAATCTGCCTGAGCCAACGGCAGAGCAAAAACCACAGCAAAAAATACAGCAAGAAGTGGGGGCAGAGCAACAGGTAAGTGCTAGCACCACCCAACAATCTGCTATGGATAACAAGGCTAGTAAAAATGGCGACGTGATGGATAATGCCGTGCAGACCAACCAAGCCAACCAAGCATTGACAGAACAGACACAAATGCAGGTATCGCCAAAATCCACTCATAAGCCTCATAAACCATTAGAACAGTTGTCAGGCGATGATATTTTTGATGCCCTGCTTGATGATTTGGTGGATGAAGTTAGTCATTTAAGATAAGTAGTAAAAGACAGGTGCGACCAAAGAGCTTTTAAAGTTGTCATAAATTTAATAATATGTAGATGTAGGGACGTGCTGAGCACGTCCTTTTTATTAGATGGGTATGGGCGAAAAATAAAAAGGCGAGATGCAAAAAAACCACCCAATTGGGTGGTTTTGAATATGGGGTGAGTAATGGGACTTGAACCCACGACAACCGGAATCACAATCCGGGGCTCTACCAACTGAGCTATACCCACCATGATGAGATGTGCCATTCATAATCAGGCAAATGGCGCGCCTGGCAGGATTCGAACCTGCGACCACCCGCTTAGAAGGCGGATGCTCTATCCAACTGAGCTACAGGCGCTCAACTTACGATACTAACAAAAAAAGCCCAAACAGGCCTTAAATGGTCGGGGCGGAGGGATTTGAACCCCCGACCCTCTGCTCCCAAAGCAGATGCGCTACCAAGCTGCGCTACGCCCCGATTTACCAATTTGCGATGTGTCATCGCTGTTAGTGGTGCGTATTATAGCGTAAATTTGGGTGGTGTCAATCATTTATTTCAAAAAATTTTAAAAATTTTTGTAAGATATTGATTTTAAACATTTTTTAATTAATCAATTTTCAATGAGTGTCCAGCCTAATGCCTTGGCTCCACGAGTGCCACCTGTCAGATGGATATAGGTACGGCTCGGGTCAAGGCTCTCTAACAGCTCACACGCACGCCCTGCCTTGGTGCCACCGCCACACAATACATACACGTCGCCTGTGGTCTGGGCGAGTGTCTCGGCATTGATATGCTCAATCGGCACATTGATGGCATGGGCGATATGCCCTGCCTGATAACTGTCAGTATCTCGTACGTCCCAAATGGTCAATTTTTCATCAGGGGCGAAATCAGCGATGGCTTGGGTTTTTATCATGAGAATTTTCCAAATAAAATAAATGCAAGTTTAGCAAATTTGGGGTATGATAGCAACATCTCGTTTTTATTATCATCTCATAACACCGCTTAATTTTACTATTTACCACAGCCATTTTATAAAAAATGTTAAGGACAAACCATGACCAAACTTTTTATGTTATATGCTTTTATGATTATTTTATTGGCGATATGGACGTGTTTGGCATTGTGGGTGCATATGCCTTTGGGTAAATTAACGTATATTATCATTGGCTTTATTTTATTATTATCCATCATTGCAATTTTACCTGATGGTTATATTGAAAAATTTGCCAATCAGTTTATTGTTGATAAATTAAGTTATTATTCTATACGCATTTTTGGATTGGTTGTTGGTATTGTGCTTGCTTGGTTTTTTAGCATGAAGCCCAGCAATGACAGAGTGTGGCAAAATGAATTTCGTCATCAATTTACTTATACTCAAAATAATAACATCATTACCATAAATAACGTGCGTGATTTTGATTGGCATGGCGACACTTATACCGAGCGTTGGGATACTCGCACTTATAATCTCAATCACCTATCAAGCCTTGATATGATTAGCACGACATGGGGTAATGACAACATCGCTCATATTATGGTGTCGTTTGGCTTTGATGATGGGGCAGGTAATACCGACAGGCTTGTTTTTTCGGTGGAGACAAGAGAAGAGGTTGGCGAGGAATTTTCAACGATTGGCGGATTTTTTAGAATGTATGATTTGTCCATCATTGCAGGCGATGAGCGGGATTTGATTTATACCCGCACCAATATCAGAAATGAGCAGGTGTCCGTTTATCCTATTTTATATGATAAAGAGAAAATAAAAAATCTGTTTTTGACCTATTTGGATTATGGCCATCGTTTAAATGACACACCTAAATTTTATCACTCGTTATTTAGTAACTGTACCACGGTTATTTATAAAATGGCAAGTCAGATTGATGATGTGCCGATGGATTATCGCATTATCGTTTCGGGCAGATTGGCGGATTATTTGTATGATAAAGGAGTGATTGATAATAAGCATGAGTTGACCGTTTGGAAAAAGAGTGCCTTTACCAATCCCAAGGTGGCTCATTTAGGTAATCAGGGCAATATTTCATCGCAAGAATATTCGGCGTTGATTAGAAAAGAGTTGCCACATTAATTACAAAAAACGATTTGCCAAATCAAAAAGAAAATGGGTAAGTGTTTATCTTACCCATTTTTACAAAAACAGTCGGCATTGTTAAATCAAAATACATACCTCAAACTACCATTCCACTTAGCAAACAGTAAGCTCAGTGTATTTTCTATCATCTTTTGGCATTTAGAATAGCATTTGGTTTTACGTTTAAACCTTGCGGTAAAATGCCTAATCAGAC
>NZ_AUGF01000033.1 GCF_000426885.1 Moraxella caprae DSM 19149 | reverse complement strand
ACCCAAATTTAACAAATGCTAAGTTTATCCTAGCAGACAGTGGTTATCAAGGCATACAGCATTTATACAAGCAAGCCTTTACGCCACTAAAACAAACTAAGAAATATCCACTTGTACAAGAAGCCAAAGATTATAACGCATTATTGTCTAAAACACGGGTGAGAGTAGAACATATCTTTGCCAAGTTTAAGGCCTTTAAAATGTTCTCAACCACCTATCGTAAATCATTGGCAAGATTTGAACTTAGGGTAAAGCTCGTGTTTGGGTGGATTGGGTAGTTTTGCAGGAAGTCTATTGTGGGTTTGTCGATGGTTGTGGTGCGATTGCTCTGCATTACTTCCAAATACGCTACCCAAATGATAAAAACCTTGCTATACTAACCTTATGGCAATTATCATAACGTAAATCATGAGCGACAACACCAATAATCAAAACTGGCAAGAATTTCAAGAACTTAGCAATCAACGCATCTTATCAGAACAGCCTGATAATACAGTCACCACTAGCACAATCAAAACACACCAACTCACACCTTCGGAACAAAATACCGCAGTTTTTGATACGCAAGGCATGGCACTCATCTTTGGCATTGGGGCTTTTATCATTTCGCTTATCTGTCTTTATACTGTTCTTAAAAACTCCAAAAACAACCAACAAGACAAACCTAATAAACTAAGAATAAAACGCAAAAGCTCAGCTCCGTTTGGCATTCGCCCAGAATTTTTGGAAGAAGCCAAAAGTGAAAGACAACACCGAATTGCACAGCGTAAAAAATACGGAATATTTGACAAAGACGGCAAACGCTTAAAATAAATGCCTATTGTCACTTTTGATTGATTTTTCATTGATTATTTCCGTCATAACCCACACAAACAGCAACAAGCAAAAAACAGTAAAACCCCCATAAATTTGTTATAATATTCTTTTAACTTGAAGAACAACAACATGAAACTGACCAATTATAGCGATTATGCTCTGCGTTCTTTGATTTATCTGGCGGTAACGCCCAAAGATGGCGAGCTTGCCAATATTGACGACATCGCCCAAGCCTATGACATCTCAAAAAGTCATCTCACCAAAATCATTCATCAGCTGGGTAAATTGGGCTACATTGAGAGCGTGCGTGGCAAAGGTGGGGGCATTCGCCTAGCCAAAGACCCAAGCGAGATTAACATCGGGCAACTCATTCGCCATACCGAGAGCGATTTTGGCATATTACAATGCTTAGATGACAACTCCAAAAACACAGACGGCAAAATCAGCTTAGTCAATATCGGCGATGATACCAACAGCTGTATCATCTCGCCTGCCTGCCGTTTAAAAGGTGTGTTTTATAAAGCCATGCTTGCCTTTGTGGCGGTGCTAGATGGCTACACCCTTGCTGACGTGCTGGTCAATGACAAAGAGTTATTGACACTTTTGGATAAAAATATGGGATAGGTATTTGTAAGCATATGCTGACAAAACTTTGCGATTTTTGCGTATTTTCTTATGGTCGTCATTTTGGCATAATACACCCATCAGCAAGGAGATGGCAAATGGATAAGCCAACATGGATGAACGCTGATATTATGGACAACCCAATGGAACACCGCAGGTAGCAAAACCCCATAACAAAAGCCACAAATAACCCCCATTTGTGGCTTTGTTTTTACTGTTAGATTTGTACATGACAAAACAAAGGTGGGCAACCCCACCTTTATTCTTAATGACTAACCCAAACTATTTAAGCCCCGCCTGCTGTAATAACGCCCCAAAACTGCCCACTTTGACAGGTTCGTTTTTAGGTTTGTTAAATTCACGTTTTGGCTTATTGTTGGGCTTGTTGTTTGGTTTGGCATTTGACTTGTCTTTAAATTCTTTATCCGCTTTATCGGACTTTGAGACGTCTTTTTTGTCAGATGATTTCATAGAAAGCCCAATGCGACCTCTTGGCTCGTCCACCGATAACACACGCACTTTGACGATGTCTTGGGGTTTGACTATGTCCGCAGGGTCAGCGACAAAACTGTCGGACAACTCAGAGATATGCACAAGCCCGTCTTGGTGTACGCCAATATCCACAAAACAGCCAAACGCAGTTACGTTCGTTACCACGCCTTCTAGCTCCATGCCGATTTGCAAGTGCCCCATTTCGCTCACGTCATCACGGAATTTGGCGGTTTTAAATTCGCCACGGGGGTCATGGGCAGGTTTGGCAAGCTCGGCAAGCGCCGTGGCAAGCTGGCTAAAATTGTCCGTGCTGTCATTTAGCGATTTGGCAAGGGTCTCGTTGCCCAGCACGTCCGACAGCGATTTGTCCGCCTTACGCAAAATCTCATAAACAAGCCCATAGCTTTCAGGATGTACGCCTGTTGCGTCCAGTGGCTCGGTGCCGCCTTTGATACGCAAAAATCCTGCCGACTGCTCAAAAGTCTTGACACCCAAGCGTGGTACGGCTTTTAGCTCTTCACGGTTTTTAAATGCCCCATTGGTACGGCGATAGTTCACGATTTGTTGGGCGACATTTTTGTTCAGCCCTGCGATATGGGCAAGAATGGCAGGGCTTGCCGTGTTCACGTCCACGCCCACCGCATTCACACAGTCTTCGGTTACTTTGTCAAGGCTAGATTCTAGCTCGGCTTGATTGACATCGTGCTGATATTGCCCCACGCCGATTGCCTTTGGCTCAACCTTGACAAGCTCGGATAAAGGGTCTTGCAATCGTCTGGCGATAGACACCGCCCCACGCACCGACACATCAAGCTCGGGCAATTCGTGACTTGCAATCTCACTTGCCGAATACACGCTCGCCCCCGCCTCACTCACCACCACCGCTTTGGCAGATAGGCTGTTCTCGCTAATCACCGACCTCACAAGCTCGTCCGATTCACGGCTTGCTGTGCCGTTGCCAATGGCGACAAGCTCCACGCCATAATCAGCAATGAGTTTGGCAATCACCGCCTTTGCCTTGTCGGTTGTGGGGTCGGTAAAGGGATACACGGTATCGGTCGCCACGACATCGCCTGTGCTGTCAATCACCGCCATTTTTACGCCATGACGGATACCCGGGTCCACGCCTAGAATGACTTTACGTCCAGCAGGGGCAGTCATAAGCAGGTGTTTTAGGTTTTGGGCAAATACGCCAATGGCGTGCGTCTCAGCGTCCAGTCGTCTTTCGGTCAATAGGCGATGCTCTATCTGTGGTCGCCATTTGGCATTCCACAATCTGTCTGCCGTCTCGCTCAAAAACTGCCCACGCTCGTCCGTATCGCTCGCCCCAAAAGCGGTTTTGATTTGATTGACAAACGGCTCATCTTCGCCAAGTACGGATAGGACAAGCACGTTTGCCTGTCTGCCACGAAGCATGGCAAGCAAGCGATGATTGGAGAGCTTGGCAAAGGTTTCGGTATGGTCAAAATAGTCTTTGAATTTCTCGCCTGCTTCTCGCTTTTCTTCGCCCACAAGCTTAGAGTAAATGCTTGCCGTGGCGTTAAAGCCTGTTCGCACTTTATCAAACAAGTCTAAGTTTAACGCCCATTCATCAAGAATAATCGCTTGCACGCCTGATAGTTGTAGCTCACGAGCACTATAATCCACATCAAAGCTCTCGCCCTGCTCGTCCGTTACCGTGCTAACGGGCGTGTAGTCCGATAGTGCCGTATCCAAGCTCTCCCCTGCCAAAATCCGCTCAGCAATCGGGCGAAGTCCTGCCAAAGTCGCCTTAGCCGACAAGGTACGGCGTTTTGGGCGGTAGGGTTCATAAATGGCGTCAAGCTCCAATTTACTCATGGCGTTTTTGACACGCTCACAAAGTTCGTCCGTTAGGGCGTTTTGGGCGGTCAAAAGGTCTAGCACCTTGTTACGGCGAACCTCCAAATCTCGCTCGTGCGTTAGGGCTTTTTCTAGGGTGCGAAGCATGTCATCATCAAGTCCGCCTGTCTTATCCTTGCGATAACGGGCGATGAATGGCACGCTCGCCCCTTCGTCTAATAAGTCAGCAAAGGCTTGAACCTGCTCGGCACGCACACCATGGTCTGTGGCAAGTTTTTGGTAGATGGCGGTGTGGTTGATGGCATTAGGGCTTGTGGCTTGGGTATCCATAATATCCTACCGTATGAGAATGATAAATGTGCTATTATAACAAGTTTTGGGGGTGTTTGATAGGCACAAATCCACGCCCCGATTTGTCTATTTTCATCCATTTTACACAAGGCGCCACCATGATTGCCTTTGTCATTTTGCTAATATTGGGCGTGCGAGCGTTGATAAAGGGGTTTGGGGCATGATTTGCGTTTGTGAGCATATACTTACAAAACTTTGCGATTTTTGCGTATTTTCTTACAAGATAACTTTTGGCATAATACACCCATCAGCAAGGAAGACGGCAAATGGATACGCCACCACGGATGATGGACGGACTGCAAAACCCATACGGTAAGCCCCAACGCAAGTCGGGGCTTTATCGTTTTCAAGAACTTCTATCTATACCCATCACTTTTTCATTGATTTTTAAAAATTTTGCGTTACAATCCATCTTTTTATCACCTGCTTAGATAATGAACAAACGTATCACTCGCCGTGATTTTTTAAACGGCTCAGCCCTACTCATCACCTCCCTTGCCACAGGCACACTGACCGCTTGCAGTGATGACACTCCCACGCCACAGACGGACACCCCCAAAACCAGTGGCAACACCCCACCGCCAACCGCCAAAACCAGCTCCAACTATCCACCCGAACTGACAGGCTTGCGTGGCAATCATGCAGGCAGTTATGATGTCGCTCATGAGATGGCATGGAAAAAAGTACAGTTTGACGTCTCAGGCGAGAGCGTGTCAGAGACGGTAGATTTGGTTGTGGTCGGGGCGGGCATCAGCGGTCTTGCCAGTGCCTATTTTTACCAAAAAAAGTTTCCCAGTGCCAAAATCTTGGTATTGGATAACCATGATGACTTCGGCGGTCATGCCAAACGCAATGAGTTTAGCGAGAGTGTTGATGGTAAAGACGTCTTTCGCATCAGCCATGGCGGTAGTGAATCCATCGACACCCCAAGCGAATACAGCAAAGAAGCCACGGGACTACTCAATGAGCTTGGCATTGATGTACAAAAATTCTATACCTATTATGACCAAGATTATTTTAGAAACCTAGGCATGAACAAGCAGGGCGTGTTTTTTAATAAAGCCACCTTTGGACAAAGCGTGGTACTGTCCGATGAGCCCAATGCTGACAACGCCACAGAGCTGTTTGCCAAAGCTCCTTTATCAGATACGGAAAAAACCGCCTTGATAGAGCTATACACCACTCCCAAAGACTATTTGGGCGACATGGCACTGGGCGAGCGAGAAGACTACCTGCAATCCATCAGTTACGACAAATTTTTAAAAGACCATGTCAAACTCCCCCAAGGAGCGATGGCGTATATGGAGGAGCTTTGTTTGGAATACTGGGGATTTAACATTGATGGTCTGTCAGCTTATGATGCCTTTTATGAAGGCTATGCAGGGCTTGAATTATCAGGGTTAGAAGCCGATGACGATGGCGAGAGCGAGCCTTATATTTTTCACTTTCCTGACGGCAACGCCTCCATCGCTCGCCTACTGGTCAAAAAGATGATACCTGCAGTTGTCGCTGACCCCGACCACGCCAACGGCAAAAGCGAGATGGAGGCCATCGTATTGGACAAATTTGACTACACCAAGCTTGACACGCCCGAGCAGTCTGTCAATATCCGCCTAAATGCCACCGCCGTCCAAGTCAAAAATATCGAAACCGACGACAAAAAAGGCGTGATGATAGGCTACAAAAAAGACGGTAAGCTCCACCGTGTGGATGCTCATCACTGCATCTTAGCATGTCAGCATGGCATGATACCATTTATCGATAACGACCTACCCCAAACGCAAAAGGATGACCACTTACAAAACATTCGAGTGCCAATGATTTATACCAAAATCCTGGTCAAGGATTGGCAAGCCTTTAAAAAGCTCGGTGCATGGCAGTTTTACGCCCCTAAAGCCCCTTATTGCTTTATCATGATAGATTATCCTGTAAGCATAGGCGGTTATCACTACCCCAAAGACCCGAGTGAGCCTATGGTTATTCATATGGCACGCATTGCTGTACCTTATGGCACAGGCAAAGACGTGCGTGAAGCCTGTAAAATCGGACGCTCCGAGCTGTACCGAGCCAGTTATCACGACCTAGAAAAGCAAGCCCTTGACCAACTGCGTGAGATGTACGATGTGGTAGGAGAGAATCTTGACGACAAGATTCTTGCCATCACCATCAACCGCTGGGGGCATGGATACAGCTATGAACGCAACGTCTTATTTGACAAAGATGATATTGCTGAGAAAACACTAGATAGCGTCAAACAAGCTCATGGCAATATCCACATGGCAAACTCTGATGCCGACTGGATGCCTTATGCGGACGGGGCAATAGACCAAGCGTGGCGAGCCGTCCAAGAGATTAAGGCAGTGGAAAAGCCTCAATAAAACAAAAGAACTTGAACACCAAGCTCTTTTTATCGCTTATTTATTACACATTCTTGTTTCACGTGGAACACTCATCTGGCGTGATATCACCCTGTTTCACGTGAAACTTTTTAAAGGTCCTTGACTCATGCAGGGCTGATAGTTTTTGGGCGACCATCTCTGCCGTCTCATCTTGCAAACTGGTTATCATGAGCTGACAAGGCAGTGACAGCAGTGTGCCTAGTAGTACATTCATCGCCCCCACATCAAGCTCCGCATCAATGTCATCAACAAGCACCACAGGCTGTATCTGCTGATACGCACACATCACTTGCAGCTGTGAGAGTCTTAGGGCGGTGATGAGCAGTTTTTTCTCGCCCCGAGAGAGTACATCCACCGCCTGACTTTTGATGTGTCCGCCATCACCAGACTGCTTTAACATCACCATCACATCAGCACGGTGAGCCCCCACGCGGGTATAGCCCAGCTCCATGTCAGAGCCCAAGCGAGACGCCAATATAGAGAGTAGTCCTGTCTTATCATCAAAGCCTGCTTGATAAGACAGATAAATATCGCCCTGATAATGTGGTAGTAGTCGCCCCATCATCTCATCAAAGCACACCTGCCACCGCTCAAAGACCGCCTGCCGACATTGGTGTAGCTTGTCTGCATGATACGCCAGTTGATTGTCCCATGCCCGCACTTCGCCCGCTCGCTCACGCACACGGGGCGATTTTAGCAATAGATTTCGCTGTTTAAGCAGTCGCTGATAGGCAAGCCATTCTCCATAAAACTCCTGTTTCACGTGAAACGTCAGCCAGTCCAACATCTGCCGTCTGGCATGACTGCCCTCTTCTAACACCGTCATCCCACTGGGGTCAATGGGCAACACTGGCAAGGCATAAGTCAGTGGACTTTGGGTTGTCACGGTTTGCCCATTGAGTTTTAACACCGTCGTTGCCAGCTGTCGCTCATCTAAGTTTTTTTGCACTGCCAGCATGTCAGACCCTGTCATCGCCCACACCGTGCAGGATTTTTGATGATGACTGATGTAACGTTTGGGTTCATGATGACGAAAAGTTTTACCCCGAGACAACAAAAACACCGCTTCTAAAAGCGATGTTTTGCCACTGCCATTACGCCCCACGAACACATTACAATCAGCGAGTGTCAGACTTATCTGAGCTAGGTTGCGTACGTGGGTAATTTGAAGCTGTGTGATCATGCCCTGCCCATCACACACGCATGGGCATGACGACATATTGATAATTGTGGTCATCGCCCACTTGATAAATGCGTGTCGGACTGGTCGGATGTACCATTTCTAGGCGAATGTCGCCCTCTAGCACATTTAGCACAGCTCGCAAATAGGACTCATTAAATGAAATCTCAATCGACTCACCTGTGTAATTAACCGCCACCTCTTCTCTGGCTTCGTCTTGCTCACGGTTGGTTGAGATGACATCCACCGTCTCGCTTTTGGCAAAGTGCAGTAACACGCCAGGGGAGTCTTTGGTGTTTACCACCGCCACCCGACGCAAGACCTCGACCATGCTGTCTTTATTAAAAATGGCGATTTTATCGTTATTGGTTGGCATGACACGGCGGTAATCGGGGAATTTACCCTCAATCAAACGGGCGGTCAAAGATATCATCATCTGCCCGCCAAAGTTTAAACTGACGGTCAAAAAGTCATTATCTAACCCCAAAGTTACCATGTCGCCATTTTCTTCGGCGGTTTTTAGTAGGTCGGTCAAGAGCTTTTCTAACCCACTGACCGCCTTGCCCGGGATGATGACTTTGGTTTCATCATGACTGTCCGCCAAGGTCTGATACGCCACCGCCAAACGATGTCCATCGGTTGCCACTGCGGTCAGTTTGTCACCCTCAATCTCAAAGAGCAGTCCTGTCAAGTAGTGACGTACGTCTTGGGTTGCCATGGCAAAGCGGGTGTGCTTGATGAGATTAAATAGAGTGTCACGTCCGATTTTAACCAGCTTTTCTGAGCGTGGCTCACCAATGCTTGGATAATCCTGAGCAGGTAGCGTGCTGAGCATGTATTTACCCTTGCCACTGGTGATGTAACAGCGACTGCCAGCCACTTCAATGCTGACCATGTTATCAGGCAGAGCTTTACAAATACCAAAGAACTTATCGGCAGGAATGGTTACCGCCCCTGCCGTCACGCACGCCCCCTCAGGCAGATTGATGACATTGGTCAGCTCCACCTCCAAATCGGACGCGGTCATCGTCAGGCTTTGTGGTTCTAGCACGAGTTTTAGGTTGCCCAAAATCGCCATTTGGTGATGATTATCCACCGCCTCAATGATGAGCGTCATGGCTTTGATGAGCAGGGCTTTATCAATGACTAATTTCATAAAAATCCTTAATATTTACAAAAATGTAGGGCGTGTTGAATATTGGTATTTGCAATGAAAAATAGGAGAAATCGCCCGTTTTTCAAGGAAAAGTCCACAGTTGATATTATAATATCAACAAGGATTTTGACTTCGAGCCACAATCGGTCCACTTAATTTTAAAAATTAAGTTAAAATCTTAAAAATTTATGTGATTAAGTGGTCGGATAGCCATTTTTCATGCAAAAATTGACAAAAACGTTAAATTTTCATCGTTTTCATAAATAATGTTATCAATGTTCAGCACGTCCTAATACATCTATTATAACAAACTTCACACCGCATTTCATGATGGCTGTTACCATCAAGCAAATTCAAGCGTGGCAAGTAAGGCCTGATAGTCTTTTTCTACCGATGACTCCTCAGCTCGCAGTTCGCTAATTTTCTCGCAAGCATGCATGACCGTGGTATGGTCTCGCCCGCCAAACACTTGCCCTATCTCAGGAAAGCTGTCTTGGGTCAGCTCACGCACCAATGCCATCGCCATCTGACGGGGGCGAGCGATGTTGCGAGCCCTTTTTTTACCAATCAAATCTTTGACCGACACGCCATAATACTCCGCCACTAGGTCACGGATGTTCTCTGCATTGACCGCCCTTGCTCGTGCCTCAATGCGGTCTTTGATGGCGTGACGCACCAGCGAGAGTGTCACCTCACCGCCCACCAATAGAGCATTGGCACGCACTTGGTTTAACGCCCCTTCTAATCGGCGGACATCAGGGGGCATGTTTTGCGCCATAAAAATCGCACAGTCTTTGGGTAGCTCCATGCCAAGCAAAGTCGCCTTTTTTTGCAAAATTTGCATACGCATTTCAATGTCAGGCGGTTCAATGGCAAGCGACAATCCACCCTCAAAGCGTGACAAAAAGCGTGTGTCAAAATCCTGCATTTGTGACGGTGGTCTGTCAGACGCCAAAATCAGGCGTTTATCACCTTTGGTGAATTCGCCAAATAGCGTCATCAAAAACTGCGAGACTTTCGGGCCGTTTTTGTTATTAATCATGTGCACGTCATCAACGATGAGCAAATCCGCCTGACAAATCCGCCGAAGCAAAGAATCCGCTCCACCCTCGCCCCCACGCAAGGCGTTAATGGTCACCTTAAAAAACTGATCTTTACTAAAATAACACACCAAAAGCCCAGCACGCTCATAACGATGAGCCACCGCATGCATGAGATGGGTCTTGCCCAGCCCTGATGAGCCATAGATAAAATACAAATGCGTGTCGTGCTTGGCAGCCTTATCGGTCAGATTTTTGGTTAGCTCTTGGCAGGCGTTATATGCCAGCGCATTGGATTTACCCTTGACAAAATTTTCAAAGGTAAACCGCTCTTCTAAGGGCTGGCTCTCCTCGATGCTTGTCGGTTTTTTGGACGATTTGGGCTTTTGTTTTTTAGGGGCTTTATCTGCCTTGTCGCTTTTGGGCACAAGGGGCATGACCCGAAGGGCGACACCTGACACATCCTGACCACCACCATCTGCCAGACGTGCCACCACCGCACAGATTTTGTCATAATAATGCGTCTCAATGCGACGGATAAACACATCATTAATGGCGAACAATACCAGCATCTCATCAGCAAATACAGGCTTTAAGGAGCGTAGCCACTGATTAAGCTCACCCTCTTTTAGCTCATGTTTTAACTCAGATAAGCACGACTGCCAAAACAGCTCAGCATCGACATCATGCTTTTGAACATCGCCAATCATGTCGTCGTCACCTACCCCATTATCCGCCACGCCTTTGTCATCGACAGCAGGGACGTCATTTTTCTGACCAACACTCACATCCATACCAACACCCACCTTATCAGACGGTAGATGTTCTGGCATGACTTCATCGAATAGCGATATGTTTTGCATGATAAATTAACTCAAATAACAAACTTGGGTAAGCAAAATCTAACTGAAAACGAATTTAGGCGATCAGCCAGAACACAGCTAGCCCACTTTTCATGTTTGCATTCACTCAAACATTATTAGAAACCAAAAGTTATGATTTAAAATAATCATAACGATAAGTTTTTGATAAAAATAATTAAAATACAAATCAGGCGAAAAATCCTGCAATTCTTGGTAATTGTATGATTTTTAATCAAATACCAACTTGCCCGCCCTTAAATTTTTGCCTATAATACCACAAATTTGACATTTTTCAACGATAATTTTCTGTGGATAAGTTTGTGGATAAGTTTGTGGATAAGTAAAACACAGAATTTATTCACATTTTACCCACAAGTTATACACAGGTTTATCAACAATATAAATATATGATTTTTACAAAATTTTAATACTTATCCACAGAAATATTCACCCATTATTATTATTATTTTTATATTAAAATAAAAAATAAGCCAGTAGCAAACCTGTGGATAACTTTTAAATTATTTTAAAAGTTATTATATTTTGACTGTCAAAATATAATCACATGCCATAATACAAACCATCAAAAAAACCAAACTTTTAAAAATTAACTTGACCTTGATTCATCTTTTTAGTAAAATACGTAGGTTTTTCGCCAAACATCAATCATGACATATTGGATATAATCCAATACTCAACTGTTTGGTTAAACATAACCCATCACAAAAAACGGCTTCTGCAGAGCCTGTGATATATCCTTAAGGTGAATTATGAAACGTACATTCCAACCCAGCGTTCTAAAACGCAAACGCACTCACGGTTTCCGTGCTCGTATGGCAACCAAAAACGGTCGTCAAGTTTTGGCTCGTCGTCGTGCCAAAGGTCGTCATCGTCTGACCGTATAATCTTATAGATTGTCACAGATTGAGCACCCTTTGGGGTGCTTTTTGTTTGTCCAAATTTTGCCTTAAAAGTTTGTAACTTTAAGATTTTGTATGTTGGATAAACCATTGACGAAACACGCTAAGCCTTGTATGATAGTTTAATTTAATACGTTTATGCCATGACAAGTCCGCAATCCACCCCGCCATTTTGCTTTACCAAAGCTCAGCGTCTGCTTAGCCCTAATGACTTTAAACGGGTATTTGACAACCCTGTCAAAAAAATCCACTCAGAGCATTTGCTTTTATTTGTCCAAACAGGCATGCCAGAGCAAACGCATGCCCGTTTAGGGCTTGCCATTACCAAAAAAAAGGTTAAACTGGCTGTCATGCGTAACCGACTAAAACGGCTCACCCGTGAACAGTTTCGCCATACTGCCCCCATGCTTGGGGTGGTGGACGTGGTGCTGATTGTTAAGAAAAACTACACAAAAGAGACTGACTTACATGGTGAGCTGACCCACATTTTTGAAAAATTATCTACCCTGTTCCCTGTTGATAATTCCCAGTGATTTTTGATTATGCTTGTCAAATTTTTACTGCTTGTTATTAAGTTTTATCAAAAAGCAATCAGTCCGCTTGCCCCCGCTCGCTGTCGGTTCTACCCGACCTGTTCTGTCTATGGCATACACGCCCTAAAATGGCATGGTGTGCGTGGCATACCGCTTGTCATTAGGCGGATTTTTCGGTGTCAGCCGTGGGGTGGTTCGGGGGTGGATTTTGTGCCATTACCTTTGGCTCGTTATCGTTACGTGCATTGTGATGATACCGCCCTTGTCCGATTTGCCAATATGGGTGTTTATAAAGACCGCACAAGTTATTTGGCGGTTAGAAATCAGATGATGAAGTAGTAGGCTGTCTTTATTAAAGTTTTTAAAAATCAATAACTTATCATTTATAAAAAGTTAGCCTGTAAGTAAATATAAGTAAATGCTAGGTTTTTTGGTAAAAATTTAGTAAAATGGCGGATTTAGATTTTTATGGGTGGTTGTCCGCCCCAATCAGGACTGTTTATGCAAAAGATTTTTCGGACTTTGATTATCATTGCGATGCTCATCACATCGTATTTGCTTATCTTGGCTTGGCAAAAAGATTATGGCGGTCAAGCACCTATCCCTGCTCAGGCGACCTCGGTTGCAGGCTCGGATTTGGCACCTGCCACAGGCGATTTGCCTGCCTCCTCCTCCGCTCCAACTGCCCCTGCCAGTACCAATCTTATCTCGGTCAGTACCGATGTGTATGACATCAAAATCAATCCTGTGGGCGGTGATGTGGTCTATGCAGGACTCAAACAGTACACCAAAACGCTGGGCGGTGATGAAGCCTTTGCTATTTTGGAGACAGACGCTCGCACCTATGTCGCTCAGTCGCTCATCGGCGGGGCGGATGGCATTGACACGCAGTCAGGACGTGCCACGTACACCAGTCCAAGCCAAAGCTACACCCTAACGGGCGACACTTTGTCCGTGCCGCTCACGTACAGTAAAGACGGGCTGACCATTACCAAAACTTATACCTTTACCAAGGGCGATTATCCCATTAAGGTTACTCACAACATCAATAACGTGAGCGGTAAGGACTTTAATGGCGAGCTGTTTGTGCAATTAAAACGAGACAACAGCAAAGACCCCGGTCTTGCCGACAAAGGCATGATGGGCATTGCCACACATTTGGGTGGTGCTTGGGGGACGGCTGATGAGCCTTATAACAAGCTTAAATTCAAAGACTTCAACGATGGCGAGATTACCAAAAACGCCCAAAACAGTACCGATGGCTGGGTGGCGATGGTTCAGCATTATTTTGTCTCAGCGTGGGCACCTGACAACCACAAGCCTGTCTTTTTTAGTCGCACCAGTGGTAACGACAACTACATCGGCTACCAAAGCCCCATCAGCGTTGCCAATGGCAAACAGATGAGCGTGGATGATACACTCTATGTGGGACCAAAGGTGCAATCACAACTGTCTGCTGTCGCCCCAAGCCTTGATAAGACGGTAGATTATGGCATATTTTGGCCAATCTCCAAGCCGATGTTCCTAATCCTTGATGCTCTGCACAAAATTTTGGGTAACTGGGGCTGGGCGATTGTTGGCTTGACTTTGATTGTCAAAATTGCTCTGTTTTGGCTATCCAACAAAAGCTATGTGTCGATGGCAAAGATGCGTGCCATTGCCCCCAAATTAGAAGCTCTAAAAGAAAAGCACGGCGATGACCGCATGGCGATGAGTCAGGCGATGATGCAGTTGTATCGTGATGAAAAGGTCAATCCGATGGCAGGCTGTTTGCCGATTTTGCTACAAATGCCAATTTTCTTGGGGCTGTACTGGTGTTTGGTGGAGAGTGTGGAGCTACGCCACGCCCCGTGGATTTTGTGGATTAAAGACTTGTCGGCGATGGACCCTTGGTTTATCCTACCCATTTTTATGATGGGGACAATGTATGTTCAGCAACTGTTAAACCCACAGCCAACCGACCCAATGCAAGCCAAGATGATGAAAATGATGCCACTTATTTTTGGGGTATTTATGCTGTTTTTCCCCGCAGGTTTGGTGCTGTACTGGACGGTAAACAACCTGTTTAGTATGGCTCATCAGCAGTTTGTTAATAAACGTGTTGAAAAAGCCTACAACAAACCTGTCAAAGTGTTGTCCGATTGATATTTGACAATCACAAACCAATCCGCCTGTCTGGGCGGATTTTTTGTGGGCAAAGTTGGCTAAATAATGGTAAAATGACAAAAATTTTATCAACTACCACTATGCCAAATCAATCTCAACAACCCACCATTGTCGCCATCGCAAGCCCTATCGGTCAAGGAGGGGTAGGTGTCATTCGTCTGTCTGGGCGCACCGCCCACACTATTGGCTGTGCCGTATCGGGCAAATCGGCTCTCACGCCACGCCACGCCCATTTTGCCAAATTTAAGGACAATCAAGGGGCGGTCATTGATGAAGGGGTCATCATCTATTTTAACGCTCCGCATTCGTTCACAGGCGAAGACGTGGTGGAGCTACAAGGGCATGGCGGTATGGTCTTGCAAAATCTGCTCCTTGCTCGCTGTTTTGAGCTTGGAGCAAGACAAGCGACCGCAGGGGAGTTTTCCTTGCGTGCCTTTGAAAATGACAAAATTGACCTAGTGCAAGCCGAAGCGATAGCGGACGCCATTTCTGCCACCAGTGTCGCTCAGGCAAGCAGTGCCATGCGTTCGCTATCAGGGGAATTTTCTAAAAAAATCAATGACTTATCCGAGAAAATCGCCAACATTCGCCTGTATGTGGAAGCGAGCATTGATTTTCCCGATGAAGAAGATGTGGAATTTTTGTCCGATGGGGTGATTGAGTTCAAGATTGATGAGATTTTGCGTGCCGTTGATGACATTTTGGCAACCGCCAAACAAGGACAACTGCTCCGAGACGGCGTGCAGGTGGTGCTGGCAGGTCGCCCCAACGCTGGCAAATCAAGCCTGCTAAACCGCCTAGCAGGGGTGGAGCGTGCGATTGTTACCGATATTGCAGGGACGACACGAGACACGCTGTCCGAGACACTGGTACTGGACGGTTTGACCGTGCATTTGACCGACACCGCAGGGCTTCGAGATACGTCCGATAAGGTGGAGAAAATCGGCATTGACCGTGCCAAATCCGCCGTCAAACAAGCCGATATTTTGCTGTTTGTTTATGATGTCAGTAGCGAGAGCGAACCATTTACCCTTGCCAAAGAGCTGTTTGCTGATATTATTGATGAAATTGGCATGGAGAATTTTGAGCGTAAGCTTGTCATGATTGCCAATAAAGCTGATTTATTGGGTGGTGTTTCACGTGAAACAATGGTTGATTTTAATCATAATAATAGTCATAATGGCGAAAATGTTCCATGTGAAACCATGCAAAATAATTCAAATAGTCAAGAAAATTCTCATGTTCCACGTGAAACAGTTAGTCAAATAAGGGTCTCTTGTGCCACAGGGCAAGGGCTTGATGAATTGGTAAATTTATTAAAAGACAAAGTGGGCTTTCATCCGCCAGAAAATAGCCTTATTGCCCGCACCCGCCATATTGATGCCCTAAAACGTGCCAAATCGCACGCCACAGACGCTCATACTCAGCTTGTCGTCTATCAGGCAGGGGAGCTGGTGGCGGAGAGTCTAAGACTGTCGCAGACGGCATTGGGCGAGATTACAGGGCAGATGAGTGCTGATGAACTCTTGGGGCGGATTTTTTCAAGTTTTTGTATCGGAAAATAGGAGGGTGATGTGCATTGTCCGTTTTGTAGTGCCATAGACACCAAAGTGATTGACTCACGCCTTGCTGCCGAGGGGTCGCAGGTTCGCCGTCGTCGCCAATGTACCGAGTGTGGCGAGCGGTTTACCACCTTTGAAGTCATGGAAGTGGTCATGCCCCGTATCATCAAAAGCAATGGTTTGCGTGAACCTTATGATTATAACAAACTTCGCCGTTCAATGGCGTTACCGCTACAAAAACGTCCTGTGAGCATTGACGAGATAGATACAATCGTACACCGAATAGAGCAACGCCTACGCCAAACGGGTGAACGAGAAGTATCTAGCAAGGTGCTTGGCGAGATTGTCATGGCGGAGTTAAAGGCGATTGATGATGTGGCGTATGTGCGTTTTGCCAGCGTGTATCGGGATTTTCAGGACATAGAAGCCTTTAAAGCCGAGCTTGAAAACTTCGCTCCCAAAGTGTGCCATGACAGCTTACAAGGACAAAATCATGACTGATAGTTTAGCTGATAATATGTTGTCCGATACCGTCAAAGCTCGCCTAAGCCCTGCCCTGTCTGATGATGAAAGGTTTATGCTTATGGCGTTAAATGAAGCCAAAAAAGGCGAATTTACCACTCGCCCCAATCCTGCGGTGGGCTGTGTGATTATTAAGGATAACTTAATAATTGGCAAAGGCTTTCACCCCAAAGCAGGTTATCCCCATGCTGAGATTTTTGCCTTAAACGATGTCAAAAATAGCGGACAGGACACAAAGGGGGCAACCGCTTATGTAACGCTTGAACCGTGTAGCCATTTTGGTCGCACGCCCCCCTGTGCGAGTGCCTTGATAAAAAGTGGCGTGGCTCGGGTGGTCATCGCAACGCTTGACCCCAACCCACAAGTCGCAGGCAAAGGCGTGGCAATGCTGTTAAATGCAGGCATTGCCGTAGCGGTGGGCGTGTGCGAGCGTGAAGCCAAAGAGTTGAATAAAGGCTTTTTAAAGGCAATGGCGACAGGTTTGCCGTATGTCCGCCTAAAAATGGGCATTAGCCTAGACGGTCGCATTGCCATGCAAAATGGGCAGTCTAAATGGATAACGGGCGAGTTGTCTCGCAGGGATGTGCAAAACTTGCGTGCCAAAAGCGGGGCGATTATTACAGGCTCAAACACGATTATCGCTGATAACCCTGCTCTAACCGTGCGTTTGCCCGATGTGGAGCTTGATAATATCGGCACAACCGCCATACCACAGCCCAAAATCGTGGTGGTGGACAGACGGGGTAAGTTGTCGCCTGATGATGATTTTACGGTACTCAAAAACCCTGATACGCTGATTTGGCAAGATGATTTACCTGCCCTGTTAAAAATACTCGTGGCAAAGTATCAATGCCATGATGTGCTGGTGGAAACAGGGGCGACGCTTACCGCAAGTTTTTTAAGCCAAAACTTGGTAGATGAGCTTATCATTTATCAAGCCCCTTGCCTTTTGGGAGCGACTGCCCGTCCGATGTTTGGGGGGCAGTTTGAGCGGTTGCAGGATAAGCTAAATTTTACGCTTGTAGATGTAGAACGGCTTGGCGATGATGTTAAGATGATTTTTCTCCCAAAAAACTTATCCACAGCTTGATTGCTTAAATGATTGAGCAAAAGTTTGGCAAAAAATGTTCCACGTGAAACTGTGGAAAACTTTTTAAAAATCGATGGTTTTGATTAAAAATAAGATTTGATAACACGCCATAAGCATTGATTTTAAAGTGTTCCACGTGAAACCAAAAACAGCTAACCATGTTCCACATGAAACATCTTTGGGTTGTGGATAAGTTAGATGGATTATTTACAAAAGGTCAATAGTTAAAAAGTTATCCACAACTTATTTGTAAAATTTTTCTAGATTTTTTATGGAATTTAAAGTGAGTAAAGCAGAATGTTTCATAGATAAATGATTGATTTTTTAAATCATGTGCAAAACAGCAAATCATTTAAAAAACCAATCATAAAAGGTGAGTCATGTTTACAGGTATCATAGAGACGACAGGCACGCTGACCGCCATTACGCCCACAGGGGGCGATGTGCGATTGACGATTACTGCTCCTGATTTGGATTTTGGCGATGTCAAATTGGGCGATTCCATTGCGTCCAACGGCATTTGCTTGACGGTAGTGGCGATAGACGGCAACAGCTATGCGGTAGATGTTTCACGTGAAACATTAGCCATTTCCGCCCTAAACGTCTGGAGGGTGGGCGACACGCTAAACCTAGAAAAAGCCATGCTCCCAACCACACGTTTTGGTGGGCATATCGTGGCAGGTCATGTGGACGGCGTGGGCAAAATCGCCAAAATCGCCAAAGATGCTCGCTCGGTCTATATCGAAGTCGCCCTACCGTCAGAGCTCATGAAATACACCGCTGACAAAGGCTCAATCACGGTGGACGGTATCAGTCTCACGACCAACCGCATAAAGCCGTCTGAAAATATTGTCTGCCTAAATATCATTCCGCACACCGCCGAGATGACCAACATCGCACGACATTGGACGGTGGGGCGAGTGGTGAACATAGAAGTGGATTTGGTGGCACGGTATTTGGAGCGACTTATCGGGGCAAAAGCCGACACACCCCAAAGCAGAATTACTGAAGAGTTGTTAATAAAAAGTGGGTTTTTTAAATAGACTCAATGAACTCAATATTTGGTATAGGATTTGTGGTGGCGTGCTGTACACGCCTATAAAATAAGAATAGCAAAGGACATGCTCAGCACGTCCCTACATTCACATTATTAAATTGGATTGCGGTAATTTAAAAGTCTATGATAATTACCCAATATTATAAAGGTAAAAAATGAACCATAAATTACGCCTAATTTTCGCAGGCACGCCCGACTTTGCCAAAGTCGCCTTACAAGCCCTGATTGACCACCAAGATGAGCTAAATCTTGATATTGTGGCGGTCTATACTCAGCCCGACCGCAAGGCAGGACGTGGGCAAAAATTGACCGCCAGTCCCGTCAAAGAGCTTGCCCTTAGCCATAACATCCCTGTGGAACAGCCGATAAGTTTTAGCTCAAAGCATGAAAACGGGCAGGTTTCACGTGAAACACTTGCCAATTATCGTCCTGATGTGATGATTGTTTGTGCGTACGGTTTGATTTTACCACTTGGCGTGTTAAATGCTCCAACCTATGGTTGCCTAAACATTCACGGCTCGCTACTCCCCCGCTGGCGTGGGGCGGCTCCCATTCATCGCTCAATCTTGGCGGGCGATGACGAGACGGGTATCACCATTATGCAAATGGCACAGGGGCTTGATATGGGCGATATGCTCTACAGGCTCCCTTGCGACATTATAGATACTGACACAACCCAAACGCTTCATGACAAACTTGCCGAGCTTGGTGGGCAGGCGATGGTAATAGTGTTAAAGGACTTGGCAACTTATCAAGCCAATGCCGAGCCACAAGACGACAGTCTTGCCAATTATGCCGAAAAAGTAAGCACCGATGAAGGGCAAATCAACTGGCAAAATTCTGCTTATCACATTAACCGTCAAATCCGTGCGTTAAATGCGTTTACATTTTTAAATGGCGAGCGTATCAAGGTGTTAGAATGTATGCCCATAAAGCCTGACCAAACCACGACCGAGACGGCAGGTAAGATTGTAAGCATTGGGCGAAAGGCGGTGCTGGTGGCGTGTGGTGCTGATGACAATGGCGATAAGCATTTGATGAATATCACAAAAATGCAATGGGCAGGGGGTAAGCCTTTGACCGCCGAACAAATTGCGGTGGGTGATAAATTAAAAGACGGACAAGTTTTTGATAATAATGCTGATAATGGGCAATAATATGCAAATCAATCCACAATTACCCGTCCGAGCCAATATTATTTTAACCCTTGAAAAAATCAATCAAGGGCAATCTTTATCATTATTATTGGACGATTTATTAACTGCCGTCAAAGATAATGAAAAAGGCTTTACTCACGAATTATTATTAGGCACGCTTCGCCATTGGCACGCCATTAGTCGCATTGGCGAGAGTTTGATAAAACAGCCCCCAACCGATATTGGCATTACTTGTGCGTTAAATATGGGCTTGTATGAACTTTTATGTATGAATACGCCTGATTATGCCATTATCAACGAAACATTAAATGCGGTCAAATCGTTAAATAAAAATTATGGCGTGGGACTTATTAACGCCATATTGAGAAAAGTGGCGGACAAAAAAGAAAAATTCGCCAAAAAGATAAATAAAAATCACAGTCTTCCCAATTGGCTTGCCAAAGAATTAAAACAAGATTGGGGCGATTATTATGAAAATTTGGGGCAAAATTTGCGAAAACCCGCTCCGATATTTTTACGTGTGAATGGCAAATTTAGCACGCTTACATATTATGCCAATCTGTTAAATTCTGCCGATATCGCCCACGAAATTCTACCGCTTGGCGTGGCACACGAGCGTGTGATTAAGCTGACTACTTCGCAAAAAGTGCAATTCCTGCCACATTTTCAAGACGGTTTTGTGAGTGTGCAAGACCGTCATGCACAGCTTTGTGGGCATATTTTAAAGGCGTTAAACCTACCCAAAAACCTAAGACTGTTGGACGCTTGCACCGCCCCAGGGGGGAAGTTGGCTCAACTGTTAGAGTTGTCAAACGATGTGTTTCACGTGGAACATATTACGGCATTAGACAATGACGAAAAACGTCTAAACCGTGTGCATGACAATTTGGCTCGCTTGCAGTTGGCGGACAAGGCGGACGTGATTTGTGCGGATGGCACGAGCTATCGCACGGACACGCTCTTTAATGTCATTGTGCTTGACGCTCCGTGTACCGCCACAGGGGTCATCAGGCGACACCCTGACATTACCCTGCTTCGCACCGAGCAAGATGTCGCCCAAACGGTCGCCTTACAAGCGGATATTTTACAAAATCTGTGGCAAAATCTGGCGGTGGGCGGACATTTGCTCTATATTACCTGCTCCTTGTTAAAGTCGGAAAACGAACGCCAAATCACAAATTTCCTTGCCAAAATGTCAAACGCCAAAGCGGTGGATTTTGAATTGACCCTGCCCAATCAAATCAAGCAAGCGGTGGGTTATCAATGTTTGCCGTTAAATGACGATGACGGCGACGGGTTTTATTATGCGTTGCTACAAAAAATGTAACGGCATTTGCCAAACTGTGCTAAAATTTGGCTAATTTCTTTTATTATAAACTTTTTATTTGGAAAATTTATGAACTATATCAGCACTCGTGGTAATACCGCCCCCATGCAATTTAGCGATGTTTTGCTTATGGGGCTTGCCCCTGACGGTGGTTTGATGTTACCTGAAACCTACCCACAGATTGACCGTGCAACTTTGGATAAATGGCGGTCGCTGTCTTATACCGAGCTTGCTTTTGAGATCATGTCGCTGTTTGCTACCGACATTCCACAAGATGATTTAAAGATACTCATTGATAAAACCTATACCAAAACCGCCTTTGGCACGGACGAGATTACCCCTGTTCGCACGCTAAAAGACGGCATTAAAATTTTGGAATTATCCAATGGCGTAACGCTTGCCTTTAAAGACATGGCAATGCAATTTTTAGGTAATGCCTTTGAATATGTCCTAAAACAAAAAAACAAACGCCTAACCATTATCGGAGCAACGTCTGGCGATACAGGCAGTGCCGCCGAATATGCCTTGCGTGGTAAAGACAATATTGATGTCTTTATGATGTCGCCACACGGCAAAATGAGTGAATTTCAACGAGCCCAAATGTACAGTCTCATGGATGATAATATCCACAATATCGCCATTGACGGTATGTTTGATGATTGCCAAGATATTGTTAAAGCCATTCAGCAAGATAAAGCATTTAAAGACAAATATCAAATTGGCACGGTTAATTCTATTAACTGGGGTCGTATTTTGGCTCAAATTGTTTATTATTTTAAAGGCTATTTTAATGCCACCAATAATAATGACGAGCGGGTAAGTTTTTGTGTGCCGTCTGGTAATTTTGGTAATGTCTGTGCAGGTCATATTGCCCGTGAAATGGGATTGCCAATTCATCGCTTAATTGTGGCGACCAATGAAAATGATGTATTAAATGAATTTTTTAAAACAGGCAAATACATTCCAAGAAAAGCAAGCGAGACTTATATAACATCAAGTCCGTCTATGGACATTTCAAAAGCGTCTAATTTTGAGCGGTTTATTTATTTACTCATTGGCAAAAATGGCGATGAATTAAATCATCTGTGGCAAGATGTGAGTAGCGGTAAGGGATTTGATTTGTCGCATTTATTACATGACGCCAATGACAAATACGGCTTTGTGTCGGGCAAATCCACGCACGCCGACCGCATCGCCACGATTAAGGCGGTGTGGGAGAGTGATAAGGATTTGTTAGACCCGCACACCGCAGACGGTGTCAAAGTCGCTCGTGAAGTGCGTCTGGCTGATGAAGTGATTGTCGTTGCCGAGACGGCATTGCCTGCCAAATTTGCCGAGACTATCATAGAGGCGGTTGGGCAGATTGACATTCCACGTCCTCCTCATACCAAAGACATTGAAAGTCTGCCCCAAAAAGTCGTGGTGCTTGATAATAAAGCGGAGCTGGTGAAAGAGCAGATTGAGAAGTTTGTGAAGTTGTGATAAACTAAAACCGTCCTATTGGAAAGTAGGGCGGTTTAATTTTAACAGCTTGAACATACAATCCAACCGCAACAAATGAAAAGATGTTCATAATTACTTATAATATTGTTACCACACAAATAAAAAAGTAACCATGAACACCTACAAACATCTTAGCATAAATGAACGAGAAAAGATAATGTTAATGCTTGCACAAGGCATAAAACCCAGTAAAATCGTAAGCATGTTAGGACGTTCTCGCTCAACAATTTCAAGAGAAATATCAAGAAATTGTAAGTTAAACCAAGCGTATAGCGCTAACACGGCTCAGATAAACTATGATAAAAAACGTCAAGCATGCAAACCTAAGTTTAAATTAGATGACAAAGAGTTATATCAGTTGGTGCATGATAAGTTTATGAGTCACAGGTGGTCTCCAGAGCAAATCAGCAATCGTCTTAGGCTTGAGAATACAAAACACCAAATAAGTGCCAATACAATTTATCGAGCTATTTATCATGGATGGTTTGATGAAGGTGGCAGATTGGCACGTCGTAAGCTACGCCATAAAGGTAAGACAAGACATGCTAAGACTCATGATGAAAAGCGTGGTAAAATTAAGATCAGTCATGAATTATCAGAACGTCCAAAGATGGCTGATTTAAGAGAGCGGACAGATGACATAGAGGCGGATACTGTCTTAGGTATCTCTGGTGGTCATTGTCTACTCACCTTAGTAGATAGAAAAAGCCGTTATCTGTGGTGTAGAAGATTGCCTGCCAAGAGGGCAGAACATGTACAAACTGCAATGATTGATTTATTAAAGGATGTAAAAGTCCATACAATTACCCCTGATAGAGGCAAAGAGTTTGCTTATCATGAAAAAATCAGTCAGCAGTTAAATGTAGAGTTTTACTTTCCCCCACCAAGACACCCTTGGGATAGGGGAAGTAATGAAAATACCAATGGACTGCTTAGAGAGTATTTCCCTAAGCATCAAGATTTAAGCAAGTGGCATGAAAGCGATATTATCAGTAAAGTAAATGAACTTAATCATAGACCCAGAAAGTGTTTAAACTGGAAAACACCTTATGAGGTTTATTTTGATGAAGTGTTGCAGTTGGTTTGAGAATTCAAGAGGAAAATCTATGACTTACCCTGCCTGCCCCAAATGCGATGAAACCTACACCTATGCCGATGGCGACCTGCTCATCTGCCCCATGTGTACCCACGAGTGGTCAGCCGATGGCGATACGGACGACACGCCCGTCATCAAGGATGCTGTTGGTAATGTGTTAAATGATGGCGACAGCGTAACGGTCATCAAGGACTTGAAGGTCAAAGGCTCGTCCACACCCATCAAGGTCGGCACCAAAGTCAAATCCATTCGCCTGATTCATGATGCCTCTGATGACCATGACATTGATTGTAAGATTGATGGCCTTGGGGCGATGAAGTTGAAGTCTAGTGTGGTTAAAAAGGCGTGATGAAAGGATGAAAAGGGCAAATAATGAACCGCCCCCCAAAGCTCGCCACTCACACTAACCTTTGGGGTGCTTTCTATGGCAAAATACACCACCGACTTTAAACTGTCTGTAATAGCATATTATCTAAACGGACACGGTTACAAGCAAACCGCTAAACAGTTTAACCTATCCACAGACAGTATGATCAAGCAGTGGGTCAAACTCTATCAAGCACACGGCATTGATGGCATTAAAAGACGACACACCAAAGCCGTCTATGACACAGACTTTAAACTAAACGCAATCAAACAAATTCAAAATGGCA
>NZ_AUGF01000032.1 GCF_000426885.1 Moraxella caprae DSM 19149 | reverse complement strand
TTCATGGATGCCAAAGTCAGCGGCTATCTGCTCATAGGTGCGATATTCTTTAAAATACTGTAAGGTTGCCATTAACAAATTGGGCATGCTGATTTTAAGTTTTCTACCGCCTCTTTGATGTACAGCAGCTTGTGCTTGCTCTAAACAAGCAAGCATTTCATTAAAAACCCTGCGTTCAATGCCAACTAAGCGTTTGAATTTGGTGTCGGATAGGTGTGTGGAGGCTTCATAGTTCATTGAGGTATTTTAGCATAGAATGGGTTTTGCAGGAGGTCTGTTATAGAGCATGATTTTCTCACATGATTTTGCAAATTGTCATTAAGTAGCAAACTGTGGTAAAATGGTACAATCGTCAAAATGGTTTTATAATTCTTCAATTAAGGAGCGTTTATGCTTACTTCTAAAATCTCAAAAGCCCTTGTATTGGCTTTGACTGCCAGCACCCTTATGGTGACAGGCTGTGCCAGCAAAAAGCCAAACTCACAAGTAGTTGTTGCCCCCCTAGGTGGTTACGGTGCGAGCGGTGGCTATACTGGTGGTGCTTTGGTCAATAACTCAGATGCCATCCAAAACGCTGCTCGCAACATGCAAGGCGTGGTGCATTTTGACTTTGATTCTGACGCCATCCGTACCGATGCCGCTGCCATTCTAGACCAACAAGCCCAATTCTTGAACGCTAATCAAAGTGCACGCGTGCAAATCGCAGGTCATACCGATGAGCGTGGCACTCGTGAATATAACATGAGCTTGGGCGAGCGTCGTGCCGCTGCTGTACGTAGCTATCTTGCCAGCAAAGGCGTGAACACTGCCAATGTAGAGATTCTAAGTTTTGGTGAAGAGCAACCTGTCGCCACAGGCTCAAACGAAGCATCATGGGCTCAAAACCGCCGTGCCGAGCTAAGCTACTAATTTTAATTTATTTAACTCTAAAGATAAGCCCAAAATCTTGCGATTTGGGCTTATTATGGTTTAGGCCTTAGAGATTTAGTTTTTGTGGTGCTTTTCATGTTTTTATAAAAATCATCTTGTCTTTTAATTTAAATAAAATGTTACTAATGGTAGGTACACCTTATTATAAAGCAAGGAAATTCACTTTTAAAAATAAAAAACAATAGACTTCCTGCAAAACTAGGCTTTCCGTTCGCCCCGAGCTTGTTGAGGGGTGGCGGAAAACCGTTATGGTTCGACAAGCTCACCACGAACGGTTTTCCTTATTTTTGGGTTTTGCAGGAAGTCTAATCAATAATTTATCATTTTTAATTAGGGCGTGTTGAATATTGGTATTTGCCATGAAAAATGAGAAAAATCGCACGTTTTTCAAGAAAAAAACTTGAGACTGATGGTTGTTCTATCAAGCAAGTTTTTATTATGAAAAACAATCCGACCACTTAACTAGGTAAATTTTTAAGAATTTTAACCTAATTTTTTAAATGAAGTGGTCGGATAGCTATTTTCATGCAAAAATTGATTTAAAACGTTAAATTTCATCTTGTTTTATAAAATGTTATCAATGTTCAACATGCCCTAAGCATTTAGCAAGGCTGTTTTTAAAATTTTGACACAGCTCATGGTATGATTTTCTTATAAAATTGTTGCATTATTGTTCTTTTTTAAATGATTTGTAAAGCCACTATCGTATTTATGATGATTTTAACGTAGAATGTTTTTATGTTAATTATTTTGATTAAAATCAATATCAGTCTTTTTTAATTTAATCCGTCAATTTTTAATTGACACATGAGTAAGGAGTTTTTATGAATCTGATCGACCATTTACAAACCATCGTTACCCCCAAAGTCCTATCCTTGATTGGCGAGCATGGTGGCGATGACACTGCCAAAAGAAATGCATTGACAGGATTGTTTGGGCTGTTTGGTGTCAATCTTGCCAACCCCGACATCGCCTCACAAGTGCAAGCACTGACTCCTGAACAGCTCGAAGATGGCAACCATGTTCTAAATACTGTCGTCCAAGACACGCAAGGCACCAGTCAAGTGAGTACCTTAAATAACGAGCTTGCTTCTGAGCATGGATTGTCACATACCACCACAGAAGCCTTAACCAACGCTGCCGCACCACTCATAGTGCACGAACTGAACACCTTAGCAGGTTCAAACTCTCTTGCCATTTTCTTGCAAGAAAAAGCAGATGATTTTGTTGGAGTTTTGCCTAATTGGGCAGAAAAATTACTGCCAGCAGGACTACTGACAGGTACTGGTGCCTTGGGTGCAACGTCGTTGGCAGGCATTACCGCCGATGCCACAAGCATGCCTACGACACCAGTTACACCAACCACCGAAAAAGTCTCAGACCCTGCTACCGCCCATGTAAATGGTCAAGTACAGCCCATCAAAAAAGAAGAAGGCAGCTTTATGAAAGCCCTACTACCCATCATCGGCTTGGTGATTTTTGCAGGGTTGGCATGGCTCTTATTGCGTGGTTGCCAAGAGAAGCCAGCCCCTGTGGCGACACCTGTCACACCCCCTGCCGAGACTGCCCCTGCTGCTGTTGCCTTCGCAGACTTAGCCCCTGCCACGCTTAACTTTGCCACCGATGAGACAGGTCAAGGCATCTACTCTTGCCGTGGCGAAGCAGGCAGTGAAGGTGTTTTTGCTAATATTCGCACCGCCCTATCAGGCGTGTTCGGTGTCGCCGATGACAAATGTCAGCTCAATGTCAGCTCGAACGTGGCAGATAGCTTGCCTGCTGGCGAACACCTAGAAGGTATTTTCAAACTTATGAAAGGCGTGCCAAATTCTAGTGTCAGCATTAGCGACAAAACCATCCGTTTTAACGCGGCTAACGCCGATGACATCACCAAACTCATCGATGGCACCAAAGCACTCGTTCCTGCCGACTTTGTGGTCGAAACCGAGCCACAACTTGACGTTGCTAGTGCGGTGAGCAACAGCATTAACACCGCCAAAAATGCCATCTCAGGTCTGCCCGACACCTCTACCGCCGACGACCTAGTGCGTGCATTGAACCTACAAATCATCAACTTTGCCAATGATTCAAGTGAGATTCCTGCTGAAAATAAAGAAATCCTTGACCTGGCAGCCACCAAACTTGCTAAGTTGCCTGACGCCAGACTAACCATCACCGGTCACACCGACAGCAATGCTTCACATGAATACAACAAAACTTTGTCCGAGCAACGTGCCAAAGCCGTTCATGACTACCTAGTCTCTAAGGGCGTGCCTGATGAGCGTTTGGAGACCTTTGGGGCAAGTTTTGACCACCCTGTAGCAACCAACGCCACCGAACAAGGTCGCTTCCAAAACCGTCGTATCGAGTTCACACTCATCCAAGACGGCGAGCAAATCGCTGCTGTTGGCAATGCACCGACCAGCCCTGCTACTGCCGTAGAAGAAGCACAACAAACCCCTGCTGATACGACAGCCGAGACAGCAGAGCCTACTGCTGACACAGCACCAGAGTCAGCAGTAGGCTCTGCCGAGAACAAATAATCGGTTTTAGCAAAAACGTGGTAAAATAAAAGCCCAACATGTCAGTCATGTTGGGCTTTTATGTTTATTTTAAGAATACCAAATCATGCCTATCGTTGTCCTATTTAACAAACCCTACAATGTCCACAGCCAGTTTCGCAAAGACCATGACCAGATGATGACCCTTGCCGACTATTTTGATGACAAAAGTCTGCGTGTGGCAGGACGCTTGGACAAAGACAGCGAAGGTCTGCTCGTTCTCACCGATAACGGCACGCTCAACCATTTCATCACCACACCGCCCACGCACGGCAAAGCCAAATCATGGGGCAAGACTTATCTGGTGCAAGTAGAACACACCCCAACTGATGACCAACTTCACGCCCTGCGTACAGGCATAACCCTAAAAGACGGTAAAACCCTGCCTGCCCATATCCTACACCTAGATGGTGACAACCTACCCATTGACGTGTGGAACAGGCATCCGCCCATTCGTGAGCGTAAAAATATCCCCACCGCATGGCTTATGATGACCATCTTTGAGGGCAAAAACCGCCAAATCCGCCGTATGACTGCCCATGTCGGTCTGCCCTGCCTAAGACTTATCCGCTTACAAATCGGCAGTGATAAGCTCGGCTGGCATGTTGGTAACTTAGCCGTCGGTCAAAGCAGACACATTCACATCAGCCATGACGAGCTAACACAAATACTTCGGGGCTGATTGGGCAACTCACCATCTAAGACTTTATGATTTGAGCCATTTATCAAAAACAAGCCACCCTTTTTCTTGATAGTCTGCCGTACGCACCGACACACTCTCATGCCGTGTTGGCGTGCCACAGGTCACGGTAAAGGTGCGAAGTTCATCACGGCGAAAGGCATGCACCACCACGCTGTTGGCATGGGTCAGTGCCGATTTTATGCCCGCACCACTGGCACGAATGCCGTCTATTGCGATGATGACATCGCCCACCGACAGCCCTGCACCACTGGCGATACTGCCACGGTGTAGGTGCTTGATTTTAAGACCATCCGAATTCTCATCCACGCTCATACCCCATGCCGTCTGGGTCTGCTGACTGTCTAACACCGCCCCGAACTCGCCCATGAGTGACACAAGGGGTAGCTCATCTGTACCCACGACATAGCTATGATAAAAGTCCTGCCATGCGTCCGCCCCCATCATAGAGCTGATGACATCGCTAAGATTCTCATCGGTCATGCCAAACCGTTTATCATCGCTCTGTTTGGATTTGTCATAAAAGGCTTTGACGACATCAAACAGGCGGTATCTGCCCCCTGAATGCTTTAACAAACTCAAATCCAAACACAACGCCACGAGCGCCCCTTTGTTATAATAACTCACGCTCTGATTGACGGTGTTCTCATCAGGGCGATACAGCTTTATCCATGTATCGAAGCTCGACTCCGCCACGCTTTGGTGTCTGCGACCGTCTGTCTTATAATAGCGGTTGATTTGGGCGGTGATGAGTTTAAAATAACTTGCCCTATCAATCACGCCTGAGACCAATAACATCAAATCATCCAAATAACTGGTAAAACCTTCAAATACCCACAACAAGGGCGTGTAGGTTTCTGTTTGTAAATCACTGTCCATCATCACATCAGGACGCACTGACTTAACCCACCACGCATGAAAATACTCATGGCTACATAGCCCCAAAAACCGCTGATAAGACTCGCTTGGCACATCAGACTCACCCACAGGCAAATCGGTGCGTGGCGTGATAAGGGCGGTTGAGTTGATATGTTCTAACCCACCATAATCACTGCCTGTTACCATCGTCATAAAGGTATAGTCAGTAAAAGGCACATCACCTAGCAAGTCAGCATAGCTTTGGCAAATCTTTTGTACATCCGCCGACAACCTTGTCAAATCAGCACGGTGTCGCCCTGCGATAAAAAAGCGATGAGCCACCCCTTTGTCCGCCACCTGCACCGTAAAGTCAAACAGCGACTGCACCCCAAATTCAAAGGGATAATCATAATATTCAAAGGCTTCTTTGGGAGCGAGTGAATACCCCACCCCCTGTTCATGCTCACGCACGACATGGGGCAGACCGCAGGCGAGCGATGAGCCTTGATTTTTTGCCAAAAAACTCTGTGGCACATGCAAATGCACACAAGCAGATGCCCGTTCATTATCTGACACCATCAAAAGAAGCGATGTAAAATTGCCAAACAGTCGGCTGTCATCGACAAATGCCGTCCGCACCGACAAATCATGGCAGTACACTTCATAATGCACCGTTATCCGCCCCGCCTGCCCGATGTCGGCAAATTCATAACGGTTTTTGGCACTTTTGCTTGCCCGATACGCCCGCCCTGTTTCATCATAGGCGATGACTTTAGTGATGTTCTTGCTAAACTCACGCACCAAATAACTGCCTGCTATCCAAGTCGGTAGCCACAAACTAAGCCCGTCATTAGAGCGTTCAATGTCCGCCACATCAAAGCTCATGATGACATCAATCAAATGCTCATGACATCGGGTAAAGTCAAGCACATAATGAATGGCAACATCCTGCTCGCTATCCGTCTTTGGCAAATTAGAGGTTGTATTTAGGTGTGTCATTGTATTTACCTTATTAAACTCATCAAAATTGGTGGTGTTGTTTAAAAATATTTTAAAATTGTAAATGCAAGAGATAACAAACATTGTTAAACAACATATTATCAACTGACGTCATTATAACAAAATTGATTTAAATCTGCTTTAATCGACTTTTAAAAGATTTTTGTAACCAATGCCCAACATTTGCCAAAACTTTGCTATAATAGTCCTTGATTATCGGTAGCGACACCCCATTTACCGATAAACATTTTTCACTTTTATAGGAAAATTTCATGTCAATGATTGCAAATGACACCGTTGTACGATTCAACTACACCCTAACCAACAGCGACGGCGACGTGCTTGATAAATCAAATGGCGAACCGCTTGCCTACTTGCACGGTCACCACAACATCATCCCCGGTCTTGAAGCCCAAATGGAAGGCAAAGGCGTGGGCGATAAGTTTACCGTGACTGTTGCCCCCGAAGACGCTTATGGCGAGTACCTTAGCGAGGCTGTCCAAGAAGTGCCACGGGCAAATTTTCAAGGTGTTGACAACATCGAAGTTGGCATGCAGTTCCAATCACAAACTGACGACGGTCATGTCATGCTTGTAACTGTTAAAGACGTGAATGACGACGTGGTGGTAGTGGATGGCAACCATCCGCTTGCTGGTGTGACTTTGACATTTGATGTTGAGGTGGTTGATGTGCGTGAAGCCACTGCCGATGAGATTGCTCACGGTCATGCACACGGTGTGGGCGGTCATCATCACTGATTGAGTCATTATTTACAAAACCCAAACATATGTTTGGGTTTTTTGTTTTTAAAGGATTATAATAAGTATTTTTCAATAAAGATGATTCTAAAAACTGGACGTACAGGAGCGAACATAATACCCAAAAATCAAGACATTACATAGGGCAAATTGTAATTTTCCCCACAAATCCATCCAAAAATATCATCAATTAGCGATATAAAATTTTTACCAAAGGTCTTTTTGTGAAACGCTCAACCTCTCTATTTATCATCACCGTCCTACTAAGTGCTTGTTCTGCCATGCCCGATAGCACAGCTACCCATTCCACCGCCCAAGCCCAAACCACAGATGTCTCCCACGGATTACAGCCTAATACGACAAGCCAGCTTAACCAAGAATGGCAACTGACCGCCGTACAAGGCGTGGATTATCAAGGCAGATCTGTCGCCACACTTGATTTGACCGACCCTGCCAAAGCCAGTGCTCATGCAGGGTGTAACACCCTAATGTTTGGCATCAGCAACATCCATGATAACACCTTGCACATCAGCTCGGTGGCGTCCACTCGCATGGCATGCCCTGACATGAGATTAGAGCAGATACTGGGGCAAGTCTTACCCACGCTCACGCATTATAAAGTCAGTGCTACCGACCTGATACTCTCTAACAGCCAAGGTCAAGCGTTATACTTTAAAGCGGTAAAATAACTCAATATTGGCAAAATGTTAAGATGACCGTTAAGTCATTTTAACATCAAAAACACACGCTTTAGAACGCCTTGTGCTACAATACACCAAGCCATCGCTTGTATCAATAGCACAAGGACAGCCATGACCACATTTTTTAAAGGCAAACCTACCCCCACTCACACCGATGACACGCCCTATCCGCACATTTTTCGTCCGCTAGATTTGGGCTTTACCACCCTAAAAAACCGCATGGTCATGGGGTCGATGCACACAGGGCTTGAAGACAGATTTTTTAATTATGGTAAGCTCGCCCGCTATTTTGAAGAACGTGCCAAGGGCAGTGTTGCCCTGATTATCACAGGCGGTATCTCGCCCAACCGTGAAGGCTGGCTCATCCCCTTTGGCGGAACACTCAACCGCACCGCCGACATCATTCATCACGCCCGAGTAACCCGAGCGGTGCATAAGCACGACACCAAAATTCTCTTACAAATCCTACACAGCGGACGTTATGGCTATCAGCCCTTTGTGGTCGCCCCAAGCCCCATCAAGTCGCCCATTTCGCCCTTTAAGCCCCGCCAAATGTCCGCCAAAAACATCAAGGCAACCATAGACGACTACGTCCACACCGCCAAACTTGCCAAAAAAGCAGGTTATGACGGCGTGGAAATCATGGGCTCCGAAGGCTATCTTATCAACCAATTCTTATCCGCTCGCACCAACCAACGCACCGATGATTATGGCGGCAGCTTAGAAAACCGAGCCCGATTTGCCCTAGACATCGTCAAGGCGATTCGTGGGGCGGTTGGCAGTGATTTTATCATCAGTTTTCGCTTGTCTATGCTCGAGCTCGTTGAAGACGGTGCAGTCATGGCGGACGTCATCAATCTTTCCACGTGGTTGGAGTCGGCAGGGGTCACGCTCATTAACACTGGTATCGGCTGGCATGAGGCTCGTATCCCCACCATCGTAACAAGCGTGCCACGAGCGGTGTTTGTACGGTTTAGCCAAGCGGTCAAAGATGCCATTAATATCCCTGTCATCGGGGCGAACCGCATAAATATGCCTGACACGGCAGAGGCGATGTTGGCAAATGGGCAAGTGGATTTGGTACAAATGGCACGCCCCTTTTTGGCGGACGGTGCGTGGGTGCAAAAAGCCCAAACTGGCAATGCTCATCTCATTAATACCTGTATCGGCTGTAATCAAGCCTGCCTTGACCACACTTTTGCTGGCGAGCGAGCGACTTGCTTGGTCAATCCACGAGCGTGTTTTGAGAGCGAATACGACATTCGCCCCACCAAAAAAGCTAAAAAAATCGCCGTCATCGGAGGCGGTGTCGCTGGCATGACAGTTGCCGTTACCGCAAGCGAACGTGGACATGACGTGACCATTTTTGAGCGTAACAGCACGCTTGGCGGTCAGTTTAATTTTGCCAAAGTTATCCCCGGTAAAGAAGAATTTTTTGAGACCATTCGCTACTATCGCAACATGATAGAAAAATTAAACATAAAAGTTCAATTAAGTCATGATGTTAGCGATGAATTTTTAAAAAATAGCGACTTTGACGACATCGTCATCGCCACAGGGGTCGTGCCACGCAAAGTGCGATTTGACGGCACCGATTTGCCACAGGTCATGACCTATGCCGAACTGCTCTCGGGGCAAAAGGTCGCCGGTGAGCGAGTGGCGGTACTGGGGGCAGGCGGTATCGGCTTTGACGTGGCAGAATTTTTGGCACATGGGGGCGTGATTGCCAAAGACGTGCATGACCCCACTTATCGCCCCACCACCCAAAGCCCTGATGAGTTTTTTGCTCAATGGGGCGTAAACCCCGAGCCACATTATGACAGCAAAGGCGGACTTGCCAAACCTGCTCCCACGCCAAGCCACCGCCAAATTTATCTACTCCAACGCAGTGAAGGCAAGCTCGGCAAAGGACTCAATAAAACCACCGGCTGGGTACACAAAGCGGTCATCGAGCAAGCCGGCGTTATCCAAATCGCAGGGGCAACGTACGACAAAATCACCGATGAAGGCTTATGGATAACGGTCAATGGACAAGCCCAACTGCTCCGTGTGGACAGTGTGGTGCTGTGCGTGGGGCAAGAGTCGCTGAATCATCTCATGCCAAAGCTGGGCGACACCCCCAAAGCCCACTACCACATCATTGGCGGAGCAAAAAATGCCGAGCGCCTAGACGCCAAACGAGCGATTAGAGAAGGGTTTTTGCTTGGCATTCATTTATAAAGGCAAATTGATAAAAATCGGGTAAGCCTACACTTACCCGATTGCCGTTTATTTAACCTGAATAAACGCCACATCAATGTCTTGTTTTGGCACAAAGTTATTTTCAATCACTTCAAATTTGCCCTGCCCCACTTTTTCACTTTGCCCCTACCTGCCCAACAAAACGACACAATCTCATCGCCATCACGCTCGGCAGTGAGTTTAAACCGCTCAATCGGCTTTGCCCAGTTCGCCCCCGTGGTCAGCACATAGCCCAACGCCGAATAAGACAAAGGGTGCGTGCCTGCTTTTTTATCCAAGTTTTGCCGAGTGGCTTTATCCAAACAAAAATTACTGTCTAGACTTTCATCGAAAAAGACACCGCCATCCACCATGGGGCGATAGCTGTGGTTAATGCGAGTGACAGTATTGGCTTTAAATGTTTGTGTCCATTCATAGATTGCTTGCAACTTCCAATGCGTGTCTTGTTCGGTGATAAGACGATATAGCGTTGGGTGTTTGCAGGCTCGGATTTTGGCGTATATATTGGGCAAACTTTCATCATAATTGACATGATGATACGCAGACAAAATCTCTTTATCCGAAAAACCGCATTGCCTAAATGCGACCGTCACATCAAGCTCTGATTGCTCATCATGTCCTTTATATAAAAAGGCTCGCACGTGCATTTTTGGGGTTTCGCCCACACTTTAAAGCCGTTAAGCGTCTCCTCTGTGTCCGCAAAATCCCCATCGTGTTGAATGCTCATCTTTGGCAAGGAAAACAGCGCCGTTTAGCAGATTGGCTTGTTTGTCAAATTTTTAAATTCGTACGCCACTTTGATGATGTCTTTGCTGATGTACAAATCCTCGCTTTTCATGGCGATATTGAGATTTTTGATGTACCACGCCCCGCCTACGCCCACATAGCCCGTGCTGTCGTTGGCGTGGACTGTGATACTTGACAATAATAGTGCCAATAGGGAAAATTTAAAACGTTTCATGATTTATCCTAACAAAAAGGTGTATAATTATCTTGCTATCTTTTAATATCTTTGTCAAGCTTATCAAGGTCAAAAATATGTCAAATTACACCTTTAACCGCACCTTTCCCCACACCCGCCTACGCCGTTTGCGTGTCTCGGACGGCATTCGTGAGATGGTCGCCGAAACTCATCTAAAACCTTGCCATCTCATCGCCCCTGTGTTTGTCATCGAAGGGCAAAACCAACGCCAAGCCATCAAAAGCATGCCAAATATCGAGCGATTATCCATTGATCTACTCATCAGGCATTGTAAAGAGCTGTATGAAACAGGCGTGCGAATGGTGGATATTTTCCCTGTGATTGACCCTGCCCTAAAATCGCCCAATGGCGATAACGCCTACGACGTAGATACCCTTGCCGTGCGTGCCGTCTCTGCCATCAAGGACGCCTGCCCCGAGCTTATCGTCATGACCGATGTCGCCCTAGACCCCTACACCACACACGGTCAAGACGGCATTATTGATGAGTCAGGCTATGTGGTCAACGACATCACCACCGAAGCACTCATTAAACAAACACTTGCCCACGCTCGGGCAGGGGCGGACGTCATCTCGCCATCGGACATGATGGACGGTCGCATTCGTGCCATGCGTGATGCCTTAGAAGCAGAGGGTTTTGTCAATACTGCCATCATGGCATATTCCGCCAAATACGCCTCCGCCTACTATGGACCTTTTCGTGATGCGGTCGGCTCATCAGGCAACCTAAAAGGACACAAAAAACAATACCAAATGAACCCTACCAACCGAGCCGAAGCTTTACATGAAGTCGCCCTTGACATCTCCGAGGGGGCGGACATGGTCATGGTAAAACCCGGTCAGCCCTATCTGGACGTGGTGCGTGAAGTTAAAGACAATTTTGGCGTACCAACCTTTGCCTATCAGGTCTCGGGCGAGTATGCCATGCACATGGCGGCCATTCAAAATGGCTGGCTCACCGAAGCGGTGATTTTGGAGAGCCTTATTGGATTTAGACGGGCAGGCTGTGATGGGATATTAAGCTATTTTGCCCTACCTGCTGGGCGAATGCTTGCTGAGATTTAAAAATTTGCTGACTTTATGATTTTATGCCACTTTTTATGTTTAAAGTGGCATTTTACTTCATTCTCACTTTTACATAAACACTTGATTTATCAAGACAAACCCATTCGCCCTTGATAGCACATGGATTTTAAAAAACAGCCCTAAAATCCAAATCAATGATGAGCCAACGCATCCACAGGGTTGAGTCTTGACGCATTACGGGCGGGTAAAAAGCCAAACACCACACCAATGAGCGTTGAGCAGACAAAGGCAACCACGATAGATAGGGGCGAGTAAATCACACCCACGCTGTCGCCCCCAAATTTATTGACAAGACTGCCCACACCAAAGGCAAGTAAAATCCCTAAGACACCGCCCAAGATACACACCAATACCGCTTCTATCAAAAACTGCCCCATGATGTCCGACTGCCTTGCCCCAACCGCCATACGCACGCCAATCTCGCTCGTGCGTTCGGTCACGGACACAAGCATGATGTTCATCACGCCAATACCACCCACGATGAGCGAGATAATCGCAATGAACGAGATGAGCATGGTCATGGCGGTGGTGGTGGACTGCACCGTTTCTTTGATACTGTCGGTGTTCATGATGTTAAAATCGTCCGTGCCGTGCCGTGATTTGATAAGCTCAGAAATGGCAGTCTCGGCAATGGCGGACGGCGTGTCATCATCTATAAGTACAACAAAGCGGTCAAGGGTGTTTTTGCCAAGCATACGATACATGACGGTGGTATAAGGCAGATAGACGGTGGGCGAGTTGCTCGTGCGGGCAAAGGACGATGTTTTTTCGGACAACACGCCCACGATACGGGCAGGGACGTTGCCGATGAGCAGGGTTTGCCCGATGGGATTGCCTTCGTTATTAAAATAGGTCTTGTAGGCGTTTTGGTCGATGATGACATCTTGGGCGGACGTGGCGACACTGGTTTCATCAAACATCTGCCCCATAGCCAATTTTTCGCCCGTAACGGATAAATAGTCCTTACCCACGCCCGTTACCGTGCCTGTCGTGTCTTGGTTTTGGTAGCGGATATTGACCGATTTGTTTACCATGGGGCTGACCGACACGGCATAGGGCTGATCGGCTACGGCTTGGGCGTCCGCCACAGTCAGATTGTCCCGCCCAAACCGCCGTCTGGCATCGCCCCACGGATAGCCGTTCATCACAGTAATGGTGTTGGTGCCTAGGGCGTTGATGTCGGCTAGGATTTTGGCTTGTGAGCCTTGCCCAAGCCCCACGATAGACACCACAGAGGCGATACCGATGATAATCCCAAGCATGGTTAAAAGCGTTCGCATTTTATGGGCTTTCATGGCATAGATAGACATTTTAAAGGCTTCTTTTAGGCGGTCTATCACGCCAAATAGGGCGTTTTTTGAGCCAAAGGTATTTTTGCTTGTGGCGGTGTTTTGAGTATTGTGATTATTATCTTGCTGTTCTTGATTTCTGGCATTATCGGTATAATAATCAGCAATGATATGCCCGTCTTTTAATTCAATCACCCGCTCGGCTTGGCTTGCCAAACTTGGGTCGTGCGTTACCATGATGATGGTGTGTCCGTCATCTTTTAGGCGGTGCAAGATGTTCATCACTTCCTTGCCAGAGCCACTATCCAACGCCCCTGTCGGCTCGTCCGCTAGGATAATATCGCCCCCATTCATCAATGCCCTTGCAATAGAGACACGCTGTTGCTGACCGCCTGAGAGCTGGTTGGGGTGGTTGGTGGTTTTCTCGCCTAGGCCCAATTGGGTAAGGAGCTCGGTGGCTCGCTCACGTCTTTTAGTGGTGTTCATGCCCGCATAGACGGCAGGAACGGTAACATTATCAAGGGCGTTGATGTCGCCAAGCAAGTGATAACGCTGAAAAATAAAACCAAAATGCTCACGTCTTAGCTTAGCAAGCTCCTCAAAGTCCATGTCGTCCACAGATTTACCAAAAATGGTATAGCTTCCGCTCGTGGCTTTATCAAGACAACCCAAAATGTTCATGAGCGTGGATTTGCCTGAGCCCGATTGCCCGATGATAGCAACCATTTCGCCTTGATAAAGCATTAAATCAAGCCCGTGCAAAATACGAATATTAGTGTCGCCAGCAGGGAACTCACGCACGAGATTTTTGATTTGTATAAGTGGGATTTTCATGATTTTCTCCCAATCATCTCATCATCGGTGGGCGGCTTTGGCGTTGTCCACCTTGTCCTTGACCGCTTGCTTCGCCTATCACAACTTTATCGCCAGCGTTTAGCCCTGATTTGATTTCGGCATTGACACGGTTATTTAGCCCTACTTGCACGTCCACAGGCTTAGCTATGCCGTCCGCTCCGACCACTTGCACGCTGTATTTGCCCCTGCCCCCTTTTAGGGCAGATGACGGTATGGTGAGTACGTTTTTGACTGAATTGGTGATGATATTGATCTGTGCGGTCATGTCAATGCGAAATTTACGTTCGGCATTATCCACGTCCAAATAACCGATATAATACACCGCCGAGTCCGTGCTACTGGTCGTGCTGATGTTCTCGGGGGCAGGCTCAACCCCTGCCAGCGTGGTGTCAAACTGCTGCTGGGTATTACCAATGATATTAAAGCGAGCAGGCATTCCTGCACTTACGTTTACCACGTCCGCCTCGCTAATTTGGGCGTTAATACGGACACGGCTAAGGTCGGCAAGCGTGACAATGGTCGGAGCGGACTGCATGGCGTTCACCGTTGTCCCTTCTTTTTGGGTAACAGAAACAACCGTACCGTCCATCGGGGCGACTATCGTGGTATAGCTTAAATCTTCGGTGGCGGTGGATAGGTCATTTTGGGCTTTGTTAATGCTGGCTCGCTGGCTTTGGATGTTCGCCTGTGCGGTGGCAACGTCATTTTTGGCGTTTTGCACACCTGCCCTTGCCACGTCCACGTTGGCACGAGCGACTTCGACCGCACTTTGGGCATCGTCATAATCTTGGCGACTGATTGCATCAATTTTTAAAAGACTCTCCAAGCGAGCAAAAGACTGTTCGGCTTTTTTGAGTTCGGCAAGGCGTGCTTGTAAGGTGGCTTCTGAGCTTGCCACATTACCTTGACTGGACGCCAGATTTGCTTGAGCTTGGGCAAGGCTCGCCTGGGCTTGTTGCAAATTGGCACCCGCATTTGAGACGGTGTTTTTTTGTTCTACTTGGTTGATTTGGGCGATTAGGTCGCCTTTTTTGACTTCATCGCCCACGTCCACATACAGCTTGACAATCCGCCCTGACACCTGAGCCCCCACGTCCACGCTGTAAATGGGCTTGACCTTGCCTGACGCCATGACCGTGTTTTCAATGTCGCCCATCACCGCATCGGCAGTCAGATAGGACGGTGGGGCTTCTTTGGGTTTAAAGAAATAATAGGCAAGGATAATAAGTACAATGGCAATAATGGCGATGATAAGCCATTTTAGGGAGAATTTGGATTTTTTGGCGGTGGACATGGTTTTTTTCCAAAAAAAATAGCAGAATAGAGATTAATTTTAAAAAAATTGGTATTTTTAAAAATGGGTAAATGGTTAATTAATATTGATAAAAAAATAGGCTTTGGTTCAAAAAGTATGCTACAAAGAAAACCGTTCGTGGTGAGCTATACCTGCCCATAACGGTTTTCCTACCCGCAGGCAGGCTCAGGGCGAACGGAAAACCTAGTTTGGCATACTTTTTGGACTACTATCAAAAAATAAAGTTTTTAAATTTGACATGGTTAATGATAGGCTTGCAGAATAAATAACAATTTGCCCTATGTTATGATTAATTTTTAAACAATTCATTTAGTTCTAATTTTGTCAAATTTACATTTATCTTAAAAATTGTCTTAAAAAATCCAAGTATAGCCAATGCAATTTTTAAAAACCCAACAGTCATTATAAAATTTTTGTTTTAAACAACAATTAAACCCTAAGTATTTTTTATAAATTTTTATGGTAAAATGGTAACGTTTTGTAATTAATAATGTCCGCCATTTACCCTTGCCTTGCCCCCACCCCACACACCGACAGCACCAAATCGGTCAGCAGTTGCCACACGTCTTTATCGCTCACGCCCTTGATTGCCTTATCAATGGCATAAACATCGGACAGCCACTGTCCGCCCTGCCCGTGCAGTCGCCGTGCCGTCTGCTCGTAGATGTATGCCTTGCTTTGCCAAATACCCAGCTCGCTTGGGGCTTTACCTGCCTGAATTTGCAGAATCAGCCGTACATCTTTGGCAATCGCCCACAGTACAATGCTTGGGGCGGTGTCGGTGCGTTTTAGGTGATGTAAAATAGCAAGGCTTTTTTGGGCATCTCCTGCAAGTATGGTATCCGACAGATGAAACACGGTAAAATCCGCCCCGTCCACAAGCGACCGTTCTAGCTCGTCCACGCCAATCATCTGTCCATGCGTGTATAAAAAGGACGTCCGCCACAAGGTCTGATATGCCGACAACAGATGATGTTCAGTGTGCGATAGGAGCATTTGCCACGCATCAGGGCTTAGGATTAGCCCCAGCTCTTGGGCTTTGGCGGTCAAAATGTCGGTACGCACTGACTCATTATAGACATTGCCGTCAATGATAAGCCCTTGATTATAAAAGAGTTTTAGGGCTTTGGTGGCAAGTGATTTTTTGTCTTGCTTGGGCAGGCACCAGATGAGATGATTATGGCTATGCCCGCCTGCCACGTCATCAGCAAAGGCAGTAAGGCGAGCGATTGCCTTAGTGTCGGGCTTGTGATTGCCTGTAACTATCAAGGCGGTACTGTCACCAAACAGCGATAAGTCATTTAGCTCGGCGACCACGTCCAGCCATGATTTGGCGGACGAAAGCTCCATGCGTTTGATGAGTTGGTTATTTGCCGACCATTGGGGGCGACAGGCGTCAATGAGCCATTGGTGCAGAAGTGGCTCATCACTGTGCATGACCCACAGCCCCTGTGTGGGCGTGGTGTTGTCGTTTTTGAGATGATGAAAAAGCGGTAAAAATCGCTGTTGCACGGTCTGCTCGCTTAGCGTGCCATGGCTCGGTAACGCTCGGCAATGCGTTCGCCTAGCTGGTCATAGAGCCAACCCCTACTCTCTTCGCCCTGTTGGTCAAGCGTTACCACGCTCGCTTCATTATATTGATAGCTTTGCTCCACTTGCATGGGGGCGGTGGTGGTTTTTGTGCCAACGGTGATTTTGACGTCCGCACTTAGCACCAGACGAATCTCGGTCAAAGTGCCGACCAGCTCATAACGGCGAAACCGCAAGTTATCTACACGGATTTGGTTGGTGCTAAGCCCTGTTTTTAGGTGCATAAGCTCCAAATGCTTGGTCATGGCTCGTTTTAGGTGCAAGTTTTCTTGGCTGTCATCTAGGCTTAACTGTACGGTCTGATAAGCAGGGGCTATCTGCAAGCTCTCGCCTGTCCCACGCAAGGCAAATCCGCACCCCGATAAAGTTAGGGCAGGCAAGACGGCTAATGCTAACAATGGAGCGGTTAAAAATTTTGGCATGGTTGTCCTTTTCTAAATCATTTTGTATCAAATCACTTCACAAAATACGCCACACCAAAGCCTACCCAATAAATCGCCACCGCCAAAATCACCGCCGTAATCACACTTGCGATATTACGCACGACAGGCGGGGCAATGCTGGTTTGGGTGGTATTTTCATCACGCACGGCACTCTCGCTTTCTGCCTTTAAATAGCCCAGTCGAAGCACGGCATGAATGACGATAAAGACGACAATCACCGCCCAATGAATTTGCAAAAATCCCACGATCAAATTGGCTAAAATGGCAATGTTGGATAATAGGCTAAACAGTTTGGTTTTTGGCATAATAAATCATGCAATGGATAATTTTAATAAAATGGATTGGACGTGTGGGGCGAATTATTTACCCCACACATCTATTTAAACACAATCAAACAACCACACTTACAAGTTTATTTGGCACCACAATCACTTTTTTGGGTTCGCCTGTGATAAATTTGGCAACGCCCTCATGCGATAGAGCCATTTGTTTAATGGTATCGTTGTCCGTGCCTGTCGGTACGTCAATCTCGCCACGCACTTTGCCATTTACTTGCACCGCCATGACAATACTGTCGCTCACGAGAGCCGATTTATCAAGCGTTGGGAAGGTAAGCGTGCGACTGTCAAACCCAAACACTTCTAGCAAATGCTCGCCAACGTGCGGAGCGTATAGCGATAGGATTGTCAAAAGCGTGATAATCGCTTCATGACGTACCGCCAAATCGCCACCGTCTGCTACATCAAACGCTCCAATGTCATTGGCAAGCTCCATAAGGGACGATACAGGCGTGTTCAGAGCCAAATGCTCGCCCAAGGCGGTGTCAATTCTGGCAATGGTCTCATGGGTCTTACGGCGTAGGGCTTTGGCGGATTTGGATAGGCTGTGGTTTGCCACATCTAGGGCGGATTTTTCCACGTTACCAATCGCAGTCAAATGCTCATCGGCAAGTCGCCATACTTTTTTGACAAAATTATAAGGACCTTTTAGGGCAGAGTCTGACCATTCTAGTGTTTGGTCAGCAGGGGCGGTAAACATGGTGTACAGTCGTACTGTGTCCGCTCCGTATTCGCCCATAATGGTCTGCGGGTCCACGCCGTTGTTTTTGGACTTAGACATTTTTTCAATTTTGCCAATGGTAACAGGCTCGCCGTCCGCTATCAGCACCGCTTCGTTGCCACGCACTTCCACTTCATAAGGGAAATAGTAGCTTTTTGAGCCGTCCGCCTTTTCACGATAAAACGTCCCTGCCAGCACCATGCCCTGAGCGAGCAAGCACTCAAACGGCTCACTACCGCCAACCAAGCCTTCATCACGCATGACTTTATGGAAAAAGCGAGCGTACAATAGGTGCAAAATGGCGTGTTCAATACCGCCCACATATTGATTGACCGACAGCCATTTGTCCGCCCCTTGTCTACCAACCATTTGGGTGTCATCGTGGGGCGTGGTAAAGCGTTGGGCGTACCAACTACTCTCCACAAAGGTGTCAAAGGTATCGGTCTCACGCTCGGCAGGTTGTCCGCATTTTGGGCAGGTGCAGTTCACAAATTCGGGTATTGATTTTAGGGGATTGCCACGACCGTCAGGCACGACATCGGTAGGTAGCACCACAGGCAAATCACTCTCAGGCACAGGCACCGTTCCGCAGTACTGACAGTTAATCATCGGAATCGGACAGCCCCAGTAGCGTTGGCGAGATACGCCCCAATCACGCAGGCGGTATTGAATGGTGGCGTTTGCCTTATCGCCCACGACTTCTAGGATTTTGGCACTCGCAGTGTCTTTATCCATGCCGTCAAGTACGCCTGAATTTACGCACACGCCATTTTTGTCGCTATACCAGTCTTGCCATGCGTCTGTACTGTATTCTTTGCCTTTAAATTCAATGACTGGCTTGATTTCTAAATTATACTTTTTGGCAAATTCAAAATCACGCTCATCATGAGCAGGCACGCCCATGACCGCCCCCGAGCCGTAGCTCATCAGTACATAGTTGGCAACCCAAATCGCCACATCTTCGCCTGTTACAGGGTGCTTGGCAAATAGCCCTGTATCCATGCCCACTTTTTCGGCTTTGGCAAGTTCGCTTTCGGCAACCGAGCCTTGTTTGCACAACCTGCAAAATTCGGCAATTTTTTCGTTTTGGCGAGACGCATATTGGGCAAGCGGATGCTCTGCCGATACCGCAAGATAGCTTACGCCCATGATTGTATCAGGGCGAGTGGTAAAGACGGTGAGTTTGTCCGCTTGTCCGTTTAACTCATAGGTAAAATCAAGCTCCATGCCATGACTTTTGCCAATCCAGTTGTGTTGCATGGTTAGGACTTGTTTTGGCCATTTGTTTTCTAACAGTTTTAAATCGTCAAGCAGTTCGTCCGCATAGTCGGTGATTTTAAAATAATACATCGGAATATCACGTTTTTCAACGACCGCCCCCGACCGCCAGCCACGACCGTCTATGACTTGTTCGTTGGCAAGGACGGTGTTGTCCACAGGGTCCCAGTTTACGGTGGATAGCTTCTTATATACCAAGCCTTTTTTGTAAAGCTGTAAAAATAGCCATTGCTCCCATTTATAGTAGTCAGGATTGCAAGTGGCGAACTCACGAGACCAGTCAATGGAAAGACCTAGCGATTTTAGTTGCCCACGCATATGCTCGATATTGGACATCGTCCACGCATGGGGGGCAACCTCGTTGTCAATGGCGGCGTTTTCGGCAGGCAAGCCAAAAGCGTCCCAGCCCATCGGCTGCATGACATCATAGCCTTTTTGGCGGTAGTAGCGAGACAACACGTCCGTAATGGCGTAGTTGCGAACGTGTCCCATGTGGAGCTTACCGCTTGGATAGGGGAACATGGAGAGCATATAGCGGGTGGGCTTGCCGTTGTCGTTATTGTCGGTGTGGTAGCGGTTATCAGCTTGCCATTTGGCTTGCTGGGCTTGTTCAATGGCTTTAAAATCGTAATTGTTTAGACTCATGATGGGCTAACTCAAAAATAAAAAATTTAACACGCTATTATAGCCGATTTTTGTTATAATTTGCCAATATTTTGTAAAGCGAGACACCCCCATGACGACCATTTATGGCATAAAAAACTGCAACACCATGAAAAAAGCATTTGATTTTTTAAATCAAAATGGCATAACGCATGAGTTTTTTGATTATAAAAAGTCGGTATTAAGCCAAGATGACTTCGCCAAATTTGTGGCAACCTTTGGCGAAAAAGTCATCAACAAGCAAGGCACTACTTACCGCAAATTTGATGATGAGACCAAAACGGTACTAACCAGTGGCGATGTGTCCGCCATGTATGAGATAGTTAAGAACAATCTTAGTGTACTAAAACGCCCGATAGTCGTGGGCGATGATGTGGCACTGATTGGTTTTGATGAGAGTGAGTGGGTGGAGGAATTTAATTAAATCCTGTTGATTGAATGTGGTTTACTCTAATGATTATTTAGAAAGGCTTGACAGTGAAAACAAATCTTACGAAGTGTTTTGTCTTTGTGGCTGGGTTTTTAGCAGGGATTGTTTTTATCATCCTGAGTAACCGCTCATCTGACACCTTATACCAATGGAAAAATCCATCTGATACTTTGGTGTTGTCAGTAGCGACCAATGGCACTAACTATAACGCTTGGTTATCTAGCCATGATTACCATCGGTTTTTCTTAACGCCTTTTGCTAATGGTAAGGTTTTGCCGAGAGGTGTGATGATGGTGGTTGATGAAAACTTTTCAGATTATCAAAATTTAAAAGTTGAATGGCTGGATAATGGCTGTTTGATTACAGCAAAATACGGTTATCAGATTTATATGCCTTATCCTAGCGAAGAATTTCCTTAGGTAGATAACAGCGGTGTAGGGTGTGCTAAGCCCACCTTTTTTTGTATTATGATTGTCATTGGCAAGTTTATTTTACAAGTTGGATTTTATAGTCAAACAAATTTGAAATAAGACAAGGAAAACGAGCGAAGTTGTACAAGTAGTACTACGAGCGAGTTTGACACAGTATTATTTCAAAGTTGGCAGACTATAATTGTAAAATCCAATAAATTGAATGACTTACATTTTAAATGGCAGGTTTTTCCCACCCTACGCCAAATGCAAATTGCCTGATTTAAACTCAAACTTCCCTTAAAATCTGCGTACCCACCCCTTCTTCGGTAAAGATTTCAAGCAAACAAGCGTGTGGCACTCGCCCGTCCACGATGGTCGCACTTCTAAGCCCTGCTTTGACCGCATCCAATGCTCCTGCGATTTTGGGTATCATGCCCCCGCTAATCGTACCATCAGCGATGAGATTATCCACATCGGTGGGGGTCAGCGATGTTAGGACACTGCCTTCTTTATCCAGCACGCCTTTGATGTTGGTGAGCAGAAGCAGGCGTTCTGCGTTTAAAAACTCAGCGACTTTACTTGCCACAAGGTCGGCATTGATGTTATAAGTCTCGCCATTTTCGTCCACGCCTAGTGGGGCGATGACAGGGATAAAGTCGCTATGGATTAGCATATTGATGACATCTGTATTGACGTGGGCGACTTCACCAACAAAGCCCAAATCAATGGGATTGCCATCTTTATCCGTCATGGCAAGTTTGGCCGCACGGATAAGGTTGGCATCTTTGCCTGTCAAGCCAATCGCCTGTCCGCCGTGCTTGTTGATAAGATTGACGATAGATTTGTTTACGCTACCGCCCAGCACCATTTCCACCACGTTCATCGTGTTTTTGTCGGTAACTCTCATGCCGTCTATGCGGTCGGACTCACGCCCAAGCTCATTCATGAGATTATCCACCTGCGGACCCCCGCCATGCACGACCACAGGATGAATGCCGACTGTTTTTAGTAGGACGATATCTCGGGCAAAAGAACTTTCTAACACAGGGTCGGTCATGGCATTACCGCCGTATTTAACCACGATAAGTTTGTCTTTATAACGCTGAATATAAGGCAGAGCGGTCGTGATGACCTCGCTTGTGTGTTTGGCTTCGTCTAGGGTTAGGGATTTGTGGTTTGGGGCTTTGTATTGCATGGCATCTTCCTTTCAAATAGTTGTAAAAATTTATCAATTACCAATAAAATCAATCACTTAATCCCAGAGCTACCAAACCCACCTGCACCACGCTCGCTGTCATCGCTAAATTCATCAACAATCTCAAAACTTGGACGTACCACAGGCACCACCATATATTGAGCCATGCGTTCGGCAGGATTTAGGGTAAAATCGCTATCGCTTCTGTTCCACACTGACACCATCAGCTCGCCTTGATAGTCAGCATCAATCAGACCAACAAGATTACCAAGCACAATGCCATGCTTATGCCCAAGTCCTGAGCGTGGCAAAATAATCCCTGCAAAATTGGAGTCTTTGATATATATCGCAAGCCCTGTGCCGATGAGTTTGGTCTCGCCCGCTTTGATAACCAAAGGTTCATCAATGCACGCTCTTAGGTCTATGCCTGCCGAGCCGTCTGTGGCACGAGTGGGCAGGGGGAAATTAGGGTCAGAGCCGATTTTGGGGTTTAGGAGTTTGACTTGGACAGATTGCATAAGATTACCTTTTAAATAACTCAATTTCATCAATGATTGGCTAATTTTAAGCAACCGCCCCCAAAAAAGCAATGCCAAAGCCCCAAAAGCCTTTTATTTTGTTAAATTTTTAAAAATTTCATAAAAAACGCTTGACGTATCAAAATTTACCTGTATAATACGCACCACGTTTAGTGATAAGGGTCGTTAGCTCAGTTGGTAGAGCAGTTGACTTTTAATCAATTGGTCGCAGGTTCGAATCCTGCACGACCCACCATTATCCTAGATGACCGAATAAGCCTTGTGCTTAGCGGGTCGTTAGCTCAGTTGGTAGAGCAGTTGACTTTTAATCAATTGGTCGCAGGTTCGAATCCTGCACGACCCACCATTCCCCAATAGCTCAGTCGGTAGAGCATCGGACTGTTAATCCGTGTGTCCCTGGTTCGAGCCCAGGTTGGGGAGCCATATTTAAAAACCCTTTTCTATTTTGGAAAAGGGTTTTTTGTTGTTTGAATGTTATTTTACGGCTTGATTTTTTATTTTTTGAAAGCATATAAGTCTTGATGATTTTTGTTTTGGTATTGTTAAATTTGGGGTATATCAACAGGCTTGCTCAGCACGCCCCTACAAAAGCATGATTTTTAAAATGCAGAATTGGTGCATATTAAGATTAATCAACCGCATTTATCCCGAAATCATATTCCAAAGCATGATTAATAACGCCCATTTTATTTTAAAAAGGAAACCCATTTGAGCCTAACTCGCACCCTTAGTTTTGAACTGACCCCCTTTGAGCTTCGCACCCTGCTTGGCGAATACAACACGCACCTAAAATATCTACAAGACCGCCTTGATATTAGCATTGTCAATCGTGGCAATGACTTTATACTTACAGGCGATTTGACCCAAGTGGAGCGCGCCCAATATGTGCTGGGCGAGCTTTATGAACTTGCCAAAAAATCAGACGACATTGCCCCAGAAGACTTGCACCTACTTATCCAAGCAAGCCTTGCCCGAAATCCAGAGACCACCACCCAAACGCACACGCCTGTGAGCCTATCGACTCGCAAGGGCAAAATCACGCCAAAAGGACACAACCAAGCCGAATATGTGCGTAATATTCTGCTCTCCGACGTCTCGTTTGGTGTAGGTCCTGCTGGCACGGGCAAAACCTACCTTGCCGTGGCGGTGGCGGTGGACATGTTAGAGCGTGGCGAGATTGAGCGAATTTTGCTTGTTCGCCCTGCCGTGGAAGCGGGCGAAAAATTAGGTTTTTTGCCGGGTGATTTGACCCAAAAAATTGACCCCTATCTCCGCCCTCTGTATGATGCTTTGTATGAAATGCTTGGCTTTGAAAAGGTGGGTAAGCTCCTAGAACGCCAAATCATCGAAGTTGCCCCACTTGCCTATATGCGTGGGCGGACGCTTAATAACTCCTTTGTGATACTGGACGAAGCCCAAAACACCACGCCTGAGCAGATGAAAATGTTTTTAACACGGCTTGGCTTTGGAAGTCGTGCAGTCATCACAGGCGACACATCGCAGGTGGATTTGCCCCGTGGTCATAAGTCGGGACTTGCGGTGGCGTTGCAGATTTTGGCAAATATTGAGGACATTCACATCACGCAGTTTAGCAGTAAAGACGTGGTGCGTCATCATCTGGTGCAAAAAATCATTGACGCTTATGATGCTTATGATGCGGTGGAAAGCAAAATCGAGAGTGAGCGAGCCGAAATCCGCAAAAAACAGCGTCAAGAACAAGAGCTAAACCGTACGTTAAACGCCTTGTCCTTTTTAAATAGCATAAAAGACGACAAAAGCGGTCAAGGTGGCAAGGACGGCAATGATGAATGAGATAACGCTCAGTTTTGCCGATGATGTGGCAGGTCTTGCTAAGTTGCCAATTTATCATGAAATAAAAATTACAGAGATTTTTAATCATGCCTTAACGGTGATGAATGACAAAATCACGCACGGTTTGGCGTTACCCTATTATCCATTTGATGAGCTACCTGCTCAAAACTGGATAGATTTGCCAAAATCTTTGGATATTTATATCTGTGGCACGACTGAGGGGCGTGAGCTAAACCTTGACGCTCGGGGCAAAGACTACGCCACCAACATTTTATCCTACCCAAGCGACATACCGAGCGATGTCTGTGTGATGATGAATAATATACCACTGGGCGAGCTTGTGATTTGCCATGAGGTCGTGGTGCGTGAGGCAGATAAGCAAGGCAAAGCGGTGGACGAGCATTTGACGCACCTTATCGTACATGGTGTATTGCACTTACTCGGCTTTGACCACGAGCTTGGGCAAGCCGAGCAGGACGAGATGGAGGGGTTTGAGATTGAGATTTTGGCAGGGATTGGGGTTGGCAATCCTTATAGAGATGATGAATATTAGGGGAATTGCAATATGACTAAAGCAGAAACCAAACACAATGCTTGTTTCCCTGCAGGAACTCGTATTACTACAGATAAAGGATTAAAGCGTATCGAAGATATCCAAGTCGGTGATATGGTATTATCTAAACATGAAAGTGGTATAGGCAAACAAGAGTTTAA